>CAZQGN010000008.1:0-114520 GCA_964592865.1 uncultured Chloracidobacterium sp. | reverse complement strand
GTCGGCGTCGGTGCGAGCCGCGTCCGCGACCTGTTTGAACAGGGCAAGAAGAATGCTCCGTGCATAATCTTTATCGATGAGATCGACGCGGTCGGACGCCATCGCGGTGCCGGCCTCGGCGGCGGACACGACGAACGCGAACAGACGCTCAACCAACTCCTGGTCGAAATGGACGGCTTTGAGTCGAACGACGGCGTTATTCTGATGGCATCGACCAACCGTCCCGACGTGCTCGATCCGGCATTGCTTCGCCCGGGACGCTTTGACCGTCGCGTTGTCGTCGGCCGTCCTGACGTTCGCGGCCGCGAAGGCATCCTGAAGGTGCACACCCGCAAGATCCCGCTCGATGAGGGCGTCGATATCAACGTCATCGCCCGCGGCACGCCCGGCTTTACCGGAGCCGATCTTGCCAACATCGTTAACGAAGCGGCTCTGAACGCCGCCCGTTATAACAAAAAGGTCGTCGGTATGGCGGACTTTGAGATCGCCAAGGACAAGGTGATGATGGGCGCCGAGCGCAAGAGCATGGTCATCTCGGACGAGGAAAAACGCATCACCGCATATCATGAGGCCGGTCATACGCTGGTCGGGATCAAGGTGCCGCACTGCGATCCGGTTCACAAGGTGACCATCATTCCGCGCGGAATGGCGTTGGGCGTCACGATGTACCTGCCGGAAAAAGACCGCGTCAGCGCGACCAAGGAGTTTTTGCTCGGCCAGATCGCGATGGCGATGGGCGGACGCATCGCCGAGGACATTTTTATCGGCAGCATCACCACCGGTGCATCGAATGATATTGAAAAGGCGACCGAGATCGCACGTTCGATGGTCTGCGAATACGGAATGTCGTCGCTCGGGCCGTTGACCTTCGGTAAAAAGGAAGAGCAGATATTCCTCGGCCGCGAGATTTCGCAGCACCGGGATTACTCCGAAGATACGGCGATCAAGATCGACAGCGAGGTTCGCCGGATCATCGACGAACAGTACAAGCTCGCCGAAAAGGTCATCCGCGAAAACAAGGACGCGATGATCCGGCTAGCCGAGGCACTGCTCGAGTATGAGACGCTGGACGCCGTTCAGATCCGCCGCGTCATTGCCGGGCTGCCGATCGACAGTGATAATTCGCCGTCAACGTCGGACGACGGCAGCGGTTCGGAGTCAGAGGAGTCGTCCGCTAACCCTTTCAAAAAGCCGATCCTGCCGCCGATAACCGGAAACAACCCGGCAACGGCCTAAACGGGGTCACGCGTGGATAGGTGAGAAAGTGAAAAAGTGCGGGGTCGGCGGACTTCGGCTTTTTCACTTTTTCAGTTTTATATGGTCTTGAATTATGTACTGGCAAACATCCCGCCGACAGATCGACCTCAGCCGTCCGCTGGTGATGGGCATTTTGAACGTTACGCCTGACAGTTTTTCCGACGGCGGCAGGTATGCTGACCCTGAGGCGGCGCTCCGGCGGGCCGAGGCGATGATCGCCGAGGGTGCGGATATCATCGATCTCGGGGGTGAATCGACGCGACCGGGCAGCCAACCCGTTTCAGCCGAGACGGAGGCCGAACGGACGATCCCGATCATTGAGGCGATCGTAAAGCGATTTGACACACCGATCTCGATCGATACGTCCAAGTCAGAGGTCGCCGGGCGGGCCGTAGATGCGGGTGCCGAGATAATCAATGACATCTCTGGCCTCAGGTTTGACGCCAATATTGCCCGGGCCGCGGCGGGCCGCAACGCCGGATTGATCCTGATGCATTCACGCGGCGAGTTTGGGGCGATGCATTCGCAGCCCGCCGTCGCAGATATAGTTGCCGAGGTAACGGCGGGCCTTCGGCGGTCGGTCGAGACCGCCCGTTCGGCCGGCGTAGCCGATGACACCATCGTCCTCGACATCGGTATCTGTTTCGGCAAAACGCTCGGGCAAAACTTAGAGTTGATCGCGAAACTTGATAGACTTGTAAGCGAATTTGAACCGTATCCCATACTTGTCGGCACATCGCGCAAGTCGTTTATCGGCAAGACACTGGACGACGCCCCGCCGACAGAGCGCCTTGGCGGAAGCATCGCTTCGGCATTGGCCGCTATTGTTAACGGTGCCAGTGTCGTCCGCGTGCATGATGTCAGAGAGACCGTCGGAGCAATAAAGATCGCCGCGGCGATCGCGGGAGAACTAAATAAATGAAACGGATCCAGCCTTTGATAACCCTTTTAGCCGTCTGTGTGTTCCTTGCCGCGGCCGCCGCGGTACTCGCGGACGTTCCGCCCGATCCGGGCTACAAGCGGGTTTCGCTCAGCATCATAGTCGAGGCGGCCGACGATCTCTCCGACTACCGGTTCTTTCTCAAGAGTGGGTTTGACCTCAAGGAATACACGCTGAAAAAAGGTGAAAAGGTGACGATGTCGTCGATGGGCGGCGGTGCTCTTTACCGAAACGGTAAACTGCTCGCCGTGCCGAAAGCCAGCCTTGTCGGCCTCGACGAAACGCCGTCGGGTGACCGGTTGAACCCGATGCAGAAGGCGATCGCCGACGGAACCGTGCCGGGCACGATCACCCTGATCGAGCACGCATTTACTCGCGATGTGCGGGCGGCAGAGGCAAAAAACCTGAAAGATCCTGAATATCGCCTCGAAAAAGACGGTGAAAAGGGCATCAAGGCCGTTTTGGTCAACGGCGGGAAGGCTAAGAATATGACGGCCGGCACAACAGACCCGTACTATTCGACCGACCCGAAGCCGCCGGCATTTTGGGCGACCGTCGCCGGCGGTTCGCTGCTCACGCTTGCAATGATATTTTTTGGCGTTTATGTTTTGCGCCGCACACGGGCCGGTGCCGGCGATGTCGGTTCATTAGCAAAATGAAGATCTTACGCGCATTATCTATTTTCATCGTCTTCCTTTCAGTTTCCGGCTTTACCGAATGTTACAAGCCGGTGACCAATTCCGGTTTGCCGAAGAATATTCGCAAGATCGCCGTTCCGGCATTTCAATTCGAAGCAAAAGGAATGCGTTACCGTGTCGAATCGCGGTTTACCGAGGCCGTCAGCCGCGAGATCATACGCCGCGGCAATGGCCTGCAGGTACAAGGGTCAAAAAAAGGTGCTGACGCCGTGGTCGAGGGCATGATCCGCGACTTTACGTTCTCGGGCGTCCTGCTTGACCGCGAGGGACGCGCCCGCGTTTATGAGGTGACCATCGTCGGTGCCGTGACCATTCGCGATCTCAAGGACGACCGCATACTGTACGACAACCAGAATTTCGTTTTTCGCGACTCATTTGAATTCTCAGAGGACCCGCGGTCGTTTTTTAACGAGGAAGACCCCGCCGTGGACCGTATGTCGCGGGCATTTGCCGAATCGGTCGTCTCGGCGATCATCAACGGTATCGGCGTGAGCGAAGAAAAACGGTAGGGCAGGATCGTTAACAAATGCCGGTAATAAAACGCGAAGAACTCAGGAACCAACTCCGGCGGCGGGAACTGGCACCGGTTTACCTGCTTTTTGGTTCGGAGACCTACCTTCGTGACAAAGCGGCCCGCACGATCTCGGATTTTGCCTTCGCCGAGGGCGACCTGCGGGATTTTAACGAAACCGAATTTAGCCTTAACGCCGACGGCAATCTCGAACGTGCGATCGCGGCGGCAAACCAGTTGCCGATGATGGCCGCCCGACGGGTTGTGCGTGTCACCGACGTTCGTGTTTCGGCGAGCGGACACCGCGACACGCTCCGCGAGGAACACGAGGCCCTGCTCACCAAATATTTTCGTGACCCTTCGCCCTCGACGATAATGGTCTTTATCGCCGACGAACTGAACGGCGTTAGAAAGATCGGCAAATTGCTGCGGGCCGAGACAACCGCGGTCGATTTTGAGCCGATGGACGATGGCGAGCTCACCAATTGGGCCCGCGATAAGTTCAAAGCCTCGGGCACGGAGATCGATGAACGCGCACTCCGCCACCTGATCGCACTCGTCGGGAATGATGCCTCAAGGGTCGAAAACGAAGCCGCCAAACTTTCGACCGCCGCACTGCCGGACCGCCGCGTGACGATGGACCTTATCGATCCGCTCGTGCCGAACTCACGCGAATTGACCAATTTTGAGCTGACTGACAATCTGGTGCGAAAGGATCGTACCCGTGCCCTCGCCGTATTGAAGAAAATACTTGATGACGGTGCCGAGCCGCTGATGATACTCGGTCTGATCTCGTATAACTATCGCCGGCTCGTAATGGCCAAGGATCTCATGATGCGAGGGGCCGACCGCGGTGAGGTCACACGCGTAATGAATCTCAGGTACAGCGATCAGGAGGGCTTTTTGGCGGCCGCCAGACGCTCCGACATGGATCAACTCGCGCGCGTGCTCGCACGGCTGGCTGAGACCGACCTGGCCATAAAGACGTCGATCGGCGGTAGCGGCCCGCAAGGCGCCAGAATGCAGCTCGAAGTGTTGGTGTGCGAACTCGCCGCGATGTGACGCCGATCAGATCGGCATCAGCCCGTTTGCCTTATTAAAATAGTTGTAAAGATCGTTGAAGTCGCTAATTGCCCGGTTCAGGATCATCGGCAGCTGCGGCAGGTCGTTGGTATTGACGACCAGATTCAGGTTACGCAGAAACGCGTCGTGGGCGCTCATCGTCGCGCCTGTATCTTCCAGTGAGATCAGGTACAGCCGGCGCCTCTCTGACGAGTACATCGCGTTCGCCTTTTGCATAATGATGGCAGCACCGCCAAGTTCGGGGGCAAAGTCCGGCGAGAATATCAGTATTTCGGTCTTGCCGTCACGCAGCCGTTCGTTAGCCTGTGCGGGCGTCTGGGCTATATAGACCTTGTAACCCGCGTCGGCAAGTATCTTGGCAGTTTCGTCGAGCCGAGCGCCGAGACAGAGCAGCACCCTCCGCGGTTTGGCCGATTCCTCGGTATCCTTATCGAGGGCACCCTTGTCGGTCGCGAGCGCGCTCATCAGTGATTTCAGGGCCGAGTTGATCTGAAATCCCGACTCTTTGGCGGCAAACTCCGCCTTGCCGTCCGGCGATGCCGGAGCGGGCTGGCTTGCCTGCAGTTGCTGTACTGTCGAGAGACCCTTTCCCGAAGCGTCTTTCTGAACGCGCAGCATATTCTGGCAACGGGGACAGCGGACGGTGAAGTTCCCGCTCGGTATTTTGGACTCGTCTAACTGTAATGAAACAGAGCAGTTATCGCAGCGTATAATCATATTTTCTTACCAACTATTCGATCATATTCAATACCGAGTCCGGATTTTCGACCGGCGGCGGCGGTATCGCCGGCTTGACCATCGGTATCTGCTGTCCCTGATTGATAAAATCCTCGGTCGATGACAATCCTCGCAGCTGAAGCAGAAGATTGTTCTGATTGGTTGCGAACGAGAGGCCGTCTTCCATTGAGATCTCGCCCCGCTCGATCATGCCCCGGATAACCGAATCAAAATCCTGCATTCCGTCGATCTCGCCGTCACGGATAGCGTCAAGCAGCGTTTTGCCCTCGCTCTCGCCACGCTCGATGTACTCGCGGGTACGCGGGTTTGATTTTAGTATCTCAACCGCTGCGACGCGGCCCTTGCCGTCCGCACGCGGAATAAGGCGTTGCGAGACGATGTACCGAAACGTCTGAGCGAGCCGCGTACGGATAATACGTTCTTCGTTCTTGGGATACAGGCCGACGATACGGTCGATAGTTTTCGATGCGTCGATCGTGTGGAGGGTCGATAAGACAAGGTGGCCGGTCTCAGCCGCCTCGAGAGCGATCTCAGCGGTCTCGAGATCTCGCATTTCGCCGACCAGGATGACCTTTGGCGCCTGACGCAAAGCTGCACGAAGGGCCGATGCAAAATCCTTGGTGTCGGCGCCGACCTCACGCTGGTTGATGGTCGATTTTTTGTGATTATGCAAAAACTCGATCGGATCTTCGATCGTCACGATGTGATACGCCTTGATCTCGTTGATGCGGTCGATGATCGCGGCCAGCGTCGAGCTTTTTCCCGAACCGGTCGGGCCGGTCAGCAAAACGATCCCATTGCGGATCTCGGCAATGTCCTCGAGCGTTTTGGGCAGCCGCAGCGACTCAAAGCTCGGTATCTGATGCGGAATGACGCGCATTACTATCGAGTAGGTATTTCGCTGCTGAAAGATGTTGACGCGAAAGCGGCACTTGCCGGGAATGGCGTAACTCAAGTCGGCGGTTCGATATTTTGAGAGTTGGTGGGTAGCGTCCGGGTTATCGCGGATCAGCGACATCGCGATCGTTTCGGTCTGATACGTCGATAATTTACCCAATCCGATAGGCGATGTCGGGTAAAGTACGCCGTTGATCTCGACCTGTGGTTTTTGCGATACCGAAAAATTGAGATCGCTGACGTTTTCTGAAACGAGCAGCATCTGCTCAATGATCGGTCCTATATCAAGCAAGCTCATTGTGTGGATCTACTCCCGGAAGTAATTCAAAAAGGCGGGTATTCGTTGGGAATGAAGTGCCTAGCCGCCCAGTTCAGGACAGAGCGACACCATTATTATCACCCATTGGTGACACAAAATGCAAGGCAATTTTTAATAATGTTTAACGCAGATGGGAAACAAGCCGGTTCATTGCGTCCATTCGCTCTTCGATCAGAGCAGCTTCGCCGAAGATCGCTCCGACCATCGCGGCTGAGTCGGCACCCGCACTCAAGACCGAGAGCAGCGAATCGGCACCGATACCGCCGATCGCGACGATCTTAGCGCCGGCGGCCGTATTGCGGATCGTCGACAGGAGTTCGGTCCCGACGACCGGGTCAGGTGCGGCCTTGGTCGTCGTGGAGAATATCGGCCCGACGCCGATGTAGTCGACCGGCAGCTCGATCGCGGCCAGGGCCTGTTCCAGAGAATGAGTCGAGTATCCGATGATCTTGTCCGGGCCGAGCAGCTTTCGGGCATCGGCCGGCGGCAGGTCGTCCTGGCCGAGGTGGACACCGTCGGCACCGATCACCATCGCCACATCGACGCGGTCATTGATGATCAGCTTGGCACCGCCATCCCTCGCGGCGGCCAGCGCGTCACGTGCGTCGTCGATCCAACGGGCGGCACCACGGTCCTTTTCACGCAGCTGGATCAGGCGGGCACCGCCGCTGACGAGGCGGCGCACCTGTTCGGCGTGCGGGATGCCGCTCAGCCCAACGTCGGTTATCGGATAGATCTTCGGAAGTGTGAAGGTCACGTTTATCGGGCGGTCAAACGACCGCTTTCATCATCAGAAAGCAGTCTTCGCCGTTGTTATAATATTTATTGATCCTCTGGGCGATCGTGTATCCCGCATCACTGTACAGCCTCTGGGCCGCTTCATTTCCAACGCGGACCTCAAGGAGCAGTGTGCTGATGCTGCGTGCCCGGATCGCATTCTCGATATGGGCGAGCAGCCGGGCCGCAATGCCGCGGCGGCGGTGTTCGGGGGCGACGCCGATCGTCGTGAGATGGGCGGCACCGTTCTCGTTTATCATGACGACCGCAAACCCTACCATTTCGCCGGTATCAGATGAAACACGATAGCTGAGCGTTCGCGGTTCGTTGAGAAGATATTCAAAGGTATGTTTTGTATAGTTGTCGCCGTTTCTGAAACACCGGATGTTGAGCCTTAGAACTTCGGTCAGATGGTCCGGGGTCAGCGGCCCGATCGAATATTCCGATGGCGGAGCGGGCACAATGATCTCCGGTTCGGCCGGTATCGCCGGCCGTAGAAAGTTACGAATCGAATCCAACACCGCCATTTTCGAGCTACCTGATGAACATACAATCGCCGTAGCTGTAAAACCTGTACCCTGCATCAACAGCGTGGCGATAGGCGTCCATTATAAGTTTATGGCCGCCAAATGTTGAAGTCAGGATCAGCAGCGAACTTTGCGGCAGATGAAAATTGGTCAATAGAGCATCGACCGCCCTGAACTCATATCCCGGCGTAATGGTCAGATCGGCCTCGGCCCGAACGGCCTCGAATCGCCCGTGGGCCGCAAAGTTTGACTCGAGAGCCCGCGTGGTCGTGGTGCCGACCGCGACGATCCGTTGGCCGCTATCCTTTGCTCTCTGCAGCGTTTCGGCCGTGACGGCGTCGATCTCATATCTTTCGGGCAGGACCCGATGTTCGGATAGTTCCTCGGCACGCACCGGCTGAAATGTGCCGTAGCCGACGTGAAGCGTGATCTCGGCGATCTGTGCTCCGCGCGATCTGACCGCTTGAAGGATCTCGGGTGTGAAGTGCAGCCCGGCCGTCGGTGCGGCGATCGAGCCGCGATATTTGGCGTACACCGTCTGGTAGCGTTCGCGGTCGGACCCCGGTGCGGCATTGTCTCGGCGAATATAGGGCGGCAGCGGTGTCTTGCCGTATCGGTCGATCAGTTCGTTTAGCTCAGAGTCGGTTTCAAATACGATCCGCACTTTGCCGTCCTCGAGCTTATCTTCGACAATGCCGGAAAATCCGTCGCCGAAGATGATCCTCTTGCCCGGCTTCAGCCGCTTACCGGGACGGGCGAGAGCGACCCAAGCTTTCGGCCCGGCCTCATTGATCAAAAATACTTCGATCGCGGCACCGGTCTCAGAACGCCCGAGCAGCCTCGCCGGAAACACTCGGGTATTGTTGACGACTAATAGGTCATCAGGCCCGAGCTCCGACGGAAAAAGGGAAAACGAGCTATCCGAATAAAGGCCAGTTTTGCGGTCGACGATCAGCATTCTCGATGCTTCGCGGCGGTCGGCCGGGTGTTGTGCAATGAGTGATTCGGGGAGTTCGAAGTCAAGATCGGAAAGCTGCATCGTAGATCGGGTCGAGGCATGTCTGATATTTTGTTGTAACAGACCTATGATTCTAATATAATCAGAATGTTTGCTAACTACAACAGGTGTAATTGTTTGCATCCGGAATGGCGGTTGCTGACATCTCTATATTGGCGGATCTGCCGTGCGGTCGAATGACTGCTTTCGGGCTTTCCAACAGGAGTTATTTCTGAGAGGACAAATGATATGAAGAAAAATTTACTTAGATCACTTTTCTTGGGTGCGTTTATAGGTGCCGCGGCGATGATCCTGCCGTCGGACATCAATGCCCAGGGTCAATTACGTTATCAAAATCGTTATTCAAAGGCTGATGTCAGCCGCATTATCTCTAAACTCGAGAATAGCAGCGACACGTTTCGGCGTGATTTCGACCGTGCTATGGACAATAGCAGCCTGAACGGAACGAACGCAGAGGATCGCTACAACAATAATGTTCGCGATTACGAAAATTCGCTCGACCGGCTGCGTCGCGAATTTGACCGCAACAATTCGTGGTGGGAGACCCGCAATGACGTTTCGAATGTCATTCGCGAAGCTCAGACCGTGAATAATATGATGAACAGCATTTCGTTCCGCCGTAATCTTGAGCGGCAGTGGAACAATATGCGTAACGATATCAACACTCTTGCCGACACTTTCGATCTGCCGGGCCTCAATGGCGGCGGCTGGAACGGCGGCGGCAATTGGGGTGGCGGCAACAACGGCGGTTGGGGCGGCAACGTCAGCAATCCGCCGAGCTGGGCCGAAGGCACCTTTTACGGCACGGCGCCGGACGGTTCTCAGATCACTCTGACGATCGATCGCGGCGGCTATGTCACCGCGGTGATCGGCGGCAATACCAGCCGCGGAACCTACTATCGCGGATCGCTGTACATCGGCGGTGCAAGCTCGGTCGTCACTAAATGGGGCAACGGCATCCGCACTACCCGAACTGACAATCGCGAGGTCATCAATTACTCACGCAACGGTTGGGATAACGGCGGCGGCGGCAATTGGGGCGGCGGTGCACGTCCGTCGAGCTGGGCTATCGGTTCATTTAGTGCCCGCAACCCGACAAACGGCGGCATGATCTACCTGACGATCACCCAGGACGGACAGGTCACCGTTAATATGGACGGCAATATGTCGTACGGCACCATGAACGGAAATACGCTGACGCTCAATGGCGTCTCGTCGACCGTCACGAGAAACGGCAACGGCATCCGCACGACCCGCAACGATAACGGTGAGCGGATCACCTATCGCCGCGACTAGGCGGTAGATCACAGGACACGAAAAAGCGGCCCTGATCACCTATAAGGATCAGGGCCGCTTAATATTTTGGTACCGGAGGTCGGAGTCGAACCGACATGAGGGTGAACCTCGTCAGATTTTGAGTGGGTGTGCGTCCTTTCCGTCGCCACTTTTATCAAGGAACAAGCCGCTTTCTACCTAACCAGTTAGCTATCCATTTTCAAATCAGTGTGTCCGTCGAATGTGTCCACGCACGGTAACGGTAACGCTGTTAACGGAGATGATAGCAAATGAAATCACGTAAGGGATATGTCTATGAAGAAAAGGCGGGTCGGTGGTATGCACGGTTCACCTACACCGATAACGGCGGCAAACGTCACAACGTCAAACGTCGGGTTCAGAGCAAATCGCACGGCAACGAAGTATTGAAACAGCTTATTCGTGAATTCGATAAGGGCGGTGCTGAACAGGTCGAAGCAGAGCGGGTCGATTTCAACCAGCTATGTGACTTTTACGAAAAGCACTACTTGATGGACGCCAAGTATGTGAACAATCGAAAGGTTGCAGGGTTACGTTCCGCATCCAGCGTCCGTGGCTATGTAAAAGTCTTTAGAGAACAGTTTGGACGGCAAAGGCTGAAGGATGTCACGTATGAGCACATCCGCACGTTTCGCAATCACCGACTAGGTAGCTCAACGCACCAGAGCAAACAGCGAAGCCTTGCCACAGTCAACCGAGAGCTTGCCTACCTTCGCCGTTTGTTCAACATAGCCGAACGTAACGGGTGGGTTGGGAAGAACCCTTTCAAAAAAGGCGATGCCCTGATTCATTCCAGCGACGAGGTAAAGCGTGAACGCATTTTAACGACCGCTGAGGAACAGAACCTTCTAAGCCATTGCACTGACCGCCGAACGCACCTGAAGCCGCTTATAGTCGCCGCAATCGACACAGGATGCCGTCAAGGTGAGCTTTTCAAACTTCGGTGGTCTGACATAGATTTTGCAACCGGAGTCATTATCATTCGAGCCTTCAACACAAAGACAATGCGGGAGCGTTCCGTGTCGCTCACAAACCGTCTGCGTTCGGAACTAGTGAGCCTTGTTAGGCGGGAGACGAAACCCAATGATTTGGTCTTTGGCATCAAGGCAGATGTGCGAGGTGCGTTCCGTCGAACGTGTAAAGAAGCAGGGTTGGTTGGCTTAAGGTTCCACGATCTGCGTCACACACACGCGACACGCTTAGACGAACTTGGTTTCAGTCTCGCAAAAATAGGCGGTCAACTTGGACATACGGTCGTGCAGACGACGTTGAGGTATGTAAACCGCGACAGTGTAGCAGTCCAGCAGGTGGCAGTAGCTCTGGATAGGTTCAACGCATCTATTTGATGCCCGCACGGAATTGTTGCACCGTGTCACCGCTGACGGGGGAGGATTCGTCATAGAATCCATCCCGTTTGTTTGTTCCGATAGTTATGTCCCAGCAGGTGTAACAAAGGTTTCCAACTTGCTCAATGTAAGACGATTCGTAAAGACCGTCATATTCGCCGCCGCTTTCAAGCTGTTCCGTCCGCTTGTAATAGGCCGCCCATCTTCGGGCATAGGGTGCGGGGTCAATCCTAATCTCCCGGACAAGATTTTCGGCGTAGTAGGTGAGGTTTACTTGGTCGTCTTTGGGCATCTTGCTCCAGTCGCTCGTCGGGACGAGCAAACTCATTTTTTTTGCCCGCCAGCCAAACATCACGGGAAGCCCCGTGCGTGATGCGATTCGCTTGTATAGCTGTTCACCTTTCGTAATTCGGGGTTGAGCTTCCGGCGTATCCAAATCGGTAACTGCTGGAGTCGCAGACGTAATAGGAGAGGGTGTCGGGGTTGGACTCGTCGTCGCTATGGAATTTGAAGGAGCCGAGACGTTGCTACGTTCGCGTTGCGAGTTCGGGCACATACAACCAAGAACGACAAAGACCAAAATAGCCATCGCCAAATTCCCGCTGTGCGAACTGTGAGTATCGAATCTAGATGCCATTGAATTCTTACGCTTTCCCATCACGGCATACTTTTCAGTTTACGCTCTAGTTGAATGCGGCGAAGTTGCAACTCGGCTTTTCTTTTCAAGGCATTCGCGTAGATGGTCTTTTTGATAGTTCCTTCCTCGCTGTAGTCCTCGGTTTGGTCTAGCATATTTTCCACACTCGCTTGGTCACGTTTGACTCCCGCAAGTTCGTCTTCAACCGCTTTACGCTTTTCTCGTCTTTCCACAGTCGCCAAGTATTGCTTCGCGGACGCAAATTCCTTTGCCTCTTCCGGTATAGCGGACAAGTGATTTCTCGCCGTACTAAGATCTCCATCACTAAGCGCCTTCTTACCCTGAGCCAGATTATCGCTAGGCGATAAATTTGACGATGCTGGAGGTGTGGGTGTCGCAGATAGAGCCGTTCTGTTTACCGAGCTATTAGATGTGCTATTCGCGTTGGTCTGTGTGCCGGACGGTCTCTTGGGTTTGTCGATAATCGGAGCAAGTACACCCAGCGTAAGAAGCAAACTAGGCACAGCAATCACGACCGCCTTCCACGCAGTGCTGAGATTTCCAAACCAAGTCTTGAACGAACGAACAAAGGAAGCGGTTTGCTGTCCCACCAACGCCATTTGCTGTGCTCGTTGCTGTCGTAGGTTCGGGTTCGCTAAATATTGTGTCGCATCAGAATGCCCGCATTGTGAGCAATGAAATCTTGCGTCGTAAGTGGCAGCAATCAGCACCCATATCGGAAGCCATAAACCGCAAAGGAAAACAGATGCCAATATATGGGGAGTGTGATTCATTCCTTGTCGCGTAAAAAGCCGCTGTTGCTGGCATACAGGACAAAAGAAGCTACTTTGTTGGATCGCCATATCGCTAGTAAACTAATGATTGAGCCTTGAGGTTTAGTTGAATTCTCACTGCCTCATTTTTGAAATCTTATGTGTATCCCCGCCCGGACATCGTAAATGTTGTTCGTTCAAAAGCCTGATAAGAAATGGCTTTTGGCGAAATACCACCACGGGAACATCCTAGACCGATTTCGGTCTAATTCGCAACCTAAAACAACCTGCACTTTAGCGTTTGGAGGAAATCCTAATGGCTAAGGTCGCACGTCCACGACCCGCGAGGCTACCGGAGAAATTGCAGGCGATACGTGCTGTGTTGAGGTTGTCGCAGGGCGAAATGTTACGGGCGTTGGGAATGACCGACTACGACCGGAGTGTTATTTCAGGTTACGAACTTGGAAGTAAAGAACCGCCGCTCCCGGTGCTGTTAAAGTATGCTCGGCTCGTTGGAATCTCTACCGATGTCTTAATCGATGACGTTCTTGATCTGCCCTCATAGGTTCGCACTATTAGTTAACCCCCCGTTTTATTTCACCGGAAATTTTTGTGTCGGGCTAAAGAGACACCCAAGGCTATTGCGGTATGGGGGTTAATTTGTAATTTCTGGAAATCGACTTAGCTAATAGCGGTGCTAAATAGATTTATATAAGGCGGTCTAAAACGGCAGGCTATCGTCATCCCACTTTTGCTGGTAGCTATGACCATTAACGCTGGTAACACCAGTAACGCCGTTACCAGCGTTACCAGTATTACCGAAGATGTCACACTCAAGATAGTTGCCGGAGGCGTCACATCCAACTTGTCCGGCGTTCTTCATATCCCAAAGATTCTTACGAACTGTCGCAGGTGGCTTGCCAAGTGCTTCCGCAATTTCTTTCGGTGCCGCTTTGCCACCATTCTTACGAATGACATCGATTATCGCCCGACGTTCCTCACTCATTTTGAACTCCGCAGCCTCGCCGACACATTTCCACTGGAACGTTTCCTTGTCCCACTCCAAAGCTAACGATGTCTCTTCAAAGTCACGTCCGGTTGCGAATAGTTCCGCTCCGGTCTGCCGTCTCAATCGCGTAAGAACACATACGCCGTCTGCTGCTCCAGTGAGTCCGGTTGAACCTGAAACCAAGTCAACGGGATCTTCACCATCTTGCTTTCGTGTATGGTGAATGACGACGATTGCCACGCCGTATTGCTTCGCCAAGTCTGCAAGCGGGGCAACTGCATTGTAGTCATCGTCGTAGAGCCGTCCGGGCCGCTCTGGTGGACGTATGCGTTTCAAAGTATCGACAATTATCAGACGGGCATTTGGATGGTCTTTCAACCACTGCTCCATATCGTCCAGTCCGCCTTCGTCAACCCGTCGCCAATCGGTTGCGACATCGAGACCAGCAGGCACAACTCCGCCGTTTAGAACGCCGTCAAGACGATTTTGCAAACGCCTTGCACCATCCTCTAGGGCAAGCAGAAGGACGTTTCCTTTGTCAACGGAGATAGTGCCCAAAGCCTTGCCGCCGGACGCAACTGCGACAGCGATACCGATACCAAGCCACGACTTTCCTAGCTTCGGCTTACCGACCAGAACGGTCAGACCTTCAGGCAGCAATCCGTCAACCGCATACTTGGGCTTAGGGAAAACTTTTGTCAGAAGTTCCTTCGCACTAATGATGTTCGGTTTGTAGCCAACGGGGTTTTCAACATCGGTCTCCGTATTGACTGGATCAGTCACAACGGCTAACTCCGCTTTGAACTCCTCAACGGTCAACTCACTAACATTCTTCATTATTGACCTCCCGCTCGTTGAAGAGAACATCGTCCAATCCCTTGCCTTCACTAAGTTGCCATTTCAAAATATGCGTCTCAAAAACCGGAGCCATTGTGTCCAGGAGTTTGATAAGACCGTCACGCACGTGCGGGTTAGTAACAAAGTCCGCATCGAACGCGACTAACGCCAACTCAATCTCTGGAAACAGACGCTGAAGGTCAACAGCGAATGTCTTAGGAAAGTTGTGGACGCCGGGAATGCCGATGCAGGGTAGATTGTGAAACTCCGTGATTCGGTCTGCCTTTAGAATGCCCTCCGTGACTATCACCTTACGTTCAGTCCTAATCCGATGCGGTTGAGAGAAGTGAATCGGTGTGCCGGATGATGCCCCGCCCTCGAAGCTCTCCGCTGGAGTTGAAATCCAGTAGTATTTCGGGACTGCGTTACCGTTCCGGCGAACCATCAGCCCAGCGACCTGTCCACGTGAACTTAGGCACGGGATAAGAAAACCGTCCTGCGGGAACCGGAATCGCCAAGCACGAGTCATAGGGTCGATGTAGCAACCTGCGACGCCCCGCAACCTGTCGCCGAACTCAGTCCCCAGCCTGTCACAGATCGCAACACGGTCGGCAACCTTCGGAGTAGAAGCGTAGAGGTTCGCGACAATAGACGTGTCACTAAAGCCCCGCTCGGTTAACAGATGCTCGCCGTGATCTGCGTCCAATGCAAGGCACTCTGAAAGTAGATACCGATACACCTCATCCTTCGTCCTGGCATCGGCAGTGTAGGTTGTCACTGGCGGTAGCTTAGGTGTGATCGCAGTCTTCGGGATGCCACCGTTACCTTCCGTAAGCACGTGGATGTACGCCTTGTTCGCTGACTGCTTGATACTGCCCGCCGCGATACGCATACAGTAGGCAAGCACCCCGTCACCCGAACGGGTGCACCAGCTTGTCTTACCGCATATGGCACAGGGACTGTTCTGCTTCACCCGAACGAACCCTGACTCGTTCTTGGGGTATTGCTTCGGTTGATGTAACTGTAAAGTTCCACGGGTCGCCATTATTCGTCACCCCCTTGTCTGCACCGACGCACAAACTCATTAAGGTTCTGTGGCAAATAGAAAACGCGACCGCCGATACGGTAGAACTGAATCTCACCGTTATAACGGATCCGCTGTAATGTTTCTTGTGAAATTTTCAGAAGCCGTGCGGCTTCGCTCTCTGTAATAAAAGGGACGGGTTCTTCACCGTCGAAACGAATGTCATAATCCATATGAATCCTCCGACAAGTAGAACCGCTTTTGTTTGTGCTTTTTGAGGAAAAGTCCTATAAAACCCTTGACTAAATAACTGCCTTGAGGGAAGATATTAGTAGTGCTTTGGCACTGCGAAAAGGACGGTTCTACCGTCTATTTTGTAAATAAAATTAAGCTGGAATGTCCGAAGGTTTAGCGACTCATTGGACGTTCCGGCTTTTCGCTTTTAGGCTAAACTCTGCAATCGCCGTTGATTTATCAGCTTTCTTCAAGTCTGGTTAAATTCTAGCAAATCCCTTCATAAAAAGCAAGTGTAAATGAAGTAAATAAAGGATTTAGCTTGACAACGCGGGATTTCACTGCTATGCTGTCTTTGGTTTGGAAGAGTGTCCAGCGGTGACGCTTTCCCCGTTGACAAGAAGAGGACAAAAACAAAGGCGAACACGGTCAGTGTGTCCGCCAAAGTGTCCACGGTCTATTTTCGGATAGCCTAACTGGAAAAGTTACTAATGGCTAAACCATTGATAATGTGGGGTTAAAGGATGGTGCCGGAGGTCGGAGTCGAACCGACATGAGGGTGAACCTCGTCAGATTTTGAGTCTGGTGCGTATACCAATTTCGCCACTCCGGCAGCGAACTTTAGATAATACGGCGCAAGTCGCGTAAGGTCAAGACCCGGTCCGGCCTCGCTCTAAACCCGAACGGCCTTTCAGCCCCTCACTTGCTCCAATATCCGCTGTATCTGTGCCGAGTGCCGTGCCTGATGGCCGCCCAGCAGGACGAGCCACTCCGACGCCGACAGGTCGCCGAAAAAAGGGTGCGGAAACTTATGTGTGACTGAATCGACACTCTCGAACAAAGGCCGCAGTTCGTCCAGCGAACCAGCGACCTCATCGATGATCGCCAGCGAATCGGCAACCGTCCGGCGGCCCGACGGGTGGACCATGTCGGGGGCTTCGACCTTTATGCCGGCGATCTCGGCCGATTTATTCATAAAGGCGTCGCTGAGCGTGATCTCGCCGTTTGCGGTCAGCCCGTCGGCCTGAGCCTTGGACAAAAGCCGCGAGCATATTTTGGCCATGCCGCCGTTTACCAGTGCAACATGTTCCGCGATCTCCGCGACCGTCCACGACGAGTCTTTCTCTGCCGCCGCCGCCTCATCGTCGGAGATATCGGCCAAAATACTGCGAAAGCTGCTTCGAACGTGGTCATTGGCCGCATAAACGTCGGCGATAGAATTAAATTGCATATTATTGCTGCCTGTTTGCCGCGGCCTGTGCCGAAAGTGCCAGCCGGTGCCAACGCGAAAAACTTGTGACGTTGTCGGCCTCGTTCTTCATTCGGCGAATGTACGCGGTCTTGAGATAGAGCAGGTTATCCGCCGGCCATTCGAGCTCGATTATCGGGTTATACGAAACGAGCAGCTTTTCATCCGGCAGCGTTGTTAATGGCTGGTCCGGTGCGGGCGTGGCCGTCGGAGCCGCATTCGCGTCGGACGTCGTGTTTGCCGCCTGGCCGACACGCTGCTGTTCGCGGTCGTATGCCTGTGATGAGATCAGCAGCTGGTTTCTCAGCGGGATAGCCGCTTGTGTCGGAGCCGTACCGCCGGCGTCATAAATGCGTACCTGAGTGTCGAATGAGATGGCGATCTTTCCCGAATCGGGCGACCAAACGGGTCGGACCGCCGTCAGATTGTCATCCAGACGCCGCTCACGGCCGTTTTTCTCAATTACGCGAAGCCGGCCCTGCGGGATGAGCATCTCGCCCTTGCCCTCAGCGATGATCTCGAGATACCGCCAGTCGCGCTTTGTCGCCGCGAGAGCGGCAAGCATCGAGCTGTCCGGCGACCAAACATAATAAAAATAGATCAGCCCTTCGTTCTGGGTGATCGGTTTCAGGTTTGAACCTTCAGAATCGCAGATGTATATCTGCTCAGTGCGAAACGTCAGGACGCCGGTCGGCGACGCGGGCGTCGGGGCCGGTGTCGCGGTCGGCACGGGCGTTGCCTCAGGGTCCGGATTGGCCGCGGTCGCGCCGGGCGACGGTACCTCGGCATTGGGGTCGAGCGGGAGCGGGCCGACAGCCCTCAGCATTGCCACAAATGCGACCGATGTCGAGTCCGGCGACCAGACGATCGTGTCGGGAAAATGCACGGCCATCGTGTCCGGCGTGACCTTTTTGAGCAGTTTGCCGTCGGCCGAATACATATCCAGCCTGACCTCCGACATCTGATCCATCACGTTTCGATAAACGGCCAAAACGCGCTTTTTGTCCGGTGAGGTAATGGTCCGGTCGAGCTGTTCCTGAGTACGTGTGGCGTCAAAGTCGGCCTGGACCGCGGCGTTCTTTTCCTCGACGGTCTGTCCTGAGGCCGCGGCGGCAGGTGCGGGCACGTCCGCCTCGTAGCGATAGTTGAGCCGTACGGCCGGTATCTCGCGCATCGACGGTGCCGCGGGTTCTGCGTTCTTGAAAAGATCACGTTGGCACGCCGCCGCTGACAGAGCGACCGCGATGAACGCGATCAATTTGACTTGAGATAGACGCATCTTATTTGAGCTCGGCATTCAGGTAGTCGCGGTACAGCTTTCGGTGCAGATCGGTCGGTTCGTCGACCGAATCAAAGCTATATTCCCGCCGCATATTGCCGCCGAGCGTAAAGTTGATATCGCGGAGCCTATCAAAGCGGAACAGCGTCAGCTTGACGACGTCGCCCGGTTTTTTGTCGCCGATATAGCTCTGCATAAAGTTCTGGCTCGCCCGATAGCCGTCAACCGCGACCAATTGATCGCCGGTATTGAGGCCCTGTTCGAATGCCGGCGTTCCGGCCGGTACCGTGCGGATCGTAAGGCGGCCTGATTCCTCGGCCATGTCGGCACCGATGTAAGCGCGTCCGGTATTGTTTTGCCGGATCGTCATCTTCAGCCCGACGCCGTTAACTATCGAGTTGTAATCGATCTCCTCGGTGCCGCGAACGTACTTTGCAAAAAAATCGTCAAGGCTCTTACCGGCCATCGTTTCGGCGGTTTTCTGAAAGTCCGCCGGCGTATAATTGCGTCCTTTCTTATAGAACTCGGCGTATAGATACCGCATCACGTCATCGAGCGACTTGGCTCCGGCGGACGCCGAGCGGATCTCGATGTCGAGCATCATATTGACTATCTCACCCTTATCGTAATACGAGATCTGATTGTTGATCGCGTTTTCGTCAGGGCGGTAATACTTGATCCATGCGTCAAAGCTCGAATCCTCGAGGCTTTGTTCAAAGCGTCCCGGCCGCTCCTGCAGCTGTTGAATGCCGGCCGAGCGCCCGCCGAGAAAGTCGTTTTCGGTTATAAGTCCGGCACGGCGGAGCAAAAGGTTCGAGTAATACTCGGTGCCGCCCTCAGCGACCCACAAGAGCTTTGTGTAGTTCTCGTTCTCATAATCGAACGGGCCGAGCGCGTCGGGCCTGATGCGCTTGACGTTAAACGCGTGAAAATACTCGTGTGCGACCAGCCCCAAAAAGCCGTCATAGCGGGCCTTGGGCTTAAAGCCGAAACGGTTGAACTGCAACGCTGTCGAATTGAGGTGCTCGAGGCCGCCGCCGCCGCGAAGATTGAGGATGAACGTGTAGTCGTCGTAGGGCAGTTCGCCGAAGATCTTGTATGCCTCCTCGACGATCTTGGCCGTATCGGCCGCCATCTTCTTGAGGTCATAATTGCCCTCGCCGGTGACGACATAGCGGTGCGGTTTGCCCTGAACGGTAAAATTGATCTCCTTGAAATTGCTGACCTCGAACGGCGAATCGTACAGAATGTCAAAATTCTCCGCTCGAAACGTATTATCGCGGCCGGCGACGCGCGGCAGACCGGTCGCGACCTTCCAGTCGCCGTGCGGCATGACGGTCACGGTCGACGGGGCTTTGAGCCGGTCCTTTACAAAGAACAGCAGGGCCGAATTGTTCCAAAACGCGTGTTCGTCATTGAGCTCATTGGTGCGAACGGTCAATTCGTTAGCATAAACGCGATATTTCGCAACGACCTCTTTGCTGCCCTTGGTCTCAACCTGCCACGTATTCTTGTTGATCTTTTTCCAGCCCAGAGCGGAACCGGCGGCGTTCATCGATTCAAAATCCTGCACATGGCGGGCATATTCGCGAACGAGGTAGCTGCCCGGCGTCCAGACGGGCATTTTTAGCTCGAGCATCTCGGGCATTTGCTGCCATTTCACCGACATCTCGACCTCGAGATAGTGTGTCGACGGCTGTGACATCGAGACCTTATAGGCGATCTCAGGCAATGTCGGTTTGGCCTCGGCGGCCGGAGCCGGCTGTTTGGGCCGCTTTTTTTGAGCAGGCGAAGTCTGGTACATAGAAAAGATCACCGCGGCGATCAACAGTAGTATAGCTTTTGAGGTGCGTATTTTTTGCATTACTTTGGCAATATCGTGCAAGATGATAAGGTTGATTTTCTTGTTATCTTACAATAAATTCGGCATTCAAGCAGTTTAGGTTTTAAGTTTCGACAGCACAATGGATCAGCAGCCATCAAACGACATCGGCACGAAAGCGAACAGCGACAAATTCTTCACAACGCCGCTGGTGATCATATTCATCACGATCTTTATCGACCTGATCGGCTTCGGGATGGTCATCCCAATCCTTCCGTATTATGCCGAGACCGCTCCGTTCAACGCGACGCCGTTCGAGATCGGGATGCTGTTCTCGGTTTACTCATGGATGCAGTTCTTTTTCTCGCCGGTTCTCGGGCGGCTATCTGATAGATACGGCCGCCGGCCGATATTGTTCATGAGTTTGATGGGCTCCGCCGTTGGTTATTTCGTTCTCGGCATGGCCGGAACGCTGGCGATGGTCTTCATCGGACGCATCCTCGGCGGTATCACGGGCGGCAGCATATCGACCGCCCAGGCCTATATCGCCGATGTCACATCAAAGGAGAACCGTGCCAAGGGAATGGGGCTTTTTGGTGCGGCGTTCGGGCTCGGGTTTATCCTTGGCCCGGCGATCGCCGGTATCCTGAGTAAGTACGGGGTGCAGGTGCCGTTCTATTTTGCAGCCGCATTGTCGCTCATCAACGCCATCGCACTTTTGTTCATACTGCCCGAGTCGGTCAAGTTCGGGGCCGTGCCTGAGGTCAAAGAAAAGCGAAATCGTTTCCTGGATATCATCGAGTCGTTCGGCGAACCCAAGTTCGGGCTGATCAACCTCATCTATTTTCTGCTTGTTACGGCGTTTTCGATAATGACGTATGCATTCGTGCTCTTTACGATGTACCGGTTTCAATTCAATGCCGAGCAGAACGGATACCTTTTTGCGTACGTGGGTATCGTATCGATCATCGGCCAGGGATTCTTGTTCGGGCGGTTAGTAAAGCAGGTTGGCGAATCGCGTCTGGTGGCGATCGGGTGTGTCATCATGGCCGTCAGCCTGATAACGTTTCCCTTTATCGGCCCGCAGTTCGGCGGGCTTGCGTTCCTGCTGATCGCCACATCTTTGCTTTCGTTCGGCAACGCGATGGCGTCGCCCTCGCTGACGAGCCTTGCATCAAAGATCTCCGCTGAAAATGAACAAGGCCGGGCCCTCGGGATACTGCAGTCGGGCGCCAGCCTCGCCCGTGCGATAGGCCCGACGATAGGCGGCGTGCTGCTCAACAACTCGCTCAACCGCATCGATAATTCGACCGTTATACGGACATTCGGCACCGCGTCGGCGATCATGTTCGTCGCGTTTATTGCGGCTCTGTATTTTAGTAGATTTATGCGGTCACAGCCGACTGTCTAGCTGACGGCCCGCTGTTCGTTGATCCGTGAGATCGGAAAGACGAGTTTGAATGTGGTTCCCTGCCGGTCCTCGCTTCTCACCTCGATAGTGCCGGCGTGTTCCTGCACGATACCGTACGAAACGGCCAGGCCGAGGCCGGTCCCGTTGCCGACACCTTTTGTCGTAAAGAAGGGGTCGAAGACCTTTTTCAGGTTTTCCTCAGGAATGCCCTCGCCCGTATCAGCCACCTCGACAATGACGCAGTCCTGATCATCGACGAATGTCCGGAGTGTGATGGTACCGCCGGCGCCGTTCATCGCGTCGCGGGCGTTTAGGATCAGATTAGTGAAAACCTGTTGGAGCTTGCCGCCGCTGCCGTTGATCGCGGGGAGCGGTTCGGCGTAGTCCTTGACCACCTCGACACTGGTCTTGCGGAGCTGCGGCTCAAGCAGCTGGAGCGTATCATTCAGCAGTTTATTGAGATGAATGTCGGTAAACTCGGTCGTGCTGCCGGCTCTCGAAAAGTTGAGCAGATTGCCCACGATGTTCGAAGCCCGGTCGGTCTGACGCTGCATCTTTTGCAGCAGTGCGTGTTTCGGGTCGGTTTCGGGGATCATCCCGAGCAGCATCTGCGTATAGCTCGAAACGCCCGTCAGCGGCGTGTTCACCTCGTGGGCGACACCCGCGGCCAGCAGGCCGATGCTTGATAGCTTTTCGCTCTGCTGCAGCGTTTCCTCGAGCTTGACCCTCGACGAAACGTTTTCGAGCACGATGATCGCACCGGTCTGTTGATTAGAGACCGAACGCAGCGGGGCGACCGCGACATTCAGGATCAACGAGCGGCCGGCGGCGTCATACGTGTGCAGCTTGTAGGCATTGCGGATCTCAGTCAGATGCCATCGCGACTTGCCGAGGATCGCTTCGAGATTGAGGGCGAAACTGCTGTCGAAAATGTCCTCGACCGCACGACCGACGACCTCCTCGCGGTCGCGGCCGATCATTTCTTCAAACGTCGAATTACAGCGAATGATGCGTCCGCTTTCGTCAACGGCCAATAGCCCGACGTTGACCGATTCGACGATCGACTCGTTAAATTCCTTCAACAGAGCGAGTTCTTCGGCGTGTTTGTGCTGCTCTTCGTAAAGGCGGCTGTTATCGACCGCCACGGCGATATAGCCGGAAACGGTTCTGAGGATCTCGAGGTCCTCAGACGACAGCAGCGATCCGTCGCTTGCCCGGCCGAGGCCGATGACGGCGACCATCTTGCCGCGGGCAACGCACGGCACAAAGTAATGCAGTTCCTGCCGGACGATCAGCGCTCCGTGACCATTGCCGTTGGTACTTTCATTATCGATCTCCTGCGGATCGAGTTCATCGGCACGGACGATTCCTTTGCCGGCAGACTTTTTGCGTATCATCGTCCGGAAATCGGCCGGGATCCGGTACTCTTCGCTGAGTCCGACGGCCTTTGCCAGACGATAGTGCGTATCGGCAGTTTCGTCTTCGAGAAAGACTGCTACTTTTTGCACGTCCAGAACCTGCTTCAGCCGTTCGATCAGGGCCTCGAGCAGCGGGTCGAGTGCCGTTGTCGCCGAAAGCGTCTTGCCGAAATCGAGCAGGCCTTGCCGCAGGTCGTATCGCTCGCCGTAAAAGAACCGGTCGGCGCGTTCCTGCAGGAATTTTTTCAAAGGTTCGCTGACCAGCACGATGGCGCCCATCGCGATTATCGCGATCAGTGCACGCAGCGTGATCTCGGTCGTCGAGAGGTTGTTGCCGACCGCCAGGAATACGAGTCCAAGTGCGACCGCACCGATCATCATCGCGATCGCGACCGTCGTCAGGGCATATACCAAAGCCCGGCGGACGACGACATCGACGTCCATCAGACGGTACCGAACGACCGAGTGGCCAAAGCTGAGCGGTATCAGCGCCAGCGGCAGTGTGGTCAAACCGGTCGCAAAATTATCGTCAGCGATCTGTACGCCGAAACGTGAGACGAGTTGGACCGCAATTATCGGAATGACGGCCGCAACCGTTCCCCACATCGCCCATTTCAGCCGCTGCCGAACGACGATCTGATCGTTCTTAAAGAACCGCCAGATCAAAAATCCGGCCCCGATCGCGACACCGCCGATAAAGTGGAACAGCAAAAAGCGATAGGCGTTGCCAAACAGATTCAGGCTGTCCGTCACCTTTGCCATCGCCTCGGCGATCGACGTTTGCGGGAACAATGCCGGCACCAGTGAAAATACGAACAGCACCGCCGTGACCACGGCCGCCGGTACGTAAAGCGCGTATGTCTTCCAGCGTCGGTCGTCGAAGACCGTGCTTCGTACCGGATAGCGGATACAGAAATGCAGGAACAGCGGGACAAATAGTGCGAACGCAAGATCATCGAGCAGCCCCACGCCCAGATCGAGGTCCTGGCCCGTGCCGACGGGCCGGTAAACATGAAAGACAAATGCCGCTAAACAGACCGTCGCGAAATGCAGGACGAAAGGCGACTGGCTGCCCTGTTTGAAAAGTACAAAGACACCGACGCCGAGCCAAAACACGCCGACGATCGACAAAAAGATTATCGACGGTGTCCAACGCGGTACCGCGTCGATGTGCCGCAGGTCGGCGAAGTAAAAGCTGTCCGCCGGAGCATATGATGGCTTTTGATAAAAGTACGTAAGGTTGCCGTCGACGCCGGCCGCGTCGAGGTACATCTGGACGTCGGCAACGGAGGTGATCTCGTCGGTATTGTCATCGGCGTCGAGCCCGATACCGATCAGCCTGTCACCGACCGCGATACCGGCCCGCGAACCCGCAAGTTCGGGCTTTACCGACTGTGCGTAGATGCCGCCGTCACGATGGACCCACGTCACGCCGTCGGTCGGCGGCAGCTTCTGAAACCCGCGTTGGGAAAGATTCAGCAGGCCGCCAGCCACCAGCAGCACCGCCGATAGCAGCCATATCAGGCTCCAGCTTGTAAGGACTTTTCCCTTCATCTACCAACGACAAACTTCACCAACCGTGTTTTAACGCAATCCTTGTTCCACTCAGCGAGGGCCAACTGATGCCCGATAAAACCGCGAAACTACCAAATTACAACGGTTTTTCGGCAATTTCGGCCGGAATTACCGAAAAACGCAATCTACAGTTTTTTGCTCAACTATCCAAGATTTTGGACAAGCAAAAAGCCAGTAGAAAATGAAATGTTCGCCCGGAAACTAATTATCCGAAGCGAACCGTTCATCCCCTCGCTGGCTCTAAACCTAAAATCTGACCAATATACCGCCGCGGAGCATCCGGCGTTGGTTATTGATCCTCAGCGACCCGAGGTCACTGGATACACTGTTTTGAAGGTCGAACAGATTACGGGCGTCCACGATCGCCTCGGCCCGGAACGGCAGTCCGAGATTCGGCAGGTTTTGCGTGACCATCACGCTCAAGCCCGGATCGTAAATTGCCAATTGGCCCTTGAACGGATCAATTGCGAAAACAGTGGCTTGCGAGGAGAGACGATACACGGTCTTCAGGCTCGTGCCGGTTTTGAGGTCAGCGGCAACCTGGCCAAAAAACGACTGGAAGATCGCGTTTTGAAAGATCTCTGACGGATCGCCTATTCCGTCCGGCGACAGACGCTGTCCGCTGCCGACCGAATATCCGACCGCCGTGCTCAGAATTCCGGTCAGACGCCGGTTATAGACCAAGCGTACGCCCTGCGAACGGCCCTGCTGATCTGCGACGATGCCGGCAAATGACTGATTGCCGAGCGTGTCGAACGAAACGCTGTTGAGTCCTACGCCGCGTCCGAATGTCGTATCGACAAATGCGTTCGCCTCGATCGACGACCGGTTGTCCAGTACGCGTTCAACGCCAAATTCGAGACGGCTGCTGCGGTTCATACGCGGCTTGCCGCTTTCAATGACAAGGTCGTCAACAGAAACCGGATCGCGGAAGATGACCGCGGCACCCTCGAGCTCTACGGCCCGGGCCCAGGTCCGGTCCTCAGTTTGGGTCGTAAACGCCGTGCGGACGCGGGTCTTCGGGTTAATGTCGAACTGCAGCCCCAATCGCGGCGAAAGCGAGACGTCGTCACCGGCACCGACAAAACGTGAGTAATCCAGCCCGAAGACAAAGATCACGCCCTCACGCACCTTCCACTCGTCCAGTGCCTGAATCGAGACCTGGCTTAGCTGTTTGCCTGATCCGGCGGTGACCAAACTGCCCAGATTCGTGAATGATCCGTTGAGGCGGACCTGATGGTCGGGGTTCGGCCGAAATTTGAACTCGGTCTCGATCCTCAGCGGGGCGGCCTTTCCGGCACCCAGTTGGCCGGCGACGACGAACTCAGCGGCGTCATTGACCGGGACGAGCGTGGCAAAATTGACCCCGCCAAAAGCCCCGCGACGCGACTCGCCAAAATAGCTTTCGATGACACCAGTGGGACGACGGCTTCCGCCGGAACGTTCGTCGTCGGCCGTTTCGGCCTCGGCAGATGCGTTTTCGTCCACGGGTGCGTCACCCTCGGCGTTCTGATAGATCGATCGCTGGCTCTGTGCGGCACGGATACGCCATTTTGAACTGTTGCGGTCGAGACGTTTTTCGGGCAGAGTGTTGCCCCCGCCAGAAGGTTCGAGCCTGAATCCGTAAACCGTATCCGAGGCCCGCGCAACCTGCACATCCGATAGCGTTACCGGATTGAATCCCTGTGCAACCGCGAGAACGGTGTACGTGCCGGGCATTATCTTCGCCAGAAAACTGCCGTCCGAGGTCGATCTGACCTGTTTCAGCAGTTTTGACGTTCCGAGCCGGAATATCGCCACGGTCGCGTCCGCGATCGGCGATCCGCCGTTGTCGCGAACCACTCCGCGGATGACGCCCAGATTGCTTGACGCCTGAAGGCTCTCAACCTCGACCGACGCGCTGACGCTCGCCGTATTCGCAATAAATGCGAGCGCGGCGACAGACGCAGCTGTTAAGATCGATCTGAGTTTTCCTGTAAAGCCCATAACGAAAGCTATTTCAAGCAATTCAGGTATTTTGTTCGCAAAACGCAACCGTGTCAAGCATTCAGACTGTTAGCCCAAGACCTTTAAGATGCTCTTTGCCTTGACAAAGTTTGCTCGTAGGCTAGAATAAAAAGGTGCTCGAGAGGCACCAACGGAGACGTGGCTGAGCGGCTGAAAGCGGCGGTTTGCTAAATCGTTGTAGTCTTAAAAACTACCACAGGTTCGAATCCTGTCGTCTCCGCCATTATTTTTCGAAGGCTACCAAAGTTGCGTTTTGGTAGCTTTTCGTGTTTTTAACTATCACTTTGCGTTCTCAGCATCTTTGCGTGAAACTATTTCGTTATGACTGTACGCGTTAGATTTGCCCCGAGCCCGACCGGCTATCTCCATATCGGGTCCGCCAGGACCGCACTCTTCAACTACCTTTACGCACGCCACGTCGGGGGAAAATTTCTGCTCAGGATCGAGGACACTGACCTCGCCCGTTCGACCGAGGAATCGACCCGGTCGATACTCGACGGCCTTGCCTGGCTCGAACTCAGCCACGACGAGGACATCGTATTTCAGTCCGACAACGCCGACAAGCACCGCGAAACCGCCCGCCGTTTGCTGGCCGAGGGTAAGGCGTACCGCGATTTTACGGTGCGTGAGGCTCCGTCCGACGCTAACGTAAAGGACGCGATCAAGGACCGTGCTCGCGCCGCACAGGGCGAAAAGAATATGCGGGACAATCCGTTTCGTGACCTTTCCGAGGCCGAGTCCGAAGCTCGTGCGGCCGCCGGTGAACCGTTCGCCATCAGGCTCAAGGTTCCGATGCATGGCCGAACGGCGTTTGACGACGCCGTGTACGGCATCCAGGAAAGAAATTACGACGACACCGAGGACCTCGTTCTGCTCCGTTCGGACGGCCACCCGCTCTATAACCTGGCGGTGGTTTGCGACGATATCGAGATGGGGATCACGCACGTGATTCGCGGACAGGATCACCTGACCAATACGCACAAACAGGTGCTTATTTATGAGGCTCTCGGCGTTACGCCGCCGACATTTGCCCATCTGCCGCTCATCATGGCACCGAATAAGGGCAAGCTCTCAAAACGTAAACACGGCGAGGTCGTGTCGATGACCACCTACCGCGACGCCGGATTTTTGGCCGCCGCCTTCAGAAACTTCCTGGCTCTGCTCGGGTGGTCGGCCGGCGAAGAGCAGGAGATCTATTCGCTTGACGAACTTATCGCGAAATTCTCGCTTGAGGGTATCCATCGCTCGAACGCGGTCTTTAATTTTCACGAGAGCGATCCGCGAAAATGGACCGACGACAAAGCCATCTGGATGAATGCCGAGTACATCCGCACCATGCCGTTCGACGACCTGCTGCCATTCATCAAACCGGAGCTAAAGGCCGCCAAACTTTGGAGGGACGAATACGATGACGACGATAAGGCCTGGTTCGAGAACACCGTCAACCTCATCCGTCAGCGTTTCTTCACGCTGAAAGATTTCTCAAATCAGGGCCGTGCGTATTTCAGCGAAGATTTTGACTTTGACCCGGCGGCGATCGAGAAAAATCTGTCCAAGTACCCTGATCTGAAAACCTGGCTGCCCGAATTGGCGGATCGTTTTGAGGCGGAGTTTGCCGACAAGCCGTATTCCGAGGAGAACATCGAGATCGTCGTCAAAGCCTTTACGGAAGAAAAGGGAACCAAGCTCGGCGTCATTATGAATGGCGCCCGCACATTGCTTACCGGGGTCGCGGTCGGCCCGTCGATGCTGTCGGTCTTTGAGACCATTGGGCTTGAAAGGACTATACTAAGACTGAGAAGCCGGGTCGCGTGGAATGAATAATTCGCGAGTCCCCGGGATCTCGGAAAAACGCCGGAAACGGAGGACTTATGAAAGGATTTAAGGCAAATATTGAGAAAGATACGGTTAAGAACAAGAATTTTAGAAAAGTTCTATACACGTCGGCACACTGTCAGTTAGTTTTGATGAGCCTCAAGCCAAAAGAGGAGATCGGGCTCGAGACGCATCCGGACAACGATCAGTTCTTCAGATTTGAGGCTGGCCGCGGCAGTGTCGAGATCGACGGCAACAAGTACATCGTCAAGGACGGCGATGCGGTCGTCATCCCGGCCGGTGCCAAGCACAATGTCATCAATACCTCGGCGACGGACGAGCTTAAGATGTACACCATCTATTCGCCGCCGCATCACAAGGACCAGATCCTTCGCAAGACAAAGGCTGAAGCCGAAGCGAACGAAGAGGAATTTGACGGCAAGACGACCGAGAAACTCAAGAAAAAGAAATAGCCCGCAACCCGGACAATTTTTGAAATATCTCCCGACGATCTGCAGGAATGGCGGCCGGTTTGCGTTCTACACACTGTGAAGCGAATGATACGCCCATTTTCGGCCGGTCGAGCATTATTGCCGTTGTGTTTTGCCGCGGTTATGGCGATCGCTGTTTCGGCCCAGCCCGGCGTCGAACAAAAGCGGGCCGAGGGTAAGGCCGCGTTTGACGAGGCGATCAAGCTCCGACAGGAAAATACCCTCAAGTCTTATCGGTCCGCATTAGAAAAATTCGAACTCTCGGTCCGCCTTTATCAGGAGATCGGCGACAAAGGCAACGCCGGCAGTTCGCTGCTCGGTGTCGGCCTCATCCAAAATCTGCTTTTCGAAAATGACGCGGCTCTCGCCAGCTATCAAAAGGCCCTCGCGATTTTTCGCGAGATCGGCCACAAAGAACTTGAGGCCCGGGCTCTCAACAATATCGGCCGCCTTTACGACGAGATCGGCGAAAAGCAAAAGGCTCTGGACCATCATTTTCAGGCACTGCCGCTGCGGTTGATAACCGGCGATAAGTACGGCGAGGCAAACTCGCTGAACAGCATCGGCTCGGTCTATGCCGATCTCGGCGAACGCCGAAAGGCAATAGAACATTTTGAACGGGCCCTCAAGATCCAGACCGAGACCGACGACAAGCGCGCACAGGCGATAACGCTCTCAAACCTGGGGCGGCTCTACGACGAACTTGGCGAGGCCGGGCGGGCTTTGGAGCTGCTCGAACGGTCGCTTGAGCTCAGACGTACGGTCGGCGATAAGAACGGCGAAGCCACGAGCCTGAACAATATCGGGATGGTACTTGCCGGCAAGGGTGACTATGCTGCCGCGATCGAGCGTTACCAACGCTCACTCGCGATCTTGACCGAGCTTGGTTTTGAAAACCGAAAGGCCGGCGTTTTGAACAACATCGGTGATGCCTATATCGGATCCGGCGATCCGGCGAGGGCACTTCCGTACAATCGTCAGGCTCTGCCGCTCTATCAGGCAATGGGCGACAAAGCGGGCGAGGCGACGACGCTAAACAACATCGGGTTTGCCAACGCTCGACTTAACGGGCCGTCCGCCGGCCTCGACGACCTTCAAACGGCGCTTGTCATTGCCCGCTCTGTCCGCGCCAAGGGGCTCGAGGCAACGGTCCTCGGCAACCTGATGCGGACCTCGTATCAGGCCGGCCGTACTCAGGTCGCCGTCATTTTCGGTAAGCAGTGCGTCGACACGTATCAAGACTTAAGGCGCGAGATCGTCGGCCTGGACGCCCGGCAACAGCGAACATATCTTGCCAAGATCGCCGCCGAATACCGCTTTCTGGCCGACATACTCATTGAAATGGGCCGATTTGCCGAGGCCGATCGGATCCTGCAGATGCTCAAGGAAGAGGAATACGCGGGCTTTGTCAGGCGTGACGCCGACGAGATCAAAACCCTCGATAAACGGGCGATCCTGACCGAGCGCGAACAGCTCCTGATCGAACGTTACGCGAAACTCGCGGGCCGGGCCGCTGAGATCGGCGAGCAGTTTCGAAAGCTCGACGAACGCAAACGCCGGCTTTCCCGTCTGGATCAAAAGCTCGCCGCAGCCGAGGAATTACAGTACCAGCAATTGGCGGCCCAGGTCGCGGACGTCAATGCGGCTTTTAAGCTGTTCCTGGATAAAGAGCTGGTCAAGGAACTCGGCTCGCCGGCCATCCGCAAGGTCAACATTGACCGCTCGCTGCAGGACGATCTTCGGAAATGGGGCGACGGCACCGTCGCGGTTTCGACCGTGGTGACCGAAAACCGTTACCGCGTGATCCTGACGACCCCGAACGTACAGGTTGACGGCCGCACAGAGATCCCGGCCGCTGTTCTTAACAAAAAGGTGTTCGCCTTTCGCGAGCTGCTCCAGGATCCCGGTTCAAACCCGCTCGCGGCCGCCAAAGAGATCTATGACATCGTCGTCAAGCCGATCGAAAAGGATCTGGCCGCCGCCGGCGCCCGGACCGTTTTGTGGTCGCTGGACGGAACTCTCCGATACATTCCGATCGCGGCACTCTCGCCCGACGGCCGCACGTACCTTGTCGAGAGATTTCGGAGCGTCGTCGTTACGCCAAAAACCCGTTTGGATACCGCGGCATCCGTCAGGCCCTTGCGTGCCCTGGGGATGGGCGTCTCTGCCGAGCAAATGATCACATACCCCGAGCGGCCCGACCGTAAAGTTCGCGTCGCGGCCCTGCCGGGCGTCAAGTCCGAGTTGATGGCGGTCGTTAAGGACGAACGGTACCCGAATGAAAAGGGCATCATTACCGGACGCCGCTATCTTGACGATGAGTTTACCTTCCGCGGCCTCGCCGATTCGCTATCGCGGGAGATGCCGGATGGCGGCCGCAAATTCAACGTCGTTCACCTGGCCACGCACTTTACACTCGGCGAAACCTGGACGAACTCGTATCTGAGCCTCGGCAATTCACAGCTGTTATCGCTTGAGGATCTGGCGAGCTCGCCCGAGATTTCATTTGGCGGGGCCGATCTGGTCACGCTCTCAGCCTGCAGTACGGCCGTTGCAAACGACTCGAACGGACAAGAGGTCGACTCGCTCGCCGAGGCGATCCAGACCAAGAGCGGCAAGGCTGTCATGGCGACATTGTGGGCGGTCTACGATGAAAGTACGGCCGAGTTGATGACGTCGTTTTATCGCGAGCGGCAGCAGAACCCCTCGATGACCAAGGCCGAGGCCCTGAATAGTGCTCAACGCGCGATGCTCGGTGATCCGTCATCCGGCGGCAAGCGGCCGTTCGCTCACCCATATTACTGGTCGGGGTTCGTACTGATCGGAAACTGGCGTTAGACCTCGATGACGCGCCGCTCGACGGGCGATGACAGCACGATCGTGGTTGTGGTTATTCCGTATGGCGTGAGCCGGTCGATCACCTGCTGAAGGTGCCCGACGGATCGAAGCGCGACCTTCATAATGAACGAATCACCGCCCGTTCCGCGGTGACACTCGAGCACCTCGTTCGATTCTTCGACAACGCGTATGATGTGGCTGTAATCCACGCCGGTGATGCTCATCCGCACAAACGCCGTTATCGGCAGCCCGACCTTTGACGTGTCGATATCGGCCCGATAGCCGGTGATTATGCCGGCGTCCTCAAGCTTTCGAACACGCTCGATTATCGCCGGTGTCGTCAGCCCGACCCGCCGGCCGAGTTCGGCAAAGCTGACGCGGGCGTTAACCTGCAGCTCGGTCAGTATCTTGCGGTCAATTTCGTCGATCATAAACCGGAAGTGTGTCAGAAACTAATAATCTAAAGTCACGGCCCGATAATAACTTATGATCGTTATTCAAACAAACGATCACTTCCATTACAATTACTTATTTCAGGATAACTCTGCGTTTTCGAAGATCATCAAACGTATGCAAGGAGCTGCCCAACAGATGCTGACAGATACCGCTTTATCCGCCGCCGAGGCCGACTTTGAGATCGGGAATTACCGCGTCTCGGACGAGGACCTGCCGGAGTTTAAAGACCTTAAGTTCGAGAATATCAACGAACTGCATATCGACCATCCCGGTGCCAATGACGCCGCCTACCGCGCCCGGCGTGACTATATTGCGTCATGTGCTAAGAGCTTTCGCATGACCGGCGAGATCACCGATGTCGAATACAGCCCACGCGAACAGCGCGTTTGGCGGTACGTCGCCGAAGAGCTCGAGGAACTGCAGCAGAAATACGCGTCACCCTTTTACCTGCGTGCCAAAAAGGATCTCGGCATCGCGACGGACCAAATCCCGCAGTTGTCGGAAATGAACCGCCGCCTCAAAGAGCTCACGGGTTTTCGCCTCGCACCGATCGAGGGGCTGGTCGAGACACGCGGGTTTCTCTCATGGCTGTCGTATCGCGTGATGCTATGTACGCAGTACATCCGCCATCACTCGCAACCGGCGTACACGCCCGAACCGGACATCGTTCACGAGGCCATCGGCCACATCCCGATGTTCACGAACCCGAATTTTGCCGATTTTTCGCAGTTCATCGGCCACGGAGCACGTATCGCCACTGACGAACAGCTCGAACAGTTGGGCCGCCTCTACTGGTTCACCGTCGAATTTGGCCTGGTCGAACACGAAGGCGACATAAAAGCATACGGAGCCGGATTGCTGTCGTCGTTCGGCGAGCTCGAACACGCATTTTCCGACAAAGTCGAACGCCGTCCGTTCGACCTAGAACAGGTCATCAATCACCAGTACAATTACAGCGATATGCAGCCGGTGCTGTATGTCATTCCGTCGTATGCTGAATTGAAAGAAGTAACCAAAAAATATATTGAGACATTCTAATGATCACAGAAACGAATACATCTATCGAAACGAATACCGCGGTGCAGAATCCGCTTGGGCTTAAGAAGATACATCACGTTGAGTTTTATGTCGGTAACGCCAAGCAGGCGGAGTTTTATTACCGCAAGGCGTTCGGGTTTTCGCGGCATGCTTACGCCGGGCTTGAGACCGGCAACCGCGAATCGACAAGCTATGTGATGCGTCAGGGCAATATCAACTTTGTTCTGACGGCGCCGATGGGGCCGGAGCATCCGGCCGCGGAACATATCAAACAGCACGGCGACGGTGTCAAGGACATCGCGTTTTTGGTCGAGGACGCCGATCACGCGTTTAACGAGGCCGTCAGACGCGGTGCGACGCCCATCGAGGAGCCGCACGACCACAGCGATGAACACGGCTCGGTCCGCCATGCGTCGATCGCGACCTACGGCGATACGATCCATTCATTTATCTCGTACAACACCAATAACGGCCACAATTATTCGGGCCCGTTCCTACCCGGCTTTATCTCGCAAGAAGTTGCGGGCGACGGCGTCGGGCTGATGCTGGTCGACCACATCGTCGGCAATGTCGAACTCGGCAAGATGACCGAGTGGTGCGATTTTTACCGCGACGTACTTGGATTTTTCCGCTACATTACGTTTGACGACAAGGACATCTCGACCGAATATTCGGCCTTGATGTCGATCGTCATGAGCGACGGCCAGCACAATATCAAATTCCCGATCAACGAGCCGGCCGAGGGTAAGGGCGGCAAGTCGCAGATCCAGGAATACATCGATTTTTACCGTTCGGCCGGTGCCCAGCACGTCGCCCTGCTCTGCCGCGATGTGATGCACACTGTTGAGAAGCTGCAGCAGAACGGTGTCGAATTCCTTCGCGTGCCTGATACTTACTACGAAGAGCTGCCCGATCGTGTCGGCCCGATCGACGAGGACATCGACGAGCTAAAACGCCTCGGCATCCTTGTTGACCGCGATGACGAAGGCTATCTGCTCCAGATCTTTACCAAACCGGTCGAGGACCGCCCGACAGTGTTCTACGAAATACTCCAACGCAAGGGCTGCAAAGGCTTTGGCAAGGGTAACTTTAAGGCGCTGTTCGTTTCGATCGAAGAAGAGCAAAGACGCAGAGGAAATCTCTAAAATTGAGACCACAGATGGACACGGATAAACACAGATAAGAGACCGATCTATCTGTGATTATCCGTGTTAGGTTTTGGCACCGGCGGAACTGTCTGACAAAGAGCTGTGGTCAATTTCTTTATGAAACGACGGAAATTCATAGAGCTAACCGGTCTGGCAGGAATGGGCATTATTGCCTCAGGGCGGTCATTTGGGGCTGGTGATGATTTTGTCAGCAATCGGCCGTCGCCCTCGCAACGTAAGTTTGTGAGCGAGGCGGTCGAAAGACAGATCGTTGACGTTAAGTCGCGGATCAAGGATCCCGAGCTCGCCTGGATGTTTGAGAATTGTTACCCGAATACGCTCGACACGACCGTCCATACCGGGAAACGCGACGGCAAGCCCGATTCGTTCATCATCACGGGCGATATCGACGCCCTCTGGCTGCGCGATTCGACGGCGCAGGTAACGCCGTATCTGCCGCTCGCCAAGACCGACGAGAAGCTGAGGCTCATGATCCGCGGGCTCATCCATCGTCAGGCGTTCTCGATCCTGCTTGACCCATATGCCAACGCGTTTTTGCCGGACCCGAACGGCCGGGGCTGGGACGATCTGCCGAAGAATCTGCCCGGCGTTCACGAACGCAAATGGGAGGTCGATTCATTGTGTTACGCGATGCGGCTGTCGTACCAGTACTGGCGAGTGACCGGTGACACGTCGCCCTTTGACAGCGAGTGGGCCGACGCGATGCGGCTGATAGTAAAGATATTTCGCGTTGAGCAGATGAAGGACGGCCCGAGCCCGTACCGTTTTATCAGGCGAACGACGGATATGTTTGACGCACCGCCTTTTCAGGGTGAGGGCTATCCGATCAAACCTTGCGGCCTGATCCGGTCGGCGTTTCGGCCATCGGACGACTCAACGATCTTCGGGTTCCTAATTCCGTCGAACATGTTCGCCGTGGTCGAGCTGCGGCACCTCGCAGAGATGTTCGCCAAGGTCAAAGATCTACCGGCGACCGCTCACGAATGTACGTTGCTTGCCGATGAGGTAGAACGGGCGATAATGGCCAATGCCGTAGTTAGGCACGAGCGTTACGGGCAGATATTCGCATACGAGATCGACGGCTACGGCAACCGGCTCTTCATCGACGACGCCAACGCTCCCAATCTGGTATCGATACCGTACATAGGATTCGTGCCGGCTACTGATCCGATCTACCGGAACACGCGAGCCTTCGCCCTGAGCGACGCCAATCCATATTTCGCAAGCGGCAAGGCAGCCGAGGGCGTCGGCAGTCCGCACACCGGAAAGAGATCGGTCTGGCACATCGGCCTGATAATGCGGGCGATGACCTCAAATGATGACGCCGAGATCGCCAAGTGCCTTGCGACGATCAAACGCACACACGCCGGAACGGGCTTTATGCACGAGTCATTCAACCCCGACGACCCGGCCAAGTTTTCGCGAAAGTGGTTCGCTTGGGCAAACACATTGTTTGGTGAGTTAATTTTGAAACTGGACGCCGGCAACCCGAAGCTCTTAAGCCGAACATTCTGAATTTTGAAACCGCAGATGAACACAGGTAAACACAGATCGAAAGCAGATATTCCCGTGTCCATCTGTGTTAATCTGTGGCTAATTCTCTTATGAACCTCAAATATCAAACCGGTTTTGGAAACGAATTTGCGACCGAGGCGATCCCGGGCGCTTTGCCCATCGGGATGAACTCGCCGCAGCGGGCGCCGCTCGGGCTCTACGCCGAGCAGCTTTCGGGTACGGCTTTCACGGTGCCGCGTTCGGGAAATAAGCGAACCTGGACCTACCGGATCAGGCCGTCTGTGATGCACCGACCTTTCGAGCGGATCGACAATCGGCGTTGGCAGAGCAAGCCGGATGACATCGACGTGACGCCAAACCAGCTTCGCTGGGATCCGCTGCCGATCCCGACGGAACCGACCGATTTTGTCGAGGGCATCACGACCATCGCGCTCAACGGCGACCTGATGTCGCAGGCCGGTATCGGCATCCATATCTACACGCTGAACCGCGGCATGGGCGACCGTTATTTTTATAACGCCGACGCCGAGATGCTGATCGTCCCCGAAATGGGCCGACTCGGGTTCCTGACCGAACTCGGGGCAATTCAGGCCGGTGCGGGCGAGATCGTCGTCATTCCCCGCGGCGTGAGGTTTAAGGTCGAGCCGCACCCTGAGGACAAACAGTGCCGCGGATACATCTGCGAAAACTACGGAGCTCAGTTTCGTATTCCCGACCTCGGTCCGATCGGTGCCAACGGCCTGGCGAACCCGCGTGATTTCGAAACGCCGGTCGCCTGGTACGAGGACCGCGAGGGCGAGTTTGAACAGGTCGCCAAGTTTGCCGGCAACCTATGGTCAGCCCCGATGACACATTCGCCGCTTGATGTGGTCGGCTGGCATGGCAACTACGCCCCGTACCGCTACGACCTTCGCCGATTCAACACGATCGGCTCGATCTCGTACGATCACCCCGACCCGAGCATTTTCACCGTACTCACGTCGCCCTCGGGCGAACCGGGCGTTGCAAACTGCGACTTTGCGATCTTTCCGGAACGCTGGCTCGTTGCCGAAAACACCTTCCGTCCGCCGTGGTACCACCGCAACTACATGTCCGAATACATGGGCCTCGTTTACGGCCAGTACGACGCCAAAGAAGAGGGCTTTGTGCCCGGCGGCGGCTCGCTCCACAACCAGATGTCGGCCCATGGCCCGGACCTTGATGCTTTTGAAAAAGCCTCGAATGCGACCCTCGCCCCGCAAAAGCTCGAGGGCACGATGGCTTTTATGTTCGAGTCGCGCTACATCATCCGCCCGACGCGCTTTGCAATGGAATGCTCACAGCTCCAGCACCAATACATCGACGTGTGGCAGGGGCTGAAGAAGAATTTCAAGCCGTGACGTTTACGAGAGAACTCAAATTCACGGCAACACCGGACAAAGGCGAGGTTTCGGCTATTCTCGTGCGGCCAGAATCGGCGACGCAATTGCTCGTGCTCGGGCATGGTGCGTCGACGAATATGCGGCATGCGACGATGCAGAGCATTGCGGAGGCACTCGCAGCCCGAGGGATCGCGACGTTTCGATATAACTTTCCGTATTCAGAAAATGGGCGTGGACGCGATTCGCAGGCGGTCTGCACCGAAACGATACGAAGCGCCGTTCAGGCAGCTCACAAAGCGGCCCCCGATCTGACATTGCTTGCGGGCGGACATTCGTTTGGCGGGCGGATGACGACGACGGCACAGGCGGAAGAGCCGATCGAGAATGTCGCCGGGCTCGTCCTGTTCTCATTCCCGCTTCACCTGCCGGGCCGGCCAGATACAAAACGAGCCGAGCATCTCGCAAATATCAAAATTCCGATGCTGTTTCTCTCGGGCATGCGGGATGAGCTCGCCACGCTCGATCTGCTCGAACCAACGATCAAAAAGCTCGGCAAGCACGCTGCGCTTCACCTCATCGATACGGCAAATCACAGTTACAAGATACTTAAGAAGACGCGCTCATCCGACGAAGATGTCTTTGCCGAGATGGCCGGCAAAACATTATCGTGGATCGCTGAAATTGGGGTATAGTAATCCCCATGAAATTTTCGCCTCTTTTGATCGCCCTCCTGGTTCTCCCTTTATCTGCATTTGCTCAAAAGCCAACGCCGACGCCGGCTTTTAAGATGCCGGTCGAGGATGTTTTCTCGATCTCGGGCCGCGGCACGGTCGCCACCGGCAAGATCGAACGCGGCTCGCTCAAGGTCGGCGACATGGTCGAGATCGTGGGAATAAAAGAGACACGATCGACCGCAGTTGTGGCGATCGAAATGTTTCGCAAATTGGTCAATGAGGCAAATGCCGGCGACACTGTCGGTGTGATGCTTCGCGGTATTGAACCGACCGATGTCGAACGCGGACAGGTCCTGGCCAAACCCGGAAGCATCAAGGCATATACGACTTTCCGGGCGAAGATCGATATGGTGCCGGCGGCCGAGGGCGGTAGGAAAGCGCCATTGACCAACGGCTCGCGGCTGCAGGTGATGATCGGGGCCGGAAGTTTTTCCGGCACGATGATATTCGCGGGCGGTCGATCTAAGGCCGCCGCGGGCGAAAAGGCGATCGAGATCCAGGTCGAGTTGACTCAGCCGGCCGCCCTGGAAACGGGAGCGTCGATCACACTTCGCGAAAATGGTAAGACCGTCGCGGCCGGCGTTGTAATTGCCGTAATTCCACCAAAATAATGTGCCGAAACATAAAAACGCTCTTCAATTTCGATCCGCCGGCGACGACTGATGAGGTAAATGCGTCGGCGCTCCAGTTTGTACGAAAGCTCTCGGGCATGAACCGGCCGTCACAAGCAAACGAAGAGGCATTTCGCCTGGCCGTCGAGCGGGTCGCGGCCGCGGCTCAGGAAATGCTGAATTCGCTGACGACGAATGCACCACCGAAGGACCGCGAAACTGAAGCGGCACGTGCTAAAGAGCGTTCGGCACTTCGCTTTGCCCGGTAGCAGCAGCAAATATGACCCCGATCGGATCATCACAAATAAAGGAACGTATCTACTCGATAGACCTGCTTCGCGGCGTCGTGATGATGATAATGCTCATCGACCACACGCGTGATTTCGTCCACGCGGGCGCGATGCAGTTCGATCCGACCGACCTTTCGCAGACGACCGCTGCCGTTTTCTTTACCCGTTGGATAACCCATTACTGCGCACCGATCTTTGTTTTCCTGGCCGGCACCAGCATCTTTCTGCAAAAGCTTAACGGAAAGAGTAACGCCGAACTCTCACGCTTTCTCTGGACCCGCGGGCTCTGGCTGGTGATCCTCGAGTTCACGGTCGTGCGTTTCGGCGTCGTCTTTAATCTCGACTATTCAAGTTCGTTTGGGATGGTACAGGTGATATGGGTCATCGGTATCTCTATGATCGTGATGGCCGCCCTGATATATCTGCCGATAAAGGCCGTCGGGGCCGTCGGCGTCGGGATGATCGCGATCCACAATCTGTTTGACCGTTTTCAGGTGCCGCCTGAAACTGCGTTTATGGGCACGCCGCCGCCCGATCTGTCGCAGATACTGATGATGGTCTTTCATCAGCAGGGACTAGTCCCGATACCCGGTACGACCGGCCTGTTTGTGGCCTATCCGCTCATACCGTGGATCGGCGTTATGGCGGCCGGCTACGCATTTGGGATGTTGTATGCGGCGGAACGCGGCCGGCGGCGCAAGTGGCTGGCAGTGCTTGGTGTGACATTGACCCTGCTCTTTATCGTCATCAGGTTGACTAACGCTTACGGCGATCCGTCCGCTTGGGCCGTGCAGGACACGCCGGGATTCACATTCCTCTCGTTCCTGAACACGACGAAATATCCGCCATCGCTGCTCTTCCTGCTTATGACTCTCGGGCCGGCGATGCTCGTTCTTGCCGTCACCGACAACATTGACGGCAAGGCGATCTGGCAGCGAATATGCATCACTTTTGGGCGTGTACCGATGTTCTTTTACATTTTGCAATGGTTTACCGCGCACCTCGCCGGCATATTCCTAAGCTGGCTGGCCGGAAAGGATATCAGCTATTTTTTCGGAAATGTGATGGCGGGCGGGCAGGCGCCGCCGGCCGATGCCGGGTTTCCGCTCTGGGTCGTTTATGCCGCGTGGTTAGGCGGGCTAATTATCCTGTATCCGCTTTGTGTCTGGTGGGGCGGACTTAAACGGCGAAACAAACACTGGATCTTCAGCTATCTATAGAATCAATATGACACGAAAGGTAGTTCACACTCGACATGTACTGGCCGTCAAGGACCTGGCCGCCGCGGCCGACTATTTTAAGTCAAAACTCGGCTTTGATCTCGATTTCACGTCGCCGGGATGGGAGTTTCTCTCGTTTGGCGATTTTAAGGTAATGCTAGGCGAATGTTCTGACGAAATGACGGCTGAGGCGACCGGCAACCACTCATGGTTCGCACACTGTCTGGTCGAGAATGTCGACGAGGTCTATGCCGAGTTCAACGAACGCGGAGCCGCGATATTGTCGCGGATCGCTAACAAGCCGTGGGGCATACGCGATTTTACGGTCGTCACGCCCGACGGCCACCGGATAGTCTTTGGACAAGTGATCGGTCAATAGGACGAACCAATGAAAACGAACTGGAAAAAAGGCCGCGGAAAGCTCGGGCTGCTCGAACCGCTCATCGGTTCGTGGGTCGCCGGATCAGACACGCCGATGGGCCATGTGAAATGCACCCGGACCTTTGCAAAGCACCACGGTGACAAATGGATCATACTCGACGCAGATTGGGATTTTGGCGGTAAACACTATAAGGAACACGCGGTCTTTGGCGTTGATGAGAACGGCAAGCTCGCGTTCTGGTCATTTACATCTGACGGCAAACACTCCGAAGGAAAACTCGCTGACGGCACTGACGTCCATGCCGATGCCATCGCGTTCGAAGCCCAGATGCCCGCGGGAATCGCCCGAATGGTCTACTGGCCCGGCGATGACGGAAACGTTAAATGGGCGGTCGAATCAAAAACTAAAAAGGGTTGGAACAGATTTACCGAACACGATTACGCCAAGGCAGCGTGAGCGAGCCGGTTCAATTCGGCGACAGGCCGCGGCGAAAATAAAAGATCAGGTCAGTTGAGGGCGGCACGATGCCGAACTGCCGAATCATGCCGACGACCTGCCCGCGGTGCAGCGTCGCATGATTTACAACATGCTGCATTTGATGCCCGAGCCGCATCGAACTCGCGTCGCCGTTAAGAAGTTTGAACGAGAGTTCAGCCTCGAGTGCCGCGTCATCTATTTGCGAAAGGAGTTCTGCCCGACGCCCGGCAACATCTGCCCAGCGTCGCGTCAATTCGTCAAGGTCTGGGCACGAGCCGTCGGTCCAGAGCGACCAGGCATCGTCTTTGGCCGGCGAGCGCCCGTTCCAGCGTTCAAGCCATATCCACTCGGCGCCTGCCATGTGGAGCAGCGTGCCGAAGACCGAACCGTGACTGCTGCCCAGATCTCGGCGAAGGTCTTCCTCCGGCAATCCGGCGGCGGCATCGATGCACAGCCGGTTTGCCCACTCGGTGTGATCAAAAAGCTGTTTGGCGTCCGAAAGGTTCACTCCATCTCGCTCTCGTCTATGTCGAAATTGGCATAGACCTTTTGGACGTCGTCGTTGTCGTCGAGGGCGTCATAGAGTTTCATCATTTTACGGGCGTCATCGCCGGTCAGGGCGATGTAGTTTTGCGGGATCATTGAGATCTCGGCGGCCTGCGTCTCGACTCCGGCGGCCTTGAGGGCGTCACTGACGGCTTCGAAAGCGTCGGGTGCGGAAAATATCTCAAAAATGTCGCCTTCATCCTGCATATCGTCGGCACCGGCCTCGATGACGATGTCAAAGAGCTCGTCCTCGCTCTTGGCGGCCTTATCGACGACAAAATAACCTTTCTTGTCGAACATCCAGGCGACCGAACCGGCCTCGCCCATGTTGCCGCCGTTCTTCGAAAATATATGGCGGATCTCGGCGACCGTGCGGTTGCGGTTATCGGTCATTGTCTCGACCAGCACGGCGACGCCGCCGATGCCGTAACCCTCGTAGGTGATCTCGTCGTAATTTACGCCTTCGAGTTCGCCCGTACCGCGTTTTATAGCGCGGTCGATGGTGTCATTGGGCATATTCTGCGCTTTGGCGTCGGTAACGGCTTTGCGCAGGCGGGCGTTTGCGTCGACGTCGCCGCTGCCGCCGGTGCGGGCGGCGACCGTGATCTCTTTGATCAGCTTGGTAAAAATCTTGCCGCGTTTAGCGTCGAGTGCGCCCTTTTTGTGCTTGATTGTGTGCCACTTGGAGTGTCCTGACATTGTTGTATTAACCCTTTATTTTTCGATGAAAATGCGAATAGACGAATATATCACGCTACGATTTGCCTTTCAAAACTTCCTCGACGGCCGTCTGTGACCTTCCGCGAACGCTGACCCGCTTTGACTTGGATGTCGAGCCCGAGATGATGTCGATATCGCCTTTTGCGGTCCCGAAAGCCTTGGCCAGCAACCTGATCAGTTCGGCGTTTGCCGCACCGTCAACCGGCGGCGAAGCGATCCGGACCTTCAACGCCCCGTCGTGTTCACCGATGATCTCGCTTTTCGAAGCTCGCGGCACGACGCGAACGTCAAAGATCACGGCCCCGTCCTTTTCAACAAATTTCATCGACTTAACACATGCGCAATGCCGTTCGGCGAACAATTGAGATATTATAGCTGACAAATCAGCACAGGGGACAATTCATATGAGATCACGATCCGTCCGTCGCCTCGCCCTACTTTTTGCCGCCGTCGCCGCGGCTGTCGCCTTGGGGTCAATGGGGTTGGACGTTCGCCGAACGCTGGCCGACAACGGTCCCGTTTGGCCGAGCGTTACCGACACCTTTAGGCCGTCGACGCCCGCGGGCAGGTTGCTGATCGATGACGCGACCGGATTGCCGGCGGTCGTGCCGATGACGATGAACTTTGTCCGCTCACCCGATACGGGCGGCCCCGACGGCAAGGGCCGCTTTCTGATCGCGGTCAACAGCGGCTACGGCGTTGTGTCCAACTCGAAAACAAAGCCGCAGCAGACCCTTTCGGTCATCGACCTCGCCGCGGCCGAACCGAGGATAGTGCAGACGCTGTATTTCCCGGCGCCTCAGAGTGCCAATGTCGGGCTAGTTTTCGATCCCGTCCTGCAGCACGACGGCCGGTACAGATTTTATGTTGCAGGCGGTTTCGAGAACAAGATCTGGCTGATGGGGCTCGACCCAAAGGCCGCCAAGCCGGTCACGCCCGCCAATAAGCCTGACGAACGCGTCACGGCACCGTTCATCGACGTTTCGGCCTTTGCCGAAAACGCGCCTTCGCCTAATTACAACGAAAACGTCGCGGCGGTCTATCCGACCGGCATCGCTCTCGGGCCCGACGGCGAAAGCCTCTATTCCGCCAATGATCTGGCCGACAGCCTCGGCATCATTCGGGATCTGCGTGACACCCGCAAGATCGAGCGCGTCGGGCTACGCCGGCCGGGTTCCGCTCAATTTGTCTATCCGTACGATGTCAAGGTGCTGCCCGCCGGCAAGCGCACCGCCAAGATCTACGTCTCATTGTGGGGCGACGGCTCGATAGCCGTGGTCGATCCGGCCGCTAAGAACCGCGTGTCCCACATCACCGTCGGCAGGCACCCGACGGCGATGATCTTCAATAAGGCCAAGTCGCGGCTGATCGTCGTAAATTCGGACGCGGACAGCGTGTCGGTCATCGACACCCGAACCGACCGCGTGGTCGAAACGATCAACGTCAAACTTGCCGAAAAGGAACAGAACGGCGTGAGCCCCGAGGGGTTGACGCTAAGTGATGACGAAAAGGTGCTTTACGTGGCCAACGCACACGCTAACGCGGTCGCTGTCATCGAGTTTGAGACGAACCCGACTCCGCGTGAGCCGTCCAAGCTGCTCGGATTTATCCCGACCGGCAGTTACGCCTCGGCCGTGGCGGTGGTCGGCGACAGGTTGTTCGTCGCCAACGGCAAAGGGACCGGCATGGAAAACTCGTCGCAGGTGATAAATGATTCCGGTTTGTATCCAAATATGCCGAATGAGCAGTTTCCGGCGCAGAGCTACAACAAACGCGGGATGTACAGTGCCGCGGCCGTCTCGGGCAGTATCAGTCTGATCGCGGTGCCGGACGAAAAGCGCCTGTTTGCCTACACGCAGGCGGTAATGCGTAACGCCGGATTGCTCGGGCGTGAAAAACGGACCATCTTTCCCGGCGGCAAGTCGCCATTCAAGCATGTCATCTATGTGATCCGCGAAAACCGGACGTACGACCAGGTTTTCGGCGATCTGGCCAGCAGCGGCGACGGCACGCGGGCCGACGGCGATCCGTCGGTCGCCATATTCGGTGCAGGCGACAGTGCCCGCTCACCGAGCGGCGAGGCGCAGAATATCACGCCGAACGCGCGATCGCTCGTTACGCGGTTCGGGCTGCTCGACCGATTTTTTGTTAACGCCGAGGCGAGCCCGGACGGGCATAACTGGTCAACGGCGGCATTCTCCAATGACTATGTGGACAAGGCATTTCGCTGGGACTACTCAGGACGCGGCCGGACATATGATTATGAGGGGTTCAACCGTTTGCCCGCGTACAATCCGCCCGGAGGCCAGCCGCCGGTCGCTCTGCCGCCGGTATTCGATATTCCGGCGACGGCCGCTGACGTGGCCAATTTTCAAAAGCGATACGTCCCATACCTCAACGGCGCCCGCGATATCGCCGAGCCCGAATCGTTATATCTGTGGGACGCCGCCGCTGGTGCGGGCCTGAGCTACCGCAATTACGGCGAGTTTGTCGGCACCGTCTCGGCCGAGGACGTCCGCGAGCTGAATACCCGAAAGCCGAAACGCTATCCCGATCTGTCGCCGACGGTCACGGCGTTTGCTACAAAGAAGTCGCTCGAGGGCCATATCTCGCCGACCGTGCGAAATTTTGACCAAAATACGCCCGACAGCTTTACGACCGAATCGTATCGGGCCGCCCGGACATCTTCAAGCCCGATCGACCCGGCGATCACCGACGACAATGCGACAGCAGCGTTTCGCGGCAATTCGCGATACGGCGCATGGGCGGCGGAATTCAAAGGTTTTGTCGCCGACCTGAAGGCGGGCAAGGGCGATCGGCTGCCAAATCTCTCGATCGTCAGGCTGTCAAACGACCATACGAGCGGGCTTCGCCGCGGGACGCCGACACCGCAGTTTTACGTCGCCGAGAACGACTATGCTCTCGGCCGTTTGGTCGAGGACGTTTCAAACAGCCCGTATTGGGCCGACACGGCGATATTTGTCGTCGAGGACGACGCTCAGGACGGCCCCGACCACGTCGACGCTCACCGCTCGCCGGGCCTTGTGATCTCGGCGTACAACCGTCCCGGAGCACTCGTACACGAGTTTCACAATACGGTCAGCCTGATACGGACGATCGAGTTGTGCCTCGGGCTGCCGCCGATGAATTTCATCGACGCTAACGCCACGCCCATCGATATCTTTACAGCAAAGGCTGACCTGCGGCCGTACACTGCCGAAATGCCGATAGTCGCACTCGATAATCTGTTCCCGCCGGAAAGGCCAAATGCGGCCATGGCGTATTACATGGACCTCACCGACCGCCAGAACCTGGAACATCAGGATATGGCGGATCCACGTCAGTTAAATGAGATCATTTGGTTTTCCGTAAAGGGCGGCACGGCAATGCCGACAGCGATGCGAATGCCCGCTTTTGACCTGATGACTGCGGGCGTCAAACCCGACGACGACGACGAAGATGAGGCCGGCGAAGATTAATTTGATACGAAAACGCGCAGGACGATCGATTGTAAAAACCCGATCAGCAGCAGCACGATCATTGCCGAAATATCGAACATCCCGATCGGCGGTATCAGCCGCTGTACCGGAATGAGAATCGGATCAGTGACGCGTTTTACAAATCCGAGAAATGTCGTGGTCGTAAAAACGAACCAAGACGATAGAAATCGTATAAAGATGAAAAGTACTAGGATACTGAGCAGACCGTAGAGGACAAAGCCGATAAAAACCTTCGGGTTGCCGTTTGCCACACCCGCCGAAAGGCCGTCGATGACAAAGAAGCTGTTGCCCACGATCTGCATCGCAAAGTACGTAAAGACCAGCCCGATGAACATAGACAGCAGCGGTGCGAGCCGCGTGTCGATCCGATACATCGCAAAAAAACGTGCGGCCGGATACACCCACTTTTCGGTCGCCCGGCGGACCTTAAAACCAAACCGCCCGATCTTGCCGAACGGATTCGGGTCGGTATAGTTAAAGATCATCCGCAGCAGCAGCATCGTCAAAAAGACGCCGAATATGCACCAAACGGCAAGAAAGAACCACGGATAAACGAGTGTTGTCAGCATACTTTAGTCAATTCAGGGCCACCGAGTTCACAGAGGTCACAGAGAAATTCGTTTCAAACCCTCACGAAGCATTTTCGCACCAAAATTGATCAGTAATCCTCGCTTAAGGCCGGTCGCCTTTAAGTAAGAGAGAATTTGTGCAGTTGAGACATCGGGGAGTTTGCTGAGGGATTTGATCTCAACCACTACCTCTTCTTCAACCAGAACGTCAATTCGCTGACCCTTGATCACCTTGTCCTTATAGATCACATCTATCTCGACCTGTCTCCGAAAACCGATACCGCGTAGGTCAAATTCATGGCAAAGAGCTTGTTCATAGATCCCCTCAAGCAAACCCGGGCCGAGCGTTCTGTGCACTTCGATCGCGGCCCCGATGATCTTTTGAGTAAGCAGATCGTTTTCCATTTCTCAGTGATCTCTGTGTTCTCGGCGGCCTATTTCCGATCGCCGAAAATGGCCGTACCGACACGGACGACGGTCGCTCCTTCTTCGATCGCGACCTCAAAATCGTGGCTCATGCCCATCGATAGCTCGCCGCGGCCGGCACCGAAACCGCCGTCAGCCGCGAGATCGTCGCGGATCGCTCGCAGCCGCTGAAAGTAAGGCCGCGTCGCCTCGGGGTCCTCGAAATACGGCGGCAGGATCATCAACCCGTCAAAACGCAGACGCTCGCAGGTCTTCAAATACCCAACCAGTTCCGGCAGGCCGGCGACATCGATCCCGGACTTTGTCGCTTCGCCCGCCAGATCTACGTGGACAAAAACCGAAAGCTCATCCCGGCCTTCTTCGATACATATACGCTCAAGCCTCTGTGCCAGTTCGAGCGAATCTACCGAGTGGATAACGTCGAAAAGCTGGACCGCCTTACGAGCCTTGTTTGACTGCAAATGCCCGATCAGATGCCATTCGGCGGCGTTCCGGCCGATCTCCGCGATCTTTGCTTCGGCCTCCTGGACCTTGTTTTCGCCCAAAACTGAGGCTCCGGCCGCGATGGCCTCGAGCAGCACCGGAACGGGGTGCGTCTTGCTGACGGCGACCAGTTTGATGTCCGCCGGATCGCGTCCGGCACGGCCCGCCGCGTCAGCGATACGACCGCGGATCGCGGCTAGATTTTGTCCGATATCTGCCATTACTTACATCAAATATAGCAAACACGTTCGCCAATCTTGAATTTCCTCTTCCGAATTCGTATCATCAATGTTCGCAACGCGGACGTGGCGGAACTGGTAGACGCGCAGGTCTCAGAAGCCTGTTCTGGTTACAGAGTGGAAGTTCGATTCTTCTCGTCCGCACCATTTCTAAAACAAGGGATAAAGGCTGAACGTCCTTTATCCCTTTTGCATTGCGTCAAAGGCGGCATTGCGTAAAACTCATATCTGATGCGCAAAGAATTTATCGAGGCCCTAAAAACTCACCAGGCCGCATTCAAGATCAGCCTTGGCGACGATCAGTTCGAGCGGCTGGCGGATTACTACGATCTGATCAACGAACATAACCCGATACTTCATCTCGTCGCCCCGATGCCGCCGGAGGAGTTTGCGGTCCGCCATATTCTCGAATCGCTGACGATGCTCGATTATCTGCCGCAAGGCTCGCGTTTTGCCGATGTCGGCACCGGCGGCGGCCTGCCGGCTATTCCGTGTTTGTTGGTACGCGGCGATCTGCGGGCCGTTCTGATCGAATCAAAAGAGAAAAAGGCCAGGTTCCTTGAGCTTGCCGCAAACGCCCTCGGCATTGCCGCCCGCACCACCGTCACGAACAAGCAATTTCAGGAGGCCGATCCGGCCAATGCCGAAACGATCACCTGCCGTGCCCTGGACAAATTTACCGAAAAACTTCCGGGACTCCTGCGTTGGCGCAAGCGCAGGCAAATGCTGCTCTTCGGCGGCCCGAGTCTTCGCGAGGCCCTGACCGGGAACAAAGTCGTATTTATCGAAAAGCTGATGCCGATGTCGGAACAGCGGTACTTGTTCGTCGTAAATCGTTGATCAAGGTCACCGAACGTCGAGATCATACTCGCGCAGGCGCCTGTAAAGCGTCGATGGCGATATGCCAAGCAATTCGGCCGTCTTGCCGCGGTGCCAACCCGTCTTTTCAAGTGCACCGATGATCTGCTGGCGCTCGACGTCGCGAAGATTGGACGGCGACGCGTTGTGAAATGAACTGTGGCCATTGCTTTGCGAGGTGTTGTAGCTGACCGAAATGTTGGCCTTTTCCTGTCGAAACGCGATCTCGGGCGGCAGTTCACGCGGCGTGATCATCCCGTTGTCACAAAGCAGTATCGCCCGTTCGAGGCAGTTGCGCAGCTGCCGGACATTGCCCGTCCAGTCGAACGCGCAGAGTGCGTCGATCGTCGCCGGCGTCATTTCGGGTTCGTGCGAACCTGCGAGTTTATGCAGCAGATGACGGGCGAGCGGTTCGATATCCTCGCGACGCTCACGCAGCGGCGGAATGTTGACCTCAAAACTATTGATGCGGTACATCAGGTCGGCACGAAAGATGCCATCTGCCACTGCCGCGTCCTTATCGCGGTTGGTCGCGGCGACAAGTCTGACGTCCACCTCGACCTTTTTAACGCCTCCGACGCGAAAGAACGAACGTGTTTCCAATGCCCGCAGCAATTTTGACTGCAGCTGCATCGGCATCTCCATGATCTCGTCCAGAAACAGCGTGCCGCCGTCGGCGATCTCAAACAGCCCCAATTTTCGGGTCCGGGCGCCCGAAAAGGCTCCGGCTTCGTGGCCGAACAGCTCGCTTTCGAGCAAGGTGTCCTGCAGTGCCGCGCAGTTGAGGTCGATGAACGGTTTGTCGCTGCGGCGGCTGAGACGGTGTATCGCCTGGGCGATCAACTCTTTGCCGACGCCGGAATCGCCGGTGATCAGCACCGACGTGTCCGAGGGCGCCACGCGGTTTACGAGCCGCAAAACCTCTTTCATCTGCGGCGACTCGGCGACGATATCCGGAAGTGTCGCGGTGGTGCGGGCGATCTGGGCGCGGAGCCGCTGATTGTCTATCTTCAACTTTTGCTTTTCGGCGGCTTGGGTCACTAACGCCGACAGTTCGGCGATACGGTAGGGCTTGGTCAGATAATCATAAGCCCCGAGCTTCATCGCCTCGATCGCCGATTCGACCGTCGCCTGGCCGGTCAGCATTATGACCTCGGGCGGGTTCTGGGTACGCTCACGCGTCCGTCGCAGCAAACTTATGCCGTCGAGCCTGGGCATATTGATGTCGCACAGTACGACATCATAATCCTGCTCTTCGATCATCTCCCATGCGGCTTCGCCGTCCGGAGCTTCGTGAGTCTCGTGGCCCTGCCGGGTCATCTCTTTCTGGACGACGAGCCTTAGATTTTTTTCGTCGTCGACAACTAGAATTTTCGCCATAGTGATAGGGGTTTACAAGGTTTGTGTTCCGGGACGCTGGACCACAGGTAGGAATATGCTGAATGTCGTGCCGCGGCCTAAATTCGAACGAACGCTGAGCCGGCCGCCGTGCTCGGATATTATGCCGTAGCAGACCGAGAGTCCGAGGCCCGTGCCCTTGCCCACCTCCTTGGTGGTAAAGAAGGGCTCAAATATCTTGGACATATTCTCGGCCGGTATGCCGGTGCCGGTGTCGGCAACGTCGATCACGACACGGTTCGCCTGGCGGCTCGCCTTTAGTGTAAGTTCGCCGCCGCCCGGCATCGCGTCAATGGCGTTTGTCGCCAGCGCGATTATCGCCTGCTGGATCTGGCCGCCGTCAGCGCTGATCTGCGGCAGGCTGTCGGCGATATCGACGTTGATGGTGATCTGGTTTCCGCGTTTCTGGTGTGAGATGAGGTTTGCGGCTGACCTGACGACCTCGGCAATGTCGGTCATGACCCGGTCGCCGGTGCGAACACGGCTAAAATCGAGCAGGCCGGTCGTGATCGATTTGCACCTGAAAGCCTCGCTCTTGATCAAGCCGAGATACTCGGTCAGGTCCGCCTCGGATTCCGAATCTTTGAATTCGCCCTCGTGGATCCGCTGCTCGAGAGCCTCGGCGCAGGCGGCAATGGTCGCCAGAGGGTTATTGATCTCGTGGACGACACCGGCGGCGAGGCGTCCGACGGCAGCCAATTTTTCGGCACGGCCGATCGCATGTATCGCCTCGACGCGGACGGTCACGTCCTCGCCGACGGTTATGACGTGCGTCACCTCGCCGGACTCGCTGCTGCGCATCGGGATCTTACTGACCATCCAGTGCCGGGTCGAACCGTCATCGGCGACCGTCTGCTGTTCGATCCGCTCGATCTGGCCCGTGCGAAACGCCCGCTCAAACTCCTGCCGAAGCCGGCCCTGCGGGTATTTCGCCAACACGCTGAAAACATCGCGTCCGATCGCCGAATCACGCGGAATGCCCTGGATGCCGACCTCGCGATGGCGGTTCCAGGTCACGATCTTGTAGTCGCGGTCGACCACGTACAGCGAGACCGGCAGAGCGTCGAGTACGGATTCGTTAAATTTACGGTGCTCCTCGCGAGCCTGCGTGATCGAATTATTAAGTGCAGATTCGTAATGCGCAGACAGATTGACGCTCATCGCCGCAAGTTGTGTCGCCGCCTCGATCACTCGCGTGCGGTTTTCGGTAAAGTGCTGTTCGTCGCCGAAACCGGTGACGATCGCGCCTTTTGTCTCGCCGTCGATCTGCAGCGGCGAAACGTATTCGATGGCGTGGCTGCCGCCGCCGAACATAAATTCGTGTGCGTCGCGTTCCGTATAACCGACCTGCGGCGGCATGAACTGCAGCCAGCGTTCGAATCGCGGCCGGACCAGAAAATCACCCGCTGCCTCGCCGTCACGCGTGACGGCGCACGTTACCAGGCCGATGTTTTTCAACTCGGCAGCAAACAGGCAGAATTCCGCATCCAAGTTAGCGCGCAGAGCCTCGACGACGCGGCTCGCTACCTTTTTGGGGTGCACGGTAATGAGCAGGCTTCGCCCGAGATCGGCAATGAATTTGAGGTCGCCCGGAGTTTCATTCGGCCTTTGTGCGTTCGTGCCGGATGTCACATCCGTGTTTTGCGGCGAAGGTGTCAACATTGTGTAGTGGCTTGTTGCCGGAACAGTCGAACCGCCAACTTACGCAGGTTAGGAGACAAAACGATCGAGAGAGAATAGATTTCCCTCTCTTTGATTAAAAACAATATTTAACATTTTGTCAAGGGTTTTAACGCTCTGACGAGTTGATTGACACCCCCGATGATTCACGCAAAAATGGACTGTTACCTATATGTTCGCCCGAACCAATAAAATACTCCGGACGGCGTTGCTTGCTGCCATCATGTCGATGATCGTGTCGGCGGTTTCAACGCAGCTCGCGGCCCAGGAACTGGTCGATAAGACGGTTGCGACGGTCACCGACGGAACGCGGAGCGAACTCATCACATATTCGGACATAATGTGGCAGCTGGCGCTCCAACCGGGCGTTCAGATAGACCCGCCGAAGCGGGATGATCTCAACGCAGCCCTGCTCAGGCTGATAGATCAGCGGCTGTTCGCGCTTGAGGCCAACCGGCTGCCGCGGCCGATGCCGACCGATGATGCGATCAAGGCCGAGATCGACAAGCTCGTCAAGTTCTTTCCGTCAGCGGCGGCATTTGAGGCGAGGCTGAAGACCGTCGGTTTTGAGTCGATAAGCGATGATAATTTTCAGCGGCTGATCTCGCAGCGGTTGTCGATCGAGGACTATATCGATTTTCGTTTCCGCTCGTTTATCGTCGTAACTCCGGAGGACGAGGCAAGATACTTCAGGGACGTTGTCGCACCTGATTTTCGCAAGCGGTACCCGGGCTTGCTGATGCCGACGCTTGACGAAAAAAGGCGTGACATCAATCGGATGCTGACCGAAGAGCGTGTCGCCTCAAGACTCGAGAGTTTTCTGGACGACGCAAAGAGGCGGGCCGAGATCGAGATCATCTCAGAACCCTGACGCCGGCGATAGATCTAAAATGAAGTACCGTATCGCAACAGGTTTATTGCCCGCAGCATTGATCGCCGCCGCGGTCTGGTATATGGCCGCGGGCCAGAAAGCCGCCGAACCTGCGGCCTCGCCCTTGCCGATCGCCCGAACCGCCTCCGCATTTGCCGTCTCGGGCCGGGCCAGCGACCTTGCGCCGAATCAAAAGCAGACGCCGGTGCCGGGTGCGGCCGGATTTAAGGTAAAGGACGTTCCGGCGGCCGAACCGCGAAGCGGACCGATCAAGGCGGGCGGCACCGAAGGCCGGCCGGCGACGCTGACACCGGTGCCGATGCCGGCGACGTCGCTCTCGTTTGACGGACTGACCAATTTTGACAACATCGCCGCTTACAATCTCGTCATCCTGCCGCCCGATATGATCGGGGATGTCGGCCCGGATCATTACGTTCAGGCGGTCAACTCGCTGTTTAGGGTCTATGACAAAAGCGGCACGCCGCTGACGGCGCCGATCAAGCTGAGTCAGCTTTTCGAGCCGCTCGGCACACCCTGTGCGGCCCGCAACGACGGCCTGCCGACGGTCCTGTACGATCCGCTCGCCGACCGCTGGCTGATCAGCCAATATTGCTACAACGTGCCGCCTTTCAGGCAGATGATCGCGGTCTCAACGACGGGCGACCCGACCGGTTCATACTTCGTTTACGAATTTGTGATGCCGAACGTCAAGATCAATGATTTTTCCAAGTTCGGCGTGTGGCATGACGCCTACTATATGTCGACCGAGGAGTTTCTCGGCTCAGACTACGCCGGTGCCGGGCTATTTGCGTTTGACCGGGCAAAACTGCTGGCCGGAAGGCCCGACGCCGGTTACATCTACTTTAACCGCCCGTCGGACAGTGTCGAACGGAGACGCAATTTTCTGCCCTCGGACCTCGACGGCCTGAGGCCGCCGCCAGCCGGAGCACCAAATACGTTCGTCAGCTATACGGCCGACGAATACGGTGACCCGCAGGACGCGATCAGGCTGTTCGATTTTCACGCGGATTTTGTAAATACATCAAACTCGACATTTACCGAGCGTTCGGAAAGCCCGGTCGCGGTCGCCGCCTTTGACCCGACGAGTGTCAGCGGCCGCACCGATATCGCTCAGCCGGCACCCGGTGACTTTCTCGACGCAAACAGCGACCGGGTGAATTATCGCGTCGCGTACCGCAATTTCGGCGGCCGGGAATCGCTGGTCTTCAATCAGACGGTGCGGCTTGCTCAGTCGCCGTATCGGGCCGGCGTCCGCCTTTACGAGTTTCAGCGGACCGGTGCCGGGCCCTTTGGTGTGACCGAACAATCTACGATCGGCGATGCGACGTCGTCACGCTGGATCGGTTCGGCGGCACAGGACCATCAGGGCAATCTCGCGGTCGGTTATAACTTCGTCAACGACGGCAAAGAACCGTCCGTTTTGTATTCAGGGCGTCTTGCGGGTGAACCGGCCGGGTCTTTCCGCCAGGAAGGTAAGCTGGTGATCGGCACCGGCGTTCAGAAGGCGTTCGGCTGGCGTTGGGGCGACTATAGCGGAATGTCGGTCGACCCGTCGGATGACTGCACATTCTGGCTGACGAGCGAATACTATACCCAGGAAAGCGAGGATTTCAGCGAGTTTACGTGGCTCACGCGTATCGGGCGGTTCAAGTTCGACGAATGCACCGCGGCACCGCGGGCTGTCATTTCGGGAACCGTCACCAACGCCGCGGACGGCCAACCGATCAACGGTGCCCAGCTGACCGTCGGTGCATACACGAGGCGAACGCCCGAGACCGGCATTTACGGCGGCCTCGCGGTCGTGCCCGGAACGTATAGTATGACCGCATCGGCGCCGGGATTTCGCTCGCAGACCGTGATGTTGACGGCCGCCGACGGCGAGAATCTCGTTCGCAACTTTGCCCTGCAGCCGGTCGCCGTCATTCAGAACGCGTCGGTACAGGTCACCTCCGAAAGCTGCGGAACGAACTCGGCGCCCGAACCCGGCGAAACCGTGACATTGAATGTCGCGCTTTCGAACACAGGCCTGCTGAATACCCAGTCACTAACGGCCGTACTCGTGCCGAATGGCGGCGTCACAAATACGGGTCCGCCGCAAAATTACGGAGCTCTTGCGGCCGGCGGTCCGGCGGTGTCGCGGCCGTTTACCTTTACGGTCGCATCGACGGTCGCCTGCGGCGGCGAACTGCTGCTCAATTTTCAACTCAATGACGGCCCGAACGATCTCGGCGTCGTGACGGTCGTGCTTCGGGCGGGTGTGGTCCGCACGGCACTCGGCCAAAACTTTGACCGTGTTTCGGGGCCGGCACTGCCGCAGCGTTGGTCGTCAAGCGCGACCGGTGCCCAGAATTCGTGGAAAGCGTCCCGCAGCCGGTCAGTTTCGGGCGCCAAGTCGCTTTTTTCGCCCGATCCCAATCAGATCGGCCTTAACGAATTGACCTCGCCGGCCTTTCAGATAAATACCGCCGGGGCCGAGGTGTCGTTCCAAAATTGGTACGAACTCGAAACGACCTTCCTACGCAATCGGCTCTATGACGGCTCGGTGATGGAGATCAAGATCGGCGACGCCGATTGGCAGGACATCATCGCCGCGGGCGGGTTGTTCCTCTCCGGCGGTTACGACGGTGTGATCGACAGCTGTTGTCAAAATCCGCTCGGCGGCCGCAGCGGTTGGTCGGGCCGCAGCGGCGTCAATTCAGTTTCGGAGTTCATAACGACCCGGGCCAAACTTCCTCCGTCGGCGGCAGGCAATCGTATCCAACTGCGTTGGCGTGTCGGCACCGATGTCGGAACATTTCGCGAGGGCCAGTACATTGATGACCTGCTTGTAACGGACGGCTTTGTTTGCGGGTGCTCGAACTGACCTGATGAGCGGACACAAAAATGCCCCGGCCGAAAGGAGGGCTATCCGGCCGGGGTGAAGCGATCTGAGCTTTCGATCATAGCTTCAGAATATGATCTCTCAGAACTGCACATTGAGATGATCTGAACCCAATTATGGTTGTGCAAAAAAGGGAGCGTGCCCTGAGGCCGCTCCCTTTTCGTTTGGACTCAGTTTCCGTGTTACTGGGCCGCGATCGGCAGGTCGCCCGCGATCCCGAAATGGATCGCCTGAAAGGCTCCGTCCGAACTCCGAAGGATGTACCAGTTGCCGTCCGCCGGGCGAAAGACGGCGATGTCGGTCCTGCCGTCGTTGTCATAGTTGCCGGCGACCGGAATGTCACCGTCAAGTCCGAACTGCATCACCGTATAGCCGCCGTCAGTGCTGCGGTACGTGTACCAGACACCGGTCGATGGGCGAAACACCGTGACGTCGCCTTTGCCGTCGCCGTCAAAGTCACCGCGGACCGGGATGTCGCCGGCGGCTCCGAAGTGCATCGCACCCGTTTGGCCGTCCGAACTGCGGACCCAATACCAATTGCCCAGGCTCGGGCGATAGACCACGACATCGTCCTTACCGTCACCGTCGATATCGGCCGGCATCGGTTTGTCCTCGGCAATTCCCCAGGTTACGAACGAGTAGCCCGTGTTGTTGCTCTTCTGGATGTACCAGACACCGTTTGACGGGCGATAGACCGCGAGATCGAGTCGGCCGTCGCCGTCAAAGTCACCTCGCACGGGCACATCGCTGCCGAGTCCGAAGACCGAACCGCGAACGCTGCCGTCAAAGCTGCTCTTGATCTCCCAAACGCCCGCTCCGTTGACATTGCGGTAAACTGCCGTGTCGGTCTTGCCGTCGCCGTCGTAGTCGCCCGAGACGACCGTATCGGTCGAGGTGCCGAACGTCGTAGCGCCAAATCCGGCACTATTCTGCGTGTACCAGGCACCGGTCGCGGGACGGAACACCGAAAAGTCGTTGCTGCCGTCGCCGTCAAAATCGGCCAGGCCCGATCGCTGTCTGAATGTGCTGGCGATCTCGCCGCCAGGATTGTTGGCACTCGAGATGACCGCCGACCAGAGGCCTGTGCGGAGCAGTTGTACCTGAGCCGCCGTTACGTCAAACGTCACGCTGGCGAAATTGCCGTTGGTGCCGCCGACGGTACCAAAATCCCTGATCACCATCGTCGTTCCGACAACGGTCTCGATACGTGCTGACGTCTGTGCACTCGACAGATTGTGAAACTCGCCAAAGACGGTCGCCTGTGTTTCCGCGGCGTTTAGTGTCACCTTAAATTCACCGGTGGCAGCTGTGGCCACGGGCGGCGTCATTCCCGAGCCGGTCAGATTTGCTTCGAACGAGCGGCCCATTGACGGGCTGGGGCTCGGCGTCGGTCCCGGCGTGCCGGTCGGCGTCGGAGTCGGGCTCGGGCCGCTGAATCCGGCAAACGTACCATTCAGGATCGCGTTTCCGCCATTTGAGATCGAGATCGTCGATCCGGCAATGACGACCGGTACGGTCTGGCCATTATCGCTTCGCAGGCGAAGCCGTCCCTCACCGCCGCTCTGCAGCGACATATTACCGACGGCCGTTCCGTCAACGGCAACGCTGAGCGATGTGCCGGCCGGCAGATTGATCTGATTAAGTCGGATCTCGAGTTCGGTCCGGCTGCTGTGGATCTCATACTGAGCATAACCACGCGGCAGAACGCCGTTGATCGTGCCGCCGGTCAGTCCGGCAAACAGGTCGCCCGAATTCGGCGAACCGGTCGGCGAAGGGCTGGGGCTCGGGGTTCCGGTCGGAGTTCCGGTCGGGCTCGGGCTGGGCGTTCCGTTGGGTGTTCCGGTCGGCGTCGGCGTCGGGTTAGGGCCGCCGCCATTCAGAGCACCGGCGACCAAAACGACGGTGCCGTTTCGCACCTCGACGGTCGAACCGTCGTCCGTCATCGGAACGGCCTGGCCGTCCTCCGTGCGGAGTTTCAATTTCGCTTTTTGCCGGTCATCTACCGTCATTGTGCCGATGACGTTACCGTCAACGACCGCCGAAAGTGCCGTTCCCATCGAAAGATTGACATCCTCGATCTCGACCTCGATCTCGCGGTTGCCGCTCTGATAGAGCTGCCACGCGGCGGCTCCGTGCGGATTGATGCTGCCCGTGGGCGAAACGAGTGCGGCGTTCCGCAGTACGATCACCGGTGTCGCGTCGGCTTTGACGCCGCCGGTAAGCATTGGTATCGACACCCAAGCCGCGATCAAGGCGACCACTGCCGCAAACTGTACTAATCGTCTGTTCCTTTTCTGAAGAGCTGTCTTTTTCATCTGTAATTCCTGCCTTTGATATTTTGTTTACCTCGGTGCTTGAGGTGTCGTCAGAAACACTGTGCGGACTCGCGGGCAAAAAAGACATCGGTTCGAAATTTATTTGGTCCTTTTTCGGTCAGGGCGAGATATTGGTGACAAACGTAGAACGGGCCGGCCGCATTTTCACGGCCAGCCCGTCATTTTTCGGCCCGAAGACCCACGGCAGATTGACGACTATCTTCCGGAGATCAATTCAGTACCAAAAATCAGTTCGGTGTTGGGTGACGCGGGACAGACCGGGGCTGTCGCGACGGCCGAAAGAGCGTCGACCCGATTGAGACGAACGTTGCCCCAGGGCGGCAGGTCGTTCCAACGGATATCGACGGAGTTTTCCTTAATATGGCCGAGGATCGCGTGGGGTGTCAGGCACGCGGCGGTGTAGCGGGCCCGGACGAGTGCGGTGATACCGGCGACGATCGGCGCCGCCATCGAGGTGCCTGACCAAACTCCGTAACGGCCGCCGGGCAAAGCACTTACGATATTCTCACCGGGAGCCGACACATCGACCCATGATCGGTCGTATGACGAGAACGGTGCCAGCTCATCGTAGCGGGTGCTGGCGGCGACCGAGAGCATACCGTCACGCTGTTCGGCGGCCGGAAAGACCGGGGTTGTACCGGCGCCGTTGCCCGAACTGACCGACACCGCCAAACGCCGTGTGCCGATCTCGGGGAACGTGGTCCCGGTCGCTGTCGAGCCAACATCGACACAATCCAAAAGGTCGTGCAGCAGCCTGACATCCTCCGGATAACCGAGGCTCAGGTTTGCGACGTCGGCGCCGTGGCTTGCGGCCCAGATCAACCCGGCGGTGATCCGCCAGAGCTCGCCTTCGCCGTCCTTGTTCAAAACGCGGATCGGCATGATCTTCGCGTCAGGAACCGTCATCGCGACGATCCCGGCGACGTGTGTACCGTGCCCGAAGGCCGGATCGACACGCAGCACGCCGACTTCGCTCGGGTCATTGTCGCCGTCGACAAAATCCCACCGGTCCGCTGCCGGAACGAGCTTTCCGGTAAACGCCGGATGGCCGAGATCGATGCCGGTATCCAATACCGCCACGACGATCGGTTCGCCGGTGTCCTGTCCGTTCACGACCCGGCGGCCGCGTGTGCCGGCGGCGGCAAAGGCCTCATTGAGCCGGATCACGTCCGGAAACCACTGGCTGGCATATCCTTTCGAACTGCCGCCGACCGCCCACGATCGCCCGACGGCCCATGAGCGGCCTTGTGTCCAGCTCAGACCGGGACGCTCGACCTGCGACAGCTTTCGGTTGACCTCGGCAAAGGCGATGCGGCCGTCGCCTGGCGTGGTCATTGCTGCCACGACCTGTGTCGGCGTGCTGCCGCCGGTTATGCGTAAAAGATAGATCGCCGGCGACGCGACCTGTGAGACGGGCGTCGGGTCGAGTCCGTATTGCTGGGCAACCGCGGGCAGATCAGACGCGGTATTCAACTGAACTATGACCTGATCGGGCACGCAACTGCAGTCGGGTGTCCCGACGTTTTGAGCGCCGGTCGGGACATACGCCGCGGCGGTCAACGCCAAAAGCAAGATGAATTGCACGATCCTTGAAATACTACAGGTCATTACTGCCTCGCACGGGTGAAAATATCGGGAAACTACCCGCCATCGTCACAGTGCGCCTAATTCTATCAAAAAGACATTTGAAAATATTTCTTTTCAGCGGCCGACCAGAATGAACGGCGACCAGAGAAACGGGTGTTCGCCGCGCCCGATCGCCAACAGTTGCGAATGTCTGAGAGATGCCGCCGCGGTGCCCCCGCGTTGCATTTCTGTGTATAGATCGGTCATCAGTTGTCCGGCGGCGGTGTCGTTGACCGCCCAGAGACTGACGATCAGCGAGCCGGCACCGGCGGCGAGAAAACCTCGTGCAAGGCCGAGTATCTCGTCACCCGCAAAGACCTTGCTAAGGCCCGTTTCACACGCGCTCAGGACGACAAGCTCGGCCGCGAGGTCGTGCGAGCATATATCGCGGACCGTAATACGCCCGTCGGCGAGGTGCAGGCTTGAGAACATCGGATTTTCAGGCCGAAACTGCCCGTGGCACGCGAGATGGATGATGCCCGCGGCGGCGGCGTGTTTGTCAAAAGCCCTGACCGTCGCCTTTTCACCGACGAATGCCCGAGCATCGGGCATGATCCGCCTGATCGTCTTGATCTCGTGTTCCACCAGCGGGATCCGCTCGTCGGCATAGCCAATCAGCAAAACGCCATTCAGGCCGCGGGGTTCTCGGCTCCCGAGCCTCGCCCAGACGGCCGAACTCGGCGCGTAGCTGATCTCGAACCGCTCGATGAGATACCGCTCACCGTCGAAAAGCGCCTGAAACGGAACGTAATTGAGCGTCCCGGCCGGAATGATCACCAGACGGCCGCCGGCAAGCGACGGTGACAACGGCTCGATCAGCAGGTCGTACAGTTTCCGCAGCCTTAGATCGGCCCGCGACCGCATTTGCGCGGCAAAGCGTGCAATGTGGCCGTATCGCATCGTCCCGAACTGAAAATGCAGGTCCGCGAGAGCCTCGGCGACCTCATCCGCCGAAGCGATATCGCGAAAGAACCGCAGCTTTCCCCGGCATGCGACAAACGCTGAAAACTGTCCGTCGATCTCGATAAATTCGACCAGCGTAGTCGATCGGCCGAGCTGCCGCAATAACTCAGTCGCCGAAAACCGAAGGGCCGGACTCTGGGCCCCGCCGACCGCGACACTTGATATCTGACGCGTAAGGCGGCTGATCTGGTCCTCGCGTTGATCGGCCGCGAGCCGGATCTCGGCCGCCTCGTCCGGGTCGGCCCGGTCGAGTCGCTTGTAGTATGTGTTCAGTTCCTCACGGAGGGTCTCAAGGCGGCGTTCGAGACTGTCCGCGTCGTCGGAACCGGTCCTGTTTCGTCCGATCGAATCGGCAAGCGACCGCGACCGTCCGCTCTCGACCACCCGAAAGGCGTCGCGGACGCGATCCTGACTCAGATAGAGCCTTGCAAGAGCGTCAAAAGGCCGCAGACGGGCAGCCATGAACGCCATACCAAATTCTTCGGAGGCGAGCGGAGCCCGGAGTTTTTCGACGATCCTGATCGCCATTTTGAATTTACGTTCCGCCTCGGTGTCGTTTCCGGCGGCGGCGTCCAACTCGCCGAGAAAGGTCAACGCCCGCTGCCTGATGTCCGGCTGCCGCAAGCGAACGGCGTCGCCGATGACCTTTCGAAACGCCTCTGCCGCTTTTTCGGTATTGCGGCATTCGGCGTGGGCCCGGCCGGCGATGATGCCCGCCGTCAAAGCGAGCCGCGGATTTTCGATCTTTTTCAACAGTTCGAAGGCGATCGCCGTGTTTTCCAACGCCGAATGCGGGTCGCCGCTGCCGAGCGCGATGTTTGCGGTCTCAAGCCGGGCGGTTATCGTTCCGGCCTCGTTCCCCTCGGCCGCGAACAGCTTGAGGGCACGGGTGAGTTCGCGTTTCGCCGCTTTCGTGTCGCCGATCGCCAACGCCGCCCGGGCATGATTGATCCTCGCACGCGATTCCTCGGACCTGAGCTTGAGCCGGCGAAGCTCTTCGCACACCTTTCGGTAGATCTCGACGGCCTCAAAATTCAGGTTTAATTCGGCGTAAATATCGGCGATCTCGAGCTCGGCGATCGCCGTTTGATGCGGCATATCGAGCATCTCAAATTTTCGGCGTGAGAGTTCCAGGTGCCGCAGGGCATCGCCGTATCGCCCGCGAAAAAGTGCGAGGTTGCCCATGCTTGCCTCGACCTCGGCCTCGGTCACCAACATTCCGGCGCTGACCGCCGTTGATCTGGCCGCCTCGTAAAATCGTGCGGCACGGTCAAAATCGTTCAGCTCGGCGTAGGTGTTGGCCAGGCCGTTCTCGGCCATCGCCTGCCACGACGGTTCGCCGGCGATGATAAAGCGCTGTCGGGCCGACGAGCAATATCCCTCGGCCTCGGTGTGTTTGCCGCGGCGTGAGACGATATTGCTGAGATTCATCTCGATCTTACCGGCGGCAAGCTGATCGCCGCTCTCGACAAGGATCGGGATCGCCGCGAGCCCTGTTTCAACGGCTTCGTCATAACGAGAGAGCATCGCCAGTGCGAGGAGTTTTGACACCTTTACACGGGCCGCTTCGACATCACGGCCGAGTCTCAGAAACGCGGCGATCGCGGTGTCCAGCCGTTCGACCGCTTTTTCAAAATCTCCGCGGGTGATCGCGGCGATGCCCTCGGTCCATTTGTAATTTGCCAGGGTGTGGTCTGTCCGGTGTGAGCGGTAGATAAAACCGAGCGCGGCCGCGGCACGCTGGACGCGTGACGGGTCGCTCGACCAACTCGCGATGCAGATCTCCCTGATCTCGACGGGCAGGCGCTCGGCCTGATCGCCGGCCGCACGATCCAACAGGCGCCTGCGTTCGGCGCCGGAACCGGCTGCGATGATCTGTTCGGTGAGGCTGTTTCCGGTCATTTGAACGTTCGATTATACAACGAAAAAGCGACCGGCCATCTTAACAGCCGGTCGCATAGAGGATGGGCGGAGACAGTGCCCACTCACACGAACTCAATATTCTCAACCGCAAGTTCACCGCCTTCGCCGGCGATGACGATGGAGTACGTTCCCGCGGCGACGGCGTCGAACCTAAAGCCGCCATCGGCATCCAGATCCGTCTCCGACGAATGGCCGTCGCCCGAGAGCGTCACGCTGCCGGCTCCGTATTCGCCGAGGATCTGGCCCCGGATATCAAAGCCGTTCTCACCGCCCGATACCCGCAGATCGATCGCAAACTCGCCTGCGTCAAATAGCATCTGCCTAGCCTGGCCGCCGGCGGCCGAGCGTTCGCCGAATGCCGCACGATCCGGCATCAGATCCATCGTAAGGGCAGCCACAATTCGCCGAACAAGCGTCGGCCTGGGTGCCGCGGACCGTGTGCGAAACAGATCGCTCACATACTTGAGCGAGTCAGGCGGGGCGTCGATCGAGGTGTCGGCCTTCATCCGGCTGATGATGTGTTCGAGGTTTTGTTCCAACGGGTCGTTCATTGCTCTTGTCGGCGTTATCCAACGCTCTCTCCAACCAAACAGTGCGGCCTCAACCGCAAAAAAGACACATCTTTCTGGTCAAGACAATAACTTTTCTAATTTCTTGAGGCATCGCGACCGCAGCGGGCTGATGCTCGTCTCGCCGACATCGATCGCGGCGGCGACCTCCGCGTAGCTTGCCGCGGGCTCACGCAGATAGATCATCGACAAAATCTTCTGACAGCGTTCTTCGAGTTCCAGCATCGCCGCCCTGATCAGGTGCTGCTCCTCCAGCTCGATCAGCATGTCGTCAGCCAGCGGCGAGGTGTCGCGAAGATCCGCCATTTCAGCCTCCATTTCTTCTTCGGTCTCGGGCGAATAGAGGCCTTTGCCGCTGCGGACGACGGCCCACGTTTTGAATTTTGCCGTCGTTACGATCCACGAACGTATCCGGTCAGGCTGTTCGATCTCGTCGATCTTTTGCAGCAGTGTCAGAAAAACTTCCTGAAACACGTCCGCCGCCTGTTCGTCGCTCAAGCCCGCTCGTCGGGGTATCGCGTAGATCAGTCGCTGATACCGGTTGACTAGTTGGTCCCACGCCGACTGATCGCCGTTTCGACACAGTTTGACCAGTTCGGCGTCGCCGCGGTCGACGATCCGTGATGACAGGACCATATCTTGTTGATTACCGGCTTCAGTGTTCACGTTGTTCGATCCGGGCAATTACGGGTGTATCAGGGCTTAGCGTCGAGCTCGTAGATCTTTGAAATATCGGCCACGTATATCTTTCCCTTCACGGCAAAATAGCTTGCGACATAGCCTGAGTCGGCCTTTTGCGATGCTCCGCCGTTCTTCGGCATAAAATTGATCGACGTGCCGAACGATCCCTCGTTCTTAACAAAGTAGAGGTTCGCGTCGTCCACAAAGAAGCGATGCGTATGATTGATCTCGTCGGCCAGTTTGACCGGTTCGCCGCCGGACTTGGCGATCTTGACCAGGGCGTTCTTGCCGCTGCCGATGGTGAAATAAAGGCTGTCGCGGTCCGCCGCCAGCCCGCTGATCGTCTGTTTGTCGGGTGCCGAGTAGATCTTGACCGCATCACCGCCCGACTTAGGCATCTTATAAACGCCGTCGGGCTGTGCCCAGTGCAGAAACGCGTCGTCAACCGCTATTGCCGAGATATTGACCGCAGCGGTCATCGGTTTGGCCTCGCCGCCGGCCTTGGGCACCGAATACGCCGGCGTCGCGGCCATTCCCTCGCCGACAAAATTGTGCCAATAGATCCGCTCGTTGTCGACGGCCATTTCGGTCGGCGTCCCGGCCGTGATCTGTACCGCATCGCCGCCGTCCTTTGGCACACGATAAATGTGCCCGGCCGAAAAATACAGAAACTTGTCATCCGTCGCCAAAACGAACGACGCCGGCAGGACGACGGTGTTCTCGTCCTTTTTATAGCCTTTGAACAACAAACTCGGCGGGCCGCCGCCGATAGGCATTTTCCAAACGCCGCTCGTGCCCTCGTTCAGGCTGGCGATGGTGCCGCCCGTCACAAAGTAGATGTTCTTTTCATCAGCGGTAAGAGCCGACGGATGGTCCAGTTTGTCGGCGATCGCTCTCGCCTTGGCCCACTCGGCCGTTTTACCGCTGTCCGAACAGCCGATCGCTGCCAATAACAACACTGCCGCAACGGCGGCCGCGTCGAGCTTTGTTTTCCAATTCATATTCACGGTCCGATCCTGAACAAAATAATGATACCGTTCGGCAAATTATCAAAGCTGACGCGGCGGTTTTTGCGCATTCGATGCTTGTGATAAGATTTCGTACTTGCTTCTATAAGCATTGCTTACAGTAAGCGTGGCCTGTAAAGGCGCAGATCAGGATAATTATGGATAAGTTCAAGGTTCGCGGCGGCAATCCGCTGCGCGGAAAGATCGAGATCAGCGGAGCCAAAAATTCGGCATTGCCGTGTCTCGCGGCGACGCTGCTGACGGCCGAAACGGTAATACTGCACAACGTGCCGTATGTAAAGGATCTGATCACTCAGCGGCGGCTGCTCGAGGATCTCGGGGCGACTGTCCTTACCCCGGAACTGCGCACGCACAAGGTCAACGCGGGCAATGTTCAGGTATTTGAGGCCCCGTACGAGTTGGTCAAAACCATGCGGGCCAGCGTACTCGCTCTCGGGCCGCTGCTCGCCCGGTTCGGCAAGGCAAAGGTCAGCCTGCCCGGCGGTTGTGCTATCGGCACGCGCCCGATCGACCTGCATTTGAAAGCGTTCGAGCAGCTTGGTGCGGTCGTGTCGCTCGAGTCGGGCGACGTGGTTGCCCGTGCCCCTCAGGGCCGCCTCGTCGGCAACACGGTCGAGTTTGAAAAGGTGACCGTAACAGGCACCGAGAATGTAATGATGGCCGCGTCGCTCGCACTCGGCAAAACGGTCATCAAGAACGCCGCGCAGGAGCCGGAGATCGACGATCTTGCCGAACTGCTTAACAAGATGGGCGCCCGCATCAAAGGTGCCGGAACGCCGGTCATCGAGATCGACGGCGTCGAATCGCTTGGCGGAGCCGAACACACGATCATTCCCGACCGCATCGAGGCCGGTACGTTCATAGTCGCCGCGGCGATCACCGGCGGCGAGATCGAGATAAAAAGCTGCCGGCCCGAGCATCTGACAGCCGTGATCGAAAAGCTGCGCGAGGCCGGCGTCATCATCGACGAACTCAATCAGAGCACGCTCCACGTCAAGGTCGGCCCCAACGGCCTGAAGGCATGCGACGTCACGACCGAACCGCACCCGCTTTTCCCGACCGACATGCAGGCGCAGTACATGGCCCTGATGACCCAGGCCGAGGGCACATCGACGATCACCGAGACCATTTTTGAGAATCGGTTCATGCACGCCTCCGAGCTGATCCGAATGGGAGCGGACATTCATATCTCGGGCAACACGGCGGTCGTCCGCGGCAAAACTCCGCTGATGGGCGCGCCGATCATCGCCTCGGACCTCCGGGCGTCGGCGTCGCTGGTGCTGGCCGCACTATGCGCGGGAGGCGAGACCATCATTGACCGCGTGTATCATATCGACCGCGGCTACGAGACCATCGTCCGCAAACTGCGGAGTCTCGGCGCCGATATCGAGCGAATTACCGAAAGCCCGGCGACCCATGCTCAGCCCGGGGCATAACGTCGCGATTAACAATTTTGACGGCTTGTGATTTAATTTGACTAGATCATGAGTGTAGAAGATTGCCTTTTTTGTAAGATCGCGAACGGCGAGATACCGGCCTCCAGGGTGTTTGAGGACGACGTGTGTATCGCGTTCAACGACATCAGCCCGCAGGCTCCGACCCATATTCTTATAATCCCGCGGCAGCACATAGACTCGTTGGATAAAGCCCAGGCGGGCGACCGTGATACGCTCGGCCAGCTATTGCAGGCGGCTGCGAATATTGCCCGTGATCGCGGATTTGCGGACGACGGCTACCGGGTCGTGATCAATACCAACGCCGACGGCGGCCAGACGGTGTTTCACCTTCACGTCCATCTGCTTGGCGGCCGGCCGTTCGTATTTCCTCCGGGTTGATGATAATGCGGCCCGCTGCGGGCAAGAGGATTTGTATGAAGATCATAATTCCGGCCATCGTCTTGTTTTCGATGATCGCCTTTCAGACCGGATGTTCGGGCGGAGCGGCAAATACCGCCAATGCCGACACCAATGCGAATACGGCGGCGGTTTCGCCGTTTGCCCACATCACCGACCCGAAGGCGGCGCTCGCCGAGGGCGACCGGCTGCTTGACGACAACCAGACTGAGAAGGCGATCGAAGCCTATAAGCAGGCGGTCACGCTCGACCCCGATTTTGCTGAAGCTCATTTCAAGATGGGCATCGCCTACGCCCTGATCGAATCCGAAATGCAGCAGGCCGGCAATACTGTCGAAACCACCTCAAACACCGGTAAAGGCGGGACCGTCAAGACAAATTCGCAAAAGGCGTTCGAACGGGCGGTCGAGGCGTACAAAAAGGTGATCGCCGCCAATCCAAAGGACGACCTCGCACAGTTCAACCTTGGCCGGGCGTACAACAAGCTCAACAAGGACGAGGAGGCCGAGGCCGCGTTCAAGCAGGCCGTCAAGCTCAAGCCCGACGATACCGAGTATCAGACCGAGTACGGTTCGATCCTGATCAAACTCGCACAGTACCGCGAGGCGCTTGCACCGCTCAAAAAGGCGCTCGAGCTCGATCCCGAAAATTCAAGGGCTGCCGATCTGCTCGAGGACGCCGAGGCCGGCACCAAGCGGATCGATTTTGTTCAGCGCGATGACGCCAACACCAAGCGGTCCAATTCGAACACGGCCGCCAACGCCAACGTCGCTTCGGACAGCAATTCGGCGCCGAAACCGCCGAACGCGAATGTCAAACCTCAGCGCGAAGATCCGAAAGAGAAAAAGCCCGAGCGGCCATCTAACAAGCCGTAAACTGATGCCGTTTCGGGTGGTGCGAAATTACACATTATCTGCCGCTCGTGTGTCAACTTGACATTACCGGCGGTAAACTTCAGATTAACCTTATGGATGCGTCCGAGAGCGTCTTTCCATGAGGTTTTTCTATGTCCAAAGCGACATCCGAAACGTCACTGAGCGTCGAACGACGCTCACGAATGCAGGAGGCCCGCGAGGCCATCATTGACCGCCTCGCACGCGACCTGCCCACCAATATCGACCTCGAACGGTTTCTGAATGTCGTTGTCTCAGAGATCGGGCGAATGCTCAATGCCGACCGCTGTGACCTCCTGCAGCTCGGCGACGGCAGCGAACTCAGGATCAGTCACGAATGGCGAAAGGACCGGTCAGTGCCGAAGAGCGAAGGTACGACCATTCCGTTCAACGCCGAGCGCCTGGCCGAGCGGTTTGATATCACCAATCCGATCCGGATGAACGATACGTCGCTCGTCAAGGATCCGACCCTCAAGTTTTTTACCAAGGCGCTTGAGACGCGCTCGCTGCTCATCATCCCGATCATCCTCAACGGCCGCGTGCTCGGCCTGCTCGGGCTGCACGACACACATTCGGCACGTGTGTGGCTCGACGAGGAGGTCAGCTTTCTTCAGTCGATCGCCCAGCAGCTCGCTATCGGTTACCAATACACGAGCCTTTACGTCAATCAGGAGCACGAGTCGCGCCGGACCAACGCACTGCTCGAGATCGCCAATACGCTCAACTCGCACTCGGATTTCAAAGAGGTCTCGGCCCTCGTGCTCGAACGCGCGATCGGGCTGGTCGGCGCCGATTACGGCGCACTAGGCGTACTCGACCAGACCGGAAAACGAATTTCGCTGGCGTCGTTCAAATCGGCCGAGGGCATCAAGGTAACAAAGCTGCTGAAGATGATCGAACAGCATAACAAATCGCTGGCGATCGATTCGTTCTCGGCGTTGGGCGACCTATTGAGCGACCGCAAAACGCTCCGGCTGGTCGATTCACAACTGCCGTTCGCGATCAGGCTCTTTTTCAACACGCAGCTCCGCGGCAAGACCGCTCTGGTCACCCAGGTCAATGTCGCCGGCCAGGCGTACGGGCTTTTGGGCTTTGTGTGGAGCCGCGAAAATCCGTTCGAGGATCATGACATCGCGCTGATCGAGGGCATCGCCGACCAGATCGGTACCGCACTTGAGCGGGATCAGCTGTCGGCCGAGGTCATGCGGCTCAAGAGCGAGCTTCATCAAAAACAGAGCGAGATCGTCGGACAGGCTCCGTCGATACGCCGGGCGATCGAACTCGGGCTCAACGTCGCCGACACCAATACGACGGTCCTGATCCTCGGCGAATCGGGCACCGGCAAGGAGCTGATCGCGAACCTGATCCATTTCAACTCGGGCCGCGAGAGCGGTCCGTACATCAAGCTCAATTGCGGTGCGATACCCGAAAATCTGCTCGAATCTGAACTCTTTGGCCACGAAAAGGGCGCCTTTACCGACGCCCGCACTCAGCGTCAGGGCAGGTTTGAAGAGGCCAATGGCGGTACGCTGTTTTTGGACGAGATCGGCGAAATGCCGCTGCAGGCTCAGGTCAAACTGCTGAGGGTGCTGCAGGACGGCGAGTTTACGCGGGTCGGCGGCAAACAGGTGATCAAGGCCGACGTCCGGGTCATCGCCGCGACCAACTCCGACCTCGAATCGGCGATCGAATCGGGCCAGTTTCGCAAGGACCTCTATTACCGCTTGTCCGTTTTTCCGATCTCGCTGCCGCCGCTCCGCGAGCGGCCCGAGGACGTGCACCTTTTGATCTTTCATTTCCTCGAGCTTTATAAGGAAAAATCGGGCCGCTTTGTCTCGGGTATCTCGAGCGAAGCGATGCGGGCGCTCGTCAGCTATGAATGGCCGGGCAACGTCCGCGAGCTTGAGAATGCCATCGAAAGGGCCGTCATCATCGCATCCGGGCGTCAGATCGAGTTGTCCGATCTGCCGGACGCGATCGGCCGCCGGGTGACCGAGGCGCATGCGTACGCGAGGCAGGAGCGGGCCGCCGCCGCCGGTGACGGCCGTTCGATCGCACTCGATATCACGCTGCCGTCCGCGATGGACGAGATCGAAAAGCAAGTGATAATGGCGACGCTGGACTATACGGCCGGCGACAAGTCGCGTGCCGCCAGGCTGCTCGGCATCGGCCGCAAGACGCTTTACAGAAAGATCGACGAATATGAGATCGCGGATCGATAGTCGGAGGCAAGGATGAACAAGTATTTACCACTCGCGTCCCTGACGCTGCTGCTCGCGCTTTGTGCCGTTGTGCCGGGTCAATCGCCGACGCCGACGCCCGGCGGGCAAAATGATGACGTCGTCCGGGTCACGACCAGCCTTGTGCAGATCGATGTGCTGGTGACCGACAAGGACGGCAAGCAGATCACCGACCTAAAACAATCGGACTTTGAACTGCTGCAGGACGGCAAGGTCCAGAAGGTCACCAAATTTGCCTACATCGGGCCGACGCGGCGGGCGGCCGCGGCAGGTTCGGCGGCCGATCGGGCCGATCAGACGCTTACGGCGGCGGAGCCGAACGCCGGCAGCAGTTCCGGGCGGCTCGTCACCTTTATCGTTGACGACGGCAATTGTATCTCTTCACAGGCCGGGATCCTGGCTACACGCGAGGCGCTCGAAAAATTCGTCAACCGGCAAATGCAGCCCAACGACCGCGTGGCGATCTACCAGACACGCTCGGGCAGCAGTATGCTGCAGCAATACTCGTCGGATAAACAGGTGCTGCTGCGAGCGGTGAAACGTATCCGCTGGGTGCCGCCGGGCGGCGGCTGTACGTCATTTGACGGCGCGTATTATGAAGCAAATCGTTCCAACACGATCACGTCGGTCGGTTCTGACGGTGCGATAACGTCAAAATCGATCGAGTCCGAACAGGACCGCAAACGCCGCGAAGCGGCCGAGGATTTCAGCAAAAACAACCAGACGATCGGCACTATCGGCGTGATCAATTACGTCGTTCGCGGCCTCGAGTCGGTGCCCGGCCGCAAGATGGTCATCCTGCTGTCGGACGGCATTTCGATCCGCGACCGGACCGGTATTTCGACGACCGCGCTTTCCGTGCTTCGCGAACTGACGGACCGGGCCAACCGCGGCTCGGTACTTTTCAATACGATCAACGTCCGCGGCACCTTCGACCCCGGAATGATCGAGGCCCGTGACGAGGTGGACATCGCCGGCGAGATCGACACCGCCAAACCGTCAGGTTCGTCGCTGATCACGTCAAACCGTGAACGCGACACACGCCTCGCGGCCGAGGGTATGGCATTTTTGGCCAATGAAACGGGCGGACGGTACTTTCAGGGTGCAAACAACCTTGACGGCCCGATCGACAAGGCCCTGAGCCTCGAACGCGGTTATTACCTTTTGGGTTACGAGCCGGATGACGACGCCTTTAAGGGCAAGGATTTTCACAAGATCGACGTCCGCGTTAAAAGGCCCGACGCGAGGGTGGCGACGCGGGCCGGATTCCTTGCCAAACCCGACATCGAGGCTCCGACACGGCTAAAGTCCGCCGACAGCGAACTTTATCAGGCGATCGCCGCACCGCTGCCGAAGGCCGGGCTCGACCTAAGAATGACGGCGTTTTTCGGCAGTTCGCCGGCTGACGGTAACTACATCAGGGCGATGGTCGCACTGCGCGGATCGGACATCAGTTTTATGGCCGAACCGAACGGCGCCCAAAAGGCGGTTTTTGACGTCGTTGCCGTAACGCTGGACGAAAGAAACAAGGTCGTCGACGAATTTAACCGGACGCACACGCTGAAGGTGGACCCGCGCACGGCCGAGGTCATAAGGGCGAACGGCCTTGTTTACTCGGTCGATGTCCCGGTCAAAAAAGAGGGGACATACAATTTTAGGGTCGCGATGCGCAACGCGTCGAATAAGGTGATCGGATCGGCCGGCCAGGCGATCAGCATTCCCGACCTCAAAAAGGGCCAGATGGTGGTTTCGGGCCTCGCGATCAGCGAGCTTGACGCCGACGGCAAGTTCGGCCGGCCGTCGCTGACAAAGCCGGACAACGGCTTTTCAATGCTTACTTCCAGGGGCGGCCCGGTGACACGGCAATTCAAACGGCCGTCGTCGTCCGCGTATTCCTACACGATCTTCAACGGCGGAGCGGACGCGTCGCAGCTCAACGTTCAGGTCAATCTATATAAGGACGGCAAGCTGATCTCTGAGGGCCAGCCCAAGAAGATCGAGAGTTCGGCCGTCTCGCCGGGCAGGATCGACGATCTCGGGTTTTTAAGGCTGAACGCCGCGGTCGAAACCGGCGAATATACGCTTGAGGTCATCGTCCGGGATCCCGCAAGGAAACAGATCGCGTCGCAAACCGTCGATTTTGAGATCATCGACTGATCGGCCGCCGTTAACGCACGATGAAAGACATTACCGTCGGCACCGCCGGACATATCGATCACGGCAAGACCTCGCTGATCAAGGCTCTGACGGGCGTTGACGCCGACCGCCTGCCTGAGGAAAAACAGCGCGGAATTACGATCGACATCGGGTTTGCCGAACTTGACCTGGGCGATGTCCGCGTCGGTTTTGTCGACGTTCCGGGCCATGAGCGGTTTGTTAAGAATATGCTCGCCGGCGTCAGCGGTATCGACCTCGTGATGTTGATCGTCGCTGCCGACGAGGGAGTGATGCCGCAGACGAGAGAGCATTTCGACATCTGTCGTCTGCTCGGCATCAAGGCCGGGTTTGTCGTACTCACCAAGATCGATCTCGCCGATGCCGAGACGCTCGAACTCGCAAAACTAGACGTCGCGGAACTAGTCGCCGGATCGTTTCTTGAGGCCGCCCCGGTCATCGAGGTGAGTTCGCGCAGCCTCGCCGGCATCGACGCCGTCCGCGAGTATCTGCGGCAGAGCGCCAAAAGTGTCGAGCCAAGGTCGGACCGGCTTTCGACGCGGCTGCCGATCGACCGCAGCTTTACGGTCAAGGGCTTTGGCGCCGTCGTGACGGGAACGCTTGCGGCCGGAGAGATTCGCGAGGGCGACGAGCTGCAATTGATGCCGGACGGCCGCGGGATCAGGGTCCGGGCTCTGCAGACCCACGGCCGAAAGGCTGACGCGGTGCACGCCGGGCAGCGGGTCGCGGTGAATATCGCGGGTGTCGATCACGATTCCGTTTTACGAGGAATGCAGGCCTGCACCGCCGGCGTTTTTCGGCCGACGCAGGTTATCGATACGGTGGTCGAGGTGCTTGAGACGGCCGCCCGCCCGCTAAAGACCCGGCAGCGTGTACGGCTGCACATCGGGACGGCCGAGGTGTTGGCTCGGGTCGCCGTCCTGAATGATGTGAACGAGATCGCCCCGGGCGGCAGCGGCATGATCCAGTTGCGGCTCGAACATCCGATCGTCGCCGTGCCGGACGAAAGATTCATTCTCCGGCAGTATTCTCCGCAGGTAACGATCGCAGGCGGACGCGTGCTCGACCCGCTGGCCGAAAAACACCGCCGCAAGGACCTATTGGATATTCAAGATCACTTGTCCTCACTCGCCCGGAGCGGGAACGGCACCGTCGAACAGATCGCCGCATTCGTCGGCCGATCGGGGCGAAGCGGGATCGGGACCGACAGCCTTCTGGCGCGGACCGGATTGCGACCCGAGGTTCTCGCCAAACTGATCGGCGAGCTATCGGCCGCCGGCCGGATCGTCACCGCGGACGATCGCTGCGTTCCAACTGAGGTGTTCGACGAGCTTGGCCGGAGTACGGTCGGCGAACTTGCGCAATTTCATGCCGGCGACCCGCTTTCGCGCGGAATGCCGATCGACGTTTTGCGCGACCTTGTGTTCAGGGGAGTTTCGCCGGCCGTGACACGGGCCGTTCTGGCCAAACTCGAGCGCGAGGGCAAGATCGCCATTGCCGCCGATGTCGTCCGCCTCGCCGGACACAGTACGCAGCTGTCGCCGGCCGAGAAGGCCGCGAGCGACCTCATCTCTGCCGCGTACCGAAACGCCGGGCTCGATGTGCCGCGTGTGGACGAAGTACTCCAAGCCGCCGCCGCCGGGGGATGTTCGCCCGAGGCCGTTCGAAAGCTGTTTCGTATCAAGCTCGACACCGGTGAGATCGTAAAGGTGACAGACGAGTTTTATTTTGCTTCGGCAGTGATCGACGGGCTCGCCGCAAAACTTCGCCAATGGGCCGCCGAAACGGGAAATTCGTTGATAGATGTGGCACAATTCAAGGAAATCGCCGGTATTTCGCGTAAGTACGCGATCCCGCTGCTCGAACATTTTGACCGTACACGCGTGACGCGGCGGGCCGCCGACAAACGCGTCATACTCTGATGAAAAAGTTTCTGACAGCCCGATGGAAGGACCTGGTCATGGCCAACTACGCGGTCGACCCCGAGCTCTTGCGGCCGCGCGTTCCCGCCGGCACGGAGCTTGACCTGCAGGACGGCAAGTGTTTTGTCAGCCTCGTCGGATTTATGTTCCTCGACACGCGTGTCCTCGGCATTCCGGTGCCGATGCACGTTAATTTCGAAGAGGTAAATCTGCGGTTTTATATCAAACGCGAGGCCGAGGGCGAGACGCGGCGGGCCGTCTGCTTTGTCAAGGAGATCGTGCCGCGATGGGCGATCGCGGCTGTTGCCCGCGGACTTTACGGCGAGCCGTACGAGTGTTGGTCGATGGATCACGAGCGGACCGAACGAACCGTCGCCTACCGTTGGTCAAAAGGCGGCCGAAACAACAGCCTCAGCGTCGAGATCGACGAGAGCATTGGCGTCCCGCCCGAGGGGTCGCACGGTGAATTTATTATCGAGCATTATTGGGGCTACACCGGCAGGGGTAATGGCCGGGTCGATGAATATCGGGTTGAGCACCCTAAATGGGAACTATTTTCGGTCAAGAACGAGCGGATCGACGTCGATTTTGGCGCCGTTTACGGCAGCGAGTTCGCGTTTCTGGCCGACGAAAGGCCGTTCTCCGTCCTGCTCGCCAAGGGCTCTGAGGTCGCGGTCTATAAGGGGAAACAGATCTGATGATAGTCGGGATAGTCGCTGTCGCACGTAATTACGCGATCGGGCGTGACGGCCGCCTGCCGTGGCATTACCCGGCGGACCTCAAACATTTTCGCGAGGTCACGACCGGAAACGCGGTCGTAATGGGCGCCAAGACCTGGGCGTCGCTCGGCAAGCCGCTGCCGAACCGGTTCAATGTCGTGCTGAGCGGTTCGAGCAGCGTGACGCCGCCGCCCGAGGTGATGCGGCTGATGGAGAAGGATGAGGTGGTCGACCTCTCGCGGCACTTGAACCGCGATACATATATTATCGGCGGAGCCGCGATCTACGAGGCATTCGCTGACGATATTCAAAAATGGATCGTCACTTGGATCCCCGAGGACATTGAGGACGCCGACACATTTATGCCGCGCGGCTTTCTCGATGATTTCGTCGAGGTCGAATCGCAGCGGCTGGACGGCGATTTGGTCGTCAGTACGCTTTGCAGAAAGTAAAATTGGTGTAAAATCGTCGCAGATCAACAAAAGGAGACCAGGTCTTATGATGGGTGGACGCAGTTGGGACGAGTGGATCGACGAGTACTCCGAAGGCCATCAGCACCCGATGAACAAACTGACCCATCAGTTTGGCATCCCGATGATCGCCTTGTCGATATTGATGGTACCGGCGTCATTCTTTGTCGGCGGCCTTTGGCGGTTCGCTCTCGGGCTGTTCGTCGCCGGCTGGATACTGCAGTTCATCGGGCACTATTTCGAAGGCAAACCACCTGAGTTCTTTAAAGATTACCGCTTTTTATTCGTCGGCCTCCGGTGGTGGATGAAAAAGACCTTTGGTTAAAACCTGTTCCGGACCGATCAAAAGCCTTGACCCGACCACTGATCTTAGCCCTCGACATCGGCACCTCGAGTGTCAGAGCCGCCCTCTACAATGACGCGGCCGAGCCGCTTTACCGCGCCGGCGTTCGGATCGAACGCACACTTACGACAACACCTGACGGCGGTGCCGAGATCGACGCGGACGAGGCATTTGATCACGTCGCTGCGGCGATCGACACGCTTTTGGCAAAGACCGCGGCCGTAAAGGGCGAGATAGGATATGTCGCCCAGTGCGCCTTTTGGCACAGTCTGGTCGGTGTCGATATGGCCGGCCGGCCGACGACAAAGGTGTTCGGCTGGGCCGACACACGCAGCCGCGAATACAGCCCGGTGCTGCGCAAACGGTTTGACGAGCACGCGATCCACGACCGGACCGGTGCCCAGTTTCACTCGAGCTTCTGGCCGACCAAGCTGCTGTGGCTTCGTCGCGAGCAGCCCGAGGTTTTTGCCCGGACTGACAAATGGCTGTCTTTTAGTGATTACGTCGCATTACGGCTGTTCGGCACCGCCGCGACGAGCGTTTCGATGGCGTCGGGCACCGGCATATTCGATCAGCGAAAATGCGATTGGGACGCTGAGCTGATCAGATTTCTAAAGGTCAGGCGGGCCGGCCTGCCCGCTGTCTGCGAAGACGCGCAGACATTTGTTCTCAACCGCAAATTTGCTAAACGCTGGCCGCGTCTCGCCAAAGCCGCGTTCTTTCCCGCGGTCGGTGACGGTGCGGCTGATAATGTCGGTTCCGGATGCGTGACGGGTTCGATGGCGGCGTTGATGGTCGGAACGTCCGCGGCGATGCGTGTCGCCTACGCCGGCGATCCGCCAAGCCCGATCCCACGCGGCCTCTGGTGCTATCGTATCGACCGACGCCGGGTCATAGTCGGCGGTGCGCTGAGCGACGGCGGTAATCTTTACGCCCGCATCAGGCAGCTTTTCAAGTTGCCGGCGAATGCCGACGAACTGGTCGCCGGGCGCGAGCCGCGGGACACGCTGGTCGTTATCCCATTCTTTCACGGCGAGCGAAGCACCGGCTACGACGAAGACGCCCGGGGAGCGATCATCGGCCTTACGGCCGCCGATGACGGGATAGATGTGCTGCGGGCAGCGATGGAGGGCGTTGCCTTTCGGCTTGCTGACATTTACGAACGCCTCGCCACCGTCGCCGAGGTCAAAACGATAGTTGCCTCAGGCGGTGCCCTGCGCGAATCGCCGGTTTGGACACAGATCATAGCCGACGTCCTGGGCCGCGATCTGACCTTAAGCGACGCCCGCGAATCATCTTCTCGCGGAGCGGTTTTGCTTGCACTCGAAAGTATTGGCAAAATGTAAATTACCGAACTTCCAAAATAGACCAGCACGATCGACCGAACAAAAATGACGACTGCAAAAACCGATCTCGACCAGCTCTGTATCAACACTATTCGCACGCTTTCGCTCGACGCCATTCAAAAGGCGAACTCGGGGCATCCCGGCCTGCCGCTCGGGATGGCGCCCACGGCGTATGTGCTGTGGACAAAGTTTCTCAGGCATAACCCGAAAAACCCAAAGTGGTTTGGCCGCGACCGGTTTTTGCTCTCGGCGGGCCACGGTTCGATGCTGATCTACAGCCTGCTGCACCTCACGGGCTATGACCTCTCGATGGATGACATCAAGCAGTTTCGCCAGCTCCACTCAAGGACGCCGGGCCACCCTGAGAACGTTATGACCGCCGGGGTCGAGATCACCACCGGCCCGCTCGGCCAGGGTTTTGCGAACGGCGTCGGCATGGGCATAGCACAGGCGCATTTGGCCGCAAAGTTCAACCGAAAGGGCCATTCGGTCGTCGATAACTATATTTACTGCATCTGTTCGGACGGCGACCTGATGGAGGGCGTGAGCTACGAGGCGGCGTCGATCGCCGGCCACTTAAGACTCGGAAATCTGATCTATCTATATGATGACAACAAGATAACGATCGACGGTTCGACCGATATCACGTTCACCGAGGACGTGACCAAGCGGTTTGAGGCGTGCGGCTGGCATGTTTCGGAGGTCGCTGACGGCAACGATATCAAGGCGATCGAGCGCGCGGTCAAAGACGCGCAGAAGGTAAAGAACAAGCCCAAACTGATCCGCGTCAAGACCATCATCGGCTACGGTATGCCCAAACAGGGTACCAGCAAGGCTCACTCTGACGCTCCGGGCATCGACGCGGTCAAGGAGACCAAACGAAACCTCGGCTGGCCCGAGGACAAGAGCTTTTACGTTCCGAAAGAGGCTGCGGCACACATGCGTCAGGCCGTCAAAAACGGCGCAGCGATTGAAAAGGAATGGAACGCTCTCGTCAAACGATACGAAAAGGCCGAACCCGAACTCGGCCGGGCATTTGCCTCGATCCGCTCCGGTTCGCTACCGGACGGCTGGGAAAAAGCTCTGCCGAAATTTGACGGCGTCGAGGGCAAGGCAACGCGTGCTTACAGCGGTGACGTCATCAACGCGATCGCTGACGCTGTGCCGGCACTGATCGGCGGTTCGGGCGACCTGACACCGTCAAACAACACGTACATCAAGGCGTCGGCCGACATTCAGGCAGGGCGGTTTGAGAACCGCAACGTCCACTACGGCATCCGCGAGCACGCTATGGGTTCGCTGATGAACGGCATGGCGCTCTTCGGCAGCGTGATCCCGTTCGGCGGCACATTTCAGACGTTCTCTGATTATATGCGGCCGGCGATCAGGCTTGCGGCGTTGTCCGATATACAGACGATCTTTGTCTTTACGCACGACTCGATCGGGCTTGGCGAAGACGGCCCGACACACCAGTCGGTCGAGCACATCGCCGCGATGCGCGCGATCCCCAATCTTGCGGTGATCCGCCCGTGCGACGCCCACGAGACCCGCGAGGCCTGGCGTGCGGCCCTCAAACGCACCAAGGCGCCGACGGCATTTGCACTGTCCCGTCAAAAGGTCGCTCTGCTCGACCGTAAGAAGTTTGCCGACGCTAAGGGCCTGCATAAGGGTGCCTATATCCTGGCCGAGGCCGAGACCAAGGCCGGCAAGGCCGCCGCACCAAAGCTGATCATCATCGCCACCGGCAGCGAGGTCGGCCTCGCGATGGAGGCCCGCGAACGCCTCAACGCCGCCGGCACACCGACCCGCGTCGTCTCGATGCCGTGCTGGGAATTCTTTGACGCGCAGCCGCCGAAGTACCGCGACGAGGTTTTGCCGCCCAAGGTCACCGCCCGCCTCGCTGTCGAGGCAGGTGTCTCACAGGGCTGGCACAAATACGTCGGCGACCGCGGCGACATTCTCGCCGTCGACAAATTCGGCACGTCGGCCCCGGCCGAGGACGTTTTCCGCGATTACGGGTTTACGGTCGAGAATGTGATCGCCAAAGCCGCAAAACTGATCTAACAAAACTATGTCGTTCGAGTCGCTGGCAACTCCGTCGCTCATTCTTGATCTTGCTCGCGTTCGGCGAAATGCGGAGCGGATGGCGATGAAGGCGAAGCGGCTCGGGGTGCGGCTCAGGCCGCATATCAAGACGCATAAGTGTATCGAGGCCGCGAGGCTGCAAACGGCGGGGCACGACGGTGCGATCACCGTTTCGACGCTCGAGGAAGCGAGGGCGTTTGCGGCTAATGGTTTTGACGACATCACTTACGCTGTGCCGATCGAGCGTGGGAAGTTTGCGGCCGCGTTCGCGTTGATGCAGCGGGGCGTTCGGTTGGGTCTGCTGACGGACGACTTTGCGACGGTTGGCGAATTAGACATCGCTGCCGGCAACGCAGGTGTTCGTCCCGGCGTTTTCGTCAAGATCGATTGCGGCACGCACCGTGTCGGAGTCGAGCCGGCGAGTGAAGCCGCGATCATGATCCCTCGGCTGGTTTCCGATGCGAAACATCTTGAGTTTGCGGGTATTCTCACACATGCAGGCCATTCGTATGATGTTCCCACGAAAGAAGATATCTTGACCGTCGCTCATCACGAACGCGACGTGATGGTTGAGCATGCCGAAAAATTACGCGGTCTCGGTATCGAGGTTCCGACCGTCAGTATCGGCTCGACGCCGACCATGTCGCTCGTTGACGATCTCACGGGAATTGACGAGATACGGCCGGGCAACTACATTTTCTACGACAATTTTCAGGCGACGCTCGGCAGCTGTTCGTTCGAAGACACCGCGTTGACCGTGCTCGCCGCGGTGATCCATGTTTCCGACGGTAAGTTCGTCGTCGACGCCGGCGGCATTGCTATGTCAAAGGACCGCGGGCCGGTCGGGCTCGATCCGTCATGCGGCTATGGGCGTGTTCTCGACGTTGACGGCAGCGATACCGGAATGCGGCTCACTTCGCTTTCACAAGAGCACGGCGTGATCGAAAACAACGAAAACCTCAGCTTCAAGGTCGGCGACCGTTTGCGAATACTCGCAAACCATTCGTGCATGACCGCCGCCCAGCACACGCATTACAATGTTTTGGAAAACGGCGAGATCGTTGATCGATGGAAGATACACACGGGTTGGTAAGGTCAAATGGACGAACGCCAAGCGATCGATAATGATCGCTTGGCGTTTTTTGAGCGGCTACATTCCGCAGTTCGAGTGTTTCCAGCTGACCAGCTTGTGGTTCGAATATTGGTCGCGGGTCACGACAGCCTCGATCGTTTCGTTTGCTCCGTCCTCGACGACGGTAAAGCAAATTCGATATTCCATCGCGAACATTCCCTTGCTCTCGGCTTTCAGGACCTTGCCCAATTTGTGATCCTTAGCCTTCTCTTTCGAGTGCTTGTCCAGAGCAAAATCGAGTGCCAGCAACATTCCGGCGTCGCTGTTAGAAACCTGCGCGAAACCATCAGCCGACGTCGTGCTGCATTTGCCGTCGACCCAGCCCGTCAGCTTGTAATTCGAGTATTGATCGACGCCGATCAGCGCCTGAGCCTGGCCCTGCTTGCCGTTGGTTGCGACCGACAAACACAGCCTAAAGTCACGTGTGCCGAGCGAACGCTCCATGTCTTCGGCCTTGAGTATTTCGTTGTACGTGACGGTCGTCTTCGTCTTTTTCGACTGCAAAAGAACGGCATTTTGGGCTGCGAGGTCCGCGCCGGCGTCGTTGATATCGACGTGTTTATATTTCGTATTGGGCGTAAATCCGGGCACCGCGGCCGCCGAGCCGCCGGCCGAGTCTTTGCCGCAAGTCGATTTCGACCAGCCCATTAGCTTGAGGTTCGAGTACTGATCCATCGTCACGATAGCCTGAACGTAGGTCTGAGCATTGGTAACATTGGTGTCGAGACACAGCATAAAATCGCGTGCACCCAATTTCGGCTCCTTGTCCGAAGCCTTGACGATCTTGTTCAGCGTTACCGTGGTCTTGGCGCGTTTTGCTTGTTCGCCGACCGCGAAATCCGCCGCCATCTGCACACCTGCGTCGATTTCCGTCGCTCTCCAGCCCTGTGCCGATACCGAGGCGGCGACGGCAAATATTACTGAAAAGACTGAAAGAATGGCGACTAGAGCTTTCGATTTCATATTATTTCCTCACGTTCCTAAACGTTTTCAAGGGAGAAACTTCCGGATATTCCACTCCAGGTTAAATTCCGCAATCCGAGGCCTTCCAACTGGAAAGGCTATAGTTGCGTTTGAGGTCTTGGTAAACGATCGCCGTCACGGTCTGCGGCTCATCGCCTTCGACGTTGACGGTCATGCAGATGCGGTAGTTCATTCCCGCAACGACCTGACGCTCTGCCTTGACTATCTTATTGAGCGATATTTCACCGTTCGCCGTTTCCGATCGCTTGGCGATCGCAAATTTTGCTGCCGCCACGATATCAGCGTCTATTCCGGCGGCCGAGCCATAACCGCCCACGATGATCGGCTTGTCCGCAGGAGCAGCCGCAGTCTCGCCGCACGTTGAATCAGCCCAGCTCGAAAGCTTGCGATTGCCCTTCAGATCGACATACACGACGGCCTGTACAAATGTCGTGTCGCCGCCATCGGCGCTTACTTCCATACAAAGCCGATAGTTCGAACCTTGCACTACCTGGCGTTCGGCCTTGACCAACTCCTCGAGCGAATACTCCGAACCTGTTTTTTCCGACTGAGTTTCGACCGCAAAATTTGCGGCGGCAACAGCGCCTGCGTCGGTATTCGCTATGGCCTTATAGCCGCCTACCATCGGCGGCCGCTGAGCCGATACCGCGATCACCGAGGCAAACAGTATTGCCGTCATTACTAAAAGTGGAACATGCCGTTTCATTAAAGATTCTCCTGAGATGGTGTTGGTTTGAAAGCCTAAATATTCGGCCCTTTGGCCTGATTTGTCAATCATTGAATTTCCGCAAAACGCCGGTTGCCGGCGTCAAAGTGACCGTTCGACGTGCGATATCGGGGGCGCGTTGTCCGGCATTATTTCAACGGCAATAACGGCCATAAGCGTTGGCGTTTGCTATTTCTGATCGGCATCACGATAGCTGATGGTTCGGTCGTTTCCGGCGGCGCGTCCTAAAACAGGCCTCTGACGGCCCGCCGCAGCGTGATGTCCCATTTTTGCCCGTCAACCGCGGCCACATCGGTGTTAAAGACGATGATCGCGGCCTTTCGCATGTCGGGATCGACATCGAGGTAGCTGATAAAACCGTTCTGATCGCCGCCATGACCGAAATGGCGCTTTCCGAGCGTTGTGTCGAGAAAATAGATCAGCCCGATGTCGGTCGTGAAGCCCCTGAAACCGTTGGCGTCGACCTCGACCGGTAATTGTGGTTTCCACATTTCCTCAAGCGAACTGCGTTTGAGCACCGTCTCGTAAACGTCACGTTTGGCGTCGCCGATCAGAAAAGCGGCGTATTTGAGCATGTCGCCGATCGGCGAATTGAGCCCGCTGTTCGAGACCGTAATGCCGGTGTCAGCGTCAAAACGCCCGTCGGTCCGCTTGCCGTCCTTGATGTAATACGAATGCGAGCGGTGCTTGAGCAGGTGCGGCGGCGTGGTGTCAAAATAGCTCCGCGTCATCTCGAGCGGGCGAAAAATGTTCTTATCGATGTAAACCTCGTAGTCCTCGCCCGAGAGTTTTTCAATGATCTTGCCCAGAAAGATAATGCCCGGATTTGAATAGCTGAACTTGCTGCCCGGCTTGAAACGGATCTCGGTGTACGGAAACATCGCGACCAGCTGCGAGTATTCCGTCGGTTCGAACGGCTCCCAGTCGGCACCCGAGCCCCACGGCCACGTGCCGCCGCGAAATCCGGCCGAGTGTGTCATCAGATGGCGGATCGTGATGTCATCCATCGAACCGTACGCGTTGTGCACCTTTCGCAGTTCGGGCAGGTATCGTGTTACCGGATCGTCCAGTTTGAGCAGGCCGCGGTCGCGAAGCTGCATGATCGCGATCCCGGTGAAAGGCTTTGTGTTCGACGCCCAGTGCCAGATCGTCTCGTCATCGATGAGGCGTCCTTTGTCGATATCGGCCGAGCCGTAATTGAGCCGCGACACCTTGCCGTCCGACAGCATGGCAAACGCACTGCCGATGACGCCGGCACGCTTTAGTTCGCTTTCATAAACCGGCTTGAACGCCTTCAGTGCCGCATCGCCGCGGCTATCTTGTGCGCTGATCGAGATCATTCCTGCTGTCAATGCGTACACCAATACTGTAATGAGCGGCCTGATGGTCATCGCTTATCAAGTTACCTCTATTTTGGCCCGAAACTAGGCGATGCGAAATATCTCGCGGTAGCCGCCGTCCACGATGTCCAGATAACCGGCCATCGCCTCCTGAACGTCGGCACGCGAACCGTACTCGCGCATACTCTCGGCAAACTGGGCCATATCTTCGACCTCGGTCTCGATGACGACGGTCCAAAACGCGGCGACCTCATCGACGAGGACGCGTTCATTGACGATACTGCCGGCATCGCGCATCAGCTGATTGGCCTTTTTCAGCTTTTCGATCAGCACCTTTGCCTTGCCCGGTTTGCATTTGAAAACGTTACGCACAACAAACATAGCACACCTCCGTTAAAAGCGGGTTGTCTGGGTCAGGGCGTCAATTTTGTCGCTAAATTGCGGGTGTGTCAATAGTTTTTTAGCCGCCGTTCGCCCTTTTCGTTCCGCTTTTGCGGGATAACGCGATAAACTAGGCGTTGAACGATCGCAGCTATGAGTGTTTATAACGAACTTACGGAAACCCAACAATTTGCCTGCCGTGTGATCGCCGATCACGCCCGCTCGACGGCGTTTTCGATCGCCGACGGCATCCTGCCCGGCAACGAAGGCCGCAATTACGTCCTGCGCAAGATAATGCGCCGTGCGATCTACCACGGCCGCGAACACCTCGGGTTAAAAGACCTTTTCTTTTACAAGGTCTGCGATCTCGTCGTTGACGAGATGAGCGGCGCATATCCCGAACTTGCCGCTCAACGTGATTTTATCGGCAAGATGGTGCGGCTCGAAGAGGCCAGATTCGGTACAACGGTCACGGTCGGCCTGGCACGGCTCAATGAGCTCGGCCTGACATCCGACACGCCCAAGGACGACGAACTTTTCCGCTCGATCGGCAAACTTTATGACACGTTCGGTACGCCGCGCGACCTGATCCGCGTTTTCCTTGAGGAAAAGGGGCTCGAGTTTGCTGAGGACGACTTTAACCGACGGTTTGACGCCGCACTGCAGGAACTGCAGCAGCAGTCGGGCGTCGGGCAGACGGCCCGCAAATCACAGATCTCGCCGGTGTATGCCGCGATCGCTGAAAAGGTCGGGGCTAACGAGTTTCTGGGTTATGAGACGACACACGTCGAAGGCGCCCGCGTGGTCGCTATCCTCGACGGCGAAGATCAGTTAGGCGAGATCGGCGAGGGCGCACAGGGCAGCATCATACTTGACCGCACGCCGTTTTATGCAGAATCGGGCGGACAGGTCGGCGACAGCGGGCGTTTGACGACCGCGAACGCCTCGGTCACGGTCTCGGACACATACTCGCCCGTTCAGGGCCTCATCATCCATAAGGTCACGGTCAACAGCGGAGCGGTGACGGTCGGCGACGAAGTGACCGCCGCCGTCGATGCCGAAAAGCGCGATGCGACACGGCGCAATCACACGGCGACGCACCTTGTGCACGCCGCACTTCGCGAAGTGCTGGGAACGCACGTCAAACAGGCCGGCTCGATCGTCGCGCCATCCTATCTGCGGTTCGATTTTACGCATTATCAGCCGATGTCGGTGGCCGAGATCACCGAGATCGAAGACCTCGTTAACCGCTACATCCTCAAAAATGAACCGGTCAACACCGATATCATGAATATCGAGGACGCGATGCGGGCCGGAGCCATGGCTCTGTTTGGCGAGAAATACGGGTCGGATGTACGGGTTTTGAGCGTCGGCGGCGGCGAATTTTCGCGTGAGCTCTGCGGCGGTACGCACGTGCGGGCGACCGGCGACATCGGTTCATTCAAGATCACGGCGGACGAAGCGATAGCGTCCGGCGTTCGCCGCATCCGCGCGATCACCGGCCTTGACGCCTTTGAGCGTTTTCGCGACGACGAAGAGCTGATCAATGCGTCGCTCGGTGTCCTCAATACGCAACGCGACAATCTGCCCAACGCCATCGCCCGGCTTCAGGACGAGCTCAAAAAGACCCGCAAGGAGATGGACGACCTCAAGCTCAAGATCGCGACCGGCTCGGTCGGCGGCGGCGATGCGGGCGGCGACGAGGCACGCGATATCGCCGGTGTGAAAGTGCTCGCCAAGATCGTCGACGGCCTCGACGGCAACGGTACGCGTCAGTTGTCCGACACGCTGCTCGCCCGGCTAAAGAGCGGCGTCGTCGTGCTCGGCCGTAAGGACGAGGGCAAGGTCGGCATCATCGTCCGCGTCTCTGACGACCTGACGGCGAGGGTCAAGGCGGGCGATATCATCCGCGAGATCGCCCCTGTTGTCGGCGGCCGCGGCGGCGGCAAACCCGACATGGCCGAGGGCGGCGGCACCGAGCCCGACAAACTGCCCGACGCGATCGACGCGGCGTACGCGGCGGTCGAGCGAATGTTGGCGTGACCTTTCGGCGGAAGTTTGGTGTGACAAGATGAGTGCTGTTTTACCGATCAAGTCTGACGAGATAATTTCCTTCAACCCGGCGACGGGCGCGGAGATCGGACGCGTGACGATAACGTCGGCTGAGGACACGGCCGCCGCGGTCGCCCGTTCGCGTGAGGCTTTCAAGCAGTGGAAACAGACCTCGTTCGCCGAGCGGAAACGGCTCGTCATGGCCGCCCGCGAGGTCATTCTCGCCGAGGTCGATGAGATCGCCCACCTCATCTCAAGCGAATCAGGCAAGCCGTTTGGCGAGGCGATCGCGTTTGAGATCGCACCCGTACTCGACCTGATGCAGCATTTTGCCCGCAACTCCGAAAAGATGCTGAGGCCGGCAAAGATCAACATCGGCTTGTTCAAACTGCTCGGCCGTTCGTCACAGGTCGTCTATCATCCGCTCGGTGTGGTCGGCGTCATTCCGGCGTGGAATTATCCTTTCTCAATACCGCTTGGCGAGGCCGTAATGGCGCTAATGGCGGGAAATACGGTTGTCATCAAGCCGTCCGAGCTGACGCCTTTCACCGGGCTCAAGATCGGCGAGATATTTGAAAAGGCGGGCTTTCCAAAGGACGCGGTACAGATCGTCTCAGGTGACGGAACGACCAGTGCGGCACTCGTTGAGGCAGCCCCCGACAAGATAATGTTCACGGGCTCGGTCGCCACCGGCAAGCGGATCGCCGCGGCCGCCGCAAAGAATTTGACATCGGTCGTCCTCGAACTCGGCGGCAAAGATCCGATGATCGTATTTGAGGACGCCAATCTCGAACTCGCGGCCCGGGCGGCCGTTTGGGGAGCATTTTGCAATTCCGGGCAGAACTGTGCCGCCGTCGAGCGGCTCTATGTCCAGGAAAGCGTCGCCGAGGCCCTGACCCAAAAGATCATACAGAAAACGCTCGAATTAAAGCAGGACACCGGCGACAAGGAAACGACGTCGATCGGCGCGATGTCATCCGAGCGGCAACTGAAGATCGTCGAGGACCACGTCGCCGCTTTTCGTGCCGACGGTGCCCGGATCGAGACCGGCGGACGCCGAAACCCGGGCCTTGAGGGGCTGTTCTATGAGCCGACCGTCATAACCAATGTCCACAACGACATGCGGGCGATGCGCGAGGAAACGTTCGGGCCGACACTGCCGATCGCAACCTTTACGACCGAGGACGATGCCGTTCGCCTGGCGAACGACACCGAGTTTGGCCTGACGGCGAGCGTCTGGACACGCGATCATGCCAAGGGCCGCCGCGTCGCCGAACGGATCGAGGCCGGTACGGTCTGTATAAACGAACATCTCTACACGCACGGCATCGGCCAGACGCCGTGGGGCGGATTTAAGAACAGCGGCCGCGGACGCACGCATGGTCGCGAGGGCCTGATGGAGTTAGTTCAGGGCCAGCACATTCATACCAATCATGTCGCGATCCTGCCGGACGCGTGGTGGCTGCCGTACACACCGACGGCGATTGAGGCTTTTCGTGGGTTTGCGAGTAAATTTGCGAGCGGCAGCATGATCAAAACTTCGCTCATGCTGCCGCTGCTTTTTAAGAGGATCCGCGAACTGCTAAAGAAATAGCAGTTTAACGAACCGGTTGTTTGAGGATGTCGGCCAGCGACTGCATACGGCCGGCGTCAACCGAGTTCTTGGCGGTGCCCGCCATTTTCTCGATCGCTCCTGCCTGGCTCTTAAGCTCACCCATGGACTTTTTGTCCATATTCGAACTCTCCGCCTTTTCGATCGCTTGCCGGACCGCCGCTATCCGGTCAGCCGCCATTCCCTGCGAACGCTCAAGCTGATCGACATACGCCTTGGCGACGACCAACTTTCGCGGCCACTCGATCCGCTGCTGATTCTGGACGTTGAGTTCGGCCACCTGGACCGACTTTGCCGCGTCGATCTCGTTCTGCGTGAGAAATGCCGTCGGCGTCAGTTCGAAGATGTCGAGGCCGCGGGCGATCTCGGACGAGTAGATGCGTCCGTTGTACCAGTATGCCGACCACGAACCGCCGAGGATCAGCATATTCGGGTCGATCGGGCCGCGGTCAAAATACGCGATCTCGACCGGCTTATCAGCATCGGTAAAGTCCATTATCGAGATGCCGCCCTGATACCATGCCTGGACCTTTACGTCACGGCCCGGGATCGGCACCAGCGAACCGTTGTGTGCGACGCAGTTCTCACTGTCGCCCTGAGCGGCCGGCATTTTGTAGTAGTTGGCAAAGCTGAGCTTGTTGTTCGCCAGACGGAAGATGGCGTTGGCGCCCCATTTGTTCGGGTCGGTCTCACGGCAACGTGCCCCCATGCCGCCGCCCCATTCATCGGTGAAGACCACCTTCTTGCCGTCGTTCGAGAATGACGCCGAGTGCCAATATGCGTAGTTCGTGTCGTTGACCGCGTCAACCCGTTTGGGATTGGCCGGATCGCGGATGTCGAGCAGGATACCGTTGCCCGAGCAGGCACCGGCGGCCAGTCCGATCGCCGAATAAACGGTGATGTCATGGCACTGGTCGCTCGGCTCAGGGGCTCCTTTGCCCTCGTGCGAACCGCCGTTGTTGAGCGCGTTGATCACGCCCGTTTTCGGGTCCGAAAAGATGCGCGGGCTCGACACGACCTTGGCGTCCTGCGGCGCCGCCAGCGGGACCTTGATCACCTCGATACGAAACAGTGCCGTGTCGGGGTTCTTATCCGGTATACCGCCCGAACATCCGGCGAGCTCCTCGCCCTGACGGACGAAAGACGTTCCGGAAACGTAAATATAGACGTTGTCCTTATCCTTGGGGTCGACGACGAGCGAATGCGTGTGCGATCCGCGGCAGGTTTGGACCGCGCCGACCTGTTTCGGACGGCTGATATCCGAAATGTCGAATATGCGGACGCCGCGAAAACGATCCTTATTGGCCGCGGGCAGTCCGCCGCCCTGTTGTCCGGCCGCCGGCGGCGGATTGGGCGGAAATGCCTGTTCGCCGCAATCGAGCCGGCCGTTCGGCATCTCGACCGACATAAAGAGCAGATTCTTGTAAACCGAAACGTCGCCCTGACCGCCCGGGCAGATCAGCGAGGTCAGCAGCTTGGCTTTTGACGGTTCGGCGATGTCGTAGATATTGATGCCGTAGAAGTTGCCCAGAAACAAATGATTGCCCTGAAACGCGATATCCGAATTGGCAAGTGCGAGGCCCGCGACCGGCATCTTCATCGGCGCCGGGATCATTGCCGGGTTGCCGATACCGAGTGCTCCGAGGGCCTTTTCGACCTTCGGGCTGTTCGGGTCGATGCCGAGCTGGAAAGCCTCAGGCTTTTGAAGCAGCAGCAGGTGCTTCATGCCGAATGACGCTTCGCCGGCGTCAAACAGGCCCGGCTTCAGCTTCGACCGCGGATCATTGGCGTTTGAACCGGTCATTCCGGCCGGCAAGGGCGGCGCTTTTTCGAGTGCCGCCTGGGCCATCGCTGTTACCGCCAGGCCCGAACAGATAATGGCCGCTGCCATCACCAACTGGAAAGTGAAGTTATAAATTCGTTTCATCGTTTGTCCCCTACTTAGTTCCCTCCAACATTGTCTCCATGATCCTGATCTCGGCCCGCTGGCCGCTATCGACATCGGTCGCGAAATTAAATATCTCGGCATCCTGCCCGGCACCGGCGGTATTAAAAAGGTCCCTGACCATTTCCAGGGCTCCCTTGTGATGCTGGATCATACCGGCCAGGAAGAGCCGGTCAAATTCGGTCCCCTTGGCCCTTTTCAGCTCCTTCATCTGGTCTGCCGTAAGCATGCCGGGCATCAGCACGACAGATGTTCCGCCGGACGCCGCCATTTCGGACATATCGCCCATGTCAGTTTCTACGACCTGGCCACGAGACTCGAGCCAACGTTTCATAAAGCCGATCTCTTCAGCCTGCGTATGGCTAATACGCGAGCCGAGCAATCTAAGTTCCTTATTTACTGTTCTTGCCTCGATCAGGGCCGTCATTTCGACGGCCTGAGCGTGGTGCATGATCATCCCGCGCATAAATTCGACGTCCTTCGGCGACCGCGGCGGCAGCACCGCACGAGTGGTCGGCGGCAGCACGCGCGTGGGCTGGCCCGGAGCTCCGGGCTGGACGATCGTGGCCGGCGGATCGGCCTGCTGTGCCCGCGACGGCACGAACAGTGCAAGTGCAAACAGAATGGCCGCAAACGGCACTCCGGCACATCGAAAGCGACTCGATCGCGTTCGCCAAATATTCGAGACCGATCTTCTAAACACCAAATGATTGAGCATTAGTCAACACGATAACATAGAACCGACGCCGTGTACCATCGATCTGCGGACGGCCGGTATGCGTCGGCGTATGCGATAATAGACGGTATGTCAGACAAAATGCCCGCCATATTTTTTGGTCACGGCAACCCGATGAACGCCATTTCGTCGAACGGTTATACCGACGCGTGGGCAGCGATCGGCCGTTCGATGCCGCGGCCAAAGGCCGTCCTTTGCGTTTCGGCCCACTGGTACATTCCGGGTCTGGCGGTGACGGCGATGGAACGGCCGCGGACCATTCACGATTTCGGCGGGTTTCCGCAGGAATTGTTTGAGGTAAGTTATCCGGCACCGGGCTCGCCCGCGCTTGCCGCACGCGTCGGCGAACTGATCGGGACTCTCGAGATGGATGACGGCGGTTGGGGGCTCGATCACGGAACGTGGTCCGTGCTGTGCCACGTATTTCCCGAGGCCGATGTTCCGGTCGTCCAGCTTTCGCTTGACGCCCGCCGGCCCGGCCCGTGGCACTATGAACTCGGTAAATGCCTTGCCCCGCTCCGCGACGAGGGCGTCCTGATCGCCGGCAGCGGCAATCTGGTGCACAACCTGCGGGCATATGCCTGGGGAAAGGCCGATGTTGAGCCGTACGACTGGGCGTTGAGATTTGAGGCCCGTGCACGCGAACTGATGCTAAGGGGCGATCACGCTCCGCTTGCCGATCATACGTCGATGGGCGAGGACGCGATGCTCTCGGCGCCGACGCCCGACCACTATCTGCCGCTGCTCTATGTCCTCGCGGCGCAGAGTGCCGACGACGAGGTGACCTTTCCCGTCGAGGGATTTGACGGCGGCTCGATCTCGATGCTCTCGGTCCGCCTCGGTTAGAAAAAGAGCCCCGGAGAATTCTCCGAGGCCATGATCAAAACTCAAGAGTGGAAGCTCAACGGTCGTCGTCATCGTCGGAGTCCTTTTTACCGCGGTCATCGGCGTCGCCGCGTTTTGCCGGGCGATTGCTGTTTCCCGCCTTGTTTGCGGTTCGCTGATCGTCAGCGTCCCCGGCCTTTGCCTTCGAATTTGACGCGTTTGCCGCTGTCGACTTAACGTCATCGGCGTCCCGATCGTCCGCCTTTGCGGCTGTGTTGACGTTGGATGTCACGGTGTTAGTGTTGGAAACCGCTGTCGGCGCTTTTGATTCCTTTTTTTCGGCCGAGCCGCCGCAGCCGAATGAAATGACCGTAAACGCTAGTACTGCTGTAAGTATGATCGCTGTTTTCATTGATATCTCCTTTGTTATTTTAGTCGTCGTCATCATCGTGTTTACGGGATTTGGCAGGCACTGTGCCCTGAGAGTTTTGAGCTGTCGATGAGACCACTGCCCTGACACCAAACTCGTGTACGAGCCGTCCGCCCTGGTGAGCCGTATTCATCAGAAGAACGGCGCCTGAGCCGTAAAAGAGTAGGAACGCGAGATTTAGCGGTATCGTTATCACACGCGAAAGCTCTTTTTTGAATAGCATCGGGGCAAAAACGATGACGCCGAAGATCGCGGTCAGGATAGCAAAGACCGTTCGCGTCGTTTCAGCCAACTCCTCGTGCTCCTCGAGAACAGATTCGACATTGTTCACATGTTCGGCGAGCTCGCCGGCCGCGTTTCCGGTCGAGACCGCAATAAATGTCGCGATCGTGCCGATCAGCATCAAAACAAACGCTGACAAGAAGAACGTTCGCCCGTTCTTTGGCATAATGAGCCCGATGATGATGATGATCGGTGCGATCAGCAAAAGGGCTATCGGAAAATGGATAATGATCGGATGAAGGCCATCCCAACTCGGAATTGGTGGAAACATTGTCTTTACTCCTTGAGGTCTATGCTGCGGATGAAGGTATGAATTTATGAATTATTCATCCGCAGCAGCCCCCTTGAAAATTTAGCTGATCGACTCAAACTTCTCTTTCGGTGTGAAATCCACCGGACATTTTTGGATCGTGGCGTCGGCGGTGGTAAATCCGCAGGTCGAACAGACAAAGAATGTCGCCTTATCGGCCTTCCAAGCCTCAAGATTCGCGAGTGCGTCGGCGTAGAGTTTTGCGTGCTCACCCTCGGCCGTTTTTGCAAAATTGAATGTCCGCAGAGCGTCGGTGTTGCCGGAGGTGCGTGCTTCGGCCAAAAAATCGGTATACATCTTGTCTCGCTCGTAGGTTTCGCCCTCGATCGAGCCCTTCAGATTCTCGGCGGTCGTTTTGACCTCGGCCGGCTTGACGTCGGCCTTCGGCTCGCCGCCCATCTTCTTGATCACCGCGGCGTGATTATTCTTGTGGATCTCCTCGGCCCTGGCCGCCGCGCGAAACAGACTGGCTACCTTCTTGTAACCTTCTTCGTCGGCCTTCTTTGCAAAGGCGAGATATTTAGCGTTTGCATTGCTCTCGCCGTCAAAAGCGGTCTGGAGATTTTCCAGCGTCTTGGCACCGGCCGGGGCCGCCGTCGTGGCGGTGCTGCTGGCGGTCGCTGTCTTGTTTTCAGCGGTACAGCCGACCGCGACTATCGAAAGCACAAATACGGCGATCATCGCCGCTAACTTAAAACTTGAATGATTCATGATCACAATTTCTCCTTTGAATTGATCCAGTGTAATTACTGATGCAATTCAAAAGTGCAATTGCGATGCCCGACAAATAGTTGCCGATAAGTGTTGTGATATCAACAGTTACCGAGTGAGATTCCGGTTGCCGCCGAGAACGGTGTATTAATTTTGATACAAGCGTAGTGCGGGTGTAGAAATTTTTCGACAGATCATTAGATGGCGTGTTTTTTGATCTTATATGCGATGTCGCTTCGCGAAATGCCCAATCGCCTGGCCGCTTCGGCCTGAATCCCGTTAGATTCGGCAAGGGCTTTTCGGATCAGGTCCGCTTCGATCGAGTCGATGAAATCAGGCAAACCCATGTCCGGCGGCAGTGCGAGATCGTCGCGACGGCCGTCGCCCCCGGACAGCTGATCGCCTGACAGTACGAGATCGTTGGCGGTAATCTCAGTTCCTGACGCGAGGATGCAGGCGCGTTCGACCAAATTGCGCAGTTCGCGGACATTGCCCGGAAAGCTGTAGTTTCTGAGCTTTTGCAGTGCATCCGGACTGATCGGCCTGGGCGGCACTTTGAGCTCGCGGGAGATCTGTCCGATCAAAAAATCGACAAGTTCCGGCACGTCATCGCTACGCTCTCTGAGCGGCGGTATCTCGATCGGCACCACCGCCAGGCGATAGTAAAGGTCCTCGCGAAAGAGTCCGTCGCGGACGCGTTCGGCCAGGCTACGATGGGTAGCGACGATAACGCGGACATCGACCGTTCGCGGCACGGTGGCCCCGACCCTCATAAATTGCCCGTCGGTCAGGACGCGAAGCAGTTTTGCCTGAAGCCCAAGCGACATCTCGCCGGCCTCGTCGAGAAAGAGCGTGCCGTTATGAGCGGCCTCAAATAACCCTTGACGCGGCCTGTCGGCACCCGTGAAAGAGCCTTTTTCATGGCCGAAGAGCTCCGATTCCAGCAGTTGTTCCGAGACGGCCGCACAGTTTACGGCGAGAAACGTCTCCTTAGATCGTGAGCTTCCCTTATGTATCGCACGTGCGACCAGCTCCTTTCCGGTGCCGGTCTCGCCGGTGACCAGGACGGTTGCGTTCGTGGGCGCAACTTTGGCGATCGTTCGTTTAAGCTCCAGTATCGCTTTGCTTTGGCCGAGTATTTCGTCGGCAAAGGCATATCGCCTAGCCTCTTCGCGGAGGACGACGTTTTCGCGAAGCAGTTTTGTGCGTTCGGTGGCGCGCTTTGCGACCGCCGTCACGACCTCGGGCACAAAGGGCTTCGAGATAAAATCGAACGCGCCGGCCTGCATTGCCTCGACCGCGAGTTCGACCGTCGCGACCGCGGTCAGGATCACGACCGGCAGCGACGGTTCATTTTCGCGGCAGTAACTGAGCACGTCAAAACCGTCACCGTCCGGCATCTTTTTGTCCGAGATGACGAGATCGAACCGCTCTGTCGCCAGCATCTCGAGGGCCGGAGTGACGCCGGCGGCCTCGGCGACGGTGTGTCCGTCCTCCTGGAGAATAAGCGTCAGTATCCTCCTCATGTTCGGCTCGTCGTCGATGATCAGAATGCGTGCCATAGATCGGTGCGTCGTTAAAGATTCAGAATACTATCTCAAATCTAATATTGTCTTGTTCGTTTACCGCCAGACTTACCTCGCCGTCGTGCGCCCGGGCGATATTTCTGACGATCGAAAGCCCGAGCCCCGTGCCGTTAGCTCCGCTGGTAAAAAATGGCTCAAAGACGCGTTCGACCAGGTTTGCCGGTATCGCCGGCCCCATATTCTCGACATAGATGACCGTACCGGTGTCCCGCGATGCCGCCCCGAGCTTGATGCGGGAATCAGGCGGCGAGGCGTTTATCGCGTTGGTCAGCAGATTTAGGATAGCCTGCTGCATTTGTGACGCGTCGATGTCGCAACTGAGCTGTTCGTCACACTCGACCTGCAGCGATATTTCCTTTTCGCTTACCCGGGCCTTGGCCAGGCCGGCAATATAGTTGAGCAGGTCATAGATCGCGATGGGTTTTCGTTCCGGCTGTCGTGTCCGGGCAAACGCCAGAAAATCGGTGGTCAGCGTCTCGAGCCGCTTGGCCTCCTCGGTCGCGATGTTGAACATTTCCAGGCGCGTCGCCGAGCCGGGTTCATGTTTTTCGGCCATTTTTAGCGAGCTTGCGATCATCGTTACCGGATTGCGTATCTCGTGTGCGATCGCGCTCGAAAGCTGTCCGATGGCCGAGAGTTTTTCCTCGGCGACCAGTTTTTCCTGCAGTTTTCGGAGGTCGTCCAGGCTCCTGCCCAACTTCTCTTCCTCGTTGCGCAGATTGCCGACCAGCAGCCAGACGACGATCGCGACGACCAGAAACACGAGTGACACCGTCGCGGCCTCAAAATACTCGCTCACGTCGGCAGGCGGATTTGCCCGAAAGAACAGCCATACTTCGAGAAAAGTAAGGACGATGGTCACTCCGGTCACCATCAGCGTGCGGACGATCGAAAAGCGGTATGCGGCCGAGAGTATCGGGATGATCATCAGGACCGAATAATGACTGTCCGCGGTCCCGCCCGATATCGCCGCGACGAACGCAAACGTGATGTTGAGCACGATCGAGATATGGACATGAGTGTCGATCGATCGCTGACTGCTCTCCTGATCTAGGCGCTGTACCCACAGCAACTCAAAAATGAGTATCAAAAATCGGACAGCGAGCGTCAGCAGCAGAACTAGCCCGGGCCGGCCGAGCAGCGAGATAAAGCTGATATGGACAAAGAACAGGGCCGCCAGCACCGCGATGTTCAGCAATATCAGCACGGTCTCCTGTTTTTTATAGGTTTCAAAATTGGACATCTTTGACCTGCGAATAAATATAGCTTGGTTGCCTCGGTTTGGATAACCTTCGCTAGCTGCCTACTCAAGTGTCCTTAGCAACCGGCGTGCCATCGATCGATACTGATCAGCCCGCGATCAAAGTATTTTCGGCGGGCGGCCGCCAAAAAACCGAAAAGGCCGACGGCAATGAGCGTCGGCCTTTCTTATCTGTACATTCGCGTCCGGCGACTACGGTTTGATGACGTAGTCGGGCCAGCACGAGGTCGGGTTCAGGTACATCTCGAGCAGCTCGATAGCCAACCGGTTCGTCCCGCCCGCGGCCGAGCCGCCGGCCTGATCCGGATTGAGTATCTTGCCGATCTGATCGCGAACGGCCTCGAGGTGGACCTTCGTCGCACGGTCGGCCGCCCGCGGGATCGCGGCGCTTGCCGCCGCACTGATCGCACGCAGTTCGGCACGGTAAAACTCCTTTTCATCGCCGGTGGTGATGAAGTTGGCCGCAAACGACGCCGGCAGTCCTGCAGGCAGGGTCGCGGGCGGCGCGTTCAGCTTATTATTGGCGATGTCGAGGTATGCACGGTGCAGGTTGCGGCGATACGCGTCGACCGACACCTTGGGCCCGGTCAGCTCGCCCCAGACGCCGCTGCGAACGTCGGCCAGAAAATCTCCCGGCTGATACGCGGCGTTTCCGTCCAGTGCCTGCTGTTCGACCAGACGCGCGAAACGCGAACTGGACAAAAGGTTGTTCAGCACGCTGTTCTGCGCGTTGCGGACGCGATTGAGGGCTCCGACCGGCTCGATCCGCCGCAGGATGTCCTTGTCGATCGCCCACATCGGCGTCGCAAAGGCGTTCTCGTTGAGAAACTTGACCGCCTCGGCCTGACGGGCACGCGGCACCATCTCAAACCGTACGCCGTTCTGCCCGATGTGCTTTTGCTGCGAGTTAAATCCGCCGACGATCGCCGACACGTGATTCATCTCGAGCGTCCACTGGCCGAGCATACGGCCGTAGAGTTCGGCAAGGTCGTCATACGGCATGCCCTTTTCGGTGGTGGTCGCCGGCACGAGCAGCTTTGCGACGCGCTTGAGGTTCAGCAGCCCGAGCGAGCTCGATTTGACCGCGTCGGCGTCACCGACCGCCTCGGTCAGTTCGCCGGGGTCGCTGCCGGCCGAGCCTGCCGTCGAAAACCGCAGCCACGGCTTTTCGTCCTGAGCGAGTGCCCACTGGTCGAGCGTGGCCTTTTCGGCGTCGGGCGTCTTGGCTCCGGGGATCGGCTTATAGCCCCACATCGTCGCCCATTCGTCATACGGCCCGATGCCGGGAACGAGGTCCTCGACGCGGATGTTGTCCTCGGGCTGCGCGACGTAGTTAAAGCGTGAATAGTCCATCAGCGTCGGCGTATGGCCCATCTTGTGGACCCACTCGCGGTCGCGGACCTTGTCCTGCGGATAGGTCGAGCTGGCCTTCATATTGTGCTGAAAACCGAGCGTATGTCCGACCTCGTGGGCCACGACGTACTCGAGCAGCGTTCCCATCAGGTCGTCGGGCATCGGCAGCCTCTGGGCACGCTTGTCGAGAGCGCCCACCTGCAGGAAATACCACGAACGCTGGAGGTTCATGATGTTGTGATAGAACTGAATGTCCGACTCGAGGATCTCGCCGGTTCGCGGGTCGGCGACGTGCGGGCCCGAGGCGTTCTCGATCGTCGAGGGCAGCCAGCGGATGACCGAATAGCGTGCGTCCTCGGCGGCAAAATCCGGATCTTCCTTTTTGGTCGGGGCACGCTTGGCGATGATCGCGTTTTTAAAGCCCGCGGCCTCAAACGCCTTTTGCCATTTTTCGACGCCCTTGATCATAAAGGGTATCCACTTGGTCGGCGTTGCCGAGTCGATGTAATAGACGATCGGCTTGACCGGTTCCGAAAGTTCGGCGTTCGGGTCTTTCTTTTCAAGGCGCCAGCGGCGGATATAGGTCGTCTCGGGAGCCTTGTGCTCCTCGCGGCCATAGTCGATCTGCGTCTGCGAAAAATAACCGACACGCTCGTCAAACAGCCGCGGCATCATCGGGTTTTCGGGCAGCTTGACCATACTGTGATGGAGCACGACGGTCGCACTGCCGGGATTCATACCCGACTGCTGCGTAAAGCCGCCGCCTCCGCCGCCGGGAGCACCCGCGGGTGTCGCCGCACGCGTATAGGTCATCGACGATTCGGCCTCGATATTGGTCGGGTACGGCGTGATGCGTTCGATAAATGACCGTGCCGTATCGAGCGCGGTCGCGTTCAGACGCTGACGGGCGCTGAACTCAAATACGTCGGTGTTGAACAGGCGGGTCACCTCGATCACGGCCGTGTCGTTATTCGGGCCCCATGCCGCGACGTTAAACGTCATCAGGATCGAGTCGTTGTTTGACGCCTGTACCGCCTCCGAGATCGGTGTTTTGGGGTCGGCGATGACGCTGTAGTTGCGGTTTCGCAGATGGACCTTGTTGTCGATCAACTCCCAGCGGACGACGCGGTTGCCGAGCGCCTGGCCGCCGTATCCGACACCGACCGTCGTTTTGGCGATCTGTGCGACCCAGAGATATTCCTTGCCAAATTCGCTCTTGGGTATCTCGTAATAAAATTTGTCCTTGACCTGATGTACCGCGAAAACGCCCTTTTTTGTCTTGGCGTCCTTGGTGATCACCTTGTCATAGGGCTGCGGATCGGTCGAGGGCGGCCCGCCGGCACCCGGCCTGGCTCCGCCCGGCGTCGGCGTTTCGGGCGGCGGGTCCTGAGCGTTGACGACCAGTGCGGCCGCCGTCAGGCAAACAAATAGTAAAAGCAAACTCAGCTTGGAACTTCTCATTAACGTGACTCTCCTGGGTTGGTGAATAATCGAAATTGTCGGCACGAACGATGCCGGCCATTGCCCGCGATAACACTATGCGGCGCTTCAGGCCCGACACAAGACCATCCGGCATATTGCCGGCCGAGCCGGTCTCTCTGCAAAAAGTTTAAAGATAAAGACTGGAATCTTACGCAACTGATAGTAACTTTGTTTCCGCCGGCGGGCAACATTTATTTGCGCCCGGCGGACAAGGCCGGTCACTTGGCCCCGGCGATCGCGAGCACCGCGGCGAGGACCCGCTGTGAGCCGCGGTAACTGTCGGTCATATCAAAGCTCTCGGTCACCGAATGTGACCCGAGCCAGCGTCCGCCGCTGCCGATCGTCACGGCCGGTATCCCGAGCTTGTTCGGCATTCCCGAATCGGTGCTGCTCGCCGTCAAATTGGACTTGACGCCGAGTGCCCGGTCAGCGGCGAGGATCGTCCTGATGATCGGGGCGTCAATTGCCTGGCGGCCGACGGGCCGTTCGCCGATCAGCTTGATATCGACCGACAGCTGAAAGCCGCCGCTGCGTCCGGCGTTCTCCTCGGCCAGTGCGTCGGCGACGGCGCGTTTGAAGTCAGCGTCGATCTTAGCGAGCTCGGCACCGCTGACCGAGCGAAGGTCGACCTCCATCGATGCCGTCTGGGCGATCGAATTGACGGTTGTGCCGCCCTCGACGCGGCCGACGTTAAAGGTCGTTTTGGGCGACGCCGGCGGCCGCAGAAGCGATATTTTGTCGATCGCCCGGCCGAGGGCATGTATCGCGCTCGGGCGGCCAAAATCGATAAAGCTGTGCCCGCCCGGCCCGCTGAACGTCACGCGGTAACGATTGCTGCCGATCTCGCGTTCGACGAGATCAAACCCCTGAGCGTCGATGCCGATAAAGTCGGTTATACGGCCCGGCATCTCCTCGGTCAAAAGGTGCCGCGTACCGCGCAGGTTGCCGAGGCCCTCTTCGCCGACATTGGCGACAAAAACGATCGAACTGACGGTCTCGATCCGAGCCTCGTCCAGCGCTCGGATGACGGCCAGCATCACGGCCAGGCCGCGGCAGTTGTCGCCGATGCCCGGACCGGTCAGCACCGTGCCGTCGCGCTTGACCCTGACGTCGGTGCCCTCGGGAAAAACAGTGTCGAGATGAGCGACGAGCGCCAGCGTACGGCCGCCGCCGGTGCCGGGACGTTCGCCGATGACGTTGCCCTCGCGGTCGATGCGGACGTTCCTGAGCCCGAGCTCGGTAAACCGTTGTTTGTAGTAGGCGGCTCGCACCTGTTCCTTAAACGGCGGGGCCGGTATCTCGCAGGTCTTGATCTGTTCGGCTATGGTCTCGGCCTCGACCGAGCGGATAAAGTCGAGCGCCCGCACGGCCTTCGGGCCTGACAGTACGGCCTCGGGCGTCTGCGCCGCCGCGGCAGCAGAGCAAGCAAGTACGGCGGCCGTGATCGTGAAAATATATGTTCTCATCGTGTGCCGTTCCGGTCAGACCGCAAAATCCGCGACCACGGGCGTGTGGTCCGACGGGCGTTCCTGGCCGCGGGGTGCCTTGTCGATCCAGCAGCCGGTACATTTTTCGGCGAGCGGCGGCGACACCCAGATGTGGTCGATCCGCAGGCCCTGATTACGCTGCCACGCACCCTCGCGATAGTTCCACCACGAAAACTCCTGCGCGTCGCCGTTCTTATGACGAAACGCGTCGACAAAGCCCCACTGTTTGACGTGGTGCATCGCGGCCCTTTCGGGCATGGAAAAGTGCAGTTTCCCCTGCCACTGCGGCACGCTCCAGACGTCGAGTTCGTCCGGGGCGACGTTAAAATCACCGCACAGCAGCACGTTCGAATCGAGGCTGCAGTCCTCGTCGAACATTCGCCTCAGCCGGTGCAGCCAGTCCAGTTTGAAGGTAAATTTTTCGGTCCACAGCTCGGTGCCGTTCGGGATGTAGGTGTTGACGATCCGCACGCCGTTGACGGTCGCGGCGATCAGGCGTTTGGGGGCATCGGGCGCGTCCTCGGGAAATCCCTTCTGCACGTCGGCGATCTCGTGTTTGGATATGATCGCGACGCCGTTGTACGATTTTTCACCAAAAAAGGCGACCTGATAACCGGCGTCGGCGATCTCGCTGACCGGAAAATCATCGTCAACGACCTTTGTTTCCTGCAGGCAGACCACGTCGGTTCCGGTCGCCGCCGTCCACGCCAGGACCTGCTCGAGCCTCAGCCTGATCGAATTAACATTCCACGTTGCCACTTTCATAAGAACATTCTGCCACAGAGCTTACTTAGAGCGCAGGGACGGGCCGGCGTTGCGGTCCCAAAAGACGCCGTCGGCCAGGCCCTGGATCGTCGGGTCGGACTCGGCCATTTCGAGGCGTTTCCGCGCGAGCAGACAGTACGTTTCGTCCGACTCGATCGCTATGAAGCGGCGCCCGAGCTTTTTGGCGGTAACGGCCGTCGTGCCGCTGCCGGCAAATGGGTCGAGAACGAGGTCGCCCGCCGCCGTGCTGGCCAGGATGATCTTTGCGAGCAGCTTTTCGGGTTTCTGCGTCGGGTGGTCGGTATTTTCGGGCATCGACCAGAAAGGCACGCTGATGTCGGTCCAGATATTTGACGGATGCGTGTCGCGAAAGTTGCCGTCGGGCGTTTCCTGCCAGTCCTTTGGCCGGCCGTCCTGTCGATACGGTGCGATGACCCGCCGCCGCTGTTTTACCGCGTCTATATTGAACGTATATTCATCCGACACGGTAAAGAACCAGATGTCCTCGGCCGAGTTCTTCCAGTTGGCCTTGGCGCCGCGGCCTTTTTCGCGTTCCCATGTGATGCGGTTGCGCAGTTTGAAATGCCGCGACCCGGCCCGCTGTATAGCCGCCGCCGAACGCCAATCGCCGCAGATATAGACCGAGGCGGTCGGTTTCAGGAGGCGAACGCAGGACTCGATCCAGGATCCGAGCCAGGCCTCATAATCATCAAGCGGCCTCTGCCGAAACTTCGCCGACCCGAAATCCTTCGTCAGGTTATAGGGCGGATCGGCGAACAGCAGGTCCACGCTTGCCGCGGGCAGCTCTTTCAGCACCTCAAAGGCGTCGCCGCAGATGACCTTGCCTTCGGCTCCGCCTTTCACCGCCGCGTCACCCTCGAACAGGAGCGACCCGCGATATCGGTCGGCCTCCGCCGCGTCGAGCACGATGGTCCGGTTTCTCCCGGCACGGACCTTGTCAGGTTTTTCGTTCGGCGGCGTCATAGGTGCGGCATCCTTCGATCCCAAGTGACGTTAACACAACTACGACGGCTCTACGCAACCCGTGACCTTTTCTTCCAGCCCTCGGCCCGCGGCGATAGCCTCAGTTTTTGCAGGTCGAGTATCAGGTGCCCTTCGCCGTCGATGACCGGCGTCTCAAATTCGACCGTCTCACGCGGCCTGATGCCGAATTCGGAGATCAGCCTGTACGCCCTGATGATGCGGCCGCCGCACGTGCCGTACTTCCTGATCGGATACGCGTTCGGTGTGTCGAGCGCAGCGGGCCGCAGGGCCAGCTTGAGGTTCAGCACGTCATACGCGATGAGGACCGCCTCGGGCGAACCGAGACGCTGGTGCGTCGTCCGGCTCAGTGCTATTTTCCCGATCGGGTTCAGCGTGACATACATCCCCGACCACCTCGCGGCGTCGCCTCTCGGCAGCACCTTCCAACTTACTTCCGTGATGTTTTCGTTTATCATAATAAAATGATTGTTGCATAGATGAAACACAAAGTCAAGCCCGCAATGCCGCGTTCGAGCCCTGCCCGGGATCGGCCGCAACAACTGCTCTCAGTGATCGCGTCAACGCGGTTTTCGAGGTTTGATCAGGAAAAGCGTCAATTTGCTTTTGGCCGGATCGTCGATCCGCCCTATGAATGAGCTTTCCGGGAGGCCGAGGCTGGTTTCGGCGGCCGTGATGCGCCGTGTCGCGCCGATCAAGGTGTCCTTGACCCTTAAAAAGGGCGCGTGATACTCTTATATCTTTTGAGAATCGGGCGCTTTTCGCCTTTTTAATACAGTGTTATTGGTCAAATAAGTTTATGCATTTCCTGGCGTTTGCCGAAAGTATACAGCTCTTCCCGGACGGTACGATCTTCATCCATATCGCGTTGATCCTGATCATGATCTGGGTCTTGAACCGTACCTTGTTCAAGCCGATCAATCGCGTACTTGCGACCCGCGACAAATTCAAGGGCGTCGAGGGCGGCGAGGCCGGCCCGATCCTGCGTGATGCCGCCGAAAAGGAATCGCTCTACACACGCGAGATGCTCGAGACACGCTCGAAGGGCTATGAGCTGATCGAAAAGGAACAGAAAGAGGCCGCCGCCGACCGCGAAGAAAAGGTCACCCGCGTCAAGGCCGAGGTCGCCGAGAAATTTGACGCCGGTAAGGCCGAGGTCGAAAAGCAGGCCGCCGAGACCCGAAAGACGCTTGCCGCGGATGCCGAAAAGATCGCCGATTCGATCGCAGCCAATATCTTAAAGGCGTAGGATTTTATGCTCTTGTTCATAAGCAACATCATCTTGTTCTTCTCGGGTGCCGCTGCGGGCAGTTCCGGCGGCTCGTGGGAAGCGTTCAAGCATTTTTACAACGAGTGGTTCAACATTCCCGGTTTTGAGGCCTGGAAGTTTCTCAACCTCTTTATTTTCGCCGCGATCGGCGTCTATCTGCTCAAAAAGCCGCTTGGCGACGCCTTTAAGGCAAAACGCGAGGCGATCCGGGCCGAACTGATCAAGGCCGAAGAGGAGAAGAAAGAGGCACTTGCCAAACTGACCGCAGCCGAAGCGAAACTCGCACAGCTCGAGACCGAGAAAGAAGGCATTATCGCCAAGGCAAAGGCCGAGGCCGAGGCCGAAAAGCAAAGGCTCGCCGAACACACCCAGGCCGAGATCGATCGTCTTCGTCAGCAGACCGAGGCCGAGATCGCCCGTCTGGCCAACCAGTCACGTGCCGAACTTCGCCGGTTTTCGGCCGAGGAGAGCATTCGCCTCGCCGAGGAAAAGCTGCGATCGCAGATCGACGGCCAGAGCGACGCCCGTTTGGTCAAGGCAAATATCCAGGAGATCGGAGGGCTAAACTAAAATGAGTACAGAAACAGTCGCCCGCCGTTATTCAGCCGCTCTTGCGGACGTCGTCCTGCAGACCGGCGACGTTGACACCGTCAAGTCCGAACTTGCCGGATGGCACCAGATATTTAACGAAAATCCGGATCTGGCCAATGTTTTTAGCAATCCGGCGATCTCGCACGTCAATAAGGAAAAGCTGCTCGAAGAGCTTTTGGCGAAATCGCGGCCCTCGAAGACGACCGCCAATTTTCTGCGTATCCTGCTCAGAAACGACCGCATAAACGAGATCGGCGAGATCCATGACCGTTTTGCGTCGGTCCTCGAGGAACGCAAAGGCGTCGTTTCGGCCGAGATCACGTCGGCCCGCGAACTGCCCGAGAGCGAACGTGCGGCGTTTCAGGCAAATCTCGAAAAACTGACCGGAAAGAAGGTCAATATTAAATTCGTAACTAACAGCGATATTATCGGCGGGGTCGTAACCCGCATCGGGTCAACGGTTTATGACGGTTCGGTCCGAACGAAATTAGATACTCTTAAAGAACAACTTATTGGCGGATAGCGATAGGCCGGACGTTCGCCGCTGACAAGAACGGCGGCCGCCGATCGGCATCGAACCACATACAATTACTATGGAAGCAATTAAAGCAAACGAAATCAACGAGATCATTCGTGCTCAGATCGAGAATTTTGACGCAAGCATGACCGTTAACGAGGTCGGCACGGTCATCAAGGTCGGTGACGGTATCGCCGAGATCTATGGCCTCGAAAAGGTAATGGCCGGCGAGCTGCTCGAATTTCCGCATGGCGTCCGCGGCCTCGCGCTGAACCTTGAGGAAGACAAGGTCGGCTGCGTGCTCTTTGGCGATTTTCAGAAGATCAAAGAGGGCGACGAAGCCAAGCGTACCAAACGCATCATGAGCGTGCCGGTAGGCGACGCGATGATCGGCCGTGTGGTCGACGCCCTTGGCAACCCGATCGATGAAGCCGGCGATATCGTGACCGATACGTACTTTCCGATCGAGCGTATCGCTCCGGGCATCATTGACCGTCAGCCCGTTAAGGAGCCGCTCCAGACCGGTTTGAAAGCTATCGACTCGATGGTGCCGATCGGCCGCGGCCAGCGTGAGCTGATCATCGGCGACCGCCAGACCGGCAAGACCGCCGTCGCGATCGACACGATCATCAACCAGAAGGGCAAGGACGTGATCTGTATCTACGTGGCGATCGGCCAGAAACAGTCGACCGTTGCACAGGTTCGCCAAAAGCTCGAAGAGTACGGAGCGATGGACTATACGATCATCGTTTCGGCTACCGCGTCGGACCCGGCGGCTATGCAGTTCCTGGCACCGTATTCGGGCTGCGCGATGGGCGAATACTTCCGCGACAACGGCCGCCACGCACTGACGATCTACGATGATCTTTCAAAACAGGCCGCCGCGTACCGCGAGATCTCGCTTCTGCTCCGCCGTCCTCCGGGCCGCGAAGCGTATCCGGGCGACGTTTTCTATTTGCACTCACGCCTTCTCGAACGTGCCGCTAAGATGTCGGACAAGCAGGGCGGCGGATCGCTGACCAGCCTCCCGATCATCGAGACCCAGGCCGGCGACATCTCGGCGTACATTCCGACCAACGTGATCTCGATCACCGACGGTCAGATATTCCTCGAGTCGGACCTCTTTAATTCGGGCGTGCGTCCCGCTATCAACGTGGGTAACTCGGTTTCGCGTGTGGGCGGCTCGGCTCAGATCAAGGCCATGAAGCAGGTCGCCGGTACGCTGCGTATCGACCTTGCACAGTTTCGTGAGCTGGCGGCGTTCGCTCAGTTCGGATCGGACCTCGACAAATCGACCCAGGCCCAGCTCGAACGCGGCCGTCGTCTGACCGAGATCCTCAAACAGCCGCAGTATCGTCCGATGGAAGTGGTCGAGCAGGTCCTCATCATCTGGGCCGTGACCAACGGAATGGCCGACGATGTTGAGGTCACCGACCTCAAGCGGTTTGAAGAAGAACTGACCAAATTCGCCAAGGAAGCCCATCCGGCCGTCCTCAACACGATGCGTGAAAAACGCTCGATCGATGACGATCTGAAGGCGGCGATGAAGGAAGCGATCGAGGATTTCAAGGCGACCCGCTGGGAAGCAGCTGCTTCAGCGGCAGCGTAAACAGTGAACGGTAACGGGCGGCCCGACATTTGCCGGCCGCTCGCCACCAGACACTTTTCACTAAAATAATGGCAAGTCTTTTGGATATGCGCCGACGCATCAAGTCGGTCAAAAATACTCAGCAGATCACCAAGGCGATGAAGATGGTCGCCGCGGCCAAGCTCAAGCGTGCGCAGGACCGCGTCACTTCGTCGCGTCCGTTCGCGGGCAAGATGTCTGAGGTGCTCGGAGGCCTGAGCGCGAAGGTGGCAGACGAATTTTCGCATCCGCTGCTCGACGCTCGCGGCGACGACAAATATCTTATCGTACTGATCAGCGCCGACAAGGGGCTCGCGGGAGCTTTTAACGCCAATGTCATTAAGGCTACGCAGGCTTTTCTGAAGGAGCACAACGGCAAGACCACCGAGATGGTCGCCGTCGGCCGCAAGGGCCGAGACTTCTTCAAGCGGCGCGATGTTGTTTTCGCGGACGAATACATCGGTTTGACCGGCTCGGGCCAGGTCAAACTGCAGGACGCCCTCGAGATCGCCGAAAAGGTGATCAAGACCTTCGTCGAGGACGAGACGATCGATAAGGTCTTCATAGTTTTTACCGAATTCCAAACTGTCCTGTCGCAAAAACCCGTTATCGAACAGCTTCTCCCGATACCGAGAGCCGAGTCCGAGGGAACCGACGGAGCCGCACAGGCCGAATATATCTATGAGCAGCCGATCTCGGAGATCTTCGGTAAACTGTTGCCGAAGCAGGTCGAGACACAGATCTACCGCGGTATGATCGAATCAGTGGCTTCAGAGCAGGGTTCGCGAATGACCGCTATGGACTCGGCGTCCAAGAATGCGGGCGAGTTGATCGATTCTTTGACCTTGAACATGAACCGTATCAGGCAGGCGGCGATCACCAAGGAAATTATTGAAGTCGTAAGCGGGGCCGCTGCCGCATAGCGTATTTTTACAGTTCAATAGCTAACAAAAGCCGGGCACGATCACGTCGCCCGGTTTTTTGTGTCTTCACGGCCGGGTTGTTAATCACAAAATACCATTGTAGAATACAGCCGATCTTTACTTTTCGGCATACGCTCTTTTATGCCGCTGTTTTCAAGAGCTTTACCATCAAACATTGGAGGACAATATGGCGATACTTGGACTTTTGGGATTACTTCTGTTGGTAGTTGGTTGGGTCTGGTTAATGGTCGTTGCATTTAAGAGCGGCGGAGCACTTTGGGCGGTTCTGATCTTTTTCTTCTCCTGGATCGCAGGATTGATATTTTGCTTTGTCAAAAAAGAAGGCTGGATGCAGTTGGGCCTAATGATCCTCGGTATGATACTGATGATCGCCGGCGGCAGTTTCTCTGTCTCGACGTCGTTTTAACTCTCAGCTGATAATTGAGCAGTAGCATCAATAAAAACAGGGGACGCAGGAGCATTATCGCTATTGCGTCTCTTGTCGTTTGGATCGGCGTGATCTTTTATATGTCGAGCGGTCAGGGGTCGATGGAAGAGACTTCGAGGTTTATCCGCCCGGTTCTTGAGTTCCTTTTTCCAGCGGCTTCGGCCGAGACGATCACCCTTTATCACGCATTCATTCGCAAATGTGCACATTTTACCGAGTATGCGGTGCTTGCGTTGATGGCCTATCGGGCGCTCGCAAACGCAGAGTTCAGGCTGATGCGGTCAATCCTGCTTGTTGCCGTGATCGCATCACTAGACGAGTTTAACCAGAGCTTTGATGCGGCCCGAACGGGCAGCATCAATGATGTTTTTCTGGATATAGCGGGCGGAACAGCGATGATCGCCGTTATTTGGGTCAGCGGCAAGTTCCGTGGGTCGTCAGTCGAATGACCCCATTTCAGTGCCCTCTGCTGACACAAAAAACTTCCAATTCCGGCAACTTTGTGTCATATTTTATCGTTAAGAGTTCTGACAAGGAGATTTATTGATGAGCATTTTTGACAAGATCAAACAAGAGGCATTAAACCAGTTTATTGAAGTCATCGAGTGGCTCGACGAGTCACAATCGACGCTCGTTTACCGCTTTCCGGTCGCCGGACAGGAGATCAAGAACGGAGCGCAACTTATCGTTCGCGAATCGCAGGCCGCGGTCTTTGTTTTTGAGGGTCAGGTGGCTGATGTATTCACCCCCGGCCGCTACACCGTCGAAGGCGGCAATACGCCTATTCTGTCCAAGTTGGGAGCCTGGAAATACGGTTTCAATTCTCCGATCAAGTCCGAAGTCTATTTCGTCAATACGAAACAGTTCACGGATATGAAGTGGGGCACGTCCAATCCTGTGATGCTCCGCGACGCCGATTTTGGCATTGTTCGTCTACGTGCATTCGGAGCGTACAGCCTCCGCGTGGCCGACCCGAGCGAATTTATCAAGCAGATCGCCGGAACCAACGCTCATTTTCAAACCGACGATATCGACGGTCAGCTCAAGCGGGCGATCGTAACCGAGTTTTCGGACGCCCTCGGCGAGCTAAAGATCCCTGCCCTCGATCTGGCCGCTCAATACAAGGAGATCGGCGACACGATCCGCGGCAAGATCAATGAAGATTTCAGCAGCTACGGACTCGAGGTGACCAAATTTTACGTCGAGAACGTCAGCCTTCCGCCCGAAGTCGAAGCCGCGATGGACAAGCGTGCATCGATGGGTGCTCTCGGCGACGCACAGACGTATATGCAGTTTCAGGCCGCCGACGCTCTCCGCGATGCCGCTCAAAATGAAGGCGGCGGTGCGGGTCTCGGAGCCGGGTTAGGTGCCGGCTTTGCGGTCGGCGGACAGATGGCAAACGTGTTCGGACAGCAGGCCGGCGGGGCCGTTGGCGGCGCTCAGTCCCCGGCGGCAGCGGCGACCGTTCCATGCCCGAGCTGCGGCAAGCCCAATGCGGCAGGCGTCAAGTTCTGTTCTGATTGCGGCAGCAAGATGGAAGTCGCCAAAGTTCCGTGCGTCAAGTGCGGTGCCGAACTTCGCGAGGGTGCGAAATTCTGTTCCGAGTGCGGATCGTCGCAGGAAAAGGCGAAGTGCACGAGCTGCCAGTTCGAATTGGCCCCGGGTGCAAAGTTCTGCCCTGAGTGCGGCACCAAGACTGACGCCGCTTAGTCAGTCGATGATCGGAAACTAACTCGGGACGGATCGATCTGCGTGATCGGTCCGTCCTTTCGATTTACGTTTCTGTCGTATTAAGATAAGACATAATTGGAGATAGATAATATGGCCGTAAGCCCCGAACTGTTAGAGATACTGCGCTGTCCAAAGTGTAAATCCGAACTCGAGATCAACGCCGAAGAAACCCGGTTGAAATGTCTAAACCCTGAATGCTCATTGGTTTATCCGATCCGGGACAGCATTCCCGTGATGCTTGTTGACGAGGCCACAGTTGAAAAATGACAAGCCGGCCGACTCGCAGGCAGGCAACGCTGTTTCTTCGGGGCCACTTCCCGATCGATGACATTCGGGCCAGGTTCAACCCGAAACAGTCGCGGTTGATCGCCGGCCATGTCACTTTATGTCGCGAAGACGAAGTCCATGATTGGGACAGTTTGGCCGCTAAACTGCGCTCAACGCCGCCTGATCGTGTCACTCTCGGGTTTGGTTCGCCGGTTCGTGAGGGTAATATGCTCTTTCTTCCTTCGTCGGGGTCGACTGCCGGATTTGATGATCTCAGAGCGTATCTGCTGGACCCGCCGGTCCGAAAGCACGAGCCGCATATTACCCTGATACACCCGCGAAACGGCAAATGCACCGATGAGATACTCGAGCTGGCGACATCGCTCGTCAAGCCGTTTTCGCACACATTCGACGAGATATCATTCATTGAGCAGGCCGAAGGTGAAGTTTGGAAGATTATCGAAAGCTTCGCACTCGGCAATGCCGATGTTGATCGTGACGGTACCAGCCATTGACGAAAGACGTTAGAAAAATCGATTGGCCAAACGTCCGGCGCGTGCTTGTGGTCAGGCTGCGATCGATCGGCGATACGGTCCTGGCTACGCCATCGCTGACGGCCTTGCGTCGTGCACTTCCGCAGGCGGAGATCGACATATTGCTTGAGGATTGGGTCGCTCCCGTACTTGACGGATTTGATGATGTAAATGTCGTTTCCGTCGAAAGTGGAAATGCCGCTAAACTCAGGGCAGCCAGATACTTACGCAGCCGCCGATACGATGTTGCGGTCAATTTGCACGGTGGCACGACCAGCTCGATGTTCGTCAGGGCGTCGGGTGCCAAACATCGAGTCGGGCTGTCGCATTACCGATATCCTCGCCTTTACGATCACCTTTACTCGTCGGCGGCCGATTTCTGGGGCCGTGCCGAAATGCACTCCGCTGAACAGCAGTTGGCGGTCATCGGCTTTGCCGGCATACCGGTCGGTGACCGGCCGAAGAGCCGCTTGGTCGTCACTGGCGCCGCACTCCAGTCGCTTGAGGCAAAATTTCGGTCGCGTGGGCATCTGACCCTGAGCGACGAGCCTACGATCGGGCTTATCCACCCGGCTGCCGCCTTTGAATCAAAACAATGGGCTGCCGAACATTTTGCCGAGACTGCCCGGCACCTGACCGAACGCGGCCTCCGGCCGCTCGCTGTCGCCACGAAACACGAGGCCGGGATCCTGAAAAAACTTACGGCGATTTCAGCGATCCCGATAATTACATTTGACGACCTGACGCTGCCGGAGATCACCGCTCTGGCCTCGAGGTCCCGCATTTTTGTCGGCAATGACAGCGGCATCGCTCACATCGCCGCAGCGATAGGTACACCGAGTGTTGTGGTCTTCGGGTCATCGAACCGCAACCACTGGCATCCGTGGACCGACGCGGCTAACGAGATCGTTTTTGACCCGATGCCGTGTCAGCCCTGCCCCGGTTACGAGTGCCGGGTCTTTGGCGAGCCCAAATGCATCCTCAATGTCGCCCCGGCGGCCGTCCTCGCGGCCATCGACCGGGTGCTTTAAGTGCCCGTATTTCTTGACACTTCCGCTCTGAACCCGTAGTATTTATAGTTTCGACTCTTGTGGCCGAAGTGTGTCTATATGTTCGAATCGCTGTCCGACAAACTTAAGCTGACGCTGCGAAATCTGCGTGGTCAGGGCAAATTGACGCCCGAGCACGTTGATGCGGCCCTGCGCGAGATCCGGATGGCGTTGCTCGAGGCAGACGTCAACTACAAGGTCGCTAAAGATTTTGTCGAGTCTGTTCGCGTCAAGGCCGAGGGCGAAGAGGTCTGGAATGGACTGAAACCGCACGAACAGGTCGTCAAGATCGTCTACGACGAGCTTTCGACGCTGATGGGCGGCACTTCGTCGCGGCTGGTGTTTACCAAGGCGACCCCGAATGTCGTGATGATCGTCGGCCTGCAGGGTTCGGGTAAGACGACCTCCACCGGCAAGATATCACGCTGGCTCGCTGACAATCAGGAGCGCAAACCGCTGCTCGTTTCGGTCGACGTGTACCGTCCCGCAGCCCGTGAGCAGCTCAAGGTCGTCGCAAACGCCGTAAACGTCGCGGTATTTGAGGCCAAGGACACCAACGATCCGATGACGATCGTTCGCGGTGCCATGAACCACGCGGTCGAGTATGGTTTCGATACCCTGATGATCGATACCGCGGGCCGTCTGCACATCGACGACGAGTTGATGGTCGAACTCGAGCAGATCAAAGCCGAGACCAAGCCGGTCGAAGTGCTCTTTGTCGCCGATGCGATGACAGGTCAGGATGCTGTTCGCTCGGCTGAGGTCTTTCACGAGCGTGTCGGCATTACCGGTGTCGTTTTGACCAAAATGGACGGCGACGCTCGCGGCGGTGCTGCCCTCTCGATCAAACAGGTCATCGGCCAGCCGGTCAAATTCGTCGGTGTCGGCGAAAAGTACGACGCGATCGAGCCGTTCTATCCGGACCGTATCGCCCAGCGAATACTCGGTATGGGCGACGTTCTGAGCCTTATCGAAGAGGTTCAGGGCAAGATAAACGAAGAAGAAGCGCAGGAACAGCTGCGCAAGATGACGAGCAATCAGTTTACGCTCGAAGATTTTCGAAACCAGCTCGGACAGTTCAAAAAACTCGGCTCGATGTCCAAGTTGATGAAGATGCTGCCCGAGCAAATGACCGGCGGGCTCCAGATCACGGACGAACAGTCTGCGGTCGTCGATCATCAGATGAAACGCACCGAGGCGATCATTGACTCAATGACGCGATTCGAGCGTAACAATCACAAGGTGATCGACGCGAGCCGCAAAACGCGTATCGCGGGCGGATCGGGTTCGACGATCGCCGAGGTCAACCAACTGCTCCGTCAGTATGAGCAGATGAAAAAGATGATGGCCCAGATGAACCGCGGCGGACTGTTCGGTGGTTTGGGCCGAAAGATGGCCGGCGGCCTCGCGGGCGGCTTGGGCGGACTTTTGGGCGGCGGCGGAAATCCGCTCGGGATGCTGGGCGGCGGTTCGGCAATAGATCATGACGATGACGATTCGACGGATTCGTTATCAAGGCGAATAAAGAAGAAAAAAAGGCACAAGAAACGGAGATAGTTGCTGGATCGTTCGTCGTTTTTTGCCATTGGGCGAGACGCGGCGGACAACTAACAACGAACGAATTACAAAATTATGTTAGCAATCAGTTTAATGAGAATGGGCGCCAAGGGAAAACCCTTTTACCGCCTGGTGGTTAAGGAAAAGCGATCAAAGCGTGACGGTAAGTACCTCGAAAACGTAGGTACGTACAATCCGATGATCAACCCGGCCGAGGTTACGCTCAATCACGAACGTATCCAGTACTGGATCGGTGTCGGCGCGCAGCCGACCGATACGGTCAAGAGCCTGATCAAAAATAACCCTGCGGCCGCAGCTGAATAGTTACGGTGTTGGAGCGGCGCGGCTTCGGCCCGTTCGCTCGCCAAACGCTGCAAACTCGGTTAACTACGATGAAAGAAGCTGTTGACAGAATTATCAGATCGCTCGTCGGCGAACCCGATGCGGTCGAGGTTGCTGAGAGCGGAGACGGCAAGAACGTGCGTATCGAGGTTCGGGTTGCCGACCATGATATGGGCCGCGTGATCGGCCGCGAGGGCCGAACGGTCAAGGCGATCCGCAGCATTCTGTTTGTCGCGGGACAAAAGCACGGCAGGCGCTTTCAGCTCGATCTGCTCGAGGACTAGGGGCGATCGGTCTCGCAAAACGTGCCGGCAGCGTCCGGCAGGTCATAGCGCCGACGGACTGAAAATCGAATCGTGTGGAAGAACTCGTCGCAATCGCCAAGATCGTCAAGACCCGCGGCCTCAAGGGCGAACTGGTCGCCGACCTTCTGACAGATTTTCCGGAGCGGTTCGGTGAGGTTGACAATGTGACGGCGGTCGGCCCCGACGGGGCGACGGCCGAACTGACGCTCAGTGATTTTTGGTTTCAGGGCGGCCGCGTGATCCTCAGGTTTGCGGGTTACGATACGGTCGAAAAGGCAGAATCTCTCAGAAACTTTGAGATCTGCGTGCCTGAGTCTGAGGTGGTCGAGCTCGACGAAGGCGAGTTTTACGATTGGCAGCTTCAAGGATGCCGGGTCGTGACACTCGACGGTTCAGAGGTCGGCATCGTCACCGAACTGATGCGAAACGGCGGCACCGAGATACTCGTGGTAAAGGGTGCCGAAAAAGATCACCTGATCCCGTTTGCCGCGACTATCTGCCCCGAGGTCGATATTGAAAATAAGCTGATCCGGATCGACCCGCCGGACGGACTGTTGGAGTTTTAGGTGAAAATTGATGTACTGACAATTTTCCCTGAGTTTTTTGGACAAGTTTTTGATTTCGGCATTATCCGCCGGGCCAAGCTGGCCGGGATAGTCGAGATCAATGTTCACGACATTCGTGAATATGCGGCCGATAAGCACAAGATGGTCGATGACCGTCCGTTCGGCGGCGGCGACGGGATGGTCCTGAAGCCGGAACCGATCTTTGCCGCGATTGAAAATTTGATCGGGACCAGTGACCGCGACGCCTATCCGGCGGGGACGCGTGTCGTGCTGCTCTCGCCGCAGGGCAAACCGTTCAAGCAGGCGGCGGCAAAGGAGTTTGCGGCCGATGCGGATCATATTGTGATGATCTGCGGAAGGTATGAGGGCGTCGACGAACGTGTCAACCAACTGCTCGTTACCGACGAGGTATCGATAGGCGACTACGTCCTGTCGGGCGGCGAACCGGCAGCGATCGTGATCGCGGACGCGATCGTCAGGCTTTTGCCCGGTGCCCTGGGCAGCGATACGTCGGCCGAGAATGATTCGTTCAGCGGCGGCCTGCTCGATTGCCCGCACTATACGCGGCCGGCTGATTTTCGCGGGTACACGGTACCCGAGGTTTTACTAAACGGCAATCATGCCGAAATTGAAAAATGGCGCTTCGAGAAGGCGCTCGAGAAAACGAAACTAAATCGTATCGATCTTTTAACAGGAGAAAATGGTGAAATGTGAGCGGCCCTGCCGCTGACCTCTGGCCGAAATAGAAAATGAACAGACTAGATAATGTCGAAAAGACACAAATGAAAGAGACCGTCCCGGTTTTTCAGCCGGGCGACACGCTTCGCGTACACGTACGCATTAAGGAAGGCAACAAGGAACGCCTGCAGGCATTCGAAGGTATCTGCATCGCCCGCAAGCACGGCGGCGTCCGCGAGACGGTGACCGTCCGCAAGGTAAGCTTCGGCGTCGGTGTCGAGCGCATCTTCCCGCTGCACGCGACGGTGATCGACCACATTGATGTCGTCCGTCACGGCAAGGTCCGTCGTGCCAAGCTCTATTACCTGCGTGATCTGCGTGGTAAGGCTGCCCGTATCAAGGAACGCGACACACGCGGCAAGGCCAAAAAGGCGTAGTCGGGAGAGTACAATAGTGAATAACGCGGGAAGTTCGGATCCATTTCCAAGAGACGGGTCCGGCTCCCGCGTTTCGCTGTTTGATGACGTCGTGATCGACGGCATCGGTATCGCTTTTGAGCAAAATGCCGCCGGCGAAGGCTATCGGTTCATCGCCGGTGTCGATGAGGTCGGCCGCGGCTGCCTGGCCGGGCCGGTCGTCGCGGCGGCCTGCATCCTGGACCTCGCAAAGCCGCTTCCGGCCGGACTCGACGATTCTAAAAAGCTCACCGAAAAACGCCGCGAAGCCATTGCCGACGAACTCAAACGATCCTGCGTCGCCTATGCCATCGGCCGCGTCGAGGCCGACGAGATCGACCGCATCAACATCCTCGAGGCGACCAAGCGGGCAATGCTGCTCGCGATCGGCGGGCTCGACCCGGCCGCCGACTATCTCTTGATCGACGCTCTGCACCTCAAACAAAGCCCGCTGCCGCAAAAAGCGATCATCAAGGGCGACAGCATATCGGCCTCGATCGCGGCCGCGAGCGTCATAGCCAAAACTCACCGTGACGGCCTGATGAAGGCCTATGACAGCGAATTTCCGCAATACGGTTTTGCCGGCCACAAAGGCTACGGTGCCGCCTCACACCTGGCCGCCCTGCGTGAGCACGGTCCGTGCCGCCTGCATCGCCGCTCGTTCCGCGGCGTACTCTGAACCGCGTCGGTTCCGAACGCTTCGGAGGGTGAAAAGTCGGAGCCTCGGGCGAACTCCTTGCAGTTTTTGCAAAAAAGTACGCGAAAATGCCTTGAAATTGCGCAATTTTTCGGGAAAA
>CAZQGN010000007.1:30646-122490 GCA_964592865.1 uncultured Chloracidobacterium sp. | reverse complement strand
GCCAGCCTGTCACGTTGGAGGTCGCGGGTTCGAGCCCCGTCGGCCCCGCCACTTATTATCTGGATCGACTATTTGAATAGCCGATCTTAAATTTCAAGATCAAAAAAAGGCCGCCTGTTCAGGCGGCTTTTTTCGTTTTGTATTCGGCCGTAACGGTTTGTCGCTCGGGCTATTGGTTCGGTGTCGGACGCGGCCCCTGACGCGGGGTCGGTGACGGCGTCGGCGGACGGACGTTGAACGTATTGGCCGCGCGATTAGCGTTTGGCGTCCGCGTCGGGGCCGGCGACGGTGATGTCTCGGGCGACGGACTCGGTTTTGGTGTCGGTGACGCTGAAGGCGACGGCGAGGGCGTCGGGGTCGGCGTCTTGACGTTTGCGTTGGTATTGAAATTCGAATTGAAATTGGCACTCGAATTGAAGTTCGTATTCATGTTGAAGTTGAAATTCGTATCGAGGGCCGGCATCGAGTTCACGTTCGAATTAAGGTTTCCGTTGAACGAGCCCAGATTTGTGTTGATGTTGCCGTTTGCCGGCTGTTCTTTCTGCAATAGCCAAAAGAGCCCGGCACCGGCACCGAGCAGTGCAAGAGTGCCAATGACAGTGAGAACGACGACCTTGAGCGTGTTCGGCTTTTCGGGCGGCGGCGGATAATATGCCTGGGCGACGCGGGCCCGGACATCCTGAGCCGACTGAACAGGCGTCGTCGGGATGACGATACGTTCCGACGGCTGGCTCGGCCGCGGCACTTCGGCGTTAAGATCGTCGATAGACGGCGGCGGTGCCGGCACGTCCTTGCGCCGAATGACCGTTATTTCGCCGATATCGTCTTCATCGCCGGCACCGGCGTCGATATCGAGTTCCTCGCTGGGCATCTCAACGAAGCTCGGCTCTTCCTGGTCGATGAGCGGCGTGCCGTCCTTGGTGCAAAAACGAATGATCTCTTCGTCGTAGGTGGCGTCACATATCGGGCAGATCTTCATAGAATATAGAATATCGTTGAAAGTCCGGACCGACTTTCCTTTGGCGTCGTTTCAAAAACGTTTCATTTTAACACGAATCAACTTAACTGAGACAACCGCGGCGAAGACGGCCGTGAAGATCTAACCGTCGCCCTGAAACGTGGCACGAATATAGTGAGAGTAACGCGTGTCTGTCAGAAGATTGCTCCGGAGGTCAGCGATCATCGACGAGGCGTCAACGCCGTTTGCGATCGTGTCGGCGATCAGATAGCCGACGCGGTACGGTTCGCCGGCCTCCATCCGCGAGGACGGATAGCCCGAGTTTCGCAGATAGAATCCTTGAGCGATATAGGCGGCGGCCTCATTGTCCACCCACGGGATGCTGAAACGGACCAGGTCGAAATACGCGTGAACGGCCTCATGCACGATCAATGCGTCAAAGTCGCGCGACCCGCGCTCATTTCGCCCAAGATAGAATGTGTTGGCAGCGTCGCCCGTCGAGGCGTCGTCCCAGGCACTGTAAACGACGCGATTTTGAGAAAATCGGCCCTCGACAACGTGAAAGTGCCCGCTTTCGAGTCCCGACGCGACACGCCGAAAGACATCGCTGGTGATGCGGGTCGAGACCTGACCGCTGCTGTAGTTAAAGTTGATCCTCGCCGTATCGCTGTTTCGGAGGATGCCGATCATCTGTTCTTTTACGCCCATAATCTCTGACCATCCAGAACGCCAAAAAAAATAAGACGAAGGTATTCTAGCCGTTTTTTCGCCGGATCAGTTAATAAATTCTTTCGCGGGTGGGGCGTCGATAGCGAGCGGCGCGTCAAATTGCTGGTGCTCCTCTTCAAGATCCCAGATCTCGTAAAGAACGGCCGGACACTCGGTCACGAATCGCGAAGGCTTTTGCAGGACCGTCTGCCGGTTGTAGTCGGTCATCAGCAGCGGGTACGTCAAATAAAGTTCGTCCCTCGCCCGCGTCATAGCGACGTACCAAAGACGCCTTTCCTCTTCCTCGCTGTCGATCTCACGCAGGGATTTAGGCGAAGGAAACTTGCCCTCGGCGGCCCAAATAATGAATACGGCCTTCCACTCGAGGCCCTTTGCCTGATGGACCGATGTGAGAGTCAGCAACTCGTCCTCTTCGCCGCCCTGGATCACCTCTTCGCCGACGAGGGGCTGTGGTTCCTTGAACCGCTCGGTGGACAGCAGGGCGAGCTCGGATAAAAACTCCTCGGTCGTCGCGTAACGGTTGGCAAATGACGCAAGCCCCTTGAGGTCCTCGATCCGGGCGTCGGCGTTCTCAAAGTTTTCCTGCAGGTATTGTTCGTAGCCGTTAGCAAGGATTATCTCGATCTGCTTCGCCGGGTTATTGCGGTTTTCCTGCTGAACGAGCATTTCCAGAAGTTCGACAAAATCCTTCCAGGGCCGGCTCGAGCGTAGCCGTGCGGTCTGCGGGCTCTCGGCGAGCCGCACCAAACCGCCGGCGATCTTTGACGCGTCACCGACGGCCAAAGGATCGTCCGCCGGCTTTGCCCTTTCGGCCTCATCAATGAGCGGGATCGCCGGCTCAGAAACGATCGCCTCGTAAAGGCGGTTTGCGGTGACATTACCGACGCCCGGGATCATTTTCAAAATGCGTTTCCAGGCGAGTTCGTCGCGAGGGTTGATGATGATCCGAAGGTACGAGATAACGTCCTTGATGTGGGCCTGTTCAAAAAAACGCACGCCCGACTGAACTCGATACGGTATGTTTCGCCGCGAAAGCTCGAGCTGCAGCTCGATCGAGTGATAATGCGACCGATACAACACGGCGATGTCCTCAAGGCCGGTGCCCTCGTCGCGAAGTTCGAGGATCCGCGATGCTACAAACGCCGATTGTTGTTCGACGTCGGAACATGGCACCAGAGCCGGCTTGACGTCGCGTGAACGCCGAACGGCTGTCAGTACCTTGGGGAACTGCTTGCGGTTGCACGAGATCGAGGTATTGGCTAGGCCGAGTATCTCGGGCGTCGAGCGATAATTGGTCTCAAGTTTAAAGATCTGAGCGTCCGGGTATCGCTTGGGAAATTCATAAATATTTGTAAACTCGGCACCTCGCCAGGCAAAGATCGATTGGGCGTCGTCACCGACCACCATCACGTTGCGGTGCCGGACCGCCAGCAGGTCGATGATCTCAGCCTGCAGGCGATTCGTGTCCTGATATTCGTCGACCAAAATGTGCTGAAACTGTTCGGCGTAGAGGTCGCCGATCGCCGGTTTCTCGACAAGCAGGCGTTTGACGTTGAGCAAGAGGTCGTCGTAATCCATAACGTTCCGCTCCTGCTTACGGGATTGGTACTGCGTGTCGACGCGCTTTATCTGGGCGGTAAGCGGTTCGAAATATGGGTATTTATAGCCGATCACGTCTTCGATCGGCATGTCGGTATTGTTGGCGTACGAGATGATGCCCTGAACGACCTCGGCTTTTGGGAAACGCTTCTTGGTCGTGTCGATCGCGGCCTCGTCCACGCAGACGTTGATCATCTCGCGGGCGTCCTCACTGTCGAGGATCGAATAGCTCTGGTCATATCCGATACTCGCGGCATGGCGGCGAAGTATCAGGTTGGCGATACGGTGAAACGTTCCTCCCCAGACGCGGTGGACGTTATTAGAGCCGGTAAGAGACTCGACCCGGCGAAGCATTTCGCGGGCCGCCCGATTGGTGAATGTGGCCAGCAGTATGCGCTGCGGCGAAACACCTTGTTCGATCAGATATGCCACTCGGTAAGTGATCGCACGAGTTTTGCCCGTTCCGGCACCGGCAACCACGAGTGCCGCTTTGGGCGGAGCGGTCACCACGCGAAACTGCTCGTCATTGAGCTCACTTTTATAGCGGGTCAGCCTTTCTGGCAGGGCCGATCGATCGCGTTTTATAACATAACGGGCCATCGTTTCATTTATAGCACGTTATATCATCACGTGAAAGCGATATCGGCCGCGGTTCATTATTTCACCGGATAAGTTTGCCGAACGCGTTGCCGAACAGCATAATACTGAGAATGAAAAAGGCGCATATTATGAAAATTGTAGCGAAATCAGTTGCGGTCGCGGCGGTTGCGGCGATCGGTATTATCGGTATCGGTTCGGCGGCCACGCAGACGGGCTATGCCTCGAGCGAGGTATCGAGCCCGCGTTCACTTTATCTGCAGCATTGCTCCAAATGCCATGGCGCGGACGGCCGTGCGGATACGCCGAAGGGCCGCGAAACAGATGCCGATGACCTCACGAGTGCGTCGACCAAGCGTGCCAGCACGGCGAAGATACTTCGTGTGATCACGGCAGGAAAGGGCGACATGCCCGGCTTTAGCAAAAAAATGACGGCGGCCCAGATCCGGCAGGTCGCGGGCTACATTCGCACACTCTAACGGGCGAATATCTTCGGCGGGTGCGGCGAATGATATGATCGTCATTCGCTGATTGGCGGAAACTATTTTTTAAGGAAGTAAATCTATATGAAGTTACCGGGTGGAATGGATCTAGGGTCGATGATGCGTCAGGCGCAGGAAATGCAGGCCAAAATGGGCGCTGAGATGAAGCAGTTGATCGTCGAAGCGGCGGCCGGCGGAGGTGCAGTGACGGTGAAAATGCGTGGGGATTTTGAGGTCGTTAGTGTGACCTATTCACCTGACCTGATCAAGGACGGCGACGTCGAGATGATACAGGACCTGACGGTCGCGGCCCTTAACGAAGGCCGTCGAAAGGTCGAAGAGTCGCTCAAGGGCAAACTGGGCGGAATGCTGCCGCCGGGCTTGATGTAGTAGTGATCTACCGATAGCGGCCGGTCGGGGAGTTACCCGACGCGACCCGCTGTTCACTCTTCGCTATGCTGGATTATTCAGAGCCGGTCGCTAAGCTGATCGACGAATTCAAGCGGCTGCCGGGCGTTGGCCAAAAGTCCGCGCAGCGGTTGGCGTTTCACATACTGCGGCGGCCGATGCCGGAGGTGGAGCAATTTGCCAATGCGCTCCGCGAGGTCAAGGAAAAGATCGTGTTTTGCTCGGTCTGCAATAACCTGACAGACGTCGATCCGTGCCTGTACTGCTCAAATCCGAAGCGTGACCGGTCGATCATCTGCATCGTCGAAGAACCGTATAACCTGGTCGCGGTTGAAAAAACGCGGTCGTTCCGTGGGCTCTATCACATTATTCACGGATCGCTTTCGCCGCTGAGGGGCATCGGGCCGGATGAGTTGATGCTCGCCAATCTGATACCGCGGCTTCGGCCCGAGAATAACGAAGGTGTCGAGATCGCCGAGATCATCGTCGCGACCAACCCGACTACCGAAGGTGAAGCGACGGCAAACTACATTGCTCGGCTGCTCAAACCGCTCGGCGTCCGCGTGACGCGTATTGCGATGGGGATGCCGGTCGGGGCCGACCTCGAATTTGTCGATGAGGTCACAATGGACAAGGCCCTGTCCAACCGACATGAAATGTGATCGTCCGGCCTGATCAATCGTTAAGGGCGTTCGGGGAAAGATCCCGAACGCCCTTTTTTTACTCCAAAAAGACAAAAACTTAGAACCGGACCCGAAGTTCCTCGGCATCAGAGGCGCTTTTCGAGCGTCGCCATTCTTCCTCGGTGTCGTAAAAATTTACGTCAAAGGTCAAAAGGCTCTTGACGGGAATACCGTCAAACTCATTCGGTGCGCCTTCAAACTTAGCGATCGTTCCGACGCCGATCACCTCGGCACCGAGGCCGTTGACGAGGTCGATCGTCTCGCGAAGCGCCTTTCCGGAACGCAGAATATCATCGACGATGATCGCCGGATAGACATCACCCTCCGAGATGAACTGGCGAAACTGCCGCTTGCCGTCTTCCATTTCGGCCCAATAGATCTGATCGGCCCCGAGGGCTTCGCGAATGCCGAATGCGACCATAATGCCGCCGGGGCTCGGGCTGATGACCGAAACCTTGGGCAGTCGGCTGGCGATCGACTTTTCCATCCGGAACAATCGGCTGAGTGCCACCGAAAGCACCCGGGCGTTGTCATAGTATCGAAATGCCAGGGGCATCTGGAAATAATGCGAGGCGTGTTTACCGTTCGGATATACAAAATGCCCGCGTTGATAAGCCCCCGTATCCGTAAGTATCTTCATCACGGACTCGGGCGGCGGTATAAGATCAGCCATAAAATTCTCCTAATAATTGCAATTTAAGATGTCAGACGTGAATTTTCAATATTAAGCACCCATCGGCGTTTTATCAAATTTCGGGGCGCAATACTTTTTGGATGAGCGATCGCTGGCCGGCATTCATCTCAGCGGGAATGTCGCCGACCTCAAACCACCCGAGCCGGATGATCTCGCGGCTGAGTACGGCAGGTTCGCCCACGCATCCGGCCGTAAAGAGTATTTCGACGTGGCCTTTCAGCGTCCGGACACGATAGAGCGAAACGTTGATAAGTTCGATACCGGTTTCCTCGGCGATCTCGCGCCTTAGAGCCGCCTCAGGCTGTTCGCCAAAGCCGATAAAGCCGCCCGGAATGCCCCAACCCGACGCCGGCCGCAGAACATGTTCGAGCAAGAGGACCTGTCCTTTGTCATTTGTGATGACCGCCGCGACCGACACCGTGAACGTGCGATGGGCCAATCGTGTGATCCGCGTGCGGACCCACGATGGCAGGGCTCTCCAGATCTTACCGAGCAGATTCATAGAATTATTTTACGACGGGCCGGCGGCAAACTGGAATACTAACGTTGTTGTTAATGTTTAAACAGTATAGGCCGGCAATTTACCGGCCGATTTAGCCATCAGTTCCGGCATTTCCGCCATCGCTCGAAATAGATGAAACGATCGACCATTTTGCAGATCTTGTTCGTAATTGTCGCGGCCCTTTCGTCCGCGGCTTACGGTCAGACACCCGCAGGTGCCCATGGCCTCTCGGCGTCGTTCAGCCGGTTTGAGCTGACGCGGGCCTCGATCTCAGAAACCGGGAACGGCAGGCGACAGATCAAGTTTAGCGGAGATCGGACGATCGCGGTAGACTTGACGCCGCACGATCTCAGACCGGCGGGCTCACGAGCCGAAAATATGGGCATCGACGGCCTTACGCCGATACAGCCCGGAGCGGGAAACACCTTTAAGGGAACGGTTCGCGGAAGTAACGGTTCCTTTGCCCGAATAAATTTTAACGGCGGTTTTGCCGACGGGTTTGTCAATATCGACGGCGAGACCCTGTTTATTGAGCCCGCCGCCCGGTACGTACCGGGTTCGGACAGCCGCGAGTATGTCTTGTACCGTATCGAAGACGCTCTGGGCCGAAGCCCGATCTCGTGCGGATCCAAACTTGGCGACAAGATCAACGACACGATGCCGTTGGTACGGTCCGGCGAATCTCCCGCCGGTCCCAAGCGTATCGAACTCGCGACCGACGCGGACATGGAGTATGTAGCTACTCTCGGCGGACCGGTGCAGGCTAATAATGAGATCCTCGGCATCCTCAATACGATCGAGGGACTTTACGCGGCGGAACTGAACCTTACGATCAGCGTCGTTTATCAACATACATGGACGGCGGCCGACCCGTTTGCGGCAGGGAATACCGAGTTTACGGTCCGGAATTTTCAGTCATACTGGAACACTCAATTTCCGCACACGGCGTACCCTCGTGATGCCGCTCACCTGTTTTCGGGAAAGGCGAATGTGCAGTCTCAGGGCTGGGCCTTTATCGGGGTGACCTGCAGACGGCCTAATGATTCGTACGGCATGAGCGGCTACGTCAACTGGGCACCGGCAAAATTCCTCATAACGGCTCACGAACTCGGGCACAATCTCGGCGCCAACCACGTCGAGAGTGCTCAGAGCTGCGGCAATTCGCTAATGAACGCCCAACTGACCGGCGATACGCCGATGTCATTTTGCCAATATTCGCGATCCGAGATCGACACATATCTCGACACTAACGGCAACTGCATCACCGCGTCGGGCAAATGCTCGTTCGATTTTGAAGGTGACGGCAAGACCGATCTGTCGATCTTTCGCCCGGCCGGCGGCGAGTGGTGGTACCTGCGGAGCAGCGACGGCGGCAACAGTGCATCGCGGTTCGGTATCGAAAGCGATATTTTGAGCCCGGCCGATCTAACGGGCGACGGTAAGACGGACATCGCGTTCTTCAGGCCCTCAACCGGATTTTGGTACGTACTCCGCAGCGAGGACCAATCGTTTTACGCGGTGCCTTTCGGTTCCGCCGGCGATGTGCCTGTCCCGGCCGACTATGATGGTGACCAGAAGGCCGATATCGCGGTTTTTCGCCCGTCGACGCAAACGTGGTTTATACAGGGCTCGTCGATCGGAGTTTTTATCGTCGGATTCGGCGGCAGTTCCGATCGCCCGGCCGTGGGTGATTACGACGGCGACGGCAAGGCAGACATCGCGGTCTTTCGCGATAACGCCGGAACGGGCGAATGGTGGGTCAGACGGAGTTCCGACAACAGTGTGTTTGCCGCGCGTTTCGGTGCCGGCAGCGACCGGACTGTCCAGGGCGACTACACCGGCGACGGCAAGACGGACATAGCTCTTTGGCGGCCGTCAAACGGTTCGTGGTTCATTTTGCGCAGCGAGGACCAGACCTTTTATGCCTTTCCGTTCGGATCGCCTGACGATCTTCCGGTTGAGGGCGACTATGACGGCGACGGCAAGACCGACGCGGCCGTATTCCGGCCCTCGAATTCGACATGGTACGCGGCCCGGTCATCTGCGGGAACGCTTATTCAACAGTTCGGCCAAGTAGGTGATGTGCCGATCGCGCACGCGTTTGTTAGGTGAGCAAATGCGTGAGCAAAAGAAAGGGAACGCCCTCGCGGCGTTCCCTTTTTCCGTTGCCCAGAGTAAAAGATCAGTAGTAAATTGCGGATGCGTCATCCAGACGGAAGGTCGTGATCGCCGAAGAGTCATTGATCGTCCGGAACTGGATGCGGATCGTCTGGCCGGCGTAGGCGGCAAGCGACATTGATTTTTGGGAATAGTCGCCCGATCCTGTCACCTTATTCAAATTACTGTAGGTAGCGAGAGTCGCCAAGGTCGTTCCGGAGTTGTCGAGAACCTCAACAAACAACTTGTCATATTGAACTGTCGTAGTGGTCTCTTGCGATGTAACGTTGAGCCAGAATGTCAGGGTCGGGCTCTTGCCGGCCGGGATCGTGATCGTCTGATACATTTGGCCCGTTACGCTGGTAGCGGCACCGAAATAGGCATAACCCGTTCCGCCGTGAGGGAAGTTGCCGGCATTTGTGTAAATGGCACCGGAGCCGGTCATTACCCATGGCGTGATCGCCGTTTCAAAAGCCCCGTTGGTGATCAGTTCAGTGCCGTTAGGTGTCGGGGTCGGGGTTGTGCCGGCCGGACAGCTGCCGACACCGACAGCGCACCATGCTTTTTGCACCGCGGTGTTTTCGGTGCTCGTTGAACCGAAGAGTTGGGTCGCCGCACTTATGGTCGCGGTTCTGGCTCCGGCAAAATTAGTACTAGATGTCATGTAGGCCGACAATGCCTTGTACCAGATCTGCTCCGCACGATCGGGGCCGATGCCCGTCACGGTGACGCCGCTCAGGTGATGAGTGCCGCCCTGGGACAGCAGATAAAACGCGTTATTCGCGATGCCAGAGTTAATGTGTACGCCGCCATTGTCCGAAGAGCCTGTATAACGCTCAGAATAGTGGTCCGGGTCGTCATCGACCGTGAAGCCGCTGTTCGCGGCCGAGTGCGGCGTGTTCAAATAGCGCAGAGCATCGCCCGTACCATTTGCCGGTGTGTAGCACTCTTCGCCGATCTGCCAATTCCAACTCGACGGTTTGGCATAGCGGTTGACCATCGTTCCGAAAACGTCGGACATCGATTCGTTAAGAGCACCGGATTCATTCAAGTATGTTAGATTTGCCGTAAATTCTGTGACACCGTGCGTCAACTCGTGGCCGGCGATGTCAACCGTGACCAGCGGGCCGAACGTGGTTCCATCGCCGTCGCCGTAAAGCATGAATGAACCGTTCCAGCCGGCATTGTTGTAATTCGTCGAATAATGCACGGCTGACGTGATCAGCGGCGAAGTGCCGTCGATCGCTGTCAGATATCCGGGGCCGCCCGTACCATTGATGCCGTTGCGTCCATGCACGAACCTGAAATAATCGAGCGTCGATTCGGCTCCGTACTGGGCATCGACGGCGGCACGATTTATCGTCGTGTCCCAAATGTCGTCGGTATCAGTCACACGAGACATCGTCGTCGTACCGTTATTGTAATTGAAGGTACCGTGTTTAGGCCGATTGTTCGCTCTGGTAAGGTTCTCCATGTAGAACGTCGATGCGTTCCTCGTGGTGCCGATCACGACATTTCCGCTATAGAGCGAATTGCCCGTTCCGGTCTGAAAATTGTCATATTGAAGCAATTTCTCGCCGGTATGGGCATCGAGAAAGATCACGGGCATTGCCGTTTCGGGCGAACCGTCGATCCGCTTCATAGTGACGCGAAACGCGAGCCGGCCCTGATCGCTGCCGTTAAAGATCCAAAGGTCGGCCACGGGCGGTTCTGAAAGATGCCGTGAACCGTCGTACAGTTTTTTTGCGATCTTTATGGCGTCGGTCGGCTTAAGCGTGGGGACCGTGTCGATCGGGCCGACCAACGCAAGGCTGTCGGTCAATGCAAAAACCTCGCCGTCGGGCTTATGATGAACGATCACCTCGCCTTCCCACACGGGAACCTGGCCGATACGTTGTTGAAATTTAGTGTGAGCGTAGCCCTGCGAGTCGATCTCGTTGGACCTGACCACAAAATCATCGACGTTTCCGACAAGCTGCCGCGGATATCGTTCGCGAATTACCTCGATACTTTTGGCGACAGCGAGTTGTTTTTCATCGTCGCTGCCTGAGCCGAAAACGGCAACATGCCCTTCCGCGCGTCGTTCGACGAGCACGATTGAGGCCAATAAGATCAGTCCGATCGGGATAAATACAAGAAAATAGTAGTTTCGCACGCGCCGACGCCTCCGGGGATCGCATTCTCCAATTACTGACGAGTGACGGTAAATTAACATCATTTACCCAAAATCAAAACGGCGGAATTGAAAAACTGTCTAATTCTGTTACGCTTGTGGGAATTCTGATAACGAATAAAGAAACTTTTCTGTCGGGGAATGATGATGATACGACACAATTCCGCACTGTCACCGGTTATTTTTTTGATGATTCTGGCCGCTTTTACCGGCCTGATGAGTGAGTACGCGTCGGCCGCGGCCGATACAAAAATGGTGACCTCAACTGATCAAACGCCCATTCCGGAATGGCTGTCGTCGTCCCGGTTCGCCGGCGGCGACGATTGCGTTTCGGCGACAACTATCTCGTCGAGCAGCTATACCGACAGCGGTGACACGACCGGTGCAAATAACACGATCGGCAATTACAGCCTGGCGTCGATGCCGTCAACCTATCCCGGGCCGGACAAATTTTACAAACTCGTACTGGCGACCGCGACAAATGTTTCGGCGACGATGAGTTTGACGGGCTCAACACTGGATGGCGTGATATACATCACCAAGACCTGTCCGGCCGGGCTCGCGAACACTCTCGCAGCGGCGAATACCGTTACATCGTCACAGGATTCCATCGGTGCCGGAGTCGGGCCCGAGATCATACCGACGACCACGCTAGGCGCCGGAACCTACTACATTGGTGTCGATTCGTTTGCCGCAAGCGGAACCGGGAGTGCGGGAACATACACCCTGACCGTAACGTCGCTGGCTCCGACGGCAGCCATGGTGTCGGTCAGCGGCCGTGTGATGACGGCCGACGGCCGCGGGATCCGCAATGCGGCGGTCAGCCTAATCGGCCCGGACGGCAGTGAGCGGACGGTCAAGACGAGTGCTTTCGGTTATTTCAAGTTTGATGATGTCGAATCGGGTAGTTCGTACACCCTGACGGTGAGCAGCAAGCAGTACTCGTTTGCCGTTCCGTCGAGAGTGGTCTCGGTCGGTGACGAGATCACCGATCTGGACTTTACCGCTCAGCAATAATTTACTTTTCCTCATTCCAGAAAAAGGGCCGCTCCATTAACGGAGCGGCCCTCTTACTTTTATCGGATTGCGCCGCTCTACTTCAGCGACACATCGTCGACGCGGAACGTCGTCGTGATCGAACTATCCATCGTCGAACGGAACTGGACTCTAACGGTCTGTCCCTTGTAGGCAGCAAGGTTCAACGACTTTTGAGAATATGTCGTCGCCGACGCCACCTTATTCAGGTTGCTGTAGGTTGCCGCTGTTGTAAGAAGCGTACCTGACGTGTTTCGGACCTCGACAAAGAGTTTGTCGTACTGGGTCGTAGTGGTCGTCTCGCTCGAGGTGACGTTCAGCCAGAATGTCAGCGTACCGGTCGCGGTAGTCGGGATCGAAACGGTCTGATAGGCCGAGCCCGTAGCGCTGTTGTTCACACCGAAGTAGACATAACCGGTGCCGCCGTGCGGGGCAGAACCGTTAGCGGTGTAAAAGTAGCCTGATCCCGAACCGACCCACGGACTCACCGACGTCTCAAATCCGCCGTTGACGATCAGTTCGTTTCCGCTCGGCGTCGGGGTCGGAGTAGGCGTCGGGGTCGAACCGCCCGGGCAGGTGCCGACACCGACCGCGCACCAGCCGGTTGCGACGGTGTTGTACTGAGCGCTCGATGCACCGAAGAGGTCGGTCGCGGCATTAAGCGTAGCGGTTCGAGCTCCGGCAAAGTTGGTGCTCGACGTCATATAGACCGTCAATGCACGGTAAAATATCTTTGCCGCGTCGGTCCCGCCGATCCCGGTGACTGCAACTCCGCTGACACGATTGGTGCCGCCGGCAGCCATCAGATAATACGCGTGATTGGAGATGCTCGAATTGGTGTGAACGCCGCACTGATCGTTAGCGTTCGACGGTGTACACGTGCCTTGATACAACCGCAGGCTGTAGTGGTCCGGATCGCCGACGGCGTTCGGGTTATCCATCCGGCGAAGGGCGTCACCCGCCGTTCCCGGCGTATAAATATCCTCACCGATCAGCCATGTGTTGGTTGTCACTACGCCGCCGTCGGCGTAAAGCTCGACCATCGCGCCCATGATGTCCGACCACGATTCGTTGAGTGCACCGGATTCCTTCGAATAGGTCAGGTTTGCCGTCCGCTCGGTGACGCCGTGTGTCATCTCGTGGCCGCAAACGTCAGTAGAGGTCAGCGGCGAAAATGTCGTCCCGTCGCCGTCGCCGTATGACATCATGTTCTGGTACCAGAACGCGTTATTGTATCCGCTGCCAAAGTGAACGCGTGACGCGACGATGCTGACGCCATTCGCGGCGGCCGTTGTCGTTCCGGGGCCGTAATTACCGTCGATACCATTGCGGCCATGAACCGTTTGATAATAGTCAAATGTCTTGGCGGCACCATAATGAGCGTCGACGCCGGCCCGGGCGTTTGTCGCCGTCCAGTTATCGTCGGCATCGGTGTAACGCGACTGCGTGCCGCCCGTTCCCGTCGACGTGTTGCCGGTGTTGTTCATATTGAACGTGCCCTGGCGGCGGGTCGTGTCTTCCATGTAATAAGTCGCACCCGAAACGCTGGTGCTGATATTGACCGTGCCGCTGTAGAGCGACGAACCGGTGCCGGTCTGCAGATTGTCATAGCCGCCGACGATCTCGCCGGTATGGGCGTCAACAAAAACGACCGGTGCCGATGTGTCCGACGAACCGTCGAGCCGAGGCGTTTCGACGCGATACACGAGATGGTCGCGGTCTGCCGCACGATAGATGTACATTTCGATCTGCGGTGAGTCGGTCATTCGAGCTTTGCCCGAATAAGCGTTCATCGCGTATCGCAATGCCTGTTTCTCGGAGATATTTGCCTTGGTATTAACGGCGACGGTTTCTTTAAGGTCGTCGGTAACGGTCGTCAAACGGCCCTCGGCGTCGAGGTGGACGATCGCCTCGCCCTCCCAGACCGGAATGCCGTCGACCGTCTGCCGGACGCGGGTATGGGCCATCCGAAGTTCGTCGATCTCGACCTTGCGGACCTGATATTCATCGACATTGCCGATCGCACGTTGTGCAGCACGGTCGCGTAGAATGTCGAGACTGATCCGTTTTGCATTTTCAAGTTCGTCCTGCGAACCGGTGGAAAATAACGCCTTGTTTGCTTCGGCTCGTTTTGAAACGATGCCGAAAACCATGAGAACACTGACAACTACAGCCAGAAGTCCGAGAAATTTTTTCACAAATTTGATCTCCTTTTAGATTCGGTTAAACAGCCAGTAAGGAATGGCACCGGCCGCCGAGCACGAGGCGCCGGTCAGATATACCATTAGCCAATCGAAACGTCTCTTTCGTCAAAAGAACTGCTTTTTTTCTAAAGAAATGGAAAGGCGATATGAATGTTATCATCAAAGCTAATTGTGTCAAGTATGAACGGCCCTGATGGAACAACGAGCGGCAGTTTTTTCAAAACGAGCGATATCGGCCGGGTATTTACGTGGGATGAGGTCAGCGAAGTGCACCGCGGACAGAACGGGATATATCAGAGCCGCGGAAGGCTTGTTTCGCTGCTGACCGATTTCGGTAAGATCAACCCCTGTTATCCGGACGCTCACGGAAAGACCAAAGACACGATCAACTACACCGGATCGGGGCGCCGCGGCGATCAGAAGCTGGACGTTCGTAACCGGGCATTGATCGCCGCCGCCGAAACACAAACGGTGGTGCCGCTGTTCAACAAACGCGGGGTTAATCGATGGCAGTTCCTCGGGTTTTGGACGGTCAGCGAGCCGCGTTATGAATTTAACGAGGAACAGAATAGAATGCTCTGGAAATTTACTTTAACCAGGCGATCGATGGACGCAGCCGATTCACGATGTTAATTCGGCCGTCTCCATACGGTCATCAGACACCGGAGGCTCAAATGATCAGATCCAAACAGTTTGTGTCGCGTGCCGTGCTGGCACTAATCGCGGCGGCGGCCGTTCAAGTCGTATCGGCTCAGTGGACGCCCGAAATACAGCTCAAGACGAAGACTATCGGTTCGACCGCGATCTCGCCGGACGGTTCGAAGGTGCTTTACACGGTCGCGTACGAAGTGATGACCAGCGACCGCAGCGAGTACGTGACGCAGATCTGGATGGCATCGGCGGACGGCAAAACGAATGTTCAGCTGACGTTTGCCGACAAGTCCTCAGCCAACCCGAGATGGTCGCCCGATGGCGAATGGATCGCATTTACATCCGCTCGTAAGGACAATCGAAGCAACATTTATCTGCTCCGTGCCGCCGGCGGCGAAGCCGAAATGATCACTGACCTAAGATCGAGCGTCAATTCGCTGGAGTGGTCGCCTGATGGCAAGTCGATCGCGTTCACGATGACCGATCCGAAAACTGACGACGAGGAAAAGAACGATAAAGCCAAAAACGATTTTCGATGGGTCGACGAGAACATCAAGATGTCGCGGCTCTATTTGGTCCCTGTCGCCAAGGACGCAAACGGTAAACGCGAGAGCAGAAAGCTGACGTCGATGGCCCGCAGCGTGACATCATTTGATTGGTCACCGGACGGGGCGAAAATAGCGTTTAGTCACGTCAGCGACCCGAAGGCCGATTATTGGCCGACGTCGGACGTCTCGGTACTGGATGTCGCCAGCGGCAATATTACGGCTCTCGCCGCAACCTCAAATTTCGAGTCAGCTCCGCAGTATTCACACGATGGCAAATGGATCGCGATCTCAGCCAGTGATGGAGCACCGCGTTGGGCACAAAGTAATCGAGTCAATATTTATCCGGCCGGCGGCGGATCTCCAAAGGTAGCTCCGTTATCATTCGACGGGCAACCGGCAGTTGTCGGGTGGACCGCGAACGATAGCGGCATTATTTTCAACGAAGCAAGCGGCACAGGCACCGCGATCTATGAACTGAACGTGGCGGCAAACACGATCATCGAACGGCAGAAGATCGACGGTGTCATTTCCGCAATTTCGATGAGCCGCGGCGGGACCATTGCTATGGGTCTTCAAACGGCCACGCGTCCGCCCGAGGTTTTTGCGGCTCGAATAGATGGCCAATCGCCGACACAGTTATCAAATGTAAATGCCGATGCCGCCAAGACACCGGTCGCGAAGACCGAGATACTACGCTGGAAAAGCAAGGACGGCCGCGAGATCGAAGGGCTGCTGACGTATCCGAATAATTATGTCGCGGGCACGAAAGTCCCTCTGATATTGAATATTCACGGCGGCCCGGCGGGTGTCTTTAACCAGAGTTTTATCGGGGGAAGAGGCGTCTATCCGCTCGCGACGCTGGCTTCCAAAGGCTTTGCGATCCTCAGGCCCAATCCGCGTGGTTCGAGTGGTTACGGCACCGAATTTCGGCGAGCCAATATGAAGGATTGGGGCGGAATGGACTATGAAGACATAATGTCCGGCGTCGATAAGGCGATCGAGATCGGGGTCGCCGACCCGAACAAACTCGGCGTAATGGGGTGGAGTTACGGCGGATACATGACGTCAACGATCATCACCAAGACCAAGCGGTTCAAGGCGGCGTCAGCAGGTGCGCCGGTGACGAACCTTATGAGCTTTAATGGTACGGCCGACATTCCCGCATTCGTCCCGGATTATTTTGGCGGGCAAGCGTGGGAGATCCCGGAGGCTTACGCCGGGCACTCGGCGATGTTTAATATCAAGGGAGTGACGACACCGACGCTTATCCAGCACGGCGACGCTGACGTGCGGGTGCCGATCTCACAGGGATTCGAGCTTTACAATGCTCTGAAACAACAGGGCGTTCCCGTGCGGATGATAGTATTGCCGCGGCAGCCGCACGGCCCGACGGAGCCCAAAATGCAGCTCGCCGCGATGCAGAGCAATCTGGAATGGTTCGAAAAGTACCTGAAGTAGATACTTATCAACTATGTTGATCGAAAAAGCCGCCGGGTTCGGCGGCTTTTCTTTTTCGCAGCGGACAGTATCAACGGATCAACGCGTTAGGCAAAGGTACATCGGACGCGATGCCCCAGCGAAATCCGGTGAACCCGGCGCTCGATCTCAGCAGATACCAGGTGCCGTCAGAAGGACGGTACACGGCGACATCCGCTCTACCGTCGCCGTCGTAATCGGCGGGTACCGGTTTGTCGCCTGCAAGGCCGAACGGAAATATAGTAAACGAGCCGTTTGAACTATTGATGATGTACCAGACCCCGGTTGACGGCCGGAAAATTGCCAGATCGGTCTTTCCGTCGCCGTCAAAATCAGCCGGTGCAGGAATGTCTTCGGCGATGCCCCAGCGGGTCGCTCGCTGAACACCGTAGGCACTGCTCAACCACCACCAATTTCCATCCGAGGGGCGGAAGATTGCCGGATCGGCCTTGCCGTCGCCGTCAAAGTCACCGACGACAGGCTTGTCGCCGGCGGCACCAAACCATATGTCGGAATAGGATCCGGTCGAACTGCTGACGCGGTACCAGTGCCCGTTCGACGGCCTGTAGACCACATAGTCCGCCCGCCCATCACCGTCGATGTCGGACGGGACGGGAATGTCGCCGGCCTGGCCGAGATGAGCGTTTATCTGCTGGCCGGTGGCCGAGCTGAGTGACCAAAAATCATTATTTGACGGACGATAGATCGCAATGTCTGTGATCGCGTCGCCGTCAAGGTCAGCCGGGATCGGAAGGTCGCCGGAAAGGGCGAAAGAACGCTGCGTCAGCCCCAGGTCATAACTGCGCAGAATGTACCAGTTACCCTCGCTCGGCCGAAAGACTGCGATATCGGCTCGGCCGTCGCCGTCGAGATCAAATGGCGTCGGCCGGATCGTCGGAGCGACCGGCTGCCAGTCGACATGATTTCCATTCGGCACCATAACTGTGCCGCCGCCGCCGCTGATCGAAACGTACTCAACATTGTTCGTGAAAAGATCGAAGCGTCTCGAATAGATCACCTTAGTTCCGTCCGGCGAGAACGACGGCTTGTAAACAAAGCCCGAAGCCCCTGTGATCGGAGCCGGATTCGTGCCATCGGAATTTGCAATGTAAAACTGTGAGGTAAACGGCCCGCTATCGTACCGCCAGAACAGTAGTTTGGTGCCGTCGGGCGAATAAGAAGGCGTGAAGTCGTATAGAACGCCCGGCGTGGTAATTTGCTGGACGTTCGAGCCGTCCGCATTCATCGTAAATATAGCCTGTCGATTGCCGACCGTCTCGTATACCCGCGAAAACGCGATCTTAGCACCGTCGGGTGAATATGCGGGTTCGGTATCCCGGACAGTGTTATTCGTCAGCCGCTGCTGGTTCGAACCGTCGGCATTCATCGTGTAGATCTCTTGGTTGCCGTCGCGATCGCTTGTGAAAACGATCTTCGATCCGTCGTTGGAATAAACCGGATATTCGTCGGTGCCGGCCGCATTGGTCAACCGCGTAAGAGCCGAGCCATTGGTGGCCATGCGGTAGATCTCGTAGTTGCCCGGAGCGTTACTGCGGAAAATTATTGAGTTTCCGTCGGGCGAGAACGCCGGATCTTCGCAGATGCCCATGCTGCCGTTAGTGAGATTTACGACTTCGGTGCCGTCGGCCGCCGCTGTGTAGATGTCAGTGCCGCGAACGAAAACGACACGGCCGTTGACCCGGCAATTCGGTGTGCTGCAGGTCTGTCCCGCGGCGAAATCGGCGATCTTGTTCGAGGCGGGCGATGCAAATGAGCGTCCCGCCGGCGTGAATATGTGGCCTGACAAACTCGACCGCACGGTGTACTCGCCGTTCATCGCCAAATTCTCAAATCGATATTCGCCAAGCGAGTTGGTGGACGTGTTCAGGGCCGATGTCCCCGTCAACGCGACAGCGACGCCCGCGAGGCTCTGTCCGTTGCGTGTGATCCGTCCGCTGATAATGACCGTGTTCGGCGTAACTGCCGTTGGCTGCCAGGCGGGATTGTTGTGCTCGGTGCGGCCGGGACTGGTTGGATTATCTGCCAAAATGCGGATCTGATTGCCGCCGACCGCATCCATTACGTAGATCCCGTTCGCCGTGCCGCCGCGCCTGACAAATGCGATCTTAGTGCCGTCGTTTGACCAAGACGGGGAGCTGTCCTGGCCCCAATTCGTCAGCGCTATTTCGCTGGTGCCGTCAATATTGATGACGGAGATGCCGGTGCCAACTTTGGCGAAAATGATCTTCGTGCCGTCGGGAGACCACGCCGGGCCCGAATCGTTGGAGGCGCTGATCGTTACACGACGTTCATTTGTGCCGTCAGCATTGATGATCCAGATGTCGCCGCCGGATTGGAATGCGAGCTTGGTACCGTCAGGCGAATATGCCGGTGCGGCAGGCGATGGCTGTGTTATCGCTGTGAAGGGCGTTTGACCCGTGCCGTCGGCATTCATTGTCCAGATCTGCGGATCTCGTTCGTAGGCGATCTTGCCGCTCGGGGACCACGACGGATTGCGTTCGGACGCCGTTCCGGTCGGTGTGTTGGTGAGGTTAGCTTTTTGGCTGCCGTCCGCGTTCATTACCCAGATCTCGTTGTCGGTCTCGTAAACGATCCTTGTACCGTCGGCTTTCCATGAAGGATTGTTATTGTAAATGGGCGGAACACCTGCTCCGGCAAGGGTCGCCGTGCCGGTCCCGTCGCTGTTGGACGAAGCCAAGGAGATATAGCCAATGCCGCCGGTCGTGTAATCGGTCCGGTCATAGGCGAGCCGGCCGAGTGCCGCTGGTTGTAAAACAGCAGCCTTGGTCGACGATCGCTGTGAAAAGCCCATGAAACAAACGGTCGCGGCAAACACAAACGCGACCATAAGGACCGTTCGCTGACAACCAAGATCAAATTTAACGGAAGTTCGAAGCATTTCTATAACTCCAAATAAATGAACGCAATACCCAAATCACTCAAATACAGAAACATCAAGCAATAGCGACTTGGGTGCGGTAACGCCCGCAACACTGATGAGTCAGCTCTTTTTTCCGAGTTCGACCGCGCGTTTGTATGCAGAATAAACCGCCTTTGACAATACCGTCCGCAGCGAACCTTTCTCCATTTGATAGATCGCCTCAGCCGAAGTGCCGCCGGGCGAGGTGACCATGTTGCGGAGTTCGGCAGGATGCTTGTGCGATGCCATGGCGAATTTGACCGACCCAAGCATCGTTTCCTGGACGAGTTCCTTTGCCATGTCGCGCGAAAACCCCATGTGCACGCCCGCGTCTGTCAGGGCCTCCATGACCATAAAGATGTAAGTTGGGCCCGTTGCCGAGAGCGACGTTGCCATGTCGATCATGTTCTCAGTCTCGACAAAAAGCTCTTTGCCCAGAGCCGAGAGCATTTCGCGAACGTGACTCCGCTCGGTCTCATCGACGGCATTGGTGCAGGTCCACGCGGTAATACCGGCTCCGATCTGCGAAGGCGTGTTCGGCATTGCCCGCACGACCTTTGCCGTACCGAATTCCTGGGCCAAGTGACTGATGGTCGCCCCGGCGACGATTGAGACGACAAGCTGCTCGACATGTATGACGCCGTCAAGGTCGGCAAGCACCTTCTTCAAACGCTGCGGCTTGACGCACAAAACAACCGCCGAATTCTCATGTCCGGCGAGCTCACGGGCCGCCTCGGCATTGCTTTCGTATGTCCTAATGCCGTATCTCGCGGCGAGATCGGCGCGCCGATCTTCCCGAGGGTGGCTGGCGGAAATATTGGCCGCGTCGACGATCCCATTTACGACCAAACCGGCCAGCATAGACTCGCCCATCACGCCGCAGCCGATAAATGCGAGGTGCAGGTTTTTCAATCTGTTTGTCATAATGTAAGTCTAGTCCAAATTTGGGGTGACAACGAAATGATAACCATTCGAAAAGCGGAAGAGAGCGACAGGTCCGCGATCTGGCAGATAATAAAGTCCGTGATCGCCGGCGGTGACACGTATGTGTATCCGCCCGACTCGGACGAGATCGAGATGCTGGACTACTGGTTCTCGGCGGAAAAGCACACCTATGTCGCAGAACTCGGTGGTGCCGTCGTCGCGACATTTTGGCTGAAGGCAAATCAGCCGGGGCTCGGCAAACACGTGGCGAACGCCGCATATATGGTCTCGCCGGACGTCCACGGGAAGGGAATCGGGCGGCAGATCGCCGAGTGGTCGCTAGACGAGGCACGTCGTCTCGGTTTCACCGCGATGCAGTTCAATTTCGTCGTAAGTTCTAACACAATTGCGGTCGCACTCTGGCAAAAGCTCGGATTCGCGATCATCGGCGAGATCCCCGACGCGTTTGACCACGCAAAAAACGGCCTGACCAATGCGTACATTATGTACCGTAAGTTATAATTGCCGTTTTACTATGACCATTGACGAACAACTGGAAATCTTGAAAAAGGGCACGGTCGATCTGATCCGTGAGGAAGACCTGCGCAAAAAGCTGGAACGCAGCGAAAAGACCGGCAAGCCGCTGCGTGTAAAACTTGGCCTCGATCCGACCGCCCCGGACATACACGTCGGCCACACGGTCGTTATCCGCAAACTTAAGGCGTTTCAAGACCTCGGCCATACGGTCATTTTCCTGATCGGTGATTTTACCGGCATGATCGGCGACCCTTCGGGAAAGAACGTGACCCGTCCGCCGCTCTCACGCGAAGAGATAAACGCCAACGCTGAGACGTACAAGCGGCAGATGTTCAAGCTGCTCGATCCGGAAAAGACCGAGTTGCGGTTCAACGGCGAGTGGCTCGACAAATTCACCGCCGCCGATTTTGTAAAGCTCTGTGCCAAAACGACGGTCAAACAGATCCTCGAGCGCGACGATTTTACAAAGCGGATGAACGAGGAAAAGCCCATTTCACTTCACGAGCTGCTCTATCCGCTGGTGCAGGGTTACGATTCGGTCGCTCTCGAAGCCGATGTCGAACTTGGCGGAACCGACCAGAAATTTAACCTTTTGATGGGCCGCAACCTGCAGCGAGAATTTGGCCAAGAGCCGCAGGTCATCGTTACGACGCCGCTGCTCGAGGGGTTGGACGGCGTCAATAAGATGTCGAAGTCGCTGAACAACTACATCGGCATCGACGAGGCTCCGAACGAGATGTTCGGGAAGGTGATGTCTATCTCGGACGATCTGATGTGGAAGTACTACGAGTTGCTGACGGACCTGACCTCGACCGAGATCTCAAGCCTGAGGTCAGAGGTCGAAAAAGGCATGAATCCGCGAGACCTCAAAGTCAGGCTCGCCAAACTCATTATTAAGGATTTTCATTCACAGGCGGAGGCCGATGCGGCTGAGGGTGAGTTTGTCAAACGATTTGTCCAGAAAGAGGTGCCTGACGAGATCGAGGAAAAAACGATCACGGCCGGTACGTATATGCTTTCTCAGCTGCTGGCGGACACGGGCCTTGCCGGGTCAAAGGGCGAGGCAAGACGCCTGATCGAACAGGGCGGCGTAAAGGTCAACAATGAAAAGGCGTCGGCGGCAAACGCCGAGATCATTGTGGACGGCGAAGGCACTCTTCTTCAGGTCGGTAAGCGCAAATTCCTTAAGGTCGTCGGCGAATGAACTTATTGTAATTTGCACCGCTGGCATATATAATTTCGACACAAACGATGAGCGCAGTTTTGCCGAAAAGGGTCAAATTAACGGAAAGGATCAACGCGTACGTTGCCTCTGAGGCTCCGCTGCGGACGATCGCCGGTAACTGGTCAAAAAAGGCAAAGCTCGCTATGGACGAGGCGACAAGCCTGTCGCTCGAGCGGGTCGAGATACGTTTGCGTCGATTGCCGAAACGGCTCGACGGTTTCAAGATCATTCACCTTTCCGATATTCATCACAGTCCGTTCACGGGCCTCGATCACATCGAACGCGTGATCAAGGTCGCCAACAGACTGCGTCCGGATATGTTCGTGCTAACGGGCGATTATGTCTCGCACGAACGCGAATATGTTGCGCCGGTGGCCTCGGCTTTGGCCAGATTGAAAGCAAAGTTCGGCGTTTACGCTTGTCTCGGCAACCACGACCATTGGACCGACGCCGATCTCGTCACGAATATGTTTCGCGGCGAGGGCATCAAGATGCTGGTCAATGAGGGGTTGCGGGTCGAGGCCCGCGGGGCTTCGTTCTGGCTGGCCGGCGTCGACGATTACATGGTCGGGAAGACGGACGTCGCGGCCGCGATGCGCGGCTCATTTCCTGACGAATATAAGATGCTCCTGGCTCATAACCCGATCATCTTTCGCCAGGCCGTCCGAGCGGGCATCGATCTGACGCTCAGCGGCCATACTCACGGTGGCCAGATCAAGATCCGTGACGAAGAAAAGCGGATATTGCCTCGGCGAAAGCTCTCGAGCGGACTGCATCGGAGAAAAGAGGCACAGATCTACATCACGCGCGGTATCGGGACGGTCGTCCTGCCGGTCCGCTATCAATGTCCGCCCGAGATATCAATGTTGGAGCTGCGAACGGCGGAATGAACGGCTCGACCCATTCGTCAAAGATACTTACGATCCCAAACATCCTGACATTTGTCCGGATGGGGCTGATCCCCGTTTTCGCGACAATGCTTTACTACGGCAAGGTCGAGTGGGCGCTGGTCTTCTTTTTGATCGCGGGAATGTCGGATGGTATCGATGGTTTTGTCGCCAGGCGTTTCGGGCAGGAATCTGAACTCGGGACGATCATCGACCCGATCGCAGACAAACTGTTGATGACGGTCGCTTTTATCGTGCTAACCCTGCCGAATGTACTGCCCCAGACCCGGCATTTGCCAATACCGTTTTGGGTAACAGCGGCCGTGATCGGCCGCGATGTGCTGATCGTAACGGTCGCAGCGGCGATCAACGTAATGACCGGATTTCGCGGATTCAAGCCGTCATGGCTTGGTAAGGCAAGCACCTTCGTTCAGGTCGTCGCCGTAACACTGGTCTTGGCAGCCGCCGTGACGGGAATACACATCCACCTGCCGACAACCTACTTTTTCGTCGCGTTGTTCGCGGCCCTCTCCGGAATCCACTACATTTTCCACGTTGCGAGGCTGATGCGTGAGGCCGAGGCCGCTGAACAGGCAAATTAACGCGACCCGTCAAAACTTTACAGGCTCAGCGAACGGCATCGTATTGGCGTACTTGATGAACTCAGTCAGCCCGTCTTCAGATTTATTCTTAAATTTGTAGATCTGCACGAGTCTTGGCTTCCAAATGCCGAAGTTCGGGTTCTTTTCGGCTTCGGCCCGGGTCACGGTACGGGCGTAGGCGTCCATCATCAGATCGATGATCTTATCGACCTTGGCCTTCTCAGTCTTATAGTCGGCGTCGCTGATCGTTTTGGCCGCGACCTTCTCATTAAGCACCTTGGACGCACTTTCGTATTGTGATTCGTAATACGACGCGATCATTGAGTACGGGTCGGCACTGTCCTTTATCACCGAATTGGGCAGCGTCGCCCGATAGATCTCAGCGACCCCAGAACTCATATCTTTGTCATAACTCAGAACGCCGGCGATGTAGTGCATAAACGCCGCCGCCGTATCCTTGTCCTTGAAGGGGAAGAATTCCTTCGGCATGGTCCCGGCTTCGAAAAGCTGCGAGGTCTTGCGGGCAAAGGCCACCGCGTCGTCGGCAAATACACGATCCTTGGACCCAATGCTGGCGTTGTAACCGGCGTAGGACAGATTCATCAAAACATCAACATTATCGGGCTGTTCGGCAAGTATCTCTTTTCCGAGGGTGAATGCGTCGGCGTATCGCTTGCCGTCGATCGCCGAGTAAAAGGCGGTCTGGCGATAGTTCGTGTAAAACGTCTTGATCTTTCCGACGCGGTCGTCCTTGTCCTTGCCGAAACGCGAAAGGAAATCGCGACTCATCTGGAACGCCTTTTCCATGTCCTCCGGCTTCTTAGTGTTCGAGAGCGTGGCGATCTCCTTGAAAAGTTCGTCTTTCGAAGGCTGTTTTTGAGCGGAGACGGCCGAAACGGCGATAAGCGTTATAAGTACGAAGGCGATGGCCGAAATTGATCTGTTCATAAGTAATTCTTCCCTGTGCGACCTGAGCACCTGATAAATATATCAGCCGTGATTTCGTTGGCTCAAATCGACAGGGCGGTTATTTTACCTGACGGCTTTTGACCCGCCGCCGATGTTATGTCTGCGGGCACTGCCAATAATGAAAACTGCCTGAAATGGCGGGGCGATCTGCGGGCGAACGGGACGCAAATTTAAACTTGACAATAACACACTCAAGTATTATTCTCACTTCAGGCTCAAGTTATCGTTTGGTTTCAGGTTGAGCACAGCAATATTAGTTATTGGAGATTTATAAAAATGAGCAAAATCATAGGAATCGATCTTGGTACGACAAACTCGGTGGTCGCCGTTATGGAAGGCGGCGAACCGGTCGTTATCACAAATTCGGAAGGCGGACGCACGACACCGTCGGTGGTCGCTTTTACCAAGGACGGAAATCGTCTCGTCGGCCAGGTCGCCAAACGACAGGCGGTGACGAACCCGGAAAATACGCTTTATTCGATCAAACGCTTCATGGGCCGCCAATTCGGCGAGGTCGGCGAAGAGATCAAACAGGTCCCTTACAAGGTCGACAAGGCCGGCAACGGTGACGTCAGCATCAATGTTGACGGCAAGCATTTCAGCCCGCCCGAGATCGCGGCGATGGTGCTGCAGAAATTGAAGCAGTCAGCCGAGGATTATCTCGGTTCTAAGGTCGAAAAGGCCGTCATTACCGTTCCCGCGTACTTTAATGACGCTCAGCGTCAGGCGACAAAGGACGCCGGAAAGATCGCCGGGCTTGAAGTGCTACGTATCGTAAACGAGCCGACAGCGGCCGCGTTGGCATACGGACTTGATAAGAAAAAGGACGAGATCATTGCCGTTTTCGACTTCGGCGGCGGTACATTCGACATTTCGGTTCTCGAGGTCGGCGAGGGCGTCGTCGAGGTCAAATCGACCAATGGCGATACTCACCTCGGCGGTGACGACGTCGACGAGGTCCTGGTCGGATGGATCATCGACGAATTTAAGAAAGACCAGGGTATCGACCTTCACAACGACAAAATGGCCCTGCAGCGTCTGAAAGAAGCTGCCGAAAAGGCCAAGGTCGAGCTTTCGAGTGCAATGGAGACCGAGATCAACCTGCCGTTCATTACGGCGGACGCCGCGGGTCCGAAGCACCTTGTCACCAAACTGACGCGTTCAAAATTTGAACAGCTGGTCGAGCCGATCCTCAAAAAACTCATGCCGCCGGTCGAACAGGCGATCAAGGACGCCGGCCTGACGGCAAAGGATATTGAGGAAGTTGTGCTGGTTGGCGGTTCGACCCGTATCCCCAAGGTCCAGGAAATGGTCCGGGAATATTTCGGCAAGGAACCGAACAAATCGGTGAACCCTGACGAGGTCGTTGCGCTCGGTGCGGCGGTTCAGGCCGGCGTGCTTGGCGGCGAAAAGACCGACATCCTGCTGCTCGATGTGACACCGCTGACGCTCGGTATCGAGACGCTCGGTGGTGTTTCGACGCCGATGATCCAGAAGAACACGACTATCCCGACCCGAAAGAGCGAGATATTTTCGACGGCCTCGGACAATCAGACATCGGTCGAGGTGCACGTCATTCAGGGCGAACGCCCGATGGCGGCCGACAACAAGACCCTCGGTAAATTCCACCTTGTCGGAATTCCGCCGGCACCCCGCGGTGTCCCGCAGGTCGAAGTGACGTTTGATATCGACGCCAACGGCATCGTTAACGTTTCGGCAAAGGACGTCGGTACGGGCCGCGAACAGAAGATCACGATCACGTCGTCGTCGGGCCTCTCGAAGGAAGAGATCGACAAGATGATGAAGGACGCCGAAAGCCACGCCGGCGAGGACGAAAAGAAGAAAGCGGCTATCGAAGCCCGCAACCGTCTGGACGGACTCGTTTACAGCGTCGAGAAAACGCTTGGCGAAAACAAGGACAAGGTCGATGCGGCGGCAGTCGCGGAGATCGAATCGGCTATAGCTGAGTCCAAGACCGCACTCGGCGGTGACGATGCAGATGCGATGAATAACGCGTTTGACCGTCTGCAGACCGCTTCGCACAAATTGGCCGAGGCGATCTACAGCCAAACGGCGGCAGCCGGTGCCGAAAGCCCGGCTGATGAGCAGGCATCGACCGCCGCGGCCGGAGCCGATGGTGACGCCGGTAACGCTGCCGATGACAATGTCATCGACGCCGAATATGTCGATGTCGAGGACGAAGACAAAAAATAAACCGTAAGCAGTGAGCGGTCAGCAGTGGGCCTCGCCGTTCACTGCTGCCGCTTTTTTCGGTTCGGCGGCGGATCATTGAAGATGGCAGGGTCTTGAGCTAAACTGCTCAGGGCCCGCAGTTTACGGCCCACCAATTTGATGGCAAAAAAGGATTATTACCACATACTTGGCGTAAAAAAGGACGCAAAGGCCGACGAGATCAAGAAGGCCTATCGGCGGCTCGCGCGTAAGCATCACCCGGACGTAAATCCGGGCGATAAAGCGGCCGAAGACAAGTTCAAAGAGGTTCAGGAGGCGTACGACATTTTGTCAGACGACAAAAAGCGTAAGGTCTTTGACCGCTTTGGGTATTACGCCGACAATTTGGACGTCAATTCGCCATTTGGCGGCGGCACCTCGACGGCCGGAGGGCCTGCGGGATTCGATTTTTCGGGTTTTGATTTCTCGGGCGGCCAGGCGAGTGGCGGAGGTTCGAGTTTCAGGGATATCTTTTCCGACCTGTTCGGCGGCGGCGGTTCAACCGCCAGGTCACAGCCGGAACCGCCGAGGCCTCTGCCCAAAAAGGGCCGCGACATCGAGATACCGCTTGCACTGAGTTTCGAAGAGGCGTTTACCGGGTTGACGACAAATATAACCGTGAACCGTTCGGAGCAATGTTCAAGGTGTCAGGGAGCGGGCGACACGGGCGGTCCGGTCGTGACGTGCCCGACCTGCAAAGGCAGCGGACAGGTCATGCGGACCGGCGGCCGTTTGCAATTTTCACAGGGGTGTACCGATTGTGAAGGAACCGGACGCCGCCGCCAGCCGTGCAGCCTCTGCAACGGAAAAGGCGTTACGCCAAAGAGCGAGCAGGTCAAGATCAAGATACCGGCGGGCGTCGATACCGGGTCGCGGGTCCGGATACCCAAAAAGGGCCACGGCGGACGATTGGGGGCGGAGCCCGGCGACCTTTTCATACTGACCAACGTCGGCAAGCATAAGTTTCTCGAGCGAAAGGGCGACAACGTTTATATTACCGTTCCGATCACGGTGCCCGAAGCCGCTCTCGGCACAAGGATCGAGGTTCCGACCGTTGAGGGCAAGGCTCAGCTCAAGGTGCCGCCGGGAACTGAATCCGGTCAGAAGTTCAGATTGCGCGAGCGTGGATTTCCGAGCTTACGTAACCCGAGTTTACGCGGCGACCAGTTTGTCGAGGTCAAGATAATGCTTCCGCGGATCTTGTCGGAGGAGACCAAGGAAGTGCTGCGGCAGTTTGAAAAACTGAATCCCGAAAACCCGAGAAAGGTCATCGGATTGGAGTAAATTTCGCAATTTTGTAGATCGCAGGCATAACAATGAAAAAGCGGGCAAAAACTTACACGATCAGCGCTGTAGCGGAGATGTATGAGATCCATCCGCAGACACTAAGGCTGTATGAGCGTGAGGGTCTGCTGCTCCCGTCGCGCTCGGTCGGCAACACCCGGCTTTACGAAGATTCGGACCTTGAGCGGCTCGAGATCATTTTGTCGTTGACGCGCGAGTTGGGCGTCAATCTTGCGGGCGTCGAGATCATCCTGAATATGCGGGAGAAGATGGACGAGATGCGTCGCGAATTCGAACGATTTTTCGGTTATCTTAAGGATCATGCCAACGAATTTGCGGCACATAACGCGTCATTTTCGTCGAGCGAAGCATTGATCCCGATCTCGCGTTCGCGAATGATGCGTGTTCGCGACAGCCACTCCACAGACAGCTAAACGGGCGACGGTACGATTTTTCCTTACCCAAAATGGCCCTTTGCAAAGTGCGGTCGCGGATCGCACAGTTTTGCAAAGGGCCGTTTTTTGGGCTACGATTGCTTTCATTCAACCTGAATCGAAGTAGGAGAAATTGATGTTAGTTAGAATCTCGACGTTTTTGTTTTCGGTCACACTCTTAATGGCCGTTTGTACTATCGCCGCGGTCGGACAGGATCTCGACGATGTGACGGTCAGCGGCCGCGTCACCGACTCCAACGGCCTTGCCGTCGTTGGTGCGACGGTCGCCGTGACGCTTACCGAAACCGGTGTCGCGCGAACGATCGTGACCGACGATGACGGCCGTTACCGGTTTCTTAAGCTGAAGCCCGGTACATATAAGATCAAGGTGACAGCGGACGGTTTTGGCCCGCAGGAGACGCCGGACATCCCGACGATCTCGGCTCAAAATGTGGCAAAGGACTTTACGCTTCGCCCGGCCGATGTCCGTGCGGAACAGGTCGTGACCGTGACCGAAGACAGCGGGCCGCCGGTCGACACGACGCGGACGATCGTCGGCGGTACGATCGCCGAACGCGAGATCGAAGAGATCCCTAACACGACCCGGAATCCGCTCGACCTGGTGCTCACGCTCGGCGGCACATCCGAGGAGCAGCTGTCGACCAGCGGACTCGCCGAGGACCGCGGAGCCAATCCGAGTTCGGCACCGCTCGAACAGGGCAACTTCTCGATCTCGGGCGGAACGGCCTATTCGAACAACATCACGATCGACGGACTCGATAACAACGACGACCGCTCGTCACGCGACCGCTTTCAGCCGTCGCTCGAGGCGATCGCTGAGGTACAGGTCATCGCCAACCAGTTTTCGGCCGAATATGGCCGAGCATCGGGCGGACGCGTCAATCTGCGAACCCGTGCGGGCGGCAAAAAACTTCGCGGACGTGCCTTTTTCTTCTACCGCGACGACGCGTTGAACGCGAACAGCTGGTACAACAACAGCCGAGCGATCCCGCGTCCGGACCTCCGCGAAATGGTTCCGGGATTTTCGCTGAGCGGCCCGGTGTTTATTCCGAAGATCTACAACGGGAAGAACCGGACGTTTTTCTCGTCGACCTACGAATTTAGCAAACTCGACGACACGACTCTGATCGATACGTATATTCCTGTGGTCCCGAACCCGCGTTATACGCTGCCGACACCGACCGGAACAACTCAGTTCTGTGACAATGCGAGTTCGACCGCCTGTACGGCCGTGCCGCCGACGGCCGGTTTTATCCAGCAGTATTCGCAGCTCTACGCGACTCCGAACAAGAACCACGTTTGGACAGCGCGAGTCGATCATCGGTTGTTCAAGAATAACGATCTGACGTTTGCGGTCCAATTTGCAAAGCGTGCCAATCGGCGTACGAACGGATCGGCGACCACTCGTCTCGAAAACGCTTTTCAGGAAAAGAACAACGATACGATCGCCTATAACGTTACCGACAATCACGTATTTGGAGCCAAGGCAGTCAATCAGTTCAGAGCTCAATGGTCGAGATACCAGCCGAGTTTTCAGACGGCAAATCCGTTGGATCCGGTAGTGCTGGTTTCGTTCCGCAGCCCGGTCACCAATTCCGTTCAGACTTTGATCGCCGGTAATTCGACCACCAGTACTTCGCAGAACTTTTCCGATTCCCGCACTGAGACCCGATGGCAGTTCCAGGATTCGCTGACATATCTCTGGAAGAACCACACATTCAAGATGGGTGTCGATATACAGGATGTGAAATCGGCCGTACTGGGTTTGGGTGATGCAACGGGAACCTTTAACTTCGGCAGCGTGCTGCAGTATTCAAACAATCAGGTAACGCGATATCGCCAGAATTTTGGAACCGCGCAAACGGTTAAGAATCGCTACTATGGTGTATTTTTCAACGATGAGTTCAAGCCGTGGTCGAATGTTACCGTCAGTGCCGGTCTGCGGTACGAGCGTGAAACGGCGGTTTCCGACACCAACAATTTTGGGCCGCGATTCGGTGTCGCATGGGATCCTTTCAAAAAGGGTAAAGGCGTGATCCGGTTTGGGACCGGTATCTTTTACAACCGCGTGCTGCTGCGTACGGTCGGCGATTCGATCCAGAATAGCGGAGGAACGCTGGTTTCGTTCGACTCGAATACTATCGGCACATCCGCCGCCGACAGCCGCCGAACGTTCATCCTGAACGCAATTGCCGCAAATTTCCCGAACAGTTACGCGTCGGTCGCGGATCTTCGCAATCTGGTCTCGACCGTTTGTCCGACAGTGCCGTCACCGCTTGGGCCGTGTACGTCAAATACCGGTTTCTCGGTCGGCAATCTTTCGTCCGCGGGTAATCCGCTCCGATCGGTCGATGCTGATCTCAAGATCCCTGAGAGCTATCAGTTCAATGTCGGATTTGAGCGTGAATTGTTCAAGGGGTGGGTCTTTGAGGCAAATTACACCTGGAACAAGACCGCCCGTCTGTGGCGTGACTACAATCCCAACGCACCGCGGTTGCCGGCCGGATTTACCGACTGGACGCAGTGGCTGCTCCAAAACACTTTCGTCCTGACCAATCAGAATGGTACGACGACGCGAACATACAGCTTTGTCTTGGGAGCGACAAATGACCCCTCGGGCGTCAGCGGCACCTGCAGCTTTACCGCGACCAGCCAGTGTATCGTCAACCTCAACTCGATCAGTACATCGTCGACAGCCCCGGCTGCGGCGGTGACCGGTACGAACGGTAACGCGACGGGCGGCCCGATCGGGATCGCACTTGCGGCGATCGCCCGGTTCCGGCCTGACCAGACGGTCGAGGAAACGTCACGTATCGGTTCGCGTGGAAACGCGTTCTACCACGGCGTGATCCTCGAGCTTCGCAGCCGCTATCGCAAACTCGGAGCCGGTTTCGGTGCCAATTTCCGTTTCGTTTATACGCTCTCGAGCACAAAGGACGACGGGCTTAACAACACGGCCAATGCTGAGATCAACGGCGACTTTAGCCGCGAATGGGCACGAAGCCTGCAGGATCGCCGCCACCGTCTGGCATGGTCGGGTTCGTTCGACACGCCGTACTGGTTCGGCCGGCTCAAATTCTCGCCGCTGCTGCGGTGGGGAAGTTCGGCTCCGTTCAATCTCGGTGCCGGCGGTACGGACCGAAATCTCGACGACGTCAGTACGGACAGGCTGAACTTTACGGGTTCGCTCAGCGATATTCGCTATCGCAAGCCCGGTTCGCCGGTTCCGACTGAACTTCTCGCACAGTTTTCGCTGCAGCCGATCGGTGCCGCCAGCGGTAACCTTCGGCGAAATGCCGGAACGGGCCCGAGCCTTTTCACATTTGACCTCAACGTGACGCGTGAATTCAAGATCGGCGAGCGTTTCCGCATTCGACCGGTTGCCGAATTCAACAACATCTTCAACGCGTCGGTGTTCTCGTACGGAAGTGAGTTCATCAATTTCCAGGCGTTGAGTTCGTCGCAGACTGCCGCACAACAGTTGGCGAGGGAGAATTTCCTCGTGCCGACGCGTACATATCGGCAGCGTGATATCCGGCTCGGCATCAGGTTCGATTTCTGATCGGCTCGGGATACTTAGACTTGACGGGCCGTCCTCGGACGCCCATTTTTGTGTTCGCTGATCAACAAAAATGGTGACTTTGGCGTCGAAAATATGTTAGATTTGACTGTTGAACATTTTTGTTCACGCCCGCCTTATGAATGAGATCGCCGAGCCATTTACTGAAACTTCGATCGAGTCGGTACTGCTGGACGCAGACCTATTCGTCAAATACAGTTCGCCTGAGAAGGCATTTGAACTGCTCAGGTCTTCGCTGGAGCGGAGCCCGCGATCGATCAGTCTGCGCGAAAAAATGCGTGACATCTGCGTAAAGCAGAAAAACCTTAACGAAGCAGCCCGGCAATGCCTCGCTCTGGTGAGTTTGTACATCGCTCGCGAGGATTTTGACGTCGCCTATGACCGCCTGCAGGAGGCAAAACTCCTCGACCCTCGAATTTCGGTCGCTCCGGGCCTGGAGGCCATTCGACGGGCCCGGCGTCCCGAGTTTGCGGCCGGCCGCGACAGATCACCGCAAAACGTCAGGACCGACGTTACATTTGCGGGTAACCTGGCGTTTGTCAACATTTTTGACGCTGTACAGGTTATCGAAAATTCAAAAATGACCGGCCTGCTGGTGTTCAAATCCGACCTGTTCCTTGCCAATGTCGCATTTAATGACGGCAAGATCGTCGACGCCGAATGCAACGGAAAAAATGGTGCAATAGCGTTTCGCGACATTATTGAGATCAATGGCGGCACTTTCGAATTTTCGGTGTCGGAAACGTCATTCCCGGTATTGATCACCGTCAGCAGCAACACCAATTTCATGCTCGATGTTCTGACCGAACTCGACCACGAGCGTGCCGAAAAGCAGGGCCTGCGAAATGTAGCGGATGAGCAGTTTTAAGTGAGCTCCGGCGGCAATTTCTCTGCGTTCTTTTATTTGACACGACGGCCCAAATACAACAAAATATAGTGCTTCCCCAAAATGCGAGCACTATAGGATGTTTAAGCTTCAGCGCCTGGAAATATCGGGCTTCAAATCATTTGCCGACCACACTGAGATCGTCTTCACCGGAAGCGGCATAACGGCCGTCGTCGGCCCGAACGGCTGCGGCAAGTCGAATGTATCCGATGCGATGTCGTGGGTACTCGGCGAACAGCGGGCAAAGAGCCTACGGGGCGGCGAGATGAAGGACGTCGTCTTTGCCGGCACCAAGACCCGAAAACCAGGCGGTATGGCCGAGGTTGTCCTGCATATGGTGCGTGACGACACGGTCTTTGATATTGAGGAAAGCGAACTCGAGGATATAGACGAGGCTCTGAGCGGGATCGATGAAGCGGCCGTGGATATGGACGCCATTGAAGGGATCGATACCGTTGACGAGCCCGAACCGGTCGATGCAGCCGTGGCCGTCGAGGGTGACGGCGCAGACGCGATCGCTGAATTCAGTGCCGGCGAAGGTGACGAGAACAGCGAAGAGGTCGAGACAGTACAGGCGGCCCAGGTCGGCTCGATAAGGACGGTTGAGACCAAGGTCAAGACCAAACGTCATTGGAGGCCGCGTTCGTTCGCGCTTGATTTTGCTCCGGGCGAGGCGGTTTCGGTCACGCGGCGTTTATACCTTTCCGGCGAGAGCGAATATCAGCTGAACGGCAAAACCTGCCGGCTGCGCGACATTACCGATCTGTTTGCCGGCACCGGCCTCTCGGGTGCCCACTACGCCATTATCGAGCAGGGCCGAATCGGCCAAATACTGTCTGCAAAGCCCGCCGACCGCCGAAATCTGATCGAAGAAGCGGCAGGCATTTCAAAATTCCGTGCCCGCCAGCGTGCCGCCGAATCTCGGCTGGAAACCGCGAAGACAAACCTCGGCCGAATCTCGGATATCGTCTCTGAAATAGATAAACAGGTCAATTCGCTTCGCCGTCAGGCGGCCAAGACCCGACGCTTTAAGATCCTGCAGGAAGAGTTCAGGGTGCTTCTCAGGCAGTTATTTGCGGCCGAGGGCAAGTATCTTTCGCAGTTATCAGAAACGCTCAAGGCTGAACTTGCCGGTGCCATCGCCGCCGAGACCGACCTCGGCGCGCAAGTGACCGCAAAGGAAGAAGCCGTCCGCGAATCGACCCAAAACGCGCGCGCGGCCGAAGAGAGCCTGGCCGAACTTCGCAAGATCCACTCGGACAACGCGCTCGAACGTGACCGGGCCGAGCGGGAGCATATTTATAAGTCCGAGCAGGTCGTCAATCTTAACAACCGGACGGAAGCCTTGCGAGGCGAGATCGCGGCAAGTAAACAGCGGCTCGAGATGCTTGCCGGCGAACTCGAACGGCTGCAAAAGGAAGATCAAACCGAAGCCGAGTCATTTGGCAAGGCAGACGCCGAACTCAAGGCCGCTGAAGATGAATACAGTCGTGAAGCCGCGTCGTTACAGGCGGTTGAGTCGGCGATGGAAACGGTACGTGCCGAATTGATGCAGCACACGGCCGCCGCCGAGCGATTTGATGAGATCGGGCGTCAGCTTGAGATCAACCTCGAGAAACTGACGATGCGGGTCGAAGGCCTGAGATCAGAGGGTGAGCGGGCGGCCCAAAACTTTGTCGAACACGAAAAACAGGCGGCCGAGCTTGCGGCGACACTTGCTGCCGAGGAAACAAAACTCGCGGAACTAAACGCCGAGAAAGAGGAACTGCTGGCACGAACCGCCGACGCCAGGGCTGCCCTGCGCGAGGCCGAGAGCGGGCTCGAGACGGTGTCCGACGAGTATTCCGCTAAAAAGCATCGCCTTGCAACGCTCAATGAGCTTGAAGAGAAGCGTGCCGTTTACACGCCCCAGGTCCAGAAGTTATTTGCCGAGCAAGAGTCTATCGGCGTCAAACTCGGCGGCGTTCTGGCCGATCGCCTGAAGGTGGCGGCGCGTGCCGAACGTGCGATCGAGACGCTTTTCGGGCCGTATCTGGAGGCCGTGATCGTCGAGTCGCTCGATGATGCACGCCGTTTGGCGTCGTGGCTCAAGGAAAACGACATCGGCCGGACCGCGATGCTGATAGCGCCGGGTGAGAATTCATCGGCCTCCAAAAAACGAACGGCCGCGGCGGGCTCGATCGAAGAACATCTCGGTATCTCGGCTGATTTTGCCGAGGTACTCAGGGCGGTATTTCCGCGTGAGATGTCCGCCAAGCTCGTCGAGGACCTTTCTGCCGGTTCGGCGACGGCCGGCGAGATCCAGATTAATTTTGAAGGCGAGGTGCTGTTGGGCGGCCGTTTGTTCATCGGCGGCAAGCAGGGTTCCGACGGTAAGAATGAATCGCTGCTGGCGTTCAAACGCGAACTGCACGACCTTGATGCAGCGGTCGCAAAATTGTCGTCCGAGATCGAATCGGCTCGTAGCGTTGTCGACAGGTCTCGTGAAGTTTTGATCGAGTTTGAAAGCAAAACGGTCGATCTTCAATCGCTGATGATCAAGGTTGACCGCGGTATTCACGGATTGCAGATCCAGGTGCGGGCTGCCCGTGAGGAGATCGAGCGGTCCGAGCGTCACCGCAAGGTCGTCGAGGACGAGACGGGACAGACCCAGTCTGAGCTTGCTGAACTACGCCAACGGTTGATCGACGCGGCACAGAACCGCGACGCGGCTGAAAAGGCCAGGGGTGAAGCGTCAGAAAGGCTCGACGGCATCGCGAACGGCCTCGCATCAGCAAGAGAGCGGGTCGAAGCCGCCAATCTTACGCTAAACGATAAACGGATGACCGCCGCGACCTCGGGCGAACGCCGGCGTTCCGTCCAGTCTGCGTTGCGGCGGGTAGAGAATGAAGGTCGTGAGATCGAGTCGCGGCTCGCACTTCAGGAACTGGAGATTGGTGAAGCCGAAGCCAAGGTCAAACAACTTCACGAGGCAATCAACGAGATCACTGACCGCATCGCAGCGGCCTCGACCGATATTGCCAGCGAACGCGACGCATTGACCGCGGCGATCAACGCCCTCGCGGCCGCCCGTGAGAATGCGGACCGTATGAGCGAGGAACTCGCCCTCCTAAATCGAGCGGCGTCAGACGCCCTCAATCGGCGGGCCGAGATCGAGGTCCGACAGGCTGAGACGATCACTGAGCTCAAGAATGTTGCCGAAAATTGCGAGCACGAGCTTAATCTGCCCCTTGATCAATTGGTGGCAGAGACCGAACTGGACGCCGACTTTGTCTTGGAAGACGCTCGCCGCGAGACAGAGAGTCTTCGCCACCGGCTTGATTCATTCGGAGCGATAAATATGCTCGCTCTCGAGGAACTCGGCGAGGCCGAGGAGCGATTGCTGTTTTTGACAACACAGCGGCAGGACATCATCGACAGTATCGCGACGACCGAAGAGGCACTGCGTGAGATCAAACAGCGTTCGAGAGAGAAGTTCCGCTCGGCGTTTGACGCGATCAACGCAAATTTTGTCGAGTTCTTTCAGGAGTTGTTCGGCGGTGGCCGCGGCGAGATGACCCTGCTCGAATCAGAAGACATTCTCGAGGCCGGCATCGAGGTCGTCGCCCAGCCGCCGGGCAAGCGGCTGCAGAATATTCTATTGCTTTCGGGCGGCGAAAAGGCCATGACGGCTATTGCTCTGGTGATGGCGATCTTTAAGTACAGGCCGTCGCCGTTCTGTTTGCTCGATGAGGTCGACGCCCCGCTCGATGATGCCAACGTCGGCCGTTTCGTCAACAAGATCGCCGAGATGTCGGAAAAGACGCAGTTCATCGTGATCACGCATAATAAGCGGACGATGGAAGCGGCACGAGCCCTCTACGGCGTAACGATGCAGGAAGCGGGCGTTTCGAAGGTCGTTTCGGTCAAATTCGAATAGGTCGTGCCAACCGAAATCGAACCTGTTTCATCCAAACCGAAGCAGCCTTGTTGAGGCCCGGCCCGACAATGATCAGATCTCAATACAATTTGGCTATTCTGCTGTGTTTGTTTGTCATGGCGTCGGCTGTTTCGGCGCAGGTAAAAAAGACACCGCGTCCGGGCACGGCGGCTCCTGCCGTTACCCCGACTCCAAAGCCCACGCCGGAAGCTACGCCGGAGAAGAAGAACGGCCGGCCTGAGACGGGCGGCAAAACGGCCGAAACGCCAAAAGCGGCATTCGATCCGACCCACATATTCAAATTTGAACGTCCGGGCTTTCTGACCTCAAGGATCCTGATCCAGCACGACGAGAGCGGCAAAGGCACAATATCGTTTCTAAAGAAAGATTTTGATGAAGCGATGACCGATCCGATCCAATTATCCGAAGCGACGATCGACGGGCTGCGGCAGGCGTTCGAGCGGCTGCATTTCCTCGATTCGACCGAGTCTTATCAATATGAAAAAGATCTCTCGAATATGGGGTCTAACGAGATCACGCTGAGGTTGAACGGCCGCGAACGGACGGTCAAATATAATTGGACCGAGAACAAGGACGCCAAGTTCTTAATGGATGAGTACCGGCGGATCGCCAACGAATACGTCTGGAAATTTGATATGGTCGTTACTCGCGAGAATCAGCCGCTAGAGGCTCCGCGGATGATCGACGCTCTCGACTCATATCTTCGCCGTGGTGAGATCTCGGATCCTCCGCATCTGCTGCCTTTCATAAAGGAGATCAGCGAGGATGAACGATTGCCGCTGATCGCCCGCAATCATGCGGCCCGCCTGATAAAACAGATCGAAAAGACTAAGAAGCCGAAGACCCCTTGATATTTAGCCGCATCGAGTTACCGATGACGCTCAGACTCGAGAGAAGCATCGCTCCCGCCGCCATGATCGGATTCAGGATGCCGGTGACCGCCAGTGTCATTCCCAAAGTGTTGTAAAAAAATGCCCAAAACAGGTTCTGCCTGACGATGAGCCATGTCTTATTGGACAGTTCGAAGATCAACATGATCTTGCTGAGCGAACCGCCGGCAAGCACAATGTCCGCGGCCTTCATCGCAATGTCGGTGCCCGAGCCCATCGCTATTCCGATGTCAGCCTGGGCAAGTGCGGGTGCGTCGTTAATACCGTCGCCGACCATCGCGACCGATCTGCCCTCGGACTGAAGCCGTTCGATCACGGCGGTCTTATCGGCGGGAAGGGCCTCGGCCTGATATTCGGTGGCACCGACGCTGCCGGCGACAAATCTGGTCGTGGCGTCAGAATCGCCGGAAAGGATCATCGAGGCTATGTTCAGCTCGGCCAAACGCTTGATCGTAACGGCGGCCTCGGGTTTTATGGCATCGCCAAAAGCGAGGGCCCCTGACAAATTACCATTCCTGCCAAAATAGGCGACGGTTCGGCCGTTCGCTTCCCATTCATTTACCGACTGTTTGATACCGTCGTCAGGCTGGCATCCGATCCTCTCGAGCATCGCGGCATTGCCGACGAAGACCGATCCGCCGTCGGTCTCGCCGATGATGCCCATTCCCTTAATGACGTCAATATTTGACGCAGAGCCGATATCAGGGATCCTGCCCTCGGCGTATTTTGTTACTGCGGCGCCCAGCGGGTGCTCGGAAAAGCGTTCGACCGAGGCGATCGCTCGAAGGTGCACGCGGTCAAACTCGGCCCAGACTCCGCCGGCGGCATTGGACGCAGATGTCGTACTGCCGGCCGCGGCGGCGAAACTTTCACCGGCCGAAGCCGCGAGTGCGACCTCGACCAGATCAAATCGGCCCTCGGTAATGGTGCCCGTCTTGTCAAACACGACGATATCGACGGACCGCGTCTTTTCCAAAATGCTGCTGTCACTGATCAGAATACCGTTTCGCGAGGCGGAACCGACTGCCGCCGTGATCGCGAGCGGGGTTGCCAACCCGAGAGCACACGGACAGGCGATGACGAGTATCGTGATCGCCCGCATCATCGCTTCGTCGAGACTCGTAAAGCCGAATCCGAAACAAACGGCGAATGCGACGGCGGCCGCAAATATGACGCTCGGTACGAAGAATCGCGAAACTTTATCAACCGTCCTTTCCAGGTCAGACCGGCTGCTTATCGCGTGTTCGACCAGAGAAATGATCTGGGCTAGCGTCGTGTCAGCGCCGACCTTGGTCGCCCTGACCTGAAGAACGTTGCCGGTATTGAGACTGCCGGAAACGACCATACTTCCGGGATGTTTGCCGATCGGGGTCGATTCGCCGGTCAGCAGTGATTCGTCAGCGTGGCTTTCACCATCGACGACAACACCGTCGGCGGGGATACGCTCGCCGGCCTTTACAACGAAGATATCGCCTGCACCCAGAGCGTCGATCGAGACGAATCGCTCGATGTTGTCCGACAACAACCGTACCTTTTTCGGCATCAGCCGATATAACATCGAGATAGCTCGTGTCGTCCGCTCTTTGGCGCCTTTTTCCATCAGCTTGCCGAGCAGGACGAGGGTAACGATAGCGGCCGCAGTATCAAAATAGACCAGGGTCTCGCCCCGAAATGCCTGGATCGAGCTGTAAAAATACGCCGCAAGGATGCCGGTCGCCAAAAGCGTCTCCATTCGGATCGTTCGGTTTAGCAAACCGGTCCACGCAAGGTTCAGTATCGGCCGTGCCGAGTAAAATATGACCGGGGCGGCCATGACCATCAGGATGAAGGGGAAAAGCGCACGCACGCTCGGGGCGATCTCCTGAAAATATCCCACATACAGCGGGACGCTGAGCGTCATAATGTTCAGCCATAGAAAACCGGCGACGCCGATCCGCAGCACGAGGTCACGCTTTTCAGTAGCTGAGGTCTCGCTGTCCGGATCATAAACGCTTGCCTTATAACCCAGTTGTTCGATGCGGTTCGTAATGCGTTCGGGCGGTAAATATTGCGGACAGTATGTGATCTTGACCAGGTCCGAGGCAAAAAATGCCTCGGCAGAAACGACGCCAAACTCCTTTTTCAGGCTGTGTTCGATCAGCCACGAGCAAGCCGAACACCACATGCCTGAAACGTGCAGAAGGGCCTCGCTGGTAGGTGCGTCCTGTGGGATCCGCCGTTCCTCATTTTCGGCAGCCGGATTTGAAATAAGACCGAGTGCGAGACTCTGCTTGAACACCTCATTTTCGCGGATATCGGCGCCGCTCGTGATGACACCGCTTTCGAACAGGATCGTATAAACGTTAAGACATCCAATGCAGCAAAAAACACAGTCGGCATCGCCGAAGTGCTGTGTGAACGGGTCACGGCCGACACCGAGGCCGCACAGGCTGCATTTTTCGACAGTCTTTTTGTCCGTCATCTTCAATATCGCGGGTCAGCGGCCTGAGAGTTGATGGGACGGCCTTTTTCATCCAAAAAGATCGGGTTTGCCTGTTTTGCGACAAAATAGACCGTGATCAAAATGCCGATAAACAGCAGCATTATCGCCCCCAAAAGATATTTCAGGATGGAACCCTGGTGTTTTGAAAAGTAATCGGCGGCTTTCTTTTTCATTTGGTTTTATTCTCCATCGGCATAATAAATGTCTGTTCGAACGAGTCACGTGTCGCTTCCGGGGCGGCCACGCTGTCGATCGTAAAATGGTTGACCTGTTGCGGTAGGCTGCCGGCGGGAACTGATATCTCAAATTCGGTCTCGATCGACTCGCCCGCCTTTACCGCGATCTCGTTCGACGGCATCGAAATTGTCGCGTCGGGCAGGCCGTTGAGCGATATCGTAACCGCCGCGTCGGTTCGGCCGCGGTTCGCGAGGTTGAGCCTGAAGCGGTTATAGATACGTTCGTCATCACCCTTTCTGAACAGTGTGCTGCGATCAGGAGAGATGCGGACCAACACACTGTGGCGCATCGAGAATGCAATGCCGAGGCTCGTTCCGTAAACGAGGATTATCGCGATCACGGCGATCCGCTTGGCGTCACGGAGTCCGATGCGGCGATACCAGGGAACTCGGGCGTCGCCCAGCAATTCGCCTTTTTCACCCCAGGCATAGTGTATGAGAGTGTCCTTGCCGAACTTACCCATAATGAGTTTGCAGGCGTCGACACACTCGCCGCAGTGGATACATTCGATCTGGTACGGCGAAGTTCGGATATCGATGCCCATGTGGCATACGCGAATGCACTTTTTGCATTCGACGCATATTTCCTCGGGGTCACGATAATGTACGACCAGCGTGTTGTTATCACCAAGTATGCCCTGAAGATAGCCGTACGGGCAGACGGTCGTGCAGAACCGCTGACGGAGGAATGCAAAATCGGCAAAAGTGATCATCGTCACCACTGCCCCGGCGATGCCGCCGGCGGTGACAACGTCAAATGATATCAGCCGTCCGAACAGATCGCGCGGCTCGACAAAATAGGATATGAAGACGAATGCAAGAAAAACCGAAGCAAGACCGAGCACCGAATAGACCGCTATGTTGTTCAACCAGTGGCGGACGCCGAGGCTCTGTTTGGCGAAATACTTATTGACCAGTGTTTTGACACGTTCTTCAAGATTGATCGACGCCTCGCTGAATATCATCTGAGGGCACAGATAGCCGCAATAGACGCGACCGAAGAGCATCGACGCCGCCGTGATGACAAAAAGCAGGAACATCAACGAAAAGAAGACGATCGCAAATTCGTTGATCCAGAGTTCGAATCCGGCAAAGTAGAATCGCTGCCGAGGGATGTCGAAACGGATCACATTGAAAAAGGGAAGCGAGACGAAAATGATGAAACACAGCGCGTGAATGATACGTCTCAGGCGATGCCAATTGAACTTTTCAAGCTGGAAATCCTTATTTACGACGGGCAGCTTTTTGCGTGTACGGGCGGGCCGGGCCGCCTGAGCAGACGGCTCGTCGCTTGATGAAACGGTTACCGGCAGATCATTTCCCGGCTCCTGAACTTCGGTGTGCATCGTTCGATCCTTTTACTGCCCCGGGCTCTCATTTGGCGTGACACGCGGGAACCGCCTCGGCCGACTGCTGGCGTGCGGCCGCCATCGGCATAACGCCCCGCGACACCATCAATATTCCAAGCAACAGCACACTGACCGCGGCAAGCCGCGTTCCCCAGCGGCTGAGTTTCATACTAAATGCCGACGAAAATATGCCGATCGCCAACAATGATCCTGCGGTGCCGAGGCCAAATGCGGTCATTGTCATTACACCTGCAAACACCGTGCCTGTTGCCATCGCTTTGAGCAAAGCGGCATAGATCAGTCCGCACGGCAAGAACCCGAGCATCAGCCCGAGCGAGAATTTGCTGCCGATCGACGTGGAAGAAAATCGGCCTGCCAAGGGCCGCAAAAGGCGGCCGGTGTAAAGTAACGGATTAAATTTCTGAAGGCGTTTGACCGGGAGTAGATCGAGCAGCAGAACCCCTGCAATGACCATCATGATGCCCGCGACGATGGCCGCGACGTTCTCGACGCCCGCAAGTTCGCCGACAAAACTCACGCTGCTGCCGAAAAGTCCGGCTATCGCCCCGAGCAATGCATACGTGATAATGCGGCCGATATTGTAAGAAATATGAGCTGCGGCCTGACTCGTAAATCGCTTTGAACCGAGCGGAAGACTATATGACAGGACGAGCGGGCCGCACATCGAAACGCAGTGCAGGCTGCTGACGAGCCCAAGGGCAAAAATTACGTAAAACTCCCAACCGCTCATATTACCGGCACCGTCAATCGCAAAAACCGCAAAAAATCCCGCACCGACGCGGAACTATGCCGCATCGGCGTACCTGATCTTCGGATTACGCGCATGGATCGTCACGCATTCGCGTGAAAACTCGAACCGCTTCATAAGTATCGCGTTGGTCGGGCACCTCGAGGCGCACATTGCACAGCGAATACACGTCGATTCATCCTTGATCATAATCCCGCCGAGTTCGTTAAGTTCGAGGTCGCTGTATCCGGCAAGGTCGTCATCGGTTATGCCGAGCGAATCCGATGCGATCTGCATCAGGTATTTGTCGGACCTGACCTGATCCAGCCCGACGAGCTTGATGAGATTTTCAGGACACACATCGACACATCCGTTACACGCGACGCATATCGATGTGTCGAAGATCGTATTCACGTTGCAGCGAAGGCATCGCGATGCCTGTTTGCGTGCCTCGCTTTCACTGTAATTGATCTCGACAATGTCATTTGACGAGGCCCGGCGTTCGCTGTCGAGAGCGGGCGGCAGACGACGTTTCATCTGATCCCAACCCTCTGCCATGGTGTAGTCGGCCGGTTGCCAACGCTTTTTGACGACGACATCGGTACGGGTACCGCGTAGATAATCGTGCATCGACCGGGCGGCGATCTGTGCCGAGGCAATGGCGTGAATGAAAAGCCGCGGCCCGTGAGCCACATCGCCGCACGCGAATACGTCCGGTGCCGTCGTCTGATAGGTGTCGGGGTCGACCTTGATCAGCCCGTTCTCCGCTTCGACGCCGTCGCCCGGCTCCAGGAACGAAAGGTCCGATTGCTGGCCGATGGCAAACATGATCGTGTCGGCCGCGATGTCCTCGATGACGTCCTCGTCATATTTCGGGCTGAATTTGCCATTCTCGTCAAAAACGGACAGACACTTGACGGTTCGCAGGCCTGTCACATAGCCGTCCTCGTCAAGTATCATTCGCGGCCCGCGGCCGTCATGGAGCCGAATACCCTCTTCTTCGCCTTCGACGATCTCGATCTCGTCCGCGGGCATTTCGTTTCGCTTTTCGAGACACACGATGTGGACCTCTTTGTCGCCGCTGAGCCTTAAAGCAGAACGGGCGACGTCATAGGCTATTCGTTCGGTCCGCTCCATATCCGATGCGGCGTCGGCCATCGGGACCTTTGCCGGGCGGACCGCGGAACGCGCAACGTCATATGCGACATTGCCGCCGCCAATGACCACGATCCGGCGGCCGAGCTCCATCGGCTTGCCTTCATTGAATGCACGCAGAAAATCAAGTCCGTCAAAGACCTGCGGCAGATCCGCACCGTCGATCGGGATCTTACGGCCCTTTTGCAGTCCGATACCGAGAAAGATAGCTTTGTAGCCGTCTTTTCGCAGCGAGCCGATCGTAAAGTCCCGGCCCAAACGCATATTGCACTTGAGTTCGACGCCCATCGACAGTATCGCGTTGATCTCGGCCTGGACCAGTTCACGCGGCAGGCGGTAAATGGGCACTCCGGCGGTCAACATGCCGCCCGGCTCGTCATAGGCCTCGAAAACGGTGACCTGATAGCCGAGCTGGACGAGGTCATGAGCCACCGTCAGGCCGGCGACACCGGCGCCGACGACGGCAATGCGTTCGCCGTCACCTTTTTCGGGCGGCAGCATTTTGGTGTTGCAGCCGTCGCGATAATGCGTGAAATCGCCGGTCTCAGGCCCGTATTTCTCATTGACGAACCGCTTTAAGGCACGGATCGTGATAGGTGTGTCGAGCGAACCGCGTCGGCAATTAGCCTCGCAAGGTGCGCCGCATACTCGTCCGCAGATAGATGCGAAGGGGTTTGTTGCCCGAGCGATCTTATAGGCGTCGAGGTCACGGCCCTCGGCGATCGCCGTCACATAGCCGCATGCGTCGGTATGAACCGGGCAGGCGTCCTGACACTTGACCATCTTCATCCAATAGTCAGCGTCCTTTTGGTCGGCCAATTCGAATTGTAGATTTTCTTCGCTCATCACAGTCCTTTAGTCACGGAATTTCTTGAACGCAAATATGACCAAAATAATGATGTATATCGCGATCAGGCCGCCAACGATGTACATAAAGCCATTTGCCGTACCCGTCGCTTTGTTAAATGCCTGTACGAGGACGCCGCGGTCGGCGTGATCGGTCTCACCGTTCATATAGACGATCAAATACGTCAATGCACCGAGCGAGATGACGGCAAATGCCACCTTGAGAAATATCGGGGCGTCGGTGCCTTTTCGTTCGGTCATCCATCCGCCTGCATATTCCTTCAGTTCGTTATTTTCTTTATTTTCGTCCATATTCGCCTCCATTTTCGTCATCCTCGAGCATTCGGTACTTAACGTCTTCACTGTTCTTGCCCCAATAGCCGTCTCGCAGTGTCCTAATGAAAAAGAAGAGGGCACCAAAGGCTACAAGAAAAATGAATGCATAGATGAACGCTACGCTTGGAATATTAAAGTCGCTCATAACTATTTTTCGTAGTCGTTATCGGGCCGCCAGTTCTTTGATCGGCCGAGTGTCTGCATATACGCGACGAGTGCAGCAAACTCCTTCGGATCGTTGGCGATCCACGGGAATGGCGGCATTATCGAACCCGGAACCAGGTCCGCCGGGTTACGGAAATGTGCCATATGCCATTGCTCGTTATATTTACCGCCGACACGCGAGAGGTCGGGACCCGTGCGCTTGGTGCCGAAAAGGTGCGGATTATCGTAAACAAACTCATCCGGTGTCGATATCGGAGCATCGACGCCTCGCCAACCCGAGCGTTTGGTGTCGGCCAGAAGCGTTCTCGTCTGCTGGGTATGGCAATACCAGCAGCCTTCACGGACATAGATCGCACGGCCCTGAAGCTGCTGTTCATTCAGCGGATTCAGTTTGCCGGTCGGCCCATTGGCCGGATCGTTGTTTTCGAACGGCTTGGTCCAACTTTGGTCCAGAAGCGGCGGGACGACCGTGGTCAGCAGCCCTCCGATAAAAAACAAGATAAGGGCAGCGGCGACAAAAAATGCGGCGTTATAATCAGCTTTTTGTAACATAATATCCTCCGTCAATGGTCAGCGATGGCCTTAAGCCGCTGCTGCCGCAGGTTCTGCGTTGACCTCCTTTCCTTTTGAGCCGACTATCGTTGCCAGGATGTTATAAGCAAAGGCGACGATGCCGCCAAACATGAGGAAGCCTGAAGCGAGCCGTGTATGCCAGATAGGCTTGAGGGCGATAACCGTGTCGATGAACGGTATCGCCGGATTGTTCCACTGCCAGCCCTGCCAAAATCCGCCGAGCCAGAGTGTCACAAAAAATCCGAGGCCGCCGATCAGGAACAACCAGAAACTCCAGTTTGCCAGAGCGTTGGAATACAACTCCGTTTTGAAAACACGCGGCACCATGTAATAGGCACCGGCGATGGCAAAGAATGAAAATGCCCCGAGGACCGCCATATGTGCGTGGCCGGGGATCCAGTCAGTCTTTGAAACGATCGCATTCACCGCCCGCAGACTATGCATCGGCCCCTGAAAACAGGTGAGCAGATAGAAAACGACCCCCGACATCAGGAACTTCAGCGAGACGTTGTCACGCAGTTGATGCCATTGGCCCTTCATCGTCGAGAAGAAATTATAGACGGCCGCCCAAACCGGTATCAGCAGCATTACCGAAAACACGATCGTGATCGTCTGAAGCCATTGCGAGATCGGCCCGTGGATCATATGGTGAGCACCGGTCCACACATAAACAAATGCCAATGACCAGAACCCGATCATCGACAGCTTATGGCTGTAAAGCGGCGTGTTGGATGTCTTTGGAATAAAATAGTACGCGATCGCCAGTCCGACCGGCGTGAAGATGAGACCCACTGCGTTGTGAACGTACATCCAGTTGAGGTTCGCCTGATTAACGCCGGTTGCGAACAGCGTCGCAAAGTTGCCGGTCAGGTATACAAATGCAGTCCAAAGGATCGTGCCCATGGCGTACCAGAGCGAAACGTACATCGCCTTGTACTTTCTATTAGCGATCGTCAGGAACAGATTTGCCCCGAACATCACCCAGGCGACGACCACGCCGACGTCCAGCGGCAGCGGCAGTTCAGCATATTCCCAACCCTGATTCCAGCCCATCAGCAAGGATACGACCGCACCCAGGATGATCACATTCCACAGAATGGCGGTGGCCATACCGAGCTTTTCGCTCCACAGCTTTACGCCGCAGAGCCGGGGAACGATGTAGTACATCAGGGCCATGTCGCACGCCAGCAGCCAACCGAACAGCATGCCGTTGACATGAAGCGGTCTAAGGCGGCCATAAGTGAGCTGCGGGATGGTCCCGAGAAATGTCGGGAACACGAATTTGGCGGCGATCAACAGCGCGATTATTCCGACAATAAAAAAGTAGACGATCGAGCTGATCAGGAATAGCTTTGCGGTCCTGTCCTCATGGATCGACTCCGAGTACACGGCCGCGGTCGATACAGGTATCTCGCCGGCGTCTTGAATGATTTCCTCTTTTTCCATATAGCCTCCAATAGCTGCCTAGTGGCACATCGCGACAAGTTCCAATGCCGCCAGTTCTTTTTTGTTTTGATTAAGGCTTCTGATGTAGTTCACCAGGTCGCCGACATCTTCTTTCGTAAGGCCGTAGTCGATCCACGGCGGCATCGCCGAGCCCTGAACGCCGTAAAGTATCGATTCGAACAGTCGGCGGTCGGCCGCGCTGTTTATGAACTGTGAGTTCAGCAGATTGCGCGGCCGCGGCAGGATGTCGAGCGAATTCGGGCCTTTTCCGTCCGCCTTACGGCCGTGACAGCCGGTGCAGCGGTTTAGGTATGCGGCTTCGCCGCGGGCGATCGATTCGGTCGTCATTGCGACCGGATTCTGTTCGGGTACGTCACGCGGTTTTATCTCACGCCGAGCTTCCTTGGTGAAGTTCTGATTGATATAAGCCAGAACACCCTTGATCTGTTCGTCGTTGAGCACCTTGCCCCATGCGGGCATCGACGTTCCGCCAACGCCGTTCTTGATCGAGGCCGCGAGCCGTTCGTCAGTTTTACTATTCATAAATCCGGCGTTCGTAAAGTCACGCGGATACGGGTCAAGGTATGTGGCGATCATGCCGTGTCCATCACCCTTTTCGCCGTGGCAGCGCATGCACAGGTTCTGATATGTTTCCTGCGGACTGCCGAGGCTCGGCGGTTTGTTGAGCCCCATGAGGTACGTGGTCATTGCCGAATACTCGGCGTCAGGGAAGGCGAATGTCGGCATTATCGAATCCGGGATCAATGCTCGGGGATCTTTGAAATGGCCAAGAAGCCACTTTTCATCCTTCATCAGGCCCTCGAACGACAGATCCGGGGCGATGCCGCCGTCCTTGTCGCCGATCTTATGACAAGCGGCACAGGCACGATCATTGATCAGCTGCTCGCCGGACTTTACCGCCGGAGCGGCAGTTGCCGTCGTTTGTCCTGCCGGCGGTTGAGCCGGTGGTGCCGCTCCGCCCTTGTTGAGAGTTGCGCGATAGCGGTCGAGCGTCGTCTCGGCATAGTTGAATCCGCGGCGGCTCTTAAGAAATATGACAAGGTCACGAGTTTCATCCTCGGTCAGATTAAACTTCGGCATGAACGATGTTTTGATATTGGCCCGCGGATCGACGATCGACTCGTACAAATAATCGACTTTCCACTTTTTGCCGACCTCAGACAGATCGGGCCCAAGAGTGCCGTTCGAGATGCCGTCGATCTTATGACAGCCGTAGCAGTTCTTTTGGGTGAAGAGTTCGCGGCCGCGGCTCACCGCCGGGGTTGCCTTAAAGTCCTTGTCGGTGTGGCACTGAGCGCAGTTGGCCTGCATATACTCCTTGCCCTTCAGTTTGGGTTTGAGGTCGGCTCGCCAATTCTCCTGGGTGACAAAACCGAGCATGGGCTCGGGCCAAAATTCGTCCTCACCATGGGCATAGAACGTATCCAGACCGCGGCCCTGGCCGCCGTGACAGACCGTACAGCCCATGTCGGCAAATTTATGCCGTCTTTCCCATTTTCCGTCGACCAGGCGGTCGCCCAGTTCTTCTGAAAACGGATGCGACTTGTACGGATGCGGCGAGTCCTTGAACCGCGGGTCATCCGAGGCAATGTGACAGGTGGTGCAGCGGTCGACCCGATCGCTGCCGAATTGGGTAGCAATGATCTGTTCTATCTTCGGGCGTCGCGAAGCTAGGGCTTCACGCTCGCCGTCAGTCTTGGCCAGTGTTCGTGCCTGATCAAAATACGAGGTCTGATACGTTTCCCATTTATGAAAAAACTGTTGGTAGAAAACGAATCCGTGAACTACCAGGATCGCCAGGCTCGCTATCGCAAGTGATAATCGCGTCTTCATACAATAATTCCTCAACCCGCACTAAAACGGCGAGACAAACTCCCAATTTTGCCCTCTGAAAAATGTTCCGATGATGATCAGAAGGATGTTGACGAACACAAACGTCATGAACAGTGTGTTGGCCAAGAGACGCTCGCGTGAGAACCAAACGCCGATGCCCTTTTGCCCGCGGTCGAAATAGGGCAGTGCGAGCAGAACCAGAACTTCCAATCCCGGGATACCGACGCCGCCCCAAAACGCCGAGTAGCTGACCATTTCCTGCAGGCCGAGGAAGTACCATGGGGCCTTGGCAGGATTAGGCGGATGCAGAATATTTACGGGATCTTCAAGCGGAGCGTTGAAGAAGAAGGAAACCAGCAACACACCGAGTATCGTCAAAATGAAGACGAAAAGTTCGGCCAGCAGCAGATTCGGGTAGCTGAAGACCGAATTGTCGGGGACATTGCCGACCTTGGTGAACGGCCCGCGGACCAGGCCCTGAATGCCGTAGCGTTTCTTTTCGATCACATTGATGCCATCCGCGCCCGCAAATGCCATAGCCGGGGCCGGGGCACTTGCCGACACTGCTTTCGGTGCCGGTTCCGGCGATGCGACGATATCGGCTTCTGCCGGCCGCGACATTCCGCCATCCTTGCGGATTCGCCAGAAGTGGACCGCGATGAGAAGGGTCGTAATGAGCGGCAGGACGGCCACGTGCAGGACGTAAAATCTCAGAAGAGCTTCTTGTCCGACGGTCGTATCACCGAGCAGCAGGAACCGGATCTCGTTGCCGAATACCGGGGCATATCCGGCGATCGCTGTTCCGACCGTGATCGCCCAGAATGCGAGCTGATCCCACGGCAGCAGATATCCGGTAAAACTCAGAAACAGCGTCAGCAGAAACAGCAGCACGCCGATCACCCAGTTGAACTCGCGGGGCTTCTTATATGAGCCGGTAAAAAACACGCGGCACATATGCAAAAAGACGACCGCGACCATGCCGTGGGCCGACCAACGGTGCATATTTCTCAGAAATACACCGAAGGCGACCGATCCGCGAAGGTCGAGCATACGATCGTACGCTTGCGTCGTTGACGGCACGTAATAGAACATCAGCAATACACCCGTCACCGTCAGGGTCAGAAACAGAAACAGGCTGATCAGCCCCAGACCCATCGTGAACCATGGCCGCAAGGTATGCTTATGGACCTTGACCGGATGAATGTGAAGGAAAAAATTGGTGAAACTCGTCCGAGAACGGCCCAGATCGGTGTGCGGCAGATCGTTGCGAAATACCGACGTCCAAACCGCGGACGGAAGACCCAATACGACACTAAGGACACTCTTTTTTTGACTATTGTCGCTCATACGGTAAACCATTTCCCGGCAGTGATCTCTTTGCTCTTATCAATTTCCAATTCGCCGTTCGGAGCCATCGAAAGCTCAAACCAGGGCAGCGGCTTTGGCGCCGGACCGCCGGTCACATTGCCGTCCTGGTCAAATCGCGATCCATGGCAAGGACAGGCAAATCCCGTATCGGCGACGCCGACGATGCATCCCAGATGCGTACAGGTGATCGATATCGCGGCCATTTTGTTACCCTCGCGGATCACGGCTACCTTTTGATTGCCGAGTGCGATGCGAGTGCCGGGCGGATATTCGTCAGGCGTACCGATGCTGAACCGCATCGGCTGTCCGTAGGTGGCTCGCGGCTTAATGAACACCAGATTGGAAAAAACGGTGACGATCGCCGATCCTAAAATGCCCATACTCGTCAGCCACGCCAGTACCTTTCGGCGCGAGATCGGCTCGCTGCTCTCGGTGGTGTGGTGAACGTCATTGTGCTCGCTCATTCTTGTTCTTCTCCTCGACTTCGTTAACGACCTCGTCAATGTCGGACCAAAAGACCTGATATTTGATCTCTTCGATATCGCGAAAATAGTCTTGTTTGACGGCGTAGATAAAGACCAGGGCCGCCGCTGCTCCCATCAGCAAACTCGCGATAATGGCTATCCAGGTCAATGTCATGAATTGAAATGTTCTGCCTGCTGTCCGTCAGGCACATACTTTGCAAAATCCGCTATCGTCTGACATTTCAAAAGGTTCACAAGGCCGTCGCTGATCTGTTTCCATTCGCGGCAGATCGGACATGATCGGCCCGCCTCACGTGAACCGCAAATGATGCACTCATCCAAATACGGATCCTGATCAAGCAAACTGAAAACGTCCCAGAGCGTAATGCTGTCGGCCGGCCGGGCCAGCATATATCCGCCGTGAATGCCCTTGACCGAACTGACCAGACGATGCCGCCGCAATTCAGATAGCAGTTTTCTCAAATATTCCGAAGGTATCTTTTCACTCGCGGCGATCTCGCCGATGCCGTACGAACGCCCCTCGCTCTGACGTGCCAGATACGCTAACGCTCTAATGCCATAACCGGTGCCTTTAGAAAAGACCATCAGTGGATACCTGTATTCGGATAGCTTTGTCCGCTTTCTATATTTGCCTTGTATTGATTCCTGAACAATAATGATTTCGCATCATTTTTCTGATGAATTTGACCAATGCGATTAGTTGAGATCAAAAAGCTTGTAAGCGGAACGGCGGATCCCGCGTTCGCCCTCAACGCGCACGGGGTGATAGCCGCGTGGAACACGGCGGCCGGCGAGCTTTTCGGTTTTCGGGCGGCGGATGCGATCGGGAAGACCTGTAACGAGGTCGTTCGCGGGATCGACGAGTGCGGACGTGCGTGCAGCAAGGATTGCAACGTCCAGCATCAGGTGCGGATCGGGCAGCCGCTGAAAAGCTACGACATACAGATAAACTCTGAAGGACGCCCGCAATGGGTGAACGTCTCGATAATGATCGTCGAGGGAACTCGGTCGACCGAGGGCTATTCGATCCACATCGTCCGGCCGGCCGACATGCAGAAGCGGTTTGAATTACTGGTTCGCGATTTTGTTTTGAATGAGACCAGTCTGCCCGAGGTGCACCTCAACCAGATCATGGCGGCAAAACGCACGCCGACCAACTACACGGAACTTTCAAAACGTGAGACCGAGATACTGAGGCATTTGGCAAAGGGCGAAAACTCGGCCCGGATCGCCGAAAACCTGTTTATCAGCCGAACCACCGTCAATAATCATGTTCAACACATACTGAAAAAGCTCGGGGCCCACAACCGCCTCGAGGCGGTTCGCCGGGCCGAACAGGCAGGACTGGTCTAGCGAACTTTTGATCAAAAAGAACAGGGCACCGGAGATATCTTCGGTGCCCTTTTCATTCGCCTGTGACCCTTTATCTGCTCTAGGGATCAAGGCGACGAAATAAAATCGGCGTCGGTAATGTCAGAGTCGACCGAAATAAAGCGGATCGGGGAAACGAATTCAAATCGTTTGCTCCGAACGGCCAAGATGTAGGTCTGGCCCGCCTCGACCCCGTCGAAACGATAATAGCCAAACGCGTTTGAAATCGTCTGACGAACGTCCCCATTGCCGGCGGTCATCGTCAAGGCGGTAGCCCCAATGCCCTGACCGGCAGGGGTGGCAACGCGGCCGCCGACCGAAACAAGAGCCGCGGTCGGCGTGAGGACCTCGTCGGCACCAATGTCAATTCCGGTGACTGTCGGCCTCAGGTCACCGTCAAAATCGTTTGCGACACTGAGGTCCACGCCGGCGTCACGAGCCGGTGATGAAGGAACGATATGCAGATCGGAGTTTACTAAGTAAAGTGACGAAGCAAACATCGGATCGCCGAAAAGACTCGCGGCGTCCTGACCGATCGCTGCCTGCCAAAGCGAGATGTCGGCCCTGTCGGAACCCGCAAAATATCCGAAAACAGCGCCGCTGCCGGACGAAAAATAGAGGTTGCTGTTTATCGTCAAACCGGCTGGGTTTATTCCCGTGCCGCCGACCCGAATGACGTAGTTCTTGCCGGTCGATCCGTTGTTGCTGCGGGCATTGTGAAAGATATTGTTCCGATAATCTCGTGCTACTGTGGTCTGCGAGCTGTTGAAAGCATACGAGGGCCCTGAACCGGACGTCGGCTCCCCGCCGATATGGACACTATTGTGGTAGAAAGTGTTGCTGCCGGCCGGCTCGTTGATCCCGTTGATGCCTCCGGTCGTCGAGCTGTTCCCGATCGCACGTGGGACATCTGTGCCGATCGCGATCATATTATTTCTATAATTTGTAGAACCGGCGGCCGCACGGATCCCGTTCAATTCGGCACTGGTTGAGGACGAATCGACGATCAGCTGGCTTAAGTGATTACGTTCGACAACGTTCGACGTGGAGCCGGTGAACTGTATCCCGGTTACGACTGATGCCACAGAAGGGTTGGTATTACGCAGATCCCAGATACTGTTCGCAGAAATCACGCTGCTGACGGCTGAGTTGCCCGTCAGAATCCCGATCAGCGACGCGTTGGCCGCGGTCCCATTGCCTGCATTTGTCGTCAGGTTTTGAACCGTGTTGCCCGAGATATTCGACGCAAAATTAGACGAGATACCGATCAACTGTTGAGTCGAGCCGAACCCGTTGATCGTGATCGAGTCCGGCGCCGTGCCGCCGACAGTGTTCCCGGAAACTGAAAACGAATTCGCCGAGACCCTTCGACCGGCGATACCGTGAAAGGTATTTGATCCGGTATTGGCGTTAGATATGCTGATCCCGCCGATCTGGTTATTGTTCGCGACGCCATTTACACCGGTGCCCCAATTAACTATCCCAGAAGATTCGGTACCTACCGTCGTGTTCGACGTCAGTGTGATCGAACCGTTCGCGGCCATGCTGCCGATCAGGTTGGAATCGATGTTCGACGGGCCCTGTTCATTGTAAACGCCGCTGAATGTGACCCCGCCCGCCGAATTAGAAAGGTCTATCGATGCGATCGTATTGCCGCTAATATTCGTGACCGCACCCCCGGCAAAGACCCGCGAACGAACGCCGGCGAAACTGCCGCCAAAGTTCGAGATGCTATAGGTTCCTGTGCCTGCACTCGTGGAAAAGCCGATCGTGTTTCCGGTGACGGAAATGCCTTCCAACCCGGTCGCGATATTTGGGTTATCAAGCCAGATCACATAGTGTCGATGTCCGAAGGCCGCGACACGCGGAGCAGTCTGGTAGAAACGATTATCGGCGATAGTCCAGAACTTTGATCCGCCGGTCAGAAATACTCCGTTCGAATCACCCGTCGGGTTGAAGTAATCGTAAATATTGTTGCTGCGGATAATATTTCCGCTGTTTCCAATACTCGCGTCAAAGGAATATCCCGTGCTGAATACGCCCCGAGACGGCATATTCGTATCGAATGGGCCAATATTGCAGTTCTCGATCGTGTTGGTGTCATTCCCATTAGGCGTGACGTCATCATTATAAAATAGGATCACGCTTGTGTTCGGCCCATTTGCGGAGCCGAGAATGTTCGAATTTCGAATAATGTTCGACGTCGCTCCGTTTTCGAATCGAACGGTTGAGGAGACTCCGAAATTGGTCGTCGAAGTATTGGCGATCGTCAGAGATGTACCGCCGCTGTTGATGCCGTCGATGACCACGTTATCTGCGCCGTTGAAATTGATGAGAGCGTCGCCGTCCGCCATCAGTCCCGAGATCACCTTTGGGCCGCCGGGAGCAGGTGAGATCGTGATCGAGGCATAGTCGGCAAACCCATTGCCGCTATACGTGATGTTAGTCATCGCCGTCTCGACGGTATCTGAGTTGACGGTCATCGTGATCGCGCCCGTAAACGTGCCGGCATTGACCGCATCAAATGCCTCTTTCAGTGTGTTGTAGCTGCCGACGGCCAGATTGCTGCCCGAAACGGTAATGTTATTTGTCTGAGGTGTGGGGGTTGGTTCCGGGGTCGGTGTCGGAGTCGGCGTCGGAGTCGGAGATCCGCACGCTCCGAGGCGAATCGTCGTTTGCGATGATAAGAAATTGCCCGTGACCAGATCCTGGCGTCCGTCACCGTTGAGGTCTGCGACAGCAACTGAATACGGCCAGTTTCCGGCCGGTACCGAAAGGGTTTGCGAAAAGCCGCCGCTGCCGTCACCGAAATGAACGACGTCAGACCCATTCCAACTTTCGGCGACAATGATATCGTGAATGCCGTCGTTGTCGATGTCCGCCAAGGCCAGCATCTCTGGAACGGACAGCGGCGAAATTAAGGTAGTTCCGGCAAAGCCGCCTGATCCGTCACCGTATCTAATCGAGATCGAATTATCGGTATTGTTCGAAACCGCAAGGTCCAAATGCTGATCGGCGTCGAAACGGCCTAGAATGATCGAAACGGGTGTCGCTCCGACCGCGATCTCGGTCGTTCCGCTCAGGCCTCCGAGCCCATCGCCAAGCCGTACAGACACCGTATTGGAGCCTGCGTTTGCCGTGAGTACGTCAATATTTCCATCACCGTTTACATCCGCGATCGCGACGTCGCGGACATTCCCTGCGGTTGGAACCGCCGGACCGATCGCATATCCGCCAGCACCGTCACCAGTCAGGATCCGCACTGTCGAAGTCGAATAAAACCCAACGATCACATCACGAATGCCGTCATTATTCATATCGCCGATGTCCAGATCGTCAGGAGAATCGGGCAGATCCATGGCAGGTAAGTTCGAGAACGTGCCGTCACCGTTGCCGAGGCTGACCGATAATCGCCCGTTCGCGGCGGTGACCAGATCGAGTTTTCCGTCGTTGTTGATGTCTGAGAGGTTTAAGGCCGTTGGGCCGAAGGCAACCGTCACGTTGCCGGCATTAGCAAACGTTCCGGCCCCGTCGCCGAGCATCATCGATACCGTATTGTACTGGTCGCTAAGGATCGCCAGATCCTGATCCCCATCATTGTCGATATCGCCGACCGCGATCGAGACCGGGCCGGTGGCATCCCAAATATCAGTTCCGTCAGTGAAGGCGCTTCCGAGCGTGCACTCTGTTCCGTCCGTGACCGAAAGGTCGAATGTCGTCGTTGCGGTGCCGCCAGGGCCAAATGCCGTGACTTTTATCGAGTAAACTCCGGCCGGATATGCATTCGCCGCACGCACCGTGCCGCTGACCGGATCGGCGACTAATGTGCCCCGAAATCGGCTGTCCGTGGTGGCGTTGATCGACGTATTTCCCGTTGGAGCGGCCGAAGGCGTCACGGCCAGGTTACCGCTCAACGCGACCGTCGCGTTTGTATACGTGCCGACCGTCGGAGGCGGTATCGGCGTAGGTGTCGGCGTCGGCGTCGGATCCGGCGTTGGCGTCGGTGTGGGAACGGGCGTCGGTGTGGGGGTCGGCGTGGGAGTTGGTGTCGGTGTAGGAGTGGGCGTCATCGGTGGCGGCGTTGGGGTAGGGGTAGGCCCTCCGCCAAATTCGGCTAAAGTCCAGTCCGAAAACCCTGTAACTCCATAGGCGCTCGATATTCGGCTGGTTGTATTGATTTCACCCGCAAAGAGTGTTGCGACCCCGCCGGAAATACGATACGGGCGATAGGAAGCCTCATTTACGGCAATATCGCCACTCCGATAGTTCATACCAATTTGGCCATACAGGATGCCACCACCGGGATTTTCGATGTGCCACCATCGAGCTGCTCGATTGCTAGGCAATCCGGTCGCGCCGCCAAAATATTCGCCCTCATTTGCCTTAACAGAAACATTTCCTTCGCCAATAATGTTCTTTAGAATAAGGTGTGAAGCGCCATTAGCAGTTCCGACCGGGAAGACAAATGTGCCCGAATCATTCACGCATCGAACGAGCGTCGAACGGATGTATCCAGGTTCACCATTAGCCATGATCCCTTCCGGACTACAGTTTGAGATCACGAGAGTGCCGTCGCCCGTGATCGAGCCCCCGTGAAACGCGAGAATGCCATTTATGGTAAGCGTTCGCCCCGAAGCTATGTTGATCGTGCCGCCGTTCAAAATCAGGTCGTGGATCTCAGCATCCGAATTTGATATGGCTATTGAGGCTGTATTGGATGGCACCGATGCATTGGACGTAGCGGTTGGCACCGTGCCCGTGGCCCAATTGTCTTCATTGAACCAGTCCGTGTCGACTGATGGGGTCTTCCAGGAATTTAAGTATATGTGTGCGATCCGACGAGCAACACGGGTTTCAGTTCCGCTGAACGTACCCACAAAATAGATATCATCAGGGTGAACAAGCGTCGCATTCGACTGCCGCAGAGCATTGAGAAGGCCGCCGTTTCCAGAGATCGCGGCCCAACTATTGGCAGGGATGTTGTATCGGGCCAAACCACTCAAAGGTATAGAATTGTCAAACGTTGAATAAAAATCACCTCTGAAATATATGTTGTCACCAACCTTGGTCACACTCGAAACGTAACTGTTCAAACCGTTGTGAGCCAAAGGCTGCCAAGTTCCCGTAACGGTATTATATCGACCAGTACGGTGCAAAATTACCTGCCCGTCGAAAGTAGAATTGAATGAACCACCAATGTATAAATTGTCACCATCAACAACTATGCCGTTTACATTGTTCGTTAGTCCTGTATTAGAGAGAGGAGCCCAACTGTTATTTGCCGGATCATATTCAGCAATTCGGTAAAGGTTGTTCGCGGAGTCGAACGTTCCTGTGAACGAGCCGCCTACGTATAGTTTTCCGTTGGTCGCCCCGAGAGCAAAGACGGCGCCATTAAGGCCATTATTGGAAAACTGCGACCAAATTCCCGTTGTTGTGTCATACTTTGCAATTCGATTTAGGTTCGTGACCACGCCATCGGCTGTTCCTGTGAACTCGCCTGCGACGTACATAATATTTTTAAGAAATGTGATCGAATGTACGATACCGTTCAACCCGCGATTTGGTAAAGGTAGCCATCTATCAGTAGTCTTGTCGTATCGAGCGATATGATTTAGGTCGTTACTCTCGCCTGAAGACTGAGTAAAATGCCCGCCCGCATATATGTTGCCAGATGGATCCTCGGCGATCGTTCGAACTTCAGCGTTAAGAGCAGTTCCATTTTTCAGTCCCAGCGAAGTCGGAAGTTGAAACGGATCGTTTGACCGACCAACACCCGAGCGTGACAGCTCATTCCCAAACAAAAGCTGATTTGTACAAAGCCCTCTTAGATTCGTCCTCCGACCGTCGGCTGTCCCGTCAAAAATTCCGCCTGAAAGGAAGGTGTAGATCTCGTTGCCGTTTGACTGAAGGGAAGCGACGTCGACCGCGACACTGGAGACAGTATTATTCAAGCCATCGCCATTGACAGGTTGCCAGAAACTCCCGAAGGAATTCGTCAAGAATGCTGTCAGATGCTGGAGGTTGGTGGCGCCGCCGCCGGCCGGACCGGTGAACTCCCCTCCTACTATTAGGATCCAAATATTCGGGTCGACAGTGTCGTGTTTGAACGAAAGCGAATTGACCGGACCGTTTAGGCCATTGGTGGCAAGTTGCTCCCAGGCTAGTTCCTTACGATTGAGACGGACTATGTTATTAATACCTGATATCGAGCCGGTTCGTACGTTATTGAAACTGCCGCCGACATACAGGTCTCCGTTACCCTCGACGATCGTCCAAACACTATTGTTAAGACCATTGTTTGGTTCGCGTTCCCATAGAGCAGCTTGTTGGTCTAGTTTTATATGAGCAATATTGCCTAGGTCCGTGAGGCTTTCGTCGGCGGTGCTGTTAAATCGACCACCAGCATAAAGGATGGTGCCGGCAGTTGTTTCGATCGTTTCAAGAGTATTTACAATGCCGTCAACTCCATTTCCGGACATGCTTTGCCAACAATTGGATGTACACGTATTTGCCATTTCGTACCGAGCAATATTATTTGAGCCGGTCCAATTGCCGTCATTGGTTTGAGTAAATAAACCGCCGACATACAGATCGTCATTATGAAACTTTAAGGAGAATATTGGGCCATTCAGGCCGCCATTTGATAGCGGCGACCATATCTCGGTATCGAGGTCATATTTAGCAATACTGCCGAGATCGTTCCGGCCTCCGACTCCCCTTGTATTCCGAAATTGGCCGCCAATGTATAGAGATCTTCCGTGGACGACAATGGCGGATACATAACCGTCAACTTGATCATCGGACCACGTGAGGCCAACATTTCTTAACGCGACCCAACGGTCCCGGGCACGGTCAAACATCGCCACGTTATAAGCTCGAACATTGTCAACTGACGAAAAAGTGCCGCCTATAAAGATGTTTCCCGTTCGTTCATCGATTGCGATCGCTTGGATATTTGTCTGAACGTAAAAAGAGTCGGAGTCGATATGATCATGTGCGCGCGGGTCGAACTCGGTTACTATCCCCTCGAGACTCTCAACGGGCGGGCAGCTGAGTTGAAATGCTGAAGTGAGGAGAACGAGCACCAAAAGTGCATACCGAGGCAAAGGACTAATTACAAATATCCTTGCACTTTTTATTAAACTACTCATGGTTCAATTCACCCGCTGTCAGATTTTTCTGGACCGTAATTCTGGATACGATGCTTGTCCTGAGCTTTCGGCTTAAGTTCCGATACGAAGAGTCAAATTGAACCTTCGCACCGGAACAAACGAAGGTCGCACTGGTGATGACGGCCTTCGCAACCTGATCTGTTTTTGTTACTTGCAGACCGCGAAACATTTAGCACGGCACAGCAGAGCGGGCCGGCCACATTCTGTCTGGCAGGTCTTCGCTGTCGAGGGCATTTACCTATTGATACGCCGTTCGCGGGTCGTGTAAGACCGTGAGCGGAATAAGGGGCAATCACCAGTAGTTTTGAGACGACGGCCGCTTGTGCGGTCACCAGTTCATCGTTCATAACCCTTGCGCCTTGGATAATTTGGTTTTCAAATTATGTTCAGGTTGTGAGGTTAACTTGACCAGTTCTCAAAAATCCTCAAAACTAGTCTCAAAATTTCTCAATATTGTTCTTTGGTCGGTATGAAGGAGATCTACAGGCCGCTCACATACGAGTTTGGAGGCTTTCGGCTTGACGCCAGGAGTCTCAGGCTCTTCAGACGCGATTCGGGCGAACCGGTCGCTCTCACTCCGCGTGCCGTCCTGCTGCTCGTTACACTCGTTTGCAGCAAGGGCAGGCTTTTGACCAAAGAGGAATTGCTGGACCGCGTGTGGGCGGGTTCGGTGGTCGAAGAAGGCAATCTTTCGCAAACCATCTTTGTACTGCGAAAGGCTCTCGGCGAAGGGAAAAAGAACCCGAAGTATATCTTGACGGTACCGGGCCGCGGTTACCAGTTCATCGGCGAGGTCGCCGAGGCTGGAAACGCCAGATCGCTGGATATCAATAAATTCGAGCGATTCTCGGCCTCGCCAAAGGTCAGTACCGCGGCGTATGAGTCCTATGTTCAAGCCCGCTCGTTCTGGAACAAACGTACTGAGGCGGGACTGAAACAGGCCGTAACCCATTTCGAGGAAGCGTTGAGGCAAGACCCGAGTTTCGCGTTTGCGTATTCGGGGCTCGCCGACAGTCATCGGATGCTTGCCGATTATTACTCGGCTGCGCTGCCTGAACCGCAAACCCACGATCTGCCGGACACCGAACGGGTAAACGCGGAACTTTCGGTCGCCCACACGACCCTCGGATACGCTAGGGCATTTCACGATTGGGACTGGGCCGGTGCTGAGAGCGAGTTCCTGAAAGCGATCGAATTGGACCCGTCGTCCGCTACCGCGCATCAATGGTACGCTGACCTCCTGAACGTAATTGGTAGGTTCAGCGAAGCCCGAAAACACTTTTCCAAAGCGATATCGCTGTCGCCGGGTTCCGCGATCGCCGCGACGGGACTCGCGGGTTACTTTTATACGCAGCGAGACTCACGGTCGCTGATCAGCCAGGCGAAAAGGATCATCGAGATCGATCCGGATTTCGGCTACGGGCATTTCTATTTGGGCTTTGGGCTTGAATTTGGCGGGATGGAGGCCGAGTCTGTCGACGCACTGGCGATCGCGGCGACGAAGTTTGGCGAACCGGAGGAGATAGGCGAGGAACTAAAGGCCGCTTATCAACAAAATGGGATGAACGGCGTGTGGCACAAAAGGCTCGAGCAATACGAAACGCGGCCGCATCTCAAAAATTATCCGCGATATCTGAAATCACTTGTGCCGGTGAGGCTTGGCGACAAGGAAACCAGCTTTGCGTGGCTGGAGCAGGCGTTCGAACAGCGTGATCGCGGGATAATCTACGCCAAATACGAACCGCTCCTGGAACCGCTGCGGGGTGACCGGCGGTTCAAGGAGCTGATCAGTCGAATCGGCCTTGGGTGACGAGCCTATTTAACGGTGATCGTTCCGTCGTCGGCTATCTTAGGTGCGTTCGGCCCGAAGTCGGCTATCGATAGGTTTCGCACCGTACGGATCGATGTGCCGTTCTTGTCGAGAGTCGGGATGCCTTTTCCTTCCAGGGTCGCGGCGTTGATCTTTCCTCCGAGGAACTTGCCATCGGCATCGATCTTGACCTCAAGCACCATTGTCAATGCAGTCTCACCAGCAAGCCGGAACCAACCATAGGTCGCAAAATTGCCCAGCGAATATGCGATCAGTCGGTCCTTGTAGATCTCCATTCCACGCATAACGTGCGGGCCGTGCCCGAGTACAAGGTCGGCTCCCGCATCGATGACCGTGTGTGCAAACGCAGGCAGGTTACCGCGATTTTCGCCCAGAAATATCTCGTTGCTGTTCGGAACTCGCTGCCGGTCAGTGCCCTCGGCTCCGCCGTGAAATGACACAATGACCAGATTAGCTTTCTTTTTGGCCTCGAGGACAAGTTGGCGTGCACCGGCGAGATCGTTGACATTCGGCATGCCGTTGTTGTGGCCGAAGGCAATGAAGCCAACCTTTTTCCCCTTGACGTCCAGGTAAGCGATGGTCGCCGGGGGCTCGAGGCTGCCGGCGTATTTGATCCCTTGTTCATCCAGAACCTTTTGCGTGCTTACGCGGCCGGCAAGCCCGAAATCGCCGGCGTGATTATTTGCCACGCTCATCATGTCAAATCCGGCTTCTTTGAGATATTTCCCGTAACGTGTGGGCGTTCTGAATGCGAAACACTGCGTCGAACCGGGCCGACACTTTGCCGAGGTGCCGCCGTCCACGATCGGGCCTTCAAGGTTGCCAAATGCGATATCGGCAGCCGAAAGGATCGGCGTAACATCTTTCAGCAGATCCGCTCCGTCGTTTGGCGGCATCCTGCTCTCATTCGGGAACGGCGATGCCATCATGATGTCTCCTACGGCGGCGACCGTGATCGGTACTTTGTTGACCGGCGGAGTCGGTTCCGGAGCCGCGGCATTTGTTTTCGGCGGTTCCTCACTGCTGACGGTCTTCGGCTGGCAAGCCAACGTAACCAGTATCGCGAGCGATGACGCTAGTGCCACCGTGATCAGTTTCGAATGGTTCATATTCAACGTTCTCAAGTTTCGGGCCAATTCTATACTATGCCTGTGACAGCTCAGACGGCGGCCGATGATTCGCCGACCGGTGTGCCAAGCGTTTCATCGACCAACTTTGCCTGTTCGAGATTGTGGATCGCGTACGAACCGGTCGCGGGCGATGCCGAAGCCGCCCGGCCAACGTATTGGAGTGTAACGCCATCGGGAAGGATGTCCCGCAAACGCGGTTCGACGAATGTCCATCCGCCCATATTCCGGGGCTCCTCTTGTGTCCAAACGATCTCGTTTGCATTCGGGTATGCCGCAATGACATCGGCTAGCATCGACGTCGGGAACGGATAGAACTGTTCCAGGCGAATGATCGCGACATCCGAATTGTCAGCGGCCGAACGAGCGGCATCAAGGTCATAAAAGACCTTGCCGCTGCAGATCGACACCCGCTTGATCTTTGACTTATCCGTGATTGCCGCATCATCAATGACCGGCCGGAAACCTCCGCTTTCAAGCTCCGACATCTCTGAGGTCGCTGCCGGCAGCCGCAAAAGGCTCTTGGGCGTCATCACAACCAGCGGCCGGGCGATCTCTTGTTTGACCTGCCGCCGCAACAGATGGAAGTACTGAGCCGGTGTCGAGGGATAACAGACCTGCATATTGTTTTCGGCACACAACTGCAGATAGCGTTCGAGCCGGGCGGACGAATGCTCCGGGCCCTGGCCTTCGTATCCGTGCGGCAGCAGCATCACGAGCCTGGACCGCTGCTGCCATTTGTCCTCCGACGACGAGATATACTGGTCGATCATTATCTGAGCGCCGTTCGAAAAATCGCCGAACTGGGCCTCCCACGCGACAAGCTCGTTCTGTGATACGACAGAATAGCCGTATTCAAAACCAAGAACTCCGTACTCCGATAGCGAACTGTCGAATATGTAAGCACGAGCATTCGGGTTCGTTCCGCTCCGGAGTTCGTTCAGCGGAGCCCAGCGTTCGCCGGTCATCGTATCGTACATATTGGCGTGCCGCTGCGAAAACGTGCCGCGTCCCGAATCCTGTCCGCTGAATCGAACAGACGAACCTTCAAGCACAAGCGACCCGATCGCCATGAGTTCGCCAAACGCCCAATCCATCGGCACTTCGCCCTCGCCCATCTTTGCCCGGCGAGCAAGTTGGCCGACCATTTTCGGGTTTACGCTGAACCCGTCAGGAACCAACGAGATCTTCTCGGAAACGGCCTTCAGCACTGAGCCCGGAACGCCGGTTTCGAGAATGTTCGAGCCATCATCTTCGACCGGCGGGGCAGCGAGAGCGGCCTTGGCCGGCTTTTCTGCGGCGATGTTCTTGGCACGGGCAAGAATGCCCTCGTACTTTTCGACCACCTTACCGGTCATCGACGCGAGATCGTCCTCGGTGATTACACCCTCGCGGATGAGCTGCTGGGCATACATATGCCGCGTGCCGGGATGTGCTTTGACACGGGCATACATCACGGGCTGTGTATAGCTCGGTTCGTCGCCTTCGTTATGCCCGAGCCGTCGGAATCCGATGAGGTCGAGCACGACGTCAAGGTTGAACTCGCGTCTGTAGTCAAGTGCGATCTGAATGACACGAAAAGCTGCTTCCGGATCGTCGGCATTGATATGAAATACCGGTGTTTGTGTGACATGTGCTGCATCGGTCGAATAGATCGAACTGCGGCTAAGCCCGGGTGATGTCGTAAAACCGATCTGATTATTGATGACCAGATGGATCGTGCCGCCTGTCCGATAGCCCGGCAACCCGGCGAGTTGGAGCGTTTCCATTACTACGCCTTGTCCGGCAAATGCAGCGTCACCATGAAGCAGCAGCGGCAGCACCTGATCGTAAACTTCTTCACGCGCGCGGTTCTCGCCCTCGCGCAGTGCGTCCTGACGTGCCCGTGCCATCCCTTCGACGACCGGATTTACCGTCTCGAGGTGACTCGGGTTACATGACAGTCGGATTTGGAGGTCGCGGCCGGCCTTGGTCTTTCTAAGGCCGACGGCGCCCTGATGATATTTAACATCGCCCTCATCGGCAGGGAAATTAGGATGCGAAGTGCCTTCAAATACGGTGAATATGCGTTCCGCCATATCGCCCTTTTCGGGGTCGCCGACGATGTTGGCGAGAACATTGAGGCGGCCGCGATGGGCCATTCCCATATATATCTCGTCGACGCCGCGAGCCGACGCACCCTCGATCAACTGGTCGAGCATCGGGATGACGGTTTCGCAGCCTTCGAGTGAAAAGCGCTTTTGCCCAAGGTACTTTTTATGAAGAAATTGCTCGAACTGCTCTGCCTCGATCAATTTCTGCAGCAATTCCTTTTTGATCTCGGGCGTCAGCGGCTTGGTATCGACGAACTGTTCGCGGACCTGTCGCCGGATCCATTCTTTTTGCTCGTCGCTCCTCAGATGCCGGTATTCAACGCCGACCTTACCGCAATACGCACGGCGGAGAATATCCAGAATGCGGCGAAGCGTCGCGGTCTGTTCACCGTGGAGTCCGCCGGTGATAAATTCGCGGTCGAGGTCCCAGATCGTCAACCCGAAATTTTCGAGGTCGAGTTCGGGAGTGTAATGAGTCGTCATGTTGAGCGGATCGATATCCGCCAACATATGTCCCCGAACCCGATAAGCGTTGATCAACTGCAGTACATTCGCTTGCTTTTCGACCTGAGCCTGTTCGCCGCCAAACAGAGAAGGGTTATAATCGTCGGCCCAACGAAGCGGCGGATAGTGGATCTCGAGATCGGCAAATATCTCTTCATAAAACCCGTGCTGGCCTTTAAGAAGTTCATTGATCCGGGCGAGGAACAGGCCGCTCTCGGCTCCTTGGATCACACGATGATCGTACGTGTTGGTTATTGTGACAATTTTGCTGATGCCGAGAGCCGATATCGTGCCGGCCGTCATTGCCTGATATTCGGGCGGGTATTCGATGGCTCCGGTCGCGATGATCGCGCTCTGACCGGACATCAGACGCGGGTTTGAGGCGGCGGTGCCGATCGTGCCCGGGTTTGTCAGCGAGATGGTCGTGCCTTGAAAATCAGCTATCTCAAGCTTGCCGTCGCGGGCCTTTTTGACCTGGTCGTTGTAGGCCGCGAAAAAGCCGGCAAATGTCATCTTGTCAGCGGCCTTGATATTCGGCACCAACAGATTTCGCGAACCGTCCTTTTTCTCAATGTCGATCGCGATACCGAGGTTGACGTCCTGATGTTCGAGCCGCGACGGCACACCGTCAACGACGCCGAATCCAACATTCATATTCGGGTAGGACCGAATGGCCGTGACGATCGCCCAAGCAATTAAGTGGGTGAACGAGACCTTGCCATGCAGGCCGTTAGCCAGATGATCGTTGATGATCCGTCGGTTTTCTTCAAGCACCTTGACGGGGATCGTACGGAAACTTGTGGCAGTCGGGACCGTAAGGCTCGTCTCCATGTTTTCGACGATCTTTTTGGCAGGTCCGGTTATCGGGCGGGGCGAAACGTCGCCGGAGATAGGAACGACAACCGGCGCTTTCGGCGCTGCCGAAACGGCGGGCGACGAGACGGCTTTATCACTTGCTGCCGGGGTCGTTGATACCGCGTCTCCGGGTCTCTTGCCGCTCAACAGATCGCCAAAATACTCCTGCCAAGCGTCGTCAACCAGCTTCGGGTCACTGCGATAGCGTGCCAAAAGCCCTTCAACATAGGTCGCGTTCGAACCAAAATTCTCTTGTATAAATGCGGATAGATCTTTATTTTCGCTCACGGTTTTATAGGATTCCTCTCCCAAAATTGCTCAATCTTTAATTTTATCGCAATCCAGGCAAAAAACGTAGTTTCTCTTAGTTTCGGAGGGCGGCAGGTATCGGATTCGGTATTAATAGTGAGATCTTGATCGGCACGACACGCTTAAAACTCATTCCAAATTTTCGAAATCGGCCAAATGCAAATACAGTTCCGGTCACATTCCAGTTTTCTTTTGATGAAACGTACTCACTGTAGGCGGCCTTCGCGAGATCCAGCGTGCTGATCTTGACCCGGATCGGTGAGGGAAGCCTAACGGCCTCGTTCTTATTGAATGAAAACGAATGGCGGTACTCATCGGCGGCGACGCTGATGCCGTTGACACGAAGATCATTGAACGTTAGAAAGTCGATCGACCCGCTTTGATCAATGGCTGTAAATGAGCCTCCGACGTCGAGTGTGACACCGCTGAACCCGATGTCGACCAACGTCGGCGACCCGACCGAAACAGCCCCGTCGACACCTGGCGATCGCGTCGAACTGCCGCCGCTATCGACATCGATCTTAGCGTTGTGCACCTTGTACCCGCGGATCTTTTTCGGGAGTTCCTGTGCCGGAGCGGCGATCAGAAGCACGCAAACAACGATAGCTGCCGCGATAGCCGAGGATAATTTGGACAGCGTCATTTTGCAGATGAACGCGATCTTGAACGTGCTGGTTTGCTCTTGTTGCTGTCCGCATTGCTATCAATGTCGGACGAGCCTCCGTCAGTTGCGTTATCGAGATCCTGTTTGATCGCATCAAGAATACCGTTTATGAATTGTGTCGCTTCGTAGGTGGAAAATCGTCGGGCGATCTCGAGTGCTTCGTTAATAACGACCGTGTGCGGCGTGTCGGCGTATAAAAATTCGTAGACGGCCAATCGCAGAACGTTGCGGTCAACGATCGCCATTCGTTCGATTCGCCAATGCTCGGCCCGTGTCTTGATGCGGCTGTCGATGATATCGACGTTCGCGATAGTTCCGAGCGCCAGATCGTCGGCAAACGTCCTTGCCGGCGTTACCGCAACTATCATCTCTTCGATCGCCGGGAGAGTCTTGGTCAAAAGGTCGTTGAGTGCCGTTTCAACACGTGCCGACAGGTCCTTGAGTTCCCGATGCTCCTCTTTGAAAAAGTCACTCTCGTCCAACGATTCGAGATGCCGAAAGTCGCCGACGAGCCTCTCAAAGTAGGTCTTGATCTCATTGAGCACGACCTTGACGTCCTCCGGGTCCGGAGCGTCGTTGTTCGCGATCGACTCGCGAAGTTTGCCATAGGTCCTTCGCAGAAGGTTGTTAAGATTGTCGAGGTGTTTGAGCTTGGTCGCTCTGGAGCTTTCGCGGTCGAGGCTGTCCGCACGCTTGAGCAGTGCCTTGATCTGGTCAAAATACTTCCCAAGGTCATCCGCCCCGGTGGTGACACGGCGGAGCAGATCATTAGCTCCCTTGTGAAATTGCTCCAATCCGAGCTCGGCCCAATAGTCGCCGGACGTAAAACGCTCCTGCCGGACCAGATCATACGCAAAAAGCATATGCAGGGCACACTCGCGGGCCTTGTGTCGGGTCCCCGAACTTTTTTCAACCTTTTCAAACGACATTCGGGATCACCTTGTCTTCGACGGCGAACATCTGATCGCGGCCGGCAAATTCGTGGCACAACGACGCCATCTCGATCGCCGCGAGTGCCGCCTCGTAACCTTTATTATCTTCTTTTTCGCCCGAACGAGCGACCGCCTGTTCGGTTGTGTCGGCTGTAATGACGCCAAAAAGGACCGGGATGCCGGTATTCAATCCGGCCTTCATAACGCCGGCGGCTGCCTGTCCGGCCACGTAGTCAAAGTGGGGCGTGTCGCCGCGGATCACCACGCCGAGGGCGATCACGGCGTCAAATTCGCCGGTCTCAGCGGCCATCTGGCATGCAAGCGGCAGTTCAAAGGCTCCGGGCACCCAAAAAGTTTCGACATCGCCAGCATCGGCGCCGGCGCCGCTGAGGGCCTCGGCCGCACCGGCTGCAAGCCTGGATGTGAGTTCGTGATTCCAGCGGCTGACGACGATCGCAAAGCGGCGGCCGGCGGCTGAGATTGGTGCTCGATTAAGTTCCGTTTTCAAAATTTCTGATCCAAAAGCGGCAATTCCGCTCCTTAGAGTATAGAGAACGCCAAACCAGTTTGCCAATATAGGGCGCCGAGTTTTGCTTTTGCGGCTGATTCACCGAATAATAGCCGATGAAAATGTCGCGGCACATAATAGAAACCGAAGAAACGCTGATCATCGAAACGCCCGAGCGTGTGCCGCTGGAGTTTGCTCTGGCCTCGATAGGCAACCGGTTTCTGGCGGTTGCGATCGACCATTTTGTTCAATATTTGTCGATACTCATTATTGCCTGGTTCCTGCTCGCTCTGGCCGGAATGAGTGCAAGCGAGGTCGTAGACGCACCGGACAAACTCTTCGGCGAGATGCCTAAATGGACGGTCGCCGTAACGATCCTCGCTCTCTTTCTTATATTTGCGGGCTACTTTATTTTCTTTGAATGGCTATGGAACGGCCAGACGCCCGGGAAAAAGCTGCTGAAACTCCGAGTTATCCGCGAGGACGGCCGGCCCATCACGTTATGGGAAGCGATCGCCCGCAATCTGTTGCGGATCGGCGACGCGGTTCCGGGATTTATCGTGCCCGTCTATTCGATCGGGCTCATCACGATATTTCTGAGCAATCGCGATCAGCGATTGGGCGATATTTTTGCCGGTACTGTGGTCATTCGCGAACGTGCCGGCGAGGCCCCAACATTTGCCGAAACGTTTTCAAATCCGGTCAGCGATACCGCATTTAGCCGCGTGCAGAAACGCATCGAATTTCAGGCCGATATGGACCAAGTGACGGAGGGCGAAATCGAGGTCGTTGAAAGTTTTCTTCGCAGGCGGTGGGACCTTTCCGATAAACAGCGTATTTGGATGGCATGGCGGATCGCCTTGCCGCTGATGTATAAGCTCAAACCCAACTACGACATGGCCGATTTTACTTACGAGGGCTTTTTAGAGGAACTGCTCCACCGGCACCACGCCCGACGCAAATTTCTTAACTAGCGTTTTGGCGAAACGCTTGCCGTTTATGGTAATTTGGCAGTTCGGCCTTGTGACTGATCTCTTGCCGCGAGTCGAGCGCTATCATCGTGAAACGAAACATTCTGATAACCGGCGGTGCCGGATTCATTGGGTCGCACCTTGTCGACAGGCTGCTTGCCGAGGGCAACTGGCGGATCACGGTCATTGACGACCTGAATGACTTTTACTCGCCGGAGATCAAACGTGCCAATATCGCCGGACACTTGACCAACCCGGATTACCGGTTGGTCGAGGCTGATATACGTGACACCGAGGCACTGGCGGAGGCATTTGCCAGTTCCGGGTTTGACGTTATCGTGCATCTTGCGGCCCGTGCAGGCGTAAGGCCCTCGCTTTCGCAGCCCCGGCTGTATTTTGAGACCAACGTCACCGGAACGCTGAATCTGCTCGAGTTGGCGCGGATCCACCACGTCAAGCAATTCGTCTTTGCGTCTTCATCGAGTGTTTACGGCATCAATTGCAAAATGCCGTTTTCCGAGGACGACCGGATCTATCAGCCCATTTCGCCATATGCGGCGACCAAAGCTGCGGGCGAACTGCTCTGTCATACGTATTCCCATCTGCATGGGATCCGCACCATCGGATTGCGGTTCTTTACGGTTTACGGTGCCCGCCAACGTCCGGATCTGGCGATCCATAAATTTGCAAAGCTGATCAGCGAAGACAAACCGATCCAAATGTTCGGCGACGGCACGACCCGGCGTGATTATACTTACATTGATGACATTATGCAGGGCGTCCGAGCGTCTATCGATTATGATGCGTCGATGCACGAGGTCTTTAATCTTGGTGAATCGCAAACGATCGAACTGCGGGAATTGATCTCGCTTCTCGAGCGGTCTCTCGGGAAACAGGCCATCATCGACCACCAGCCGATGCAGCCCGGCGACGTACCTTGTACCTTCGCTGACATCGCTAAGGCCCGCCGATTACTCAACTACGACCCGACGACAAAGATCGCCGACGGCATTCCAAAATTCGTCGACTGGTTTCTTCGATCGGCAAATCGCGGAGCCTGATCAACGCCCTCTAAACAGATTTTCTTTCAGTCAGGACCGCTCCCGTCGAACTGTGCCTAAGCTCTAATGTTACCGATCGATGCCGGTCTGCGAAACTGCGATAGATCGCTCCTGCCGGCCACCAACCTTAAAAACATTTACGAATTTGGAATTAATGCTTGACTTATGTTTAGAATTAGAATTATTCTAAATCCATAAGGCGGTAGCATTCAATTTTGCAGCAGTTGGCTGCTCGGGGCAGTTGGCGGTCCGACAGTCAACGGCACGATTCAAAGTACATATTCATAAGGAGCCTCGACGATGGAAAACGAAAACAACAATGACCAGATGTCCGATTCAAGCAAATGCCCATTCACGGGCGGTGTGATCAAACATACATCCGGAACTCGGCGGACCAATCGCGATTGGTGGCCAAACGCGTTGGACCTTAAGGTGCTTCGGCAGAATTCGGAACTTGCCGACCCGATGGGTGAGGGTTTCGACTACACGGCGGAATTCAAGAGCCTTGATCTCGACGCAGTCATGACGGACCTCAAGGAACTGATGACTGATTCGCAGGATTGGTGGCCGGCCGACTACGGCCATTACGGCCCGTTTTTCATCCGCATGGCGTGGCACTCGGCTGGAACCTACCGCGTGTCGGATGGCCGCGGCGGTGCCGGAAAGGGCGAGCAACGATTCGCCCCGACCAACAGCTGGCCGGACAACGGTAATCTCGACAAAGCTCGCCGTCTGCTGTGGCCGATCAAACAAAAATATGGCCGCAAGCTCTCTTGGGCGGATCTCTTTATCCTCGCGGGCAATGCGGCCCTTGAGTCGATGGGCTTTAAGACGTTCGGCTTCGGGGGCGGTCGGGCCGACGTTTGGCAGGCGCAAGAAGATGTTTACTGGGGTGCCGAGGGCGAATGGCTCGCGACAAGCGATAAGCCGAACAGCCGCTACACCGGTGAGCGCGACCTCGAAAATCCTCTTGCCGCGGTGCAGATGGGCTTGATCTACGTCAACCCCGAAGGCCCGGACGGCAATCCTGATCCGCTGCTCTCAGCCCGCGATATCCGCGAGACTTTTGCCCGAATGGCGATGAATGACGAGGAGACCGTCGCTCTAACCGCCGGGGGACACACATTTGGCAAAGCTCACGGTGCCGGTGACGCCGCAAACGTGGGGCCCGAACCGGAAGCGGCACCGATCGAAGCCCAGGGATTCGGCTGGCTGAGCACCTATGGGTCGGGAAAAGGTGCCGATACGATCACGAGCGGCATCGAAGGCGCATGGACGCCGACGCCTATCCAATGGGACAACAGCTATTTTGACACTCTGTTCGGAAATGAATGGGAACTGACAAAAAGTCCCGCCGGTGCCCATCAGTGGCGGCCGGTCGGCGTCGAGCCGAACGTACCTGATGCCGCTGACCCTGACAAGAAGCATTTGCCGATGATGACGACCGCAGATATGGCAATGCGGATGGACCCGGCATATGAAAAGATCTCACGCCGTTTTCATGCGAATCCGGCTGAATTCGCCGATGCGTTCGCTCGTGCGTGGTTTAAGCTGACCCATCGCGATATGGGCCCGAAGGCTCGCTACCTCGGCAAATATGTGCCTTCCGAAGAACTCATCTGGCAGGATCCGGTTCCGGCAGGTACGCGTCTTGATGCGGGTGACGAGGCGGCCTTGAAGGAGAAGATACTTGCCTCCGGGCTCAGCGTTTCAGAACTCGTTTCGACGGCCTGGGCGTCTGCCTCGACCTTCAGGTGCTCAGATTATCGCGGCGGTGCCAATGGTGCCCGGGTTCGTCTGTCGCCGCAGAAATTTTGGGAGGTAAACAATCCGCAGCAACTCGACAAGGTGCTAAATGTTCTGAGCCGTATCCAGTCTGAGTTTAACGCCGGGGGCAAAAGCGTCTCGATCGCCGACCTCATTGTGCTCGGCGGTAACGCCGCTGTTGAAAAAGCGGCGAAAGATGCCGGACACGACATTTCTGTACCGTTTACGTCGGGCCGCGGCGATGCCACTCAGGAACAGACCGAGGTCGATTCGTTCAAGTTCCTTGAACCGCAGGCCGATGGTTTCCGCAATTACAAGCGGTCTCACAACTCGACTCCGGCCGAGGAATTGCTGGTTGACAAAGCTCAATTACTCGGCCTGACGGCTCCGGAAATGACGGTGCTCGTCGGCGGGTTGCGTGTTCTGGGGGCAAACTACGATGGAGCGAAGCATGGTGTCTTCACGTCGCGCCCAGGCCAATTGACCAATGATTTCTTCGTCAACCTGCTCGATATGGGCACGAAATGGGCACCCGTTTCGAAAGACGTTTACGAGGGTACCGACCGTAAGAGCGGTGAGCCGAAATGGACGGGAACCCGCGTCGATCTGATATTCGGTTCAAACTCGGAACTGCGTGCCCTTGCTGAGGTTTATGCTTGCGCCGACGCGAAGGATAAGTTCGTTAAGGATTTTGTCGCGGCGTGGAACAAGGTGATGAACGCCGATCGATTTGACGTTTAACGTGGTCGATCACAGTCAACGAAAGGCGGCTCGAAATTGAGCCGCCTTTCGTTAAACTCGTTCCTTCATATCTGCATACGCTGATCGAATGAGAGTCTCAAGACCTGCAACGTCGACGTCACGATCAGGCAGCAATTTAACGTGCCGCATATACTTGCCGGTTCCTTCGAGCAAACCGGCGGGATCGTCGATCTCTGTTCCGCGAAAAAAGCCGACATTTACATGAGAGCTATATGCGTTGACGTAGCCGAAAGCGACCTCGCCAACACAGGCCGTCGGGTGGTGGTCGTGAAGCAACTCGCGAACGTCATCACCCTGTGATCTCATGACATCAAACCACTTTCGTGCGATCGAACCCAGTTTTCCTGGTCGTGTGTCGAACCATTCCTCAACCGCCGGGTCGATCCGGCTGGCATTTGGAAAAATAAACAGGCTTTTGTCCATTACTTGTCAGTGCTCACCTCAGCGGCGAGGCGTTCGAGGTTTTGGTTGTTGGCGGTCATTAGAAAATCGCGCATTTTCGTCGCAAACGTCTTATTTTCGAAGTCTTGCTCCCAAATCACCGTTGTTTTGCCGTCATTCTCTGAAAATGTGATCGTCAGCGTGTATTTGGGCAAAACTATGTGCTCGATGACGACCTTACGGTTTGCTGCGATCTCGCGGAAGACGCACTCGTTCGGGTAATCTTTGCCGTCCGGCCCGTGCATCGTATAGACCCAGCGTCCGCCGGTCACAAATTCGCACAATTCGAAAGTATTGCTGAATCCCGCCGGCCCCCACCAACGGGCAAACGCTTCAGCGTCAGTAAACACCGAAAACACTTTTGCTGCTGTCGCGCCGATCTCACGCGAAGTGGTCAAAACACTCATGATCAGTTGTGAGCCTCGAACCCAAATCGTATCGCTGACTCCAGGACATTGACGTTGATATCAGAGAGTATTTTGAATCGGATGCAATAGCCGGTCACGCTCGCCTTTCCGAGTTCTTTGCCGAATGTCTCGGCGAGGTATTTTTTGTCCTCGATGCCCATGATGTAAACCGAAATGCCGGTTGAATTTGCACTCAGGCCGACCCGATAGAATTCTTTGGTTGATCCGTCGGCGTACTTAATAGAGTAGGAACCATATCCGATATTCGGATTCGAAACGACCTTGCCTTCGTCGTTCTTACCGTCAAGGAACCATAGCTTCGCCGTGGGGTTTATTCGCAGAATCATATCGTGTAACTGCCGCAGGTCGGAGCGTTTTGGCTCCGCGTGGCCTGAAAGGTGCTCTTCGATCTGTTTCTGTACATCCATATAAACAAAATTAAAGTTTGCGATATTCGTTTTCGCTCAGCGAATGAACTACGGTTTCGGGGGCTTCGCATTGAGAAAGTCCTTCACCAACGGGACGATCATTGACATGCGGTTCATAAGCGTGACGTGGGTTGTGTCAGGTATGATCGCCAGCCTCGATTCCGGGCGAGGCTGCATGTCGCCGTGGATATTGCCCCCGCCTTTTAGAGCGAACATCTCCGCGATGTGCTCGAACCTGACACCGTCGGCGTCGCCGTTGATAAAGAAAAACGGAGCTTTGGTGGCCCGGAGTTTGTCGGCACCAAAGTCATACGGGTTCGACGCCATCGCGACAACGTGCTCGACAAAATCAGGAAATTTGTCAGGCGTCGGGCTCAGTCGTTTATAGCCGGTCTCCATCGGGGTGCCCTTGAACACCTCCCATGTGAGATTCTGCAACGCGTCGGTCCCTTCCTTGACCCATCCGTCACGCCTAAGAGGTGCTGAGATGATCACGACCTTACGAACTTTGTCGGGATGGCGGATCGCGCACTGGAACGCAACGCCGCCGCCGAGGCTGTAACCCAATACATCGGCCCGGCGGATCTTGAGATAATCGAGCAACCCTGCAACATCGTCCGCAAGGTTTTCAGCAGTTATATCGCGTTTGATGTCACCCGTCCGTCCGTGTCCCTGCAGTTCGACGGCGATCACCTTTCGCGTTTTGGCGAGTTCGTTTACCCACTTTCCCCAGTCGCCGGAGATCGCCATAAAGGCACCGTGCAGCATCACCAGCGGCTCACCGGTGCCGTGAACTTCGTAGTACATTTTCAGACCGTTGACCGGAGCATAGCCCGTCACCGGTTTCTGCTGCCCCGACGCGATGCCCGCGAGGAACATGATCATAATCGTCGTCATCACAAAAGCTGTTGTCTTCATGTTTGATTTCCAATTCATAATTTTTCTCATGTGGCAAACAGGTCTTTACCGGAAGTCGCGACGAGCGAGTTCAACGCTTAGGCTTAGAGTGCGGCAGATCTTATCGCAGAATCGAGATCAGCCCAGAGATCGTCGGCGTTCTCGATTCCAACACTGAGTCGTAGGAGTGAAGGCGGCAAATGGCCTTGTCCTGGTATCGCAGCCCTGCGTTCAATTGTTGATTCCACCGCCCCGAGGCTGGTTGCGTGGTGGATAAGCCGAACGTTTCGGCAGACAGTATCAGCCAATTCAGCCCCTCCACGCAGGTCGAACGAAATGATGGAGCCGAAGCCCTTAAGGACGCGCAAGGCTATCGCGTGAGTCGGGTGCGAAGGCAAGCCCGGATACCGAACACGTGTGATATGCGGATGTGCCTCAAGTCGTTCCGACAGCATGGTCGCGGTTTGCTGCGCCCGTTCCAAGCGAATCGCAAGCGTTCTAGCTCCGCGAACGGCGAGAAAGGCTTCGAGCGTTCCGGGTGTCGCACCAGTCAACTCGCGAGACTTCCTGAGAGCATGCCAGAGTGCATCGTCTTTCGTTGTGGCGACCCCTGCTAATAAGTCAGAGTGGCCGCCAATGAATTTGGTTGCCGACTGCAAAGACACCGTCGCACCGAAATCGAGCGGCTGCTGATTCAACGGCGTAGCAAATGTGTTGTCCACTGCAACGATTGCTTCGGGCTTGCGTGGTGCTGCGCAGACAGCCTCCAGATCGACTACAGTTAGCAGTGGGTTTGAGGGTGATTCAAGCCAAATCAGGTCAGCGACGCCGCACGCGCGAATCCAGCCGGCCGTATCGTCCACCGCCACACGTTGCACATTCCACCGCCCACGTTCCGAGCCTGCGGCCGCCAAGCCCGCAACGCCCTGATAGCAGTCATCCGGCAGCGCCACGACAGCTCCCGCCGAAAGCTGATCGAACACGGCGGCAATGGCGGCCATGCCAGAGGCGAATGCGACGGCCTTACCCGACTCGAGCCCACCTACAACTTCCTCGAGTGCTTCCCAAGTCGGCGTCCCATCATCGCGTGAATACTCGCGCCCTGCGCCGATAATGAAGTTTGATGCAGGAACAAGCGGTACGTTCAGCGGAGCACCGGGCAGTGAAGCTCGGCCGGCCGCAACGAGCCACGATTCCAGGTTAATTTCAGATGAGTACTTATCCATTGTTTCTAATACCTCCCTGTCGAGTTTGCCCGAAGGGGCGTTTGCGCGGGCTAAGATAGCGTTTCTTCTTACTCGTTTTCTTCTATCTTAGGAGCGCCAGTCTTTACGTCGCCGTCGCGTTCGTATGTGACGATGATGATGCCTTTTGGAGCTACCTGGCTGCTGGTCACTTTGAAGGAAGCGGGTATCGTGCCGCTTTCGAAGAGGCGTTTTCCGGTGCCGAGGGTGATGGGGATTATCATTAGCTCCATCCCATCGACGAGGTCGTTTTTGAAGAGCGTCTGGAGCAGATCGGCGCTGCCCATGACGTAGATATCGGGGCCGTCCTGCTGCTTGATCTCGCGTATCTTTTCCGCAATGTCGCCGCTGAGGAAAACGTTCGGCTGCCAATCGCTGGAGTCGCGGGTGTTCGAGGCGACGTACTTCGTCGCGGTCATCACAAGAGGCCAGAAGTTCGAATGCGTCGGCCAGTACGTCTCCCAACCGTCAAAGGTCTTCCGCCCCAACAGCAGGTCCATCGGTTTCGCCAGCCGCTCCTGCACCACGCCGCCCGTCACCTCGTCCGCATAGGGAAAAAACCACCCGCCATACTTAAACCCGTCGCCGTCCGCTTCCTCGTTCTGTATGACACCATCGATCGTCATGAATTCCGCTGCAATTATTTTTCTCATTTATTCGCCTCCAGTGGCTGTCGCCCTCGGTTTGCATAAGTTTCAATTCTTTTGTTTCGTGATTTTATGAAGTTCATTACACCGTCTTTATAAACCAGATATTCGTCAATGTCGGAGAATGTGGGTCTTGTCTCGAAGTCATCAAATGGCAGGTAGAACTTGATTTTTTGATCTTGGTCAACAAGGTCGTCGAGGAGAAAGAACTGGAAATAACCTTTGAAACACTCAAACAATTCGAAGAAGTTTTTATATCGCGATAACGTGTCGTAAAGCGGACTCTTTTGTCCCAAATAAAAGAGGCGAATACACTCCAACGTCAAGTCAAATCTGTCGTCGATTAAACTGTTTACTCCTCGAGCTTAATTTATCGTATGCTGTCCGTCAACTCTGTTGTTTGGAAACAAAGTAAAAGCGCCAATGGTTGAACCTGTGTCAAATAGTTCGCAAACTTCGTCTTGTATTTGTTGAGTAAGCCACATTTTTCGTTTATGATTTTTGTATGAGTGCGTTATCGCATCACTTCCCAAGAGATATTCTCCAACTTCTGAATTGTGATATAAGTAAACTCCGTTTTTCTGGTCAGTCAGCTCAAATGTTTCTCCATTTGGCAAAGGTTTGCTCCACAAAAGTTTATGTATGAGCGAAGCGTCGCACTCGTGCTGTCCGGGTCTCCTCCTCGTGCGTCGGAGTAAACGTTAAATGCTGTGTCAACTATCATTTGTTCTGTAAATTTGCGAGCAGTTATTTCCGCTAACCTTGTTAATCCTGATTCTCAAACCCAAATCGAATTGCCGCTGCGAGAGTATCGGTGTTTATATCTTTTAGAGTTTTGAACCTGATGCAATAGCCGGTGACGGTCGCTTTGCCGAGGGTGGGGGCGTATGTTTCGGCCAGGTATTTTTTGTCTTCGATACCGAGGATATAGATGGAGATGCCGGTTTTGTTTGAGCTAAGGCCGATCTGATAGAACTCGCTGACCGTCCCATCGGCGTACTTGTGGGCGCGAGACCCGTAGCCGATATCCGGATTAGAAACGATCTTGCCTTCGCTGTTTTTGCCGTCGAGAAACCACAATTTACATTCCGGATTCACCGCCAAAATCAGCTCATGCAGCTGCTGCATCTCACTGCGTTTCGGCTCGGGGTAACTCGCGATGTGCTCTTTGATCCTTTCTTGTACGTTCATGCCGATAATTTCGCGAGAAGTTCTTCAAGATTTTGTAATTGCGCCATCGTGCCTTCGCGGAACCCGAACTCGATCATTCGCTCGAGGCGTTCGAGCGATTCGTTATAAATAGAAGCGTGGACCGTAGTCTTGCCGTCATGCTCGCTGAAATTAAGGTCCCAATCGGAGCCGGGCAATTCGAGATTTTCGTTCTCATCCGAAAAGGCGTTAAAGAGCGAGAAATGTGATTTAGGCGTGATCGACTTGTACTGCTGCATTACCCAACGCTCCGCACCCTCAGGGCTAACCATTGCGTAAAACCTCTTGCCGCCCTCGCGAAAATCCATGACCGCGGTACGCGACGAGTACGGCTTTGGCGCCCACCATTGGTCGAGGAGTTCGGCTTTAGTGTATGCATCCCAAACGAGATCGCGCGGAGCGTCGAACTCAACCGTGATCGTAACTGTCTTTGTTTCTTTGTTGACTACAAATTCCATAAATACTCCCCAAATTTTCTCAGCGTCCTTTGCGGTCTGTGCGTTGAACAGCGTGCCAGGATCTTTTAACGCAGAGAGCTCCGAGACCGCTGCGAAATCAATTCACCGCTTCTCCTTTTTCATCACCGCGAGCACCTCTTCCAACTGCTCGAATCGCGACTCCCAGATCTTGCGGTACTGCTCGAGCCATTCGTCGATCTCTTTCATTTTGTCGATCTCAAGCCGATAGTAGATCTCGCGGCCGCGTTGTTCGGGCGTTACGAGCTCGCATTCGGTGAGGATGCGAAGGTGCTTCGACACGGCTTGGCGCGAGGTATCAAAATGCTCAGCCAACGCATTCGGCGTCATCGCCTGCATCGCGACCAGTGCTATGATCGCCCGCCTCGTCGGATCTGCAATGGCTTGGAATACGTCTCGTTTCATGATTGCGAGAAGAAGTATGAAACCAAACGGTTGCATATGTCAACCGCAACCGAATGGTTTCAGGAACTGGAAGACGAGACTCTACGTCTACGAGAGACTCCTCAGTTAAAGAGCCCGACTCCTAAGGGAATCGGGCTCTGATCGGTATGGTGTGGCCCCGGCACGGTGAGCGTATGGCTTTACGTGCGGGAGGCCCTCGCCGTTCGGGCCTGAACTATTCGTCCTACCGGTAGCCAGGCACGTAGGCCTCACCGGTGGAGTAGTCGTTACGAAGGTTGCCGGCGCGGCTGACATCAGACTTAAGGTGATTCGCGAGGGAGTCCGGCAGGTTCTCGCCGTGTACCTCCTTGAATTTGTAATATATATCCACCATTTGCCGCTGAAGATTGGTTATGCGCTGACGCGTGCCGCGGTAGGTAAACGACAGCGAGCCGCCGCTCTGCACCTTTCCGGCGGCGCTGATGATCTGCTCGCCAAGCCGTTCGATCTGAGGGTGGACGCGTTCGTAAGCGGCGATCGCTGCCTGTTCCTTCGCAGGATCGACATTGCTGCGTCCACGGCTGCCGGAACCGTCTGAGGACGTTCCGCTTTGTTTCATCCGCTCGAGTTCTTTCTTCCAAGCATCGTCCTGCGCTTCCCAATATTCGATGTTCTTTGTCGATTCGGCAGCGGTCGTCGCAACGCCGGAAATGACGTTCGGGTCGTCCTTTAGGTCAGCTTTAATTTGTTTGGAACGCTCGGTGAATTGTTTCGCAAGATCAAAGTTCTTCTCGGGCGAATATGAGGTCTGATAAATATCGGCTATGAACAACGCGGTTCGGGCGGCGCACTCTGCACCGTTCGTACCGTCGTAATTGTCGAGTTCACGTTTGAGATACTGCAACTTGGCTGCGTCGCTCGCCCGGCGGTTTTCGTCGTACCGGCCATTTTCATCAATATCGATCCCGCCGTATTTGAAAAGTCCGGCACAAACGTTCTTCGGGTTTTTCGCGTGGAGAGCGTACCAGTAATCCCGTTCCTCCTTCTGAAGAGTTATGAATGTAGGCAGGTTAGGGAGGCCGGCCTTCTCTGCTTCGCTAAGCATTGAGCGATTGGCCATGAAAGCGTTGTCTAACCGGTTATACGCTGCGTAATCCCATGGTTCCTCTTCGACGGCGAGTTTTAAGAGCTCGATCCTCTCGCTCATTTGCCGGAGATTGCGAGCAAACTGTGTACGATAAATTGCAGCCGCTTTTGGGGATGAGTCCCGCGCGGACTTTGCTGAAGCAAATAAACGGTTGTTGACCCAGGCGTTGTTCGGTGCGATCTTTTGGGCAGCTTCGAAATCATCGATCCAGGCAGGATCGTTGTTAGACGATTTTACAAAGCCCAAAGCCATGTGCGCGAGAAAGCTGTTCGGTTCTACCTGCAAAGCCTTTTTGGCATCCGCTAGAGCTCCTTCAATGTCGCCACGAGAGTATTTTACCAAGGCTCGAACGGGAAGGGCGGTGGCGTTCGATGGCTCGGAGCGCAGCGCTGTATCCGCATCCTGCCCTGCCTTTGCCAACATCGCACTCGCCCCGTTAACGTAGATCATAAAGTGGGCATATGCTCTGTCCGCGTAGGCGGGCAAAGCGCTGTTGATCGAGAGGGCTTTGTTCAGATCGCCCAGCGCTAATTGGAATTTGCCGAAATCATTGAGCAGGCGGCCGCGAAGAGCACGCGCAGTCGCATTCTCCGGATTGATCTCGATCGTATAGGAAAGGGCGTCCAGAACCTCGCTCTTTGTGCCGATCTTTCCGGCGTAAAGCGTAATGGCGCGGTTAAATGATGCCGGCGGATACTCGGCATCGATGGCGAGGGCCTTATCAAAGTCGGCAAGCGCTCCCGTGAAGTCCTTTTTTCCATCGCGTTTTGCAACACCGCGGGCATTCAGCGCGATCTTGCTTTTTGGGTCACGGGCGATGATGCGGTTAGCCAAGGCTTCGGCCTCGGGATATTGCTTTTTGGTCACCAGGATACGTACCTTCTGCTCGAGCATCTTCAGATCGTTCGGCCGTGTCTTCAGGACGGTCTCGATGCGGATCAGTGCCGCGTCCAGTTCGCCCTTGTCGACCATGGAAGAAATGTCCGGGGCAGGCTGGGAAAACGCCGCCGGCACGCATAGAAAAATCGCAGATATCAGGATTATCGTTCTCATAAATGTCATTGTCCGACCCCGGAAAATTGGAAAGTGAGTCTTGTTCATCAATATCGCTCCGCCGGATCCGCCGGGTAATTCGTTCCGCGATTTCGACGCTATTTTCCGCGCATCTCAATCGGCTCGATTCTTGACCATTTTCCTTCCGCCCAGCAGAGCCTGTAAATCTGCGCCAGTTCGACCGCCGATCTTTTGTCGCCGTAATGAATCTCGAATTTGCGTTTGATGAAAGAGAGGTCATTTTTATCGTCGTAAATCATGCAGTTTCTTTCGCTGCCCGGCATTATCACGGCGTAATAACCCGCGCCGAGAAATAGGCAGTCCGCGCAGAATCTTTCGACGGCGTTGCCCGTCGGAAGCTCCGTGCCGAAGTAATCATCCAGAAGCGTTTTGATGGGATTAAATTTTTTGTTCAGCAAGCCTTTTGAAAGACCGCAGCTTGCGGCTTGCGGGTTGTCAATTTCCCGCAAATTGATTTCGGCGTTTTCGACCGGCTTGTTTTCCGCGTCGGTCACGTGCGCGACGATAATATAATAGCCGTCGAACGGGCAATGCTGGGCCAATGTCGCGGCGGACGGCAGCAGCATCAGCAAAAATAAAACCAATGGAGCGTAGACAAATTTTTTCATAAAAATCACTTCAAGTTGTAATTGTCGATAACGCGGCACAAAAATCAAAACGGATTGGTTTCAATAACCATAGTCGTGCGCGATAAAATAAATTTTGAAAAGTTTATCGTTTCGGTAGTAAAAAGAAGTTTCGCCGTATTTCAAAACCGTCACGGGAACGTCGCCGTACGTGGCTTCGTTTTCTTTGTCGGGCTTGCCGTAGGCGGCGACGGCTTGAGCAATGCTCGAACGCCAGGTAACTTTTTCGGGAACGCCGGCAAAAGCCGTGAATTTGGTCGCGCGGTCGAACCCCGCAACGCTGCTGAAATCCGGATTGCCGGGCGGATTGAGCGCATGGTCGCCGAAAAATAATATCTTCACGACTTTTTTGTTTCTATTCGTCCAGACCGCCGCGCCTTTTTCTGGATAGATAAAAACAGAGCTCGACGTTAGGGGCTCGAAGCCAGAAAAGCCGCGCTCGCCGAAAACCTTCTTAACCTCCGTTTCCGAGTCTCCCAAAACTACTTTCCCCCACCCTTTATTAAGGACGATCCGATTATCATCGACATTCGGAGCTGGACTCGACGAAGGCTTTTTGCCGTTTTGCGCTGCTTTAATTTCATCGGCGTAGTCGTCGATCAATTCCGTAAAATCATTCGGCGGGCGGCTTTTATCTTTATCGGTCTTTTGTGCCGAAACAATGTTTACGGATAGAAATAAAACGATCAGCATGAAAATAACTTTCATAATTTTATCGCCTCTGACGCATTGCACAGGAAATCGGGGAAAGCCGGGTCAACCGGACGCTTTCCCCTTAACCTTTATTCATATCCTAATTGACCTTTGAACAGCTTGCCGAGTCTCGATTCACGTTCTGGATCTTTAAGTCCAAATTGTCGAGATTTGTTTTGTAATACTCCCACAGCTTGCCGCTGCGATCTATCGAATTTCCGAGCGCGCTCAGCTTTCCACGCTCTGCGGATAGCGCTCTGAGATAAACGCTGACTGCATTGCATAGTTCACGGGCCCTGCCTATGCCGGCCGGCTTGTATTGCAAACTACTGGTCGTGAACCTAAAGCTTCTATCTGCTTCACTTACTCTCTCACTGATCTCGTTAACCCGACTTCGCACTACAATTTGTCCGAGGGTGGCGGCTTGTGCAGTTTTTCCGCTGCTCGCCTCCTTTTGCTCCAGCCGTTTCAATCCATTCTTCGCTTCGGCGTTTGACGGGCTGATCTCGAGAGCTTTGACGTAAGCTTCCGCGGAGGCGAAAACATTACCGAGCCGCTCGAGCGCCTCGCCTCGTCGCATGTAAACCTCAGCAAAGATCGGAGCGTCCGTGGTGAAATGGGGTTTGACATAGACCGTTTCCAGCGTCCTTATGGCGGCGTCAAATTCGGCAAGCGCGGCCCTGTGATTCTGCTTGACCGCCGAATAGACCATGCCCCGCAGCATAGCCGAGTTAACGTCCGCGCCGTTCTTATACACCGGCCTTTGGGCAACGTGGCCGCCAGCGTAATTCATTTGCAGGTCAGCCTTCGGAATATTTGAAAGTTGGATCTGATCTCCCCACGCCAAGAGCTGGATCTGTTTATCGGGATGAGAAAGCACCAGTTTGGCGCGCATCACGCGAGCGACAACGTCCACATCTTCCTGCAGTGGATCATCATTTCGGGATTTGATATTGATCGCATGGTTGAGGAGTTCCAGAATTTCATGGAGATCCTTTTCATCCAACGGCTTTCCGCTTCGCTTGGCCTGGTCGTTCAACCATCTTGCTTCCTGGAGGTACGTCTTTGCGTCTTCGTAACTGAAGCTGTCGGAAAGTTCGCCTTTATTTATCTGCCGATTAAATTCCGAACGGTAAAATGAGACGAAATCCTTTAAATTCGGGTCCTTTTCCAGATCAACATCAAACAGGATCGGAAGCGTATCAGGACAATAACTCGAGCGTAGCTGAGCCGTGAACTTTTCGAACGGTTTATCGGGATCGTTTCTTCCGAGTTTTTTGCACGAATAGCCGTCTTTCAAAAAAGCTCGATAAAACCAGGAATCTTTCAACCCCGGCTGGATAGCGACGGCCTGATCAAAATTCTGTTTGGCGTTCGCCTTATCGCCGAGCGACGCGTAGCACTGGCCGAGCCTCAGGTGCGACCACGCGTCGTTTTGCTTCTGATACTCCGCGTGTACCATTAAGCTCTTGATCGAACTTACGCATCCCTGAAAGTCGCGTGCAAAAAAGGCGGCCGCCGCTTTGCCGTTGAGGGCTCGGAACGAATTCGGGTCGATCGAAAGGGCTTTGTCGTACTGGCGGTTGGCTTCGAACCCGCGCCTGGCCGCCAGGAAAAGATCGCCAAGATAGATCTGATTCCACACGTCATCCGGCTTGTTTCGAATCGCGTGGATAAAATCAGCGCGGGCCTTCATGAGATTCTTGTTATCGCCCGTGCTCTTGTAGAGCTCAAGGTGAGCGCGGCCGCGTATCAACTGAATTCCGCCATGCGCGTTCGGAGCGTAGGCCAGAAACTTGTTCGCTTCTTCTATGGACTTTGCATAATTCCCGGCATCGAACTCCGCGGAAAATCTTTTCCCGATCGGGTCAAGATAAGAGCTTTGCCAGAGCCTTTGATCCGCCGCGGCTGCCTCAGCATCCATTTCCTGATAGGTTTGCGGCAGCGACTCGATCGGCGCAATGAACGCAGTGATGGTTACGAGAGCGATGGCGAGTACGTATTTTGAGATCATTATCGTTATTTAGCGATGCATTGGGCGAACTAGGCTGCTTTGCCGTTGTACAGTCATTTTCTCAACGGGTGTAGCACGACCTTCGCGAGCCATCTTATGGCCTTCGGAAGCTACTCCTATCGCCCCGGAGCGACATTTAGTGCTTCGGGAGCGACGCGTAAGGCTTCACGAGGAAATGTAGACGCTTCGGGAAGGATTTGCAAGGGTTCGTGAGGTAGTTGCAGGGGTTCGGGAGCAATTCGCTTCGGGGCTAGAATGCGGGCATTCGGCCCTGACTTTCGGCGACTCGAATCAAGTTGCAATTTGGTCTGCTCCCCGAATTGGGTACTTTTTCGCAATCTGTTGGCACTGGCTAGTCAGTCGATGCAAGTACGTCTGATCAGTCTCGAACTCGAAGCGGTGCTCCTGATTCATGTGATCAGGCGTGATATCGACCACCGCGGTAAAGTGACCAAGCGAATCAGAACGCTCTAAAGAAATTTCAAGCTCCGGTTCCATCGGATTTAAAGTCGCTTTCTCGGTCGAACCAATTGCTAGGGCCTCGCAGTCTTTACCAAAGCTGACGAGATCAGTCACCATTAACAACGAACCGCTTATCCAAACGTCGGCGCCTCGAGCCCCGCAGTGGGCCGTTATTCGCAGCCAATTCCCGTCGTAATAGTCCTGGGATTGGGGAAACTCTCGCCCGTGAATCCACAGCTGGAATCCGTCGATCTCTAGGTCCGGCTCCCCGTAATTCGCGCGCTCATCCATCTAAGCCCCAACCTTCTCCACGCGGTTGTAGACGGTGTCGCGTTCTACGGCCTCGAAGCCGGCGTTTTCGATCATTGTGATCAGTTCCTGTTTGGTCATTTTAACCTCGCCGTTTTCGACGGCGTAGGCTTCGGTGAGTTCGCCGCCGTCGGTAATAGTGCCGTCGAGGTCGTTGGCTCCGAAGTGGAGGGCGGTCTGGGCGGTGGCTTTGCCGAGCATGACCCAGTAGGCCTTGATGTGGTCGAAGTTGTCGAGCATCAGTCGCGAGACGGCAATGGTCTTGAGGTTGTCGATCGCGTCCGGGCCGGGAAGCGTCGAGAGTGCGGAGCCCGGAGGATAAAATGCGAGCGGGATAAAGCACTGAAAGCCGCCCGACTTGTCCTGCTGTTCGCGGAGGCGAACGAGGTGATCGACCCGGTCCTCGATGGTCTCGATGTGGCCGTAAAGCATCGTCGCGTTGGTCTTAAGGCCTGCCGCGTGAACCTTGCCGGCGAGTTCGAGCCAGCGGTCGGCATCGCATTTGTGGTCGCAGATCCGCGAACGCGTCGGTTCGGCAAAGATCTCGGCCCCACCGCCGGGGCACGAGTCCATTCCCGCGGCGTGCAGTTTATTGATCACGTCCTCGTCGGACATCTTGTAGAACCGTGCAAAAAAATCGAGCTCGACCATCGTCAGAGCTTTTATGTGCAGCTTGGGGAACTCGCGTTTGAGCGACGAGAACAGATCAGTGTAGTACTCGAACGGAAGTTTGCTGTTAAGCCCGCCGACGATATGAAGCTCGGTCGCACCTTCGACGACCGCGGCACGGGCGATATCGATGCCCTCTTCGATCGTGTGCGTGTAGGCATCCTCCTGACGGGCACGCCGATAGAATCCGCAAAATTTACAGTCCGCGACGCAGATGTTGGTGTGATTAAAGTGCCGGTTGACGTTGTAGTACGTCGTCAGCCCGTGCTTGCGGCAGCGGACAGTATCGGCAAGTTTGCCGATGGCGTTCAGATCGCCGGATCCGAAGAGTGCGAGTCCGTCGTCAAACGACAGGCGCTCGCCTGCGTCGACCTTATCGGCGATATCCATTAACTTTTTATCGAATGATAACTGCATAACAATATTCTGCCACATTTGAGTGTATTGATAAAAAATCCGCCGGTTTATGACCTCGATCATAATCGCGGGCCGTTGCCGCGAGTAAACTCCGAAGTAAGGGTTGATCAAACTCGACGGCCGGCAAAAGCGGCCGCAAACAAAAAAATATTGAATTTACGATAAAACGGGAATACGATGAGGCAACTACCGGACAACTCAAACAAAGGCGCAAAGGGGATAGACGCGCGCCTTCGTCAGGAACGTCACGGTTTCATCGGTCCGACGTTAAGTGAATAATTGACGGAGAGAATATGAAAAAACTTTGGATATTGCTTATTTCGGTATTTGTCATTTCATTTGCGATCCTCGGATGGGTCGGAACTGAGATCTTCAGGCAGGCTCCGCCAATCCCGAACCAGGTCGTCGCATCGGACGGCCGCGTGATGATCGATGTCGGTGCCGTGTCTGACGGGCAGAATGTATGGCAGGCGATGGGCGGAATGCAGGTCGGGTCGATTTGGGGGCACGGTTCGTACGTAGCCCCTGATTGGACAGCCGACTATCTGCACCGTGAATGCGTTTTTATTCTGAACGCCTGGGCCAACAAGGAGGCCGGAAAGGGATTTGACGCGTTGTCGGCGGATCAGCAGGCCGTCCTGAAAGCGCGGCTGCAGGAACTGATGCGCAAGAACACATATGATGCTGCGACCGGCAAGATAACCATTGATCCGATTAGAGCCGCGGCATTTGAGGACAATCTGAAACATTATTCTGATGTGTTCGCCAACGGTAATAAGGACTACGCCATTCAGAAAAATGCCCAGTCTGACCCTGTAAAATTGAGACAGTTGACGGCGTTCTTTTTCTGGACAGCATGGGCGTCGGCTGCCAACAGACCGGACAATACGATCTCTTACACAAGTAATTTCCCGTCCGAACCGCTTGTCGGCAACGTACCGACGAGTTCGACGATCGTTTGGACAGGCGTCAGTGTGATCATGCTGATCGCCGGCATCGGGGCGATGGTCTGGTTTTACGCCGGTTGGCGCAAGCCGCTTGAGGAAACAGGTGCACCGGACAGCGACCCGTTGATCGGCCAAACCCTTACGCCGTCGCAGAAGGCGACCGTAAAATACTTTTTGGTCGTGTCGTTGCTGTTCCTATTGCAGATCGTAATGGGCATAATTACTGCTCACTACGGTGTCGAGGGCGGCGGCCTGTACGGGATACCGCTTGCGGACTATCTGCCGTACGTCGTTTCGCGAACCTGGCACACGCAGCTCGGCATTTTCTGGATCGCGACCGCCTGGCTCGCAGCCGGCCTCTACATCGCTCCGTACATCTGCGGTTACGAGCCGAAATTTCAGAAACTGGGTGTCGATGTCCTGTTCGGTGCTCTTCTGGTCGTTGTTCTCGGATCAATGGCCGGCGAGTGGATGAGCGTGATGCATATTCTGACCGGCGACCTTTGGTTCTGGTTCGGCCATCAGGGATATGAGTATGTGGACCTCGGCCGCGTCTGGCAGGCGGCATTGCTCGTCGGCCTGCTGCTATGGCTTTTCCTGATCGCACGTTCGACCATCCCGGCACTTAAGAAGGAAGGCAACAGCAAATCGCTGATCATGTTATATCTGGCCACAACGGCCGGCATCGCGTTATTTTACGCACCGGGCCTGTTTTGGGGCATGCGGTCGCACGTCACCGTGGTCGAATATTGGCGTTGGTGGGTCGTCCACCTTTGGGTCGAGGGCTTTTTCGAGGTTTTTGCGACGGTGGTCATCGCGTTTCTGTTTGCCCGGCTTAAGGTTATCAATTCAGACAATGCGGCGTACGCTTCGCTGCTGTCCGGGGCGATCTACCTTAGCGGCGGCATCATCGGAACACTGCATCACTTATATTTTGCAGGTACTCCGACGGTCGCATTGGCGTTCGGTTCGGTCTTCAGCGCACTTGAGATCGTGCCGCTCGTGTTCGTAGGCTTTGAGGCGTTTGATAATATCCGTCACTCGAAATCCCGGCCCTGGCTCGCACAGTATCAGTGGGTCGTGTATTTCTTTGTCGCTGTCGCATTTTGGAATCTGGTCGGTGCCGGTATCTTCGGCTTTATGATCAATCCGCCGATCGCCCTCTATTATATGCAGGGGTTGAACACCACGGCCGTGCACGCCCACGGCGCTCTCTACGGCGTTTACGGCACTCTCGGCCTTGCCCTTTTGCTATTCTGTATGCGGGCGATGCAGCCGGAACGAAAGTGGAATACGAAAATGCTCGCATTTGCTTTCTGGACGATCAATATAGGCCTTTTGATGGAGATAGTCTTCAGCCTATTGCCGATCGGCCTGCTGCAAACCTATCAGTCGGTATCGCAAGGATACTGGTCCGCCCGCGGCCCCGAATTCATGCAGTCGGACCTGATGCAATTCCTCCGCTGGATGCGTCTGTTCGGTGACACGGTATTTGCCGTCGGTGCTGTGGCATTTGTCTGGTTTGCCGTTAAGTTGATGCTGACGAAAGGCGAGGCCCAGACCGAACCGGGCGAAATGTCGACGGTTGGCTGACGAAATGACGGAGTGGGGGCGGGGCTTTATCCCGGCCGCCCACTGATATAAAAAATATGCGATGGAAAATTTTATCCGGGGTATCGAAGACCGCTCCGACAATTACCAGTTAATGAACAGGTTCTATTCGCGCGTGATGTCCGACGAGCTCATCGGATGGATATTTACCGATGTGGCCAAACTCGACCTTGACCGCCATCTGCCGGTAATCGGTGATTTTTGGGAGACGATCATCTTTCAAACAGGAGTTTATACACGGCATGGCCGCAACCCGCTGCAGGTGCATGGCGAACTGAATGAAAAGACGCCGCTGCTGCCCGAGCACTTCAAGCGTTGGCTGGAGATATTTACCGAGATCACCGACGAGTCGTTTGCCGGCGAGAAGGCGGACTTTATTAAGGTAAGGGCAGCTGCGATCGCGGAACGTATGTTGCAGTTCGTCGGCAGCATTCAGCGAGGCGAACTTAGCTTTCCACGGCACGTTTGAGTGTCTCGACATCGCCTACGACGATCTTGCCGCGGTCGATCACGATCAGCCCCTTGTCTGAAAGGCGGCGAATTACACGAATGGTCGTTTCGGTCGTGAGGCCGGCCATTTTGGCTATGTCTTCACGTCTAAGCGTGATCTTGACAGGCTTTGCGGACGCATCGCCATTGACCAGCTTGATAAGTACATTGATGATCCGATGCTCAGGCGATGATGTGGCCAGGTTATGGATCATTGCGACCTGATCTCTCATTACGCCGCACATTCGGGCCATAATACCGCCCTGAAATTCGGGGTAATCATTCATCAGCCGCAAAAAATCGACGCGATCGAGCAAAAGCAGTTTGGTCTGGTCCATCGCGATCGCCGTTGCCGGATAATTGCCACCGTCGATGACGGGCGGTATTGCAAAGATCTCGCCCTCGCCAAAGATCCCTGCGATCACTTCTTTGCCCGGCTCGAGGAACTTGACCATCTTTACGCGTCCGGTTACCACGATCGGCAAAAATCCCGCCTGGTCGCCGGCGGCAAAGATCTCGGCCCCCTCGCTGTATGACCGGAGATGCCCGATCGAGCGGATCTCGTCCGCAAGCTCGGTACTTACATTCTGAATTAATGAATTCATTGCGCCGTCTGCGTCGTAGGGCAGGGCGGTCCGCCCTGTGCCGCCACAGTAAATCCGATTCTAGCAGACTCAGGCAGAGATCGGCGAATTGAACAGCGCTCGATATATTGTGAGGCCGCCGAAGTCGGAACTCGCTACAACCGGGCATTGACATCATCCGGTTCGATGAATAAAGTGTCGTTGAGGCATTTTCGTCGACATTAAAAGGCGTACATCCGGTCTGGGATGCCGAGCTTTCCTTTTTGGCAGACTCACAACATAACTAAGGAGGATCTATGGTTCGAATAATTTTGGGCGTGATCGCGGGTTTTATTACGTGGTCGATAATCTGGGTCGGCAGCGATCAGGTATTGGTGAATTCGCTCGGTTGGTACGGCGAGCATCAGAATGCTTTCGAAAAGGCATTTACGAACAAAGATCCGTTTCAGGCCGATACGACCGTGCTCCTGATGAATATCGTCCGCAGCATTATTACCTCGTTAATTGCAGGATTCCTGACGGCTGTGGTCGCCAATGAGAACCGCAAGAGCACGTTGATCCTCGGTATCTTACTGTTGCTTTTCGGCGCCGCAGTTGAGATCGCGGCTTGGAACTATCTGCCGGTTTGGTATCACGCGATCTTTCTGGTACTGCTCATCCCGGTTACGGTCGCCGGCGGTAAACTCAAGAAGATCGCCTGATCGTTGCAAATCGCTCAACGGCAGCGGGAATCGGAAGCAACGTCTGCGTGACGCCATACGCGCGAACGTTCAGTGCGTCGACGGCCGCTTCCGCCTGATCCAGCAGTTCGTCCGGCGGCAGATCATCGGGCGACTCGTAACACGCATGCTGGATGCACGGCAGCGGCTTGGCACCTTCGTGGACCAGACAACCGGTTCCTTTCTCATAAAGCGGACAAGCGTAGGTCTTCAGCGGGTCCTCGCTCGAGTCAAGGCCAAATCGTTCGATCGCGGAAGATATCCTTTCTACAACGGCATGACGCCGTTCGTCGGAGAGGGAATCCAGTATGCGGCCGATCGCCACAGCCTCAAGGCGTGAGATACGCACATTTACAAAATGCTCGTCCAAACAGCAGGCTCCCGGAGTGCCGCATGTTTGACAGCTTTTCGCCCGGTGCTCGTAATTCGACCGAACATCGTCCCCGTACGATGTCCTGACCTTCTCAAGCAGTTCCAGAGCCTTTTTTTCGGGCAATATCTTCATCAGCGGTGCCATTTCAATCTATAGTTCGCCGACGCATTTGGTCAAACCCGAAGATCGGCTTGCGGCGCGTGAACATTAACATAACTTCTTCAAAGTGTTAATATCATAACTTTATGTTAGGCGGTTGATAGCGGCGTTCGGTGCATAATACGCAATCTTGCAGAATAAGATGAACATACGGTTATTCAGGATCATAGGAGCGGCTGTGATCGCGGTTTCGGCGG
>CAZQGN010000007.1:0-30636 GCA_964592865.1 uncultured Chloracidobacterium sp. | reverse complement strand
GTTTTGTGTGTGTCTGCCCATGAGATCACATTAAAGAACGGCGATCGGCTGTCGGGTATAGTCATTTCACGCGACCGTGACAGTGTGGTGCTTGAGACACAGTACGCCGGCCGGATCAGGATAGCGATGGAGTATATCGAAACCATCGATATGGAACGCCCGGTCACCAACATCTCGGCGTCCGGCGACCGTCCGGCAAAGCCTACCCCTAATGACAAACCCGCGGCTGACCCTCCTGTCGCCGCAGTGAAGCCCGCCGCTGATACCGTAACCAAGCCGCCGGTTCCGGCCGCGCCAAAGCCAAAGGCGAGACTTTTCGGCGGCCGATATATGGGGATCGTTGACGGATGGGAAGGCAACGCAAATATCGGCTTCAGTTTTACGTCGGGAAACAGCAACACCTCAACATTGACGAGCGGCGTCAGGGCATCAAAATCGGGTCACAGCGACAAACTCACGGTCTACGCCCGCAGCCTTTGGAACAGCAACCGAAACGCCGCTCAGAGCACGACACAAAACGCGGTCTGGGGCGGATTCAGGTACGATCGCGACATCAACAAGCGATTATTCAGTTTCGGCTCCTGGGATTTCGAACGTGATCGACCGAAACGGCTTAATTTCAGATCGGTCATCGGCGGCGGGCTCGGTAATCACACGATCAAAAATGACCGCACCGAACTCGATCTGCTGATCGGCCTCGCCTGGAACCGCGCGTGGCAGGTCGGGGCGAATACCGATACACCGGAGTCGCTTGGGGCCGCGGCCCTGAAGCACAAGTTTACGGAGCGGTTAAAAGTACAAAACTCATTTACGTTCTATCAGGACCTGACCCACATTAGTAAATACCGCTTTATTTTCGACACATCGCTCTCGGCTGATATCACCAAACGTATCGGCTGGTTCTTTACGGTCGGCGACCGTTTCAACAACCGGCCGTTCGGCGTCGCCAAGAAGAATGATTTCTTGCTGACGACCGGCATCAAATGGAATTTCGGCAAGAAAAAGTAGCTTGCATCGGTCGAGCGAATCGGGCAATATCGTATAGATAAACCAAGCAAAGGAGCTAATTAACAATGCTGCAAGAAGGAGACGCCGCACCCGATTTTGTTACAACGGACCAGAACGGCAATACCGTAAAGCTGTCCGATCACAGCGGGAACCGCGTCGTACTGTATTTTTACCCGAAGGATGACACGCCGGGATGCACCAAGGAGGCTTGCTCTTTCCGTGATGCCGACGACGTTTTCAAGGCCAAAGGGATAAAGGTTTTCGGCGTTTCGACCGATAGCGAAAAATCACATCAAAAGTTCATTTCTAAGTACCAATTGCCGTTTGACCTGCTAGCCGATACCGAAAAAACGATCGTCGAAGCTTACGGCGTTTGGGCCGAAAAGAGTATGTACGGTAAAAAGTACATGGGAACGCTCAGAAAGACGTTTTTGATCGACGACGGCAAGATCGTCAAGATCTTTGACAAGGTAAATGTGTCCGAGCATGCGGATGAGGTCCTTGCGGCATTTGGAGAAAAGTAGTTTATGCATCTTTCATTCAAACTCACTGCGGCCCTGGCCGTGATCGTTATTGCAACGGTGGCCGCATGTCAGCAGTCGGTGCCGTTCAAAAAGTTCGCCAACGACGGCGAAGTGCCGCGGATAACGCTTGCTGACGCTAAAAAGGCCTTCGACGAAGGTAAGGCCGTTTTTGTCGACAGCCGCGGCGATGCGGCCTACAAGGCGGATCACATCGCGGGCTCGATCAACATACCTTATGACGGCAAGGCACCTGACCTTAATTCGCTGCCGAAGGGCAAGAAGATCATCGTCTATTGTTCCTGACCGAACGAACACACGAGTGCCAGTTTGGCATTCCAAATGAACGAGAAACAGATCCCGGACGTACACGCACTGGTCGGCGGCACGCAGGCCTGGAAGTCAGCCGGATATCCGATGGAGAAGAGCCAATAAAACCCGCCAATTTATTTCAATAGCTCGTCACAGATCCTTTCCGCCGCTTTGCCATCCCAGAGCGGCGGAATTTTTGCGTTTGCCGACTTGCCGGCCTTAGCCAAAACCTCAAAAGCGGACCGCTTGATCGTCTCGGGATCGGTCCCGACGAGGATATTGGTGCCGAGTTCGATCGTGACGGGCCGTTCGGTGTTCTCGCGAAGCGTCAGACACGGAATGCCGAGCACCGTCGTCTCTTCCTGCAGGCCGCCCGAATCCGTGAGCACGAGTCTCGCTCCGCTATACAACGCCATAAAATCGATATAGCCGAGCGGGTCGATCAACCTGATGTTCGACGACGAAATGTCGCCGGCGAGGCCAAACTCGTCGATCTTTGCACGCGTTCGCGGATGAACAGGAAATATGATCGGGAGTTTATCCGAGATCTCGATCAAGGCGCCGATAATGCCCGCAAACGTCGCTGCGTCATCGACGTTCGACGGCCGATGCAGAGTACAGACCGCGTATTTGCCCTCAGAAACACCCAGCGTTTGGCGGACGCTCGATGCCGCCGCGACCTTGAGGTGTTCGAGCAGGGAATCGATCATCACGTTGCCGACAAACCTTACCTTCTCGGCCGGAATGCCCTCGGCCATGAGGTTTTCGTCAGCGTCCTGCGATGTCGTCAGCAGCAGGTCCGAGATCGAATCGGTAAGGATCCGGTTGATCTCCTCCGGCATCGCACGGTCACGGGAGCGGAGCCCAGCCTCGACGTGAACCACCCTGACCCCGAGCTTTACCGCGACCAGAGCACAGGCGATGGTCGAATTAACGTCACCGACCACGAGCACCCAGTCAGGCTTGTGTTCGAGCAGGACCGGCTCAAACTCGGTCATGATCCGGGCCGTCTGCACCGCATGCGATCCGGAACCGACGCCCAGATAAACGTCCGGTTTCGGCATGCCCAGATCGGTAAAGAACGCATCAGACATCGCGGCGTCGTAATGCTGTCCGGTATGAACGATCAGCGGCTCAAACTCGTCCGGCCGCCGACGCATCTCGGCATAGATCGGCGCGACCTTCATAAAATTCGGCCGGGCGCCGGCTACCAATAGGACCTTTGATCTTTGATTTTTGATCTTTGAATCAGTCAAGCTCTTTTCTTTCCTTTTTTACCGTGTCATTGGTGCGACCGATATAAGCATTCAGTTTCGGCGTGAGTTCGGTTATCAGCAACGAAAGCGAATTTGTCTGGCTGTCATTCAGCAGTTGTCGTTTGTGAGCACGCCGCAGCCAGTGTCTTGTCTCGTAGAGTGAGCCTCTTGCCATACGCAAAAACCTGCGATTGTCCGTTGCTGTCCCACGTCCACTACCCTCCGAAATATTCGCCCCGATACTGTCCGCCGACCTGATCACCTGCTCGCCGATGGTACGTTGGGCCAATCGCGGCCACGAGTTGACGATATCCCAGATCTGATCAGCAACCTTCTCAGAAAGTTGATAGATCTCAAGTCTCTCAAAGTTCGTCTTTTCCATGCTGGGGCCGTCGAGAGCACCTTTAATTCCGTGCCGTTTAAAGGTCAAAGTTCTAAGATCAAAGCCCTGTGCTCAAAGCCTCACGATCCTCGCGTTGCAGTTCTCGCGAACGTCGTTCGAAAGGGCGTTTCGAGTATCAACGACGAGTTTGGCGAGGTTGCATACGCGGCCATAGTCGACGCCCGAATGTTCGGTACAGATGATGACGCAGTCCGAGGACGAAATGAGTTCGTCCGTCAGTTCGTTGTTGTACAGAGGGTCGCCGTCGCCGATCGTGTAGGCGTGGTCAAATGTCACTTCTGGGACGAACGGGTCGTGATAAACGACCTCGGCTCCGTCGGCCCGCAGCAGATCGATGATCGACAGGGCGGGCGATTCGCGCATATCGTCGATGTCCTTTTTATAAGCGACGCCGAGGATCAGTATCTTCGAGCCGTTGACGGCCTTTTTATCCGCATTCAGGGCCTCGGTCGCGAGTTCGACGACGTAATTAGGCATCGTCGAGTTGATCTGCTCGGCGAGTGAGATGAATTGCGAATCGAATCCGTGCTGCCGGGCCTTCCACGACAAATAATGCGGGTCGAGCGGGATGCAGTGGCCGCCGATGCCCGGGCCGGGATAGAACGGCATAAACCCGAAGGGCTTGGTCGCGGCCGCACGGACCACTTCCCATGTGTCGATGCCGAGAGCATTGCAGAGCTTGGCCATCTCATTGGCCATACCGATGTTGATCGCGCGAAACGTATTTTCCCAGAGCTTTGCCGCCTCGGCGACCCGTGCTGACGAGACCGGAAAGACGTTCTCAACTATCTGGCCGTATAGCATCGCGGCGATCGCCGTCGAATCGTCAGAACAACCGCCGACAACCTTCGGGATATTGTGCGTCTGAAACTGAGGATTGCCCGGATCGACCCGCTCGGGCGAGAATGCGAGCAAAAAATCCTTGTCCAGTTCGAAACCCTTTTCCTCAAACATCGGCTGCAGCACTTCGTCGGTGGTGCCGGGATAAGTGGTCGACTCGAGGATGATGAGTTGCCCGCGGCGGAGCGATCGCTGTATCTCGCCGCCGGCGGTCAGGATATACGACATATCCGGATCCTTGGTCTTTCGCAGCGGCGTCGGTACGCAGATGATGATCACATCGCACTCGGCGAGCCGGTCAAAATCGGTCGTCGCCGTCAGTTTGCCGGAACCGACGCACTTTTGCAGGTCCGAGCTCGGCACATCGACGATGTACGAGTCGGCGGCGTTGACCTGAGCGGCCTTTTTGGCGTCGACCTCAAAGCCGATCGAGTCAAAGCCTTTCAACGCAAACTCTACGATAAGCGGCAATCCAACATAGCCGAGGCCGATGACGCCGATACGGGCGCGTCGGTCCTTGATCAGTAATTCAAATTCGTCTTTGATCATTGTGTAAATAAATAGGTCCGGTCTATTGTGCTGCGGCGCCGGGCAAAATCACGTGGAAAAACGATGCGCCGAAACTCTAAACTATGTTAAGCAGTAAGGTTAGTCAAATTTCTTACCGGTTGTGATAAAATAAATTGGGTTTTCACGCGGTACCCTCCAAGTAAAAATTAAACGGTTAATAGACTAGATTCTCCGACTTCTTATGAGTTCTGGGGTGCATTCAAGTAATCCGGTAGTCCGATCTGTTGTCGAGGGTACAGCCCCGCGTCCGGCGTGCATCGCGGCGTCACGCGGCATACTGCCGCTGCCGCAGTCCGACCTGCTCGAGATCCTCGTCAGTTTTTACAACGGCACCGACGCCGAACTGAAAGAAAACGCCAAACAGACACTGAGCACACAAAGCTCGGTAGCTCTCGACGGCACGCTCACGTCGCACGACACGGCACCGATCGTACTCGAGTATTTTATCGGCCAGGAGCACCTTCCGGCCGCCGCGTACCAGGCGATCATCCAAAACACGAACACGCCGTCATCCGCGATCGCCGGATTTGCGAGACGGACGACCAGCGGCGACCTGCTCGAACTGATCTCGCTGAATCAGCAGCTGCTGATCCGCGATAAGAGCGTCATCGAGGCGATCCTCGGCAATTCGCACCGTACATCGGAGGCCGAGAGGCGAGCGGCCGAGACAAAACGCGAGTTCTTTGAAAAAGAACGCGGTGCTCAGCAGATCGCCAACGAACTCCGTGCCCAGGGCAAAGAGGCCGCGGCCGAATTTGTCGAAAGCGTCGATATCGCCGCCGACGGCGATGCTCTGGGGCTGAGCGAAGAGGACGCGTTATTCCTGGCCCACCACATCGAGGTACTCGACAAAGATACCGATGACGAATGGCTCAGGCTCGAGTTCATCGAAGACCTTTACGAAGAAAGCGAGGCCCAGCGAAAGGCGACGCTCGACAAGATCCTCGGCGAACTAAAGAACGAAGAGGACGAGATCGCCGGCGAACGCATATCGATGATCAACCGGATCATGCGAATGGGTGTCAAAGATCGGGTCAAACTCGGTATGAAGGGCGACCGCGAGGCCCGCAACATCCTGATCCGCGATCCCAACCGCCTGGTCTCAAGCGCCGTCGTCAACAACCCGAGGATCAGCGAGCAGGAGATCGAGGGTATCGCGTCGATGCGCAGCCTGTCGGAGGACATTCTCCGCCAGATCGCGGCAAACCGGCAATGGTCGCGAAGCTACGGCGTCATGCACGCTCTGGTACGTAATCCGCGAACACCGATCGCCAATTCGCTGACGATAATGTCGCGGCTGCAGCTGCGTGACCTCACCGCTTTGTCCAAGAACCGCAACGTTTCGGACGCGGTCCGGCGGCACGCGACCCGACTGCTCTCGGCCCGAACGGGCGGCCGCGGTTAGAAGAATTTCTCACGACGGCCGGTCTTGATAAAGGTCCCCGCAATGTCGGTCAGCGTATGGCTGGCCGCCCCGAGCCAGAGCCCGAGAAACGCAAACAGCAGAAAGCTCTCGCCCAAATAGGTTCGCGTAAGCCCGCCGACCGTCGTCCATGCCCGCGCAAAGTCGGCCGTGTCCGGCGTACCGTCACCGGCGACGCCGTTCCAGACAAACGCCGCAAGGTACGCGAGGATGGTGGCAACGCCCAGAAAATAGACCACCCGGAACAAAGCTCCAAAGATAAGCCCGTGCGAAAACCGCGAGCGGTGCTTGAAGAAATGCCGGTACGGCAGCCACAACACGCGAAAGAACCACCAACGCGAATATTGCCGTGAAACGGTATCTAGATCGGGACCGAACATCAGTCCGCCGAACAGGAACGCCGCCCCGACCGTCGCCGCCGCGACCGGACGGCCGACAGCCATATATGTGACGACGGTCGCCGGGATCGACAATATCACCGTGATCGCGTCATGTGTCTTTCCGCTGGGCATCGGTCAATTCTACCCCAATCCGGATCCCGCGTCAGTCGAACCGCCGGAGGCCGACTGACGGCAAAGGTCAAACATCAACACATCCGAACCCATTTTCTCAAAACGCAGTAAACATCGGCTGTCCAGCGTGTCCTGGCTGTCCCGACTGTCCTGAGTGTCCCGACTGTCCCGAGTGTCCCGACTGTCCGGGCTGTCCTGACTGTCCTGACACTCTAGACTCGCAAGACTCGATAGACTCACCCGACTCTTTCGACTCACCATCGTTTTTGATGAATTTTCAAAGATCTGGTCAAACCTTTAGTCTAACATATATTGCAGTGATAGAGCAATATATTATCAATGCAACGATCAGGCGGCGGCGGGATCGTGTGTTTTAAGGGCTTTAAAATAGTCGCAGTGCGGCCGGGTGACGCCCGACGGATGTGCCGGCATCCCGGTTTAGTTGGGTTGCCTCCGGATCGTTGCCAGCCTAAATGACGCGAATCGGCGATTTTGTTACACTTTTCGCTTGGCATGCGGACGGAACTGTAATGAACGCCTTCTGGCAAAAACTCAAAACAACGCTCGAGATGATCAAATTCGAGCACACACTCTTTGCCCTGCCGTTCGCGTTCATGGGAGCGATCCTGGCGGCGAACGGTTTTCCGTCGTGGCGGCAGGTGCTGTGGATCACGGTGGCGATGGTCGGCGCACGCTCGGCCGCGATGACGTTTAACCGCATCATCGACCGCGACATCGACGCTAAAAATCCGCGGACCGCGGGCCGCGAGATTCCGTCGGGCAAGCTCTCGGTCGGTTTTGCCTGGATATTCCTATACGTTTCGATCGGGCTGTTCCTGCTTGCTTCGTACTCGCTCAACTGGCTGACGTTCGCACTCTCGCCGGTCGCGTTGATCGTCGTGCTTGGTTACTCGTACGCCAAGCGTTTCACGGTCTTTGCACACCTTTTGCTGGGCCTTGCGCTCGCCATCGCGCCGTCGGCCGCATGGATCGCCGTTCGCGGTTCGCTCGACAACGAACTGCCGATACTTCTGTCACTGTTGGTGCTGATGTGGACTGCGGGCTTTGACGTGATGTACGCGTGTCAGGATTTCGAATTTGACCGTAAGAGCGGGCTGCACTCGATCCCGGCGAGATTTGGGATCGCCAATTCGCTTTGGATCGCACGGCTGTTTCACCTTCAAGCGTTCATCGTACTGGTAATTTTGTATCTTGTCAGCAGCCTCGGGTGGCTGGCGCTTGCCGGCGTGGCGGCCGTCGCGGTTCTCTTGCTGTACCAGCACACGCTTGTGCGTGCAAATGACCTGAGCCGGATGAACGCGGCATTTTTTACCACCAACGCGTTCGTCAGCGTTATTCTCCTGCTGACCTTCGGCGGCGCGGTATTTATGGCCCGATAGTCTGCCTTTTTGGCGGATGCACGGGCGGCCGCCTACGCCAGTTTGGCCTTGACCGTTTCGCTGACCACGCGGCCGTCGGCCGATCTGCCGGCGAGATTGGCGAGCGTCGCCTTCATCACCAGCCCCATGTCCTTCATCGACGAGGCGCCCGTTTCGGCGATCGCGGCATCGACCGCCGAGGCGATCTCCTCAGCTGTCGCCGCCTGCGGCAAATAGACCTCGATGTGGGCGATCTCGGCCGCTTCTTTGGCGGCAAGCTCCGGTCGGCCGGCCTTTTCATAACTCTCGATCGAATCGCGCCGCTGTTTGACCAGCGACTGCAGTGCCTTGGCCACCTCGTCATCGGTCAGTTCGCCGCCTTTTTCGATCTGCCGGTTCGTCAGATTTGCCTTGACCATCCGCAGGGTCGAAAGTTTGTCGGCGTCCTTGGCCTTCATCGCGGCGGTCAGGTCTGAAATGATCGTATCTTTTAAGCTCATGCAAATAGTCTAAGGTCACCGACGACGATACTCAAGCCGCCGGACGGGGCCGAAAACTGTCGCGTGAGGGCCGCAGTATGCTAATCTGTCAGTTCTTTTATGAAGCTACGCTGGCGATTCGGGATCATTGCAGGGCTGTTTTTGGCGGTCTTTTCGCTGTATCCGCAGATGAAGATGATCTATCTTCGCGGAGCCGACTGGCAGGGCCACTATGCCTATAACGACATCGACGAGGTGGCGTACGCGTCGTACCTGAAAGCCCTGATCGACGGCCGCCCGCGTAAGAACGACCCGTACACCGGCCGCGACGATTCGGCCGATCACCCGCAGCCCGAATCGCTGTTCTCGATCCAGTTTGCCGGCCCCTACACGATCGCGATCCCGGCCCGGATCTTAGGCGTCGGTGCCCCGTGGGCGATGACCGTGGCCGGTGCGTTGGCGGCGTTTTTGGCGGCGTTTGTCATCTTCTGGTTCGTCGGCATGGTCACCGGCGACGACTGGTACGCGATGGCCGCGGGCCTTGTCGTGCTGGCGGGCGGGGCACTGTTCGCGGGCGAAGGGGCGATCGGCGAGATACTCGGGACCGGATATTCATACCCGTATTTTCCCGGATTCCGGCGGTACATTCCGGCAATGGCGTTCCCGGCGTTCTTCGGCCTGATCGCGCTGATATGGAAGCTGGTTGACGGCGGCTCGAACGACCGCCGCAGCGTCCCGTCAGGGCCGCAGCTGCTGTTGGCGGCGGGTGCGTCGGTGTGTTTCGGCTACACGGTGTTTTCGTACTTTTACGTCTGGACCGCCGCCGCGGCATGGTTGGCGTGTTTGGTACTCAGTTATCTGATCCTCAGGCCCGAGGGCTATCGCCGCGACCTGAAATGGATAATCGGGATCGGCGGCGGTTGTATCGCGTTTCTGGTGCCGTACGCGTACCTCCTGTCACAGCGGTCGCACACGATGGACGACGTCCAACTGCTCGTCATGACCCATGCTCCGGACCTGTTCCGCGTGCCTGAGGTGATCAGCTACGCGGTGGTAGCCATCCTGATGGCGGCGGCACTGATCGGCGTTATCGAACTGAGGGAACGCTCGAGCGTTTTCGCTCTCTCGCTGGCACTGGTGCCGATCGCGGTCTTTAATCAACAGGTCATTACGGGCCGTTCGCTGCAGCCGATCCACTACGAGGTATTCATCGGCAATTATGTCGCCGGGCTCGCCCTCGCGGTATCGATCGGGCTGGTGGTCAAGGGAATTGGGCACACATCGCGGTTCAGGCCCGCTTTTGCGGTTTTGGCCGCCGCGGCCGCGGTCTGGGGCTTTGTCGAGTGCCATTACACCGTCAGGGTCCTCGACGACGTCAACGTGCTCAGGGACCAGCAAATGCCGGTCGCCCGGCGTTTGACGGAACTCGCCGGCAACTCACCGGACCGCTTTCAGCAGTCGGTGCTGCACTTTGGCATAGCCGAGGCCGACGACCTGCCGACGATCGCCCCGCAGGCGACGCTCTGGGCGAGGCATCAGCACGTTTTTGCCGGCGTCACGTGGCAGGAGAACAAGGAACGCTATTATCAGTACCTCAATTATCAGGGCGTATCGCCTAAGCAACTCGCGACCGGGATGAAGACCGGCGACGATTTTGTCTCGGTGATCGCGCTCTTCGGCTGGGGCCGGCATACTGACCGGCTGAACGCCGCGTACAAACCGCTGACCTTCGGCGAGATCGACGCCGAGGCCCTGAAATACGCCGACTATGTGCGGGATTTTGACCCGGCCAGGGCCGGCAACCGTCCGCCGGACTATCTGGTGTGCGACGCCGAAGCTCCGCCCGACCTTGCCAACGTCGATAAGTGGTTTGAACGCGACGCCGGCGAAAAGCTCGGAAAATATATGCTCTATCGCCTCAAACTCCGTCAATAGGGCAAAAAAAGGCCGCCTTTTTAACAAAAGCGGCCAGAGTCGGTATTACTTAAAAATATTAAAACTACTAAGCTGCGAGTAGATCGTTTGACGTTTCAGCAAACACTCGGCGCCCATTCAGGGCGTCATCTATGATCTCGCGAACGGCTGAGGCATCAGGATTGACGTCCATTCGAACGCAAGCCCTGAGATGTCTGATGATGCCTTCGGTTGCGATCTCAAGAGTATCGCCCGTCAATTTCGAAAAACGGCGTGCTTGGATGTGATCGATCTGCAAGACTCTGTCCTGCAAACTCATTGGTCTAGCTGCTGCCACTTTTTATTCTCCTTTGTATATAAAATTCTCTCCACTCAGAGAGATCCCATTCCATAAATGTCTAATGGAACGGCCGATCTACGTAAAAAACGTAAAACGGAAAAATAAGTTGAAATCCTCAACCTTTACGTTGCAGGGATAATGCGCCTGTTACCTTCCTTTCAACTTGTAAGAAGATGGTAACAGAGATTTTGCCGGTTTGTCACTACTTTTTTTTCGCGAAAAGGCAATTTTTTTCGATTTTCGGGCAAAAACGCAAAAACGGCAGACCACAAGGCCTGCCGCTTCGCTTAAAGCGTGCTACGAAATGTAGTGGTCTTAGCTGACCGCGTCTTTCATCGCTTTGCCCAGACGGAACTTAACGGTCGTCTTGGCAGGGATCTTGATCGTAGCGCCGGTTGCGGGGTTGCGGCCTTCGCGAGCCTTGCGGGTTGCCTTGACCAATTTGCCAAAGCCCGGAAGGGTGAATTCGCCGTTCTTCTTAACTTCGGCCGTGGCCAAAGCTGCCAGTGCGTCAAACATACCTTTGACGTCGCTCTTCTTGCATCCCGTGCTGTCAGCCAAGCTGCCGATGATTTCCGTTTGTGTCATACGTGCCATAATCTATCTATCCTCCAAGTGTGGTTGTGAATATTAAAAACTTCTTCAGTGAAATGTCGTATCGCGGTCAACCCGCAAAATGGTGCAAACGACCAATCACAAACTGCCTGACTGGTCGGGGCGGCAAGATTCGAACTTGCGGCCTCACGGTCCCAAACCGTGCGCACTACCAGGCTGTGCTACGCCCCGTCTGTCTCACTCCAGAAACGATTCCAAGTGTCGAATTCTAAGGCTGAAAATGCGTCGGGTCAAGTCAAAGTGCCGAATTATCGCGTAAAAACGGGATTATTTCGGCCAAGGCGCGTGCACGGTGGCTGATTTGGTGTTTATCGGCGGACGAAAGCTGACCGAAAGTCAGGTCACGGCCCGCGGGCACGAAGATCGGATCGTAGCCAAAACCGCCTTCGCCGAGCGGCTCAAGCGCGATCATACCGCTGCAGACGCCCTCAGCAGTGTGGACGATCCGGCCGGCCGGATCAGCGATCGCCATGCTGCAGACGAACCGCGCCCGGCGGTCCGCAGTTCCTGACGAGGCGATCTCGTCAAGGATCATCGCCATCTTTTGACCAAACCCGAGCCCCTCGCCGCCGTAGCGTGCCGAGAGTACACCCGGCCGGCCGCCAAGAGCAGCGACCTCGAGCCCAGAATCATCGGCGAGCGTATAGGTCGCCGTTATCCTTGCGTACTCAGACGCCTTGAGAGCGGCGTTCTCGGCAAATGTGGACCCGGTCTCCTCGACCTCCGGGACGTCGCCGAGGCTGCGAAGGCTGGAAAGCTCGATCGGCAATCCGTCGAGCAGGCTGATCAATTCGTTCAGTTTTCCCTGATTCAGAGTTGCCACCGTCAGTCGGCGGATCGGTTCGGTTAGCGGCATATACCGATAATATATACGCTGCGTGAGGCGGGCGTCACGGCCCGCGGCGATTTCCATTGCCAACAGCGATAAAATAAATGTATAAATAGAGTTAGCGGTCTATTCTGTCGGCCGCCTCTGCTTGTTCGCTCTTTTACGGGGAAATCACACATTGCGATCCGCCATCACTGAACAAAACACCGCCGCTTCGGAGCAAATGCACCCGGATCCGTCATCGGCCGGAGGCAACGCCGTGCTCGAATTGGCAGGCTGGACCGCCGGCCTCGACAGCTATTTGTCGGCGGCGGGCGACGCCTTTGGCGACCGGACCGCACAGGGTGCGGGCACAGACCTGATCCGCGACCTTCGATTGTCGCACAACGTCCTTCAGCGGTGTTCGCGGCTGGTATTGGCCGCCTCGCTCTCGGACGACGCCCTTAGGCCCGAGTACCGTTTGTCGATGGAGGAACTGCTCGAGTTTGGAGCGTCGTTGCGGGAACCGCTGCTGCTGGCGGAAAGCCTGCAGAGCGCGGACTCGCTCGGGCTGGCGGAATGGCAGGCGTGGTGCCGGGCGTTTGTCGACCGGCTGGCGTCGGTCCCGGCATATGCCAAACTTATCGCCATTACCGAAAGCGGCGGGAACGAGCACCTTCCGGAGGTGCTACAGAGGACCGTTTTGGGCACCCAGGGCGCCGAGCGGCCCGAGTTTGCGGTGATCCTGCCGCGATTCGGCCGGATACTCAGGCTGCTCGATATCGTCGGTCGAATGCTGGCGACGGACGAACCGCTAAAGCCGTCGCTGCTGCTGTTTTCACGCATCAACGAGATGACGCAGGAGCTAATAGCTCATCTTAATCACCGCGTTGAGCGGTCAGGCGACTCGGACGACGAATTTACCGCCGCGATCGACGGGGCGTCGTACATGGCGTCGATCGAGCTGAAAAAGGTCGTTCAACTCGAACTCGCGGGCCTCACATCGGTCAGGCCGGCAACGTCGGTCTATGCCCGCATCGAGGCCGCTCACGCGGTGCTGACCGAGAGCTTTCAGCATATTTTGACGGGATTTGCCCGGCATTTTGAACCGTCGGCGGACGCGATGGACCTGTTCCCCAATTTTGAGGTGAAACTCAGGCGTTCGCTCAAGCTCCGCAAGGACCTTTACGACATTATGAAGCTCGCTCAGCGGGCCGAGCGTGAGCCTGAGCCGGCAAATGTCGCCGCGCTCAATGCGGCACTAGAAACGTATCTCGAAGAGGCGGTCTCGTTCCTTTTCTATAAAGATAAAGAAACGTTTGAGAGATTTGCCGAGGAGATCATCGTCACCAAAGAGAAAAAGGACCTCGTCCCGATCCTTCATCGGTTCGGGGCGTATGTCGAGACGCTGTTTGCCCAGGTCAATATGCGGGCAGTGCTCGAAAAGCACCCGTTCGAGGTCCCGAAAGGCTGATCCGGACCTATTGCGATCTGAGCGTGCCGAGCGGTTTGCGGAATAGCACGTCGAAGCTCGCCGCGACACCGACCGCCATCACCAAAAACGCCGTGACCGCGACGCCGAGCACCAACCCGACCGGGTCAAATTCCCATTTGATGTTCATCACAAAACGGCTTACGGCAAAGGATAACGCGGTTGCGAACCCCGCACCGATAATGCCCGCCAGCAGGCCGAGCAATCCATATTCAACAAACAGGATCACCGCCAGAACACGGCGCTTGGCACCGAGCGTCTTGAGGATCGCGTTTTCGTAAACCCTCTGAGATTTGGTCAGGGCGATCGACCCGATCAGGATCAGGATGCCGCTGAGCATCACGAAACTACCGACAAATGAGATCGCGAGGACAAAATTCTCGATCAGGCGCTGAACGGTGGCGATGATGTCGGCAACGTCAAAGATCTGGACGTTTGGAAAACGTTCGAGCGTATCACGCTGCAGGCGTTGGCGTTCGGTCGCTCCCATGTGCCGGAGAACGGTCGCGGCAAAGCTCTGCGGGGCTTTTTCGAGGACGCCGGGCCGGAAGACAAAGATAAATGCGGTCCGGGTGTTGCGGAGGTCGAGCTTTCGGATATTTGCCACGCGGGCGGTGATCTTACGGCCCGAGATGTCGAATGTCACCGAGTCGCCCGCCGAGACCTGCAGGCGGCCGGCCATATCTTCTTCGATCGATACCTCGGGCACATCCGCCGGAGCGGCCGTCCACCACTGGCCGGAAATGACGCTCTCGTTTTCGTCGAGCTTCTCACGATAGGTCACGGCAAATTCGCGTCCGATCTGCCCCTGCTGCTGGCGCACCTCGCGGTTCGTATAGTCGAAAGGCTGCCCGTTTACGTATGCGACCCTCGCCCGAACGGTCGGGATGATCTCGGGCTGTTCGGCGGTGCGGTCCGCCAGCAGCTGTCTTAGTTCGTCGACCTGGCTCTTTTGGATATCGACAAAGAACATACTCGGCAGTTTCTGGTTGCGGGAGAAATCAAACTCGCGAACCAGATTGGACTGCATCGACTGGACGGCAAGCACGACGAACGCGCCGAGCCCGACCGCGAGCAGTATTATCCGCGTCTGATTGCCGGGCCTGTAAAGGGAATTGATCGCCTGCGTCACCGAGAAAGACGAGAAACGCTTGACCCGCCGGAGCAGCCACGTCAGCACAGCCGCCGCCGAATACAAGATCAGCGACGTCACGGCCAGGCCCGCGAGAAAGAACGCTCCGACCTTAAGCGAACCCGCCTGCCAAACCGCCAGGCCCAGCAGTCCGGCCAGCGACGCGACGCCGAATATCCACTTGGTCCAATCCAGGCGGCTGATGCTCGCGTTATTTTCATCACGCAAGAGCAGTTTTGGCTTGATGGTCCGGATCTGGAGCAGCGGGAGCGCCGAAAACAGCAGCGAGATCAAAACGCCGAGCACGGCACCCTGAAGGCCCGTCGATAAACTCACGGCATAGGTCATCTTCGCCGGCATCGCGTCCACGAATCGCCATTTGACGAAGAGCATCGCTGCCTGGGCGAGGCCCACGCCGAAGATGCTGCCGACCGTTCCGAGTGTCAGGATCTGGAGCAGATAGACCGAGATGACACGGGTGCCGCTTGCCCCGAGGCACTTGAGCACCGCAACGGTCTTGCGTTTTTGTTCGACGAACGCCCGGGCGACATTCCAAACGCCGACTCCGCCCAGAACGAGTATCAAAAGTCCGGTCAGGGCAAGATAGTTCTCGGTGCGTGTAAACTGTTCACCCATATTCTCCTGCTGTTCGCGGTAGGATACGGTGGTGATCGTCGTGCCCTTGAGGGCGTCGCGGAGCTGGCGGACCAATTCGCCGGGATTTTCGGAGGTGCGAAACAGGATGCGGCGGCGGATGCGGCCGGTGTTTCGGGTGATGCCGGCCGAGTCAAACGCCTTTTTTTCGATAAAGACGCGTCCGCCCAGCCTGAACCCGTTGGTCCCGCCCGGCTCTTCGTCAAATGTCGCGCGAATCGTGAACTCGCCCTCGCCGATCTTCAACTTGTCGCCGATCTTGACCTTGAGGTCCTCGAGCAGTATCTCGGCGATGACGGCACCGTTGTCCCGCAACAAGGCAAAATCGAACGGCCGGCCGCCTGAGACCGTAAACTGTCCGACGAGCGGGAAAGGCGGCTCGATGCCCTTGAGTTCGACAAACTTCACGGACTCATTCGCCGGGTCGGCGGGCCGCACCATCGAGGCGGTGGTGATGGATTCATTGCGGGCCTCGACGATGGTCGAATTTCCGATCACGCCCTCGATCTTAGCGATCTCGGCCGGCGAGAAATCGTTGGTCGAGCTCAACTCGACGTCCGCGGTCAAAAGAGCCCGTGCGTCGGTGCCGACCGCTTTGGTCAGATTCTGGATCAGCGAACGCAGGGCGACGACCGACCCGACCCCGAGAGCGATGCACAGAAAAAAGAACAGCAGACGCCGCCAGGAGGATCTGATCTCGCGGATTGTCAGGTTTAGGATGAATCTCATCGGTTAGTTCGCGGCCTATTCGGCTATTTGATCCGGGTTGTCCGTCTGATCGTTGGTAAAGTCCGCGCTGTTGCTGTTCAAAGTGTCCGAGATCACCATTCCATCCTTTAGGACGACCTGCCGCTGGGCGCGTGCGGCGAGGGCGTGATCGTGGGTGACCATCACCAGCGTCACGTTGCTCTGGCGGTGAAGTTCGGTCATCAGTTCGAAAATGTGTTGTCCGTTCTTTGAGTCGAGATTGCCCGTCGGCTCGTCCGCCAAAAGGTATTTTGGCGAATTGGCGAACGCCCGTGCGATCGCGACACGCTGCTGTTCGCCGCCCGACAGTTCGGGCGGATAATGATGTCCGCGATTCGTGAGGTCAACGTCCTCGAGCAGGCGGGCAGCACGGCCGCGAGCGTCCTTGAGCCCAAGTATCTCCATCGGGATCAAAATATTCTCGTAGGCGGTCAAACTCGGGATCAGGTGAAACGACTGAAAGACAAATCCGATCTTCTCGCTGCGTATCTGCGCAAGTTTGTCGTCCGTTTGGGCGGTGACCTCATCGCCGTCAACCGTTATCGTGCCTGAACTCGGCTCGTCGAGTCCGGCGATCAGCCCGAGCAATGTCGATTTGCCGCTGCCGGAAGCACCGGTTATCGAGACAAACTGCCCGTCCGGTATCGAAAGTGACACGTCATTTAGAATAGTCAGGTCATCGGTGCCGGATCGAACGGTCTTGGTGACGTTTTTGAGTTGGATCATATCGCGAAATTTAGCCGCTGCGGCCCACGTTGAATATTAACTTGCGAAAATAAGCCGGACAAGTTTCAATTATTTTGCATCTATTTTGCATCGAAAATTGCTGCGGGCACGTATTAACAACATTAATCTATGCGGATTGTTATTCGATCTTATTTGCTGGTAAGTTTCATTCTTTTGACAATGCTCGGTTCCGGGTGTGCGTCGGCGGGCGGGCCGCAGAACCCGGCGGCGGCCGCCAAACCGCTGGCCACGCCTGCGATCAGGGCTGACCGGCCGAAGATCGTAGCATTTGGCGATAGTCTGACAGCGGGCTTCGGGCTGCTCGAAAAAGAATCATATCCTTATCTATTGCAGCAGAAGTTGGCGGCCGACGGGTTCGACTTTGAGGTGATCAACGCCGGCGTCTCAGGCGATACGACGCTGGGCGGCCTCGAACGGATCGATTGGGTCCTTGAAATGGAGAATATCAAAATTCTCATCCTCGAACTCGGGGCGAACGACCTGATGCGCGGGGTACCGCCGGCAAAGGTAAAGTCCAATCTCGATACGATCATCCGCAAGGCAAAGGCGAAGAACGTCCGTGTTCTGCTGTGCGGCATGCTCGCTCCGCCGAGCGGCGGCACCGATTATTCGAGAGATTTCATAAACCTTTTCCCGGACCTCGCGACCGAGCACAAGCTCGATTTCCTGCCGTTCCTGCTCGACGGCATCGCGATGAAAAAGGAATTGAATCAGGCCGACGGAATTCATCCGAACGCCGAGGGCGAACGGTTGATGACCGAAAATGTCTATAGAGCGTTGAAACCAATGCTCGCAAAGTGAATCCGCGATCGTCTAACCTTCGAAAAAGTATTTGTATGAAAAAATTGTTAATTACCCTCCTGCTGACCTCGGTCAGCGCATTTACGATAGCGGCTCAGGCCCCGGATCCGGCTCCGGCGGCCGTAAATCAATCGACTTATGTTCGGCCTAATGCCGAAAAGCGGTTCAAACGCTTCGTCAAAGACACGGTCGGCCCGACCGCCTGGATCGGCATCGGTGCCGGTGCCGCATTTGCCACGGCGTCCGACAGCCCCAAGGAATGGGGCCGTTCCGGCGAAGGGTTCGGCCGGCGAGTAGCGTCGAATCTCGGCAAGAATGTGATGCGAAATACCATCATCTACGGACTCGACGAAGCCTTAAAACTCGACAGCGGCTATTACCGCAGCAGCAAACGCGATGTCGGTTCGCGGATCGGCAACGCTCTGCTCTCGACGGTGACCGCCCGTAAAGCAAACGGCAAACGGACCGTCGGCGTTCCGCGTATTGTCGGAACGTTTACGGCAAATGTCGCCGCCAATGAGATGTGGTACCCCGCGCGTTACGATTGGAAGGATGGAATGAAACGCGGCGGCATCTCGCTCGGCGTCAACGCGATGTTCAACCTGGTCAAAGAATTCATATTTAAGAAATAGTTCACTGAACTCACAGAACGCGGCGGCACATGATTCGTTATGCACGGATCGGGCGTTAGAATACAGTTGCCGACCGGCCGTCGATCGTTCAGAGTGTGCGAGCCTGATCGGATTACACCGTGCAGCTTACCGTTAGAGCCAGATTGAACCTGTTTCGCGAATCGATATCCCTGGCGTGGGATTCTGTTCGCGCCAATCGAACTCGTTCGGCTCTGACGGTGATAGGCATCGTGGTCGGCGTCGCTGTGGTCGTGGTGGTCGCCGCTCTGCTCCAGGGAGCACAGACGTTCGTCGTAAACGCGACCGCCGGATTTGCACCCGACGTACTTCGCATCGAAAAGGCCTCGTTCCAGGACTTCGGGTCCGACGGACAGGCCTTTGTCGAGGCTCAGGCCAAGCGTCCCGACATATTCGTGGACGATCTCATTTACCTCAACGAGCGGCTGGGCGGAGATATCTTATTTGGTGCCGAGGGCACCGCCGTTTTGCCGGCTCGCCGCGGCGCCAAGACCCTGACCGGCGTCGCTATTCAGGGCGTCACGCCGAACATCACCGAACTTTCCAACATCAAGATCGCCTACGGCCGCGGCTTCGCCTCGGCTGACGACGCGTACCGGCGAAATGTGTGCGTCATCGGGCAGGACATCGTCGATGAACTCTTTCCTACGACGGGGCCGATCGGCGAGGAGATCCAACTCGGGCAAATGCGTTATACGGTCGTCGGGGTGGCCGAGCCACGCGGGGCATCGTTCGGTTCGTCGCAGGACGGATTTGTCCAGATACCGCTCGGAACATTTACACGCGTATTCGGGGCACGGTCGCGTTCGCTTGCGATCCTCGCCAAATCGAAAAATGCCGAGCGGCTGTCACTCGCAGATGTCGAGGAGCAGGTCCGCGTGGCATTGCGCATTCAAAGAAAACTGGTCGGCACCGACAAAGAAGATGATTTCAGCGTTGTAACGGCCAAGAGCGTTCAGGTATTTTCGGCGTCGCTGACCGGCATCGTCGGGACGATCGTGTACCCGCTGACGGGCATCTCGCTGTTTGTCGGCGGGATAGTCGTGATGAATATGATGCTCTCGTCGGTCACGGAGCGGACACGCGAGATCGGCGTGCGGATCGCGGTCGGAGCTCGGCGCCGCGACATCCTGATCCAGTTTTTGATCGAAACGACGACATTGACGGTGATCGGCGGGGCGATCGGCGTGCTTTTTGCCGCCGGTATCGTGTGGCTGCTGGCGGCTGTGACGAAATTGCCATTGGGCCTCCCGGCGTGGGCCGTGTTAGCGGCGATCGGCGTGTCATGTGCGGTCGGGATCATATTTGGGGTCGTGCCGGCACGACAGGCGGCCGCGCTCGACCCGATCGAAGCGCTTCGCTCGGAATGACGCTTTTGGGTGGAACAAAGTGAATATTCAACGCCTACACGATACCTGGAGAACGGTCATAGACTCGATCCACAGCAATAAGCTGAGGGCGGGGCTGACCCTGACCGGTGTCATTATCGGTACGGCGGTCGTTGCCCTCGTCGGGGCGGTTTTAACGGGCCTTTCGCAGCGGGTCCAGGAGGTTTCGGACAAAAGCGCGCCGAACGTTATCTATTTCACCAAACAGCCCCGGATCGGCCCGTCGCTCCAGCAGTTGACGGCGGAGGAAAGGCAGCGAAAGGATTTTACGCTCGACGACGCGATCGCTGTTTCCGAGTTGAGTTCGCCGCAGGCCGTTTCGCCGCAAAAGGTCCGCGGCAGCTACGGCCCGTCCGCCGATATTCCCAAACTCACGGCCCGATCGCGTGAGGGGATCAATCCGCTGATCCTCGGCGTGTGGGAAAATTACCCTGAGGTGATAAACGTACCGCTCGAGCGAGGCCGCTTTTTTACCGAGACCGAGCGTCGCGGCCGGGCGTCGGTCGCGGTCATCGGTTACGGGATCGCCAAACAGGTGTTCGAGGATTTTGATCCGGTCGGCGAAGACGTCAAGATCGACGGCAAGCTGTTTCGGGTGATCGGCGTACTTGCCCGGTCCAGCGGCGAGGGAGTGATCGGGAGCGATGAACTCGACGAGCGGACCGTGTACATTCCGTTCGAGACGGCCGAAAAGTTTTATCCTGAGATCGAAGAAACGCTGATCGCCGTGCGGGCCCCGAACGGCCGGGTCGATGAAGTGACCGACGAGGTGACGTTTCTGCTGCGGCAGCGACGCGGCCTGAAGTCGTCAGACGCCAATAATTTTGGCGTAAATCGGTCGGAGCAGGTCTTCGAACTCGTCAATGACGTCATCAGCGGCCTGGGTGTCATCGTCGTGCCGATCGCACTTGCCAGCTTGTTTGTCGGCGGGGTCGGCGTTATGAATATAATGCTCGTGTCGGTCAAAGAGCGAACGCCCGAGATCGGCATCCGCCGTGCCCTCGGGGCGACGCGGGGCGAGATCCTGACGCAGTTTTTGATCGAGGCCATTACCCTGACCGGGCTCGGCGGGCTCACCGGGATCGCGGCCGGACTGTTTCTCGCGTTTGCGGTCCGAAAGATCGTCAGCTTTCCCGCGGCAGTTCCGTTCTGGGCGATCGCCGCCGGATTCGGGGCGTCGGTATTAGTCGGGTTGATCGCCGGATTTTATCCCGCACTTAGAGCATCGCGGCTCGATCCGGTCGAGGCGATGCGGGGAATTTAGAGAGATATTATGAATGTCACACACCTCGAATGCTCCCTCTGCAACCTGCGGCACGAAGCCAATGCTCTACACAATCTCTGCCGTGAATGCGGCAAGCCGCTGCTCGTCCGTTATGATCTCGAAACGGCGGCGAAGACGCTGACGCCCGGATCGCTGGCAGCGAGAGAGTCGAACCTGTGGCGATACCGCGAGGTTCTGCCCGTCGCCGACGAAACCAACATCGTCTCACTTGGTGAAGGGATGACGCCGCTGTTCAAGACCGACCGCCTCGCGGCGACCTTGCCGATCAAGCTCGACCTCTATATCAAAGACGAAGGCCAGAATCCGACGCAGTCGTTCAAGGCTCGCGGCATGACGGCGGCGATCTCGATGGCGAAAGAGCTTGGCGTAACGAAACTCGCGGTGCCAAGTGCAGGCAATGCCGCAGGAGCCTTAGCAGCGTACGCCGCACTCGCCGGCATGGAAGCCAACATCTTCATGCCCGACGACACGCCGCGGGCGAACATCGTCGAATGCCAGCAGACCGGAGCACGCGTCACGCTCGTCGATGGCCTCATCACCGACTGCGGAGCGATCGTCGCCAGCCGCAAAGAAGAAATGGGCTGGTTCGACGTCTCCACACTCAAAGAGCCCTACCGCGTCGAAGGCAAAAAGACGATGGGCTATGAATTGTATGAACAATTTGGAGCGCGGACACTCTTGTCCGCACCGTCGGTTCCTCCGACGGGACACTCGTTGCAACCGTTCACGACCGACGAAGCGTCGCTCGTTGCGGACAGGAGTGTCCGCTCTCCGCTGCCTGACGTCATCCTCTACCCGACCGGCGGCGGAACTGGCTTGATCGGGATGTGGAAGGCGTTTGACGAGATGGAGCAGATGGGCTGGATCGACGGTAAGCGGCCGCGAATGGTGAGCGTGCAATCGGAGACGTGTGCGCCGATCGTACGGGCGTTCCATGCGGGCGAACGTTTCGCCGACGAGCTTGAGAACGCCGCGACGGTCGCCTCGGGGCTTCGCGTGCCGAAATGCATCGGCGATTTCCTCATCCTCGACGCTATTCTTGCGTCGGGCGGCACGGCGATCACGGTCACTGACGCCGAACTCGTCGCCGCCGTCGCCGAGATCGGGGCGTTAACAGGCATCTTCGCCGCTCCCGAAGGCGCCGCCTGCCTGCCCGCTCTTCGCAAGCTGATCGACCAGAATCTCGTCCACGAAGGCGAGTCCGTCGTCATCTTCAACACCGGCTCCGGCATCAAATATCTCGAAGCATTCGCCTAAAACTGTGCTAACATCCTCACATCAAAGTCGCCCACGACCCGCACAAGCGGCGAAAAGGTGAGAGGGCATGACGAAAGCCGGAATATAAGTCCCCGAAGGGACCAGTTCCACTATGAAACCAGAAAACCTTTACGCACTGCCATTCGCGAGCGTTTATCCGCACTACGTCAAGAAGGCCGAGGCGAAGGGCCGGACCAAGGAAGAGCTTGATGAGATCATCCGGTGGCTGACGGGTTATACCAGGGCGGGCCTAGCGAAACAGATCGCGAAGCGGACGACGTTTCGCGACTTTTACGAAAAGGCGCCGAAGTGGAACCCCAACGCCCGCCTCATCACCGGCACCGTCTGCGGCATCCGCGTCGAAAATATCGAAGACCCCCTCATGCAAAAACTCCGATACCTCGACAAACTCGTCGACGAACTCGCCAAAGGAAAGACGATGGAGAAGATTTTGCGGAAGGCCACGAAGACACCGAAGAAATGAGGAGGATGGAGTGAATATGGATTCAGAAAATAACGGATCAACCGATTCGACCGTACGCCTAACTGGCCTGATACTTCTATCGGTTGTCGTCATTGCCGTTCAGGTGATTGTTGGCTTTATTATTTATTGCAATTTGCCGGACTGGACCAATCGGGGTCAGTTCGGCGACATGTTTGGCGCGGTAAATACCCTTTTTTCCGGGCTCGCGTTCGCTGGAGTTATTTACGCCATTTTCCTGCAACGAAATGAACTAGAACTGCAGCGCGATGAACTCAGACTCACAAGAACGGAACTAAACAGACCGGTAGTCACCGTTCGAGTCCAATCACATAGCGAACCCGGCAACGTTGGTGCAGGACTTGATATCTTGGTGGAGAATTCGGGCACCCGACCTGCGAAAAATATTCAACTCTCCGTTGAGAGTCAGGCTCTTGAGTCGGCGTTTGATGGGAATCCCGATGATGCACTCAAGGCGGCAGTTCGAAAAGTCTTTACAGCTAAAGGCATCATCCCAATTTTAGCCAACGGGCAAACTGTTACAAACGGCTTTGGCTTTTTGAGCGCGAATGATCAGACGACTTGGAAATCGGACCAAAGGTTGAATGTACAGGTTTCGCATGAGGATCTTAATGACATTAAGTACCGCTATTCGATACCAATTCTAATCGCAACGAACGCAGGTTTTGCTGGATCAAATTGGAAAGATTCCTCAAATCACAACTAAATGTACGGGAAAATTTAACCTATGAAACCAAGCACAAAACGCATCATCCTTCGCATCGTGCACCTTGTCTCGGTGATACCGGTGCTCGGATACGTCTATCAACCCGTGACCGAGGCCGCCGAGTACCAATGCTTCAGGTCTTTCGTCTTTGCCCGCCAACGATCCTCACGGACGGATGTGCTGATCCGTAATTCGCCGACACTTCAAAATTTTGCTAAAATACCGTGTTTATTAGGGCGTTTTACACTCGCACCCGTTTAGACACGTGACCCCTGGCCAAAGTCAGGGGCAATTTATTGATGAACAGCCTCGTATTTTCAAATATGCTGCACCGGCCGGCCCGGACGGCGGTCAGCATTATAGGCATCGGTATCGGCATCTTGCTGATCGTATTCACGGTCGGTCTGGCCAACGGCAGTCTGCGCGAGCGGGCACAGCGTGAGGCGAATGTCGGCGCCGAGATAATGCTGCGTGCCTCGGGCAGCCTCGGCCTCAGCGGTTCCGAGGCCCTGCGTCTGCCGGTCAGCCTGGCCGAGGACGTTAAGAAGGTCGACGGTGTCGCGACCGCGGTGCCGATCGCACAGAACAGCATTTCGGTCTCTGACGCCAACACCGGCAGCCGGCTGGTGGACGGCATCAATTTTGACGAGTACGCGTCGGTTTCCGGCGTCCAGATCGCCAAGGGGCGAAAGCCCGCCGACGGTGCCGACGAGGTGATCGCAGATGTCGCCTGGGTACAGCAAAAAAATCTCGTCATCGGCGGCAAGATGAGCATTTACGACCGTGATTTCACACTCGTCGGATCGTACGAGCCGAGTGCCGGCGGCCGCATCAAGATACCGCTCGGTACGATGCAAAAGCAGCTCGGGGCCGAGGGCAAGGTGTCGGCACTGCTCATCAAGGTCAAGGACGGTTTCTCGCCCGACACGGTCGCACAGAGCATCCAGGCCAAGTTTCCGGATGACCAGATCATACTCACCCGCGACCTCGAAGAACTGTACATGCAGGGCTTTCCCGCATTGAACGTCTTTCTGAACGTCGTCGTCGGCGTCGCCGGTGCGATCTCGGCACTGATCATCCTCCTGACGATGTACACGACAGTTACCGAACGCACGCGGCAGATCGGCGTGCTTAAATCGTTGGGTATGTCCAATTTCAGCATCGCGTTCACAATCGTGCAGGAGGCTCTGCTGATCAGCACCGGCGGCGTCCTGTTCGGCGTGATCGCGACGTTTCTGCTGAGCCTCGCGTTGACCAAATGGACGTCGCTTACGGTCCAGATCGAACCGTCGATCGTCGTGAGTATTCTCATCGTCGGCATACTCAGCAGCATCGTCGGGGCACTCTATCCGGGACTGCGGGCCGCGCGGCTCGACCCGGTCGAGGCACTCGGTTACGAGTGATCCTCAAAAAACGTCAGAATTTGATCGGCCGCAGCCAAGCGAATGTTGGAAAACATTCGCTTTTGGCTTTTTATAACACCAGTATTTCGCCGCCGTGCGTTCAGGCCGCTTTATGATCCGACCATCTTTTAGACAAATCATGCGGGCAGTGTGCCTGACGGCGATCATCGCCGCGGTCACGGCCGTCTCACACGCCCAAAAGCGGTTCTATATCGCCCCTGACGATCACACCGATTATTACTGGATCGCGGACGAGGCCGCTTACCGTCAGGCGTTTCTGACGATGATCGACTATTACCTCAACAAAATGGACGAGACGCAGTCCAATCCGTCCGATTCCCAGATGCGTTGGAGCTGCGACGGCAGCCTCTGGATGTGGGAGTTTGAACGCAATCGCAGCCCGGCGCAGTTCGACCGTTTCATCGAGCGGATCCGCGACGGCCATATGAGCGTGCCGATGAATCCGCTGGTCGTCGCACAGGGCGGGTCAAACGCCGAAAGCGTGCTCCGCGCGATGTACTATTCCGGACGCATCGAGCGCCGCTACGGCCTGAGGTTCCCGATGGCGGTCGCGATGGAAAATCAGACTCAGCCATTCGGACTCTCGTCGCTGTGGGCCGGCGCCGGTGCCAAATACTCGTGGAAAGGCGTCTGCAACTGTGCGACCGAGGTGACGGGCCTCAACAACCGCGACCGCGAGATATATTACTCGGGCGGCCGCGACGGCAGCCGCGTACTGATGAAATGGCAGTCGCAGTACACGACCAACAAGATGTTCGGCAGCTATATCGAGGCCCACGATCCGGTCGAAACGATCGATTTTGCCGACTACAACCCGACCTTTCAGGCAAAATATCCTTTCCCGGTGATCGGGGCTTTCGGCCGCGGCGGCGATGACCTGCAATACACGAGCGACGAGTTCATAGCCGTCGCCCAACAGCAATCGACACCGGACCGACGCGTCATCATCTCAAACCAGGAAGACTTTTTCCGGGATTTCGAGGCCGATCACGGTGCCGGGCTCGAGACGTTTTCGGCCGCGTTCGGCAACGAGTGGGAAGTACTGACGGCGTCGATGGCCGAGGTCTCAGCCCGGGTCAAACGAGCCGCCGAAAAGCTCCGCAGTGCCGAGGCGATGGCCACGCTCGTCGCCCTCGAACAGCCGTCATTCATGGCGTCGCGGATCGCGGACCGTGACCGGGCGATGCTGAACCTCGGGCTCTATTACGAGCACGACTGGACGGCCGACGGTGCCGTTCCGCGGGCTCAGCGGGCGGCGTGGCACCGCAAGGTCGAAAAAGAGATCACCGACTATGTCGACAAACTGTACGACGACGCCAAATACGAACTTGGCCGGATGATCTCGCGAACCGGCAATGCCGAACGTTACTTTGTCTTTAACCCGCTGAGCTGGACGCGAACCGATATCGCCGACATCCCGCTTCGCGGCTACCGCAAGGTCAAGGCCGTCGATGCGGCGACAGGTGCCGAACTGCCGTCGCAGATACTGACATTCGGCACGCAGCGGATACTCCGCGTACTGGCGGCAAACGTGCCCTCGGTCGGCTACAAGGTCATCGAACTGCGAAGCGGAGCACCGGCCGTGCTGCCTAACGCCGCGGCTCAAAACGGCACGACGATCGAAAACGCACGTTACCGCGTCACGCTTGCGTCCGACGGGGCGATATCGAGCCTGATCGACAGGTCGCGTGGCGACCGCGAGACGGTACGCAATATCGGCGGCCGACTGCTCAATGACCTCGGCGGCGACCGCTCGGGAACCGTCACGGTCGAAAACGCCGGTCCGGTGAGCGTCACGCTGCGGGCCGTTTCGTCGAGCCCGGTCCGTCATACCACCCGCGTAACGCTCTTTCGCGACCTCGACCGCGTGGATGTCCGCAATGAGATCACCGAAAATTTCGGCGACGTCAAAACGTGGAGTTACTCGTTCAACGTAAATTCGCCCGATGTCTGGCACGAAGAGGTCGGTGCCGTCATCCGCGGCAAACTGCTGGCGAACGGCGGCCACTATTCGCCGCGAAACGCCCGTTACGATTGGCTGTCGCTCAATCATTTCGCCGACATTTCGGACGGCGGCGGCAATGCGTTCGGCGTGACGCTCTCGAACTGGGACGACTCGTTCATGCAGTTGGGCACGAGCGGGCCGCGCGTCTTTGACACCTCGACACCGCAGATCAACGTGCTGGCCGGCGGACAGGTCGACGGCCCTAACCTCGGCATTCGCGATCAGGACGGCGACGCGTATTTTATGCAGCGGTTCGCCCTCAGGACCCACAGCGGCTTTGATCAGGCGTCGGCGATGCGGTTCTCACTCGAACACCAAAACCCGTTCGTTACCGGCTGGGTCGGCGGCACGGGCGACCTCACGCGGCCGTACCCGGCGCTCAACTATTCGTTCCTGCAGATCTCGGACCCCAATGTGCTGCTCTGGGCGCTCAAGCCGGCCGAGGACGGCATCGACCGCGGTGTCGCCGTACGCGTCTGGAATCAGGCCGTCACGCCGCTGCCGTATTAGCTCACGTTGGCCAGGCCGGTCACAACCGCCGACCGCGTCACGCATATCGAAACCGCGATCGCCCCGGCAAACGTTTCGGGCGGCAGACTCAACGCCGCAGTGAACCAGCAACAGATCCAAACCCATTTGCTCAAAACCCAGTAAATACCGACTGTCCAGCGTGTCCTTGCTGTCCAGCGTGTCCTGGCTGTCCTGCGTGTCCTGACTGTCCTGCGTGTCCTGACTGTCCTGCGTGTCCTGCGTGTCCGGGCTGTCCTGACGCTCTCGACCCACCAGACTCGCAAGACTCGCAAGACTCGATAGACTCGATAGACTCACAAGACTCTCTCGACTCACCCGACTCGATAGACTCGATAGACTCACCAGACTCAATAGACTCACAAGACTCTCTCGACTCGCCAGACTCGCCAGACTCACCAGACTCTCAGGCGTGTTTGATAAATTTTCAAAGATCTGATCAAACCTTTAGTCTAACATATATTGCAGAGATACAGCAAGATTGCATTTCTGCAACGCTCGGGCGTGAATCGTGAATCGTGGATCGTGAATGTTGAGTCGTCACCCAAATGAGTGTTGACACAAATCCGCAACGGGCACAAACTGGCTTTGGTGGAGGATCGCCAAACTGACCGGAATGACCATTTCCAGCGTCAGCCGCCGCACCGATGCGGCCGCAAAACGCTCCGCTACGGACGAAGAATTTCAAAAGATCATTAACAACGTGTGTGATAATTACTTGGTGAACGTCGTCGGGAAGAAATGAGAATCGACAAAATAGCAGGCCTGACCCCAATTCCGCCACCCGTCCTGTTGGAGAGGTCAGCGTTGCCTATGAGTCGGAGCAGACTGCTCCGCCGAGACAAAGTTGAAACGGAAAAGTGACGGATTACCATCCCGAATAATAAAGGCAAACTCCTCCTCGACGACGCCTCGTTCGTAAGTTGTCATGTACTTAGCCGTAACGTAGGTCCCCCAGATCGTTTTATCTACACGCCATGGCCCAGGCGTCGATCCGGTTTGTTTACCAAATTCCCGTTTTAAGGACCCCAGATAGTCCACGAACGCCCCCTTCTTCGACACTTCACGAAATTCTGGAGAAGCTGCGTCGTATATTTCGCCGTAATCCTCCGAATTGAATCGTAAATGAAAAAGACTGATCTCAACCTCGCATTTTTCGCGCTCGTGTGTAAGCGCACAAGAAAACATGAAAAGAGCAAGCATCAAAGTCCAGCGGCTCAACCTCCATTGCCGGAAAGGTATCAAGTCACCGCAATCGTGGGTTACTTTAGAGGCTCTGAAAATGATATAGTTCATCTGTCAGCGAAGGATACGGGCTATTTTAGCGACGATGAAACGAATCTCCTCACCCTTGACTTACCCAATAAAGCTCCTGTCGCTTCTGCTTGTTCCTTACCTTGCCCTTCAAACGATTCAATATTCGTTTGTATTGATTTCCGACACCAAGGTCGACCCTCAGGAGGTGATGAAACTAATATTCGCAGTTATCTTTACATCCATATTCGTGGTCGTTTCGATCCGGGTTGTTTTACCACTCAAAACCATTTACGTCGACAACGATTCCTTGATTGTTGGGGGCTTCTTTACACAAACCAGATTGCCATTTGCCGCGATTTGGTCGATAAACGGCCCTGATTTGACTTCTTTTCGGCGAATCGAAATCGAACTCAAAGAACGCATTGAATTGCATAAGCGAATCATTTTCATGCCACATTTTCTAACTGCCGAACAAACTGCCGATACCCTTCGCCGACGTTTGGATACCTAATAGGGAATATTCCCACAGTAGTAACCCGGATGATAGATTGAACGGGGTCCCGAGTAGGTATTTCCCGAACGGGACATGGGCAGGGTAACACCCGCTCCAGCCCCTGCTTGTGGACTCCCGAAGCCAAAACCCGGCGCTGGCGAGAATTGTAGTCCATCGCTGTTCAATAAAGGCGATCCTACAGAACCACACAGGATTGCGCACGCCTGAGCGTTTCCAGCAATCCCTGTGCTTGTCGTCCCCGGACTGCTGATAATGGAAACGGACAATGGAGGTATTGAAGGGCCAATTTGAAGTCCCAAATATTCTTGACCGGGAACGCCATTGGTGTAATCCCTTGAATAGCTACCGCTGAAAGGTCCAATCCCGATCTGAACGGAGTTAGACTGACTCCCATGGTGGAGCATATTTCCGTCATCTGTCGCGTCTACTCGAATAATATCGTCTGGATCGAAAACCGAAAACTGCCCGTCATCAGCTAGTGTAACGAGTTTTCCTTTGAGACCCGCTAAGTTAGTCGTGTTGTTGGGGTTCGCCGAATTGTTACCAATGTATTTCAAAACAAATGGCTGAACCTCTCGGAAGTCGATAATTGAGAAACCTTTATCAAATAAGTCATTACCCTTCTTGAAACTCGACTTCCACATTGATTCATATCGTCCTTCTCCGTTTGAAACCCAGATGCATCGGTCGCTGGGACCACTCTGATTTGCTTCTGAGCATTCCAACCCAGTAGGGTCGACTAGATTTAGAGGATTGTTCAACACATACGAATACCGATTCAATGACTGCGGCTGAATCCTTCCGCCGCCCATTGGGTCCGGGCTCGAAAACCGCCCTAAATTCGAGCTGTTGTATCTTGCCTGCGCAAAATCCAGCCCGGTTTCGGTGTCGCGTTCATAGCCGGTGAATTTCTGCCTCGTCGAATCGCTTCCGTAATTCGACCTCGGAATTTCCTCACCGAACGGCATGAAGTCGCGTCTTGAGAGGACCTGGCCGGTGGCGTCGGTTGTGACTCTTGGGCTGCCTAGGTGGTCGTTTGTCAGGTAAGAGACTTTGGCGTCGTTGGCTGAAGCGACGACGGTGGAGTATTCGCCTATGAGTTTGCCTGCGGCATCATAAATGGTATGAAAATACAGGGCGCGTGATGGGCGTGGGCGGTGCGGCTGT
>CAZQGN010000006.1:0-128277 GCA_964592865.1 uncultured Chloracidobacterium sp. | reverse complement strand
GGCCTTGTCAGCGACGGCCGATTTGCTCGTCGATAACTCGTAGAAGTTATTGTAGTTAGTGATCTCTTCGTAGGTGTTCGGGGTCAGGCCGGTGTTGGTCGGTTCCGAACGTTTCACCTCGGCAAGCGCCGGCGGCTCAGGTGCATTAGACCTCGCCGGGCTGAAATATCTGAAAGCCGAGGTCGTCGCCGCGAGACTGCTGGCGGCGATACCCGCCTTTATGAAATTGCGCCGGTTGAGGTATGTGGCTTCGTCGGTTATCTCGCTGGGTTTGATCTTGTCGGTCATATGTTACTTGTAACTATATTCGCACAATTTTCGGGCAGGGTTTCAATAAACCGCCGCTCGGCGATGCACGCTCTGCCGAATTGCGCCCTGCAAAACTGCGACGGCCCGGCTTATGCTAAACGTTGTATAACATTTTGCTTCACTTTTTAACCGATTTTGATATAATGGTCGCTGGGCTTTTACGCCGACAGGTAACCGATCAATGCTCTCCTCAAACACACATCTTCAACAAGGCCGCTACAGGATCATCGAGAGACTGGGAACGATCAGCGACGACATTTTATACAGCGCTCGTGATTGTCTGCTCGAAAACAACGTTTACATACTCGAAACACCTCTTTCGCTTACACGTGTCCTGACAGCGACGGAACGCGACGATCGAATGCGTTCGCTGGAACAGAGCTTCGCCCTGACGGCGATGATCACAAACGGCAGATTGGTCCGCAACACCGATCATTTCGTTGAGGTTGACCGTTTTTATGTGGTCGCCCGGTCCGAGCATGAATTGTCGCCTCCGCTCACCGTGACGCGACGACTGTTCCTCGACAGTGATGTCGCCGCTGAAATTCGCGGAGCCTTCTCCTTGATCGCGGACATACGCGGGCGTTTTGCCGGCAGCGTAAATATCGAGATCACGCCGACAACCGTTCGTATCTCGGACAAGGGGACTTTTAACCTACTTTTCTTCGGCCGGCGTGAAGGGCGTTCTGCCAGAATGGCGGACAATGCCGATATTTCGGCCACAATGTCCTGTGCACCGCTCGAATCGATCTGGCCGCAGCTCGATTCGGCATCGAAAAAGGCCATTGGCAATCTCTTTGACGACGCGGCCCTCGATATTCTGGAAAGCCCGTGCGACGTTCGGTCCGAAATATACTCGATCGCCGCGATGATCTATCGCGTGGCAACCGGACAAACACCGCCAAGCGCTCTTGAGCGGTCGATCGAGATGCTCGACGGCCGTCCTGATCCGCTGAACCGTTCGGCCCTGATCGCTGCCGGGTATTCAGACCGCCTCGCGGACTTTTTCATCCGGGCTTTGTCGATCCGCCGCGAAGATCGGTACAGAACCATAGAAACGGCGGCGGCCTCAATTGCCGGTATCGAACTCGGCCCGGCAATATCGGGCTCGGACGAACTCGACCTGCTCGAACTGCCGCCGGCCATCGCAACCGCGGCCCCGCGAATGCCGTCACGGCGTACCGACAAACCCGCGGCTGCTGCGGTACCAATGCCGTTGCCGACCGTCTCGCCGGTATCCGTGCCCGAAAAGCGTCAAGAGCCTGTGTCGGCAATTGTCGCGGCAGACGAATTGACGGTCGTGAAGAAAGCTCCTGTGCCTGTTCGGCCGGAACGCGACATTCTGGATTCTCCGGTCCTGTTCGAATCGTCGAACGGCACTGATCCGGATGAAACTCCGAAAGGCCGGTCGATGTTGATGCCGGTCGCAGCGGTCGGGGCATTTTTAGTGATCGCGGCTGCAGCGGTAGCGTTCGTTTTTATGGGAAATTCGCCCGCAACGACGGCCCAGCCCCAGGCGACTTTTGCCGTCGAGAACCGCCCGGCGTCCGAACCCGCCCCGGCGATGCAGGAGCCGTCAGCGACACCGGAAACCGCTGCCTCGACGACAACACCCGAAGCGTCACGTCCCGAAGATGTTACTCCGCAAAGCAAAACGGTTAAAACAGCCGCGGCGGATACCAAACCGGACAAGAAGTCGGCCGCCAAAACTGATGTTAAGCCCGACCAGAAGCCGAAAAAGACGGTGACGGTCGACGATCTTATCAGCGACAACTGATATCGCATATTTTGATCGGCATACGCCGGTTAAGAAAGGAAACTCGGTATGAATGAAAGTAAAGTGAATAACAGATCCCGCGGACGGTTCGCGATCGGCCTGATCGCAGTCTTCGTCGGCCTGCTTTGCGGCGGGCTGTCATCGGCCGCCGGCCAGGCGAGACAATTGAGCCTCGCCGATATTCTTATCGCCCTGAGATCGAAGAAAGCGGTCATCGAGGAAAAGAACAAGATCCTTGCTGACGCAGTCAAACAGCGCGGCATCACTTTCAGCCTGACGCCTGAGATCGAGAAGGAACTCGGCAGTACCGGGGCGTACAAGGAACTGATCGAAGCGATCAGAGAAAAGGCGGTTGTGGGTGAGCAAGTCGCTGTGCAGAAGCCTGAGCCCGTAAAGGCTACGGATGTTCCCCCTGCCGCAGCGACGCCTCCGCCGCCGGATTTTGCATTTTACCGCACACGTGCGGCATCGAATCTGCTTGCCGGCGAACTCGATCTCGCTATAGCCGACCTATCGGGAGCGATCGGCCTCAAGCCGGGCGAAGCCCAGCCGTATATCGACCGCGGACTGGTGTACCTCAAACAGGGTAAGTTGGACAATGCCGCCGCCGATCTGGACAAGGGACTCGGGATCGATCCGAAGAATGTCGCCGCGACGGTCGCTCGGGCTCAGATCTTCGAACAGACAGGTGATACGGCAAATGCCCTCGCCTATTTTGACAAGGCTTCCGCCATCGACCCGTCGAACACCGCGGCAAAACTTGGCTCAACAAAGATCAGAGACGCCGCCGCCGCAGAGGAAAGGCGTATCGCGGCGGCAAAGGCCGCTGAACTTGCCAAGGCCGAACCTCGGATCGTACCGGTGGGCGCCATGAACGGCTTTGCGACCGACCTCGTAATGCCGATGTATTCGGCGATAGACCGGCGAATGAATATCCAGGGAAAAGTTACAGTTCAGATCACTTTGAGCGAGACAGGAAAACTCATCGACGCCCAGGCTACGGAAGGGCCTAAATCGCTGCGTAACGCGGCCGTTGAGGCGGTCAAGCGATCGACATTCAAACCGGTGATGCTTCAGGGAAAACCCGTCTCGGCATCAGGTTATATAGTCTATAATTTTGTTCCGAATCAATAGCCGCCGGTCGGTGCATCGACCTTCAATCCACTTGCCTCTTGAGCGATCTTGACGCCGACCGAGGCACCTATGCGGGTCGCTCCGGCCTCAAACATTGCCCGCGCGTCATCGATACCCTTTACACCGCCCGAGGCCTTGACGCCAAGTGCCTTGCCGACCGTGTGACGCATCAACGCCACATCGTTCGCCGTCGCTCCGCCCTTGGCGAAGCCGGTCGAAGTTTTAACAAAATCGGCGCCCGCGTTTTTCGAGGCGATGCAAGCCCGGACTTTTTCGTCGTCGGTCAATAAAGCAGTTTCGATGATCACCTTGCAGAGCACGTGGTTCTCATGAGCAGCCTCGACGACCGCCCTGATATCGTCCTCGACGGCGCAGTCGTCGCCTGATTTAAGAGCCCCGATATTGATGACCATATCGACCTCGGTCGCGCCGTTGAATATCGCCCGTCGAGCCTCAAAAGCCTTAACATCAGGCAATGTCGCCCCGAGCGGAAACCCGATGACGGTGCAGACCGGAACGCCGCTGCCTTTAAGAAAACCGGACGCTTTTTTGACCCACGCAGGATTTACACAAACGGAAGCGAAGCCGAACTGTGCCGCTTCTTCGCACAGTTTGCGGATGTCGGCTTCGGACGCCTCGGGCTTTAGCAGCGTATGGTCGATCAGGCTGGCCCAGTCATGCGCCGTGGCGGTTTCGCCGAGGACTATCCCGATGCGTTCAGCTCCGGCATCAACTATGCGCTGGACGTCGGCGTGGCAAAACGTCGGGCAAAATTCCTCGCCGTTGAGTTTCGCCAACACCATATCGGTGATCTGGTCGATTAATTGTTCGTAATTGCCATTTTGCTGCATCGTTAGCTTACCGTTCCGTTCATTTTCTATACTGGCGGTCGATGTTCTCGATCTTGCTGACGCGCCTGATGTGCCGTTCCTCGGCGATGTCCGTCGAAATAAACGCTTCGACGATCTCTTTCGCTTCGGCAAAGGTATTCTGACCCGCCCCGAGTGTCAGGACATTTGCGCCATTGTGCTCACGCGAATTGCGGGCGAGCGCCGGCGAGTAGCATGCCGCAGCTCTGACGCCCGGCACCTTGTTCGCCGTCATCGCACTGCCGATGCCCGCTCCGTCAATGATAATCCCGACATCGACCTGTTTACCTGCGACACTCCGGGCGACGGCATGCGCGAGGTCGGGGTATTCGACCGCCTCTTCACTGTCGGTGCCGAAATCACGCACCTGCAGGCCGAGATCCGTCAAAAGGTCCTTGACCTGTTCTTTCAGCCGAAAACCGCCGTGGTCTGCTCCGATCGCGGCCGACCTCACTTTGGTGGTGCTCTTGCGCGGCTCTTTTCGGATCAATTCGATCCCGCGATCCTTGATGATGTCATCCGCGAGCGAGGTAAATTTGGCATTTGCCGCTACTCTCAATTTGGCACCCTGCCCAAGTCCCCGCAGGTCATCTTCCGTGATCAGCGACTTGGCGGATTCATCGCGGTCAAACGGCTTGCCGACCTTGTCGGCGATCGAATTGACGACCACATGCTCGACCTTGAATGGAGCTTCGGCAGTTTCGGGCGATGGCGGCGGCACGGCCGCAAGCACCTGTCTCACCAGGGCCCTGACTCGTTCGCGGGTATCATTTTGTGGGTCAGACATACTTTACGATCTAAAACACCGGCCAACTTGAATATTGACCTATGTTTGAATAGTATTTGTAAAAACCTTTTCAATCAAATTTGCGAGGAAAATATGGCCGCCGAATCGACCCGAATGGATCATACTGAATTTACGAACCCGAACCTCGAAGTCCTGTTTTCCGCCGAGCAGATAACTGAGCGGGTCAAGGAAATGGGTGCCCAGATCAGCCGCGACTATGAGGGCAAGGATCTCGTCCTGGTCGGCGTGCTCAAGGGATCGTGCGTGTTTCTGGCCGACCTGATGCGTGCCATCGATCTTCCGCTCTCGATCGATTTCATGTCGGTCTCTAGCTACAAGGACGGCACTGTCTCGAGCGGCGACGTCGAGATCATCAAGGATCTCAGCAATCCGATCCGTGACAAGGACGTGCTGGTCGTCGAGGATATTATCGACACCGGCCTTACGCTTTCGCGGTTGTTGGATATCCTCGGGTCCCGCGGAGCTCGGTCCATCACACTCGCGAGTTTTCTGGACAAGCCGGAACCGCGGATCAAGAAAGAACTCAAGATCGAATACACGGGCTTTGTCGTGCCGAATCACTTCGTGGTTGGTTACGGCCTCGACGCGGCAGGCCGTTACCGCAACCTTCCGTTCATCGGCATTGTCAAAGACCCGTCGATGGCGTAGACGGCCATTTGCGGGCATCAATTTTCGACCGATCGCCGGTAATGCGGTAATTGTCGTATTTGTGATTGACCTGCCAACTCTTTTTCCGTATAATTTGAGTTTTTCGACTTGTGCAGATTTTGCATATGGTCAAGAGGAGCTAACACTAGAGATGAGTTACGCAATTATCAGAACAGGCGGAAAGCAGTTTGCGGTCGAGAGCGGCCAGACGCTTCGCGTGCCGAAGATCGACGAGAAAGAAGGGAAAAAGGTTTCGCTTGAAGCTCTTCTGATCGGCGAAGGCAAAGACGCTAAGACGGAAGGCGGCGCAACTATCAACGCCACGGTCGTCGGCCACGGAAAGGCTGACAAGATCATCGTTTTTAAGAAAAAACGACGCAAACAGTACAAACGCAAGCAAGGACATCGTCAAGGTTTCACTGAAATTAAGATCGAGAAGATTTAAGTCGTTCCTGTCGCATCAATTGACGGCGAATTGTTTTGTCGCCGGCGACACGGCACTGACCACTCAAACATATGGCACATAAGAAAGGTGTAGGTTCATCCAGAAACGGCCGCGATTCGCACTCGCAGCGGCTAGGTCTTAAGAAGTTTGGCGGCGAGCACGTACTCGGCGGCAACATTTTGGCTCGTCAGCGCGGCACCAAGTGGAAGCCGGGCAACAATGTCGGTATCGGCAAGGACGATACGTTGTTCGCGTTGATCGAGGGCTTTGTTAAATTTGAGAACAAAGGGCAGAAAGGCAAGTTTGTCAGTGTATACGCTGAAGGCGCTCCTGAATTGGCCCCGAAAGCGGCCGCATAGGCCTAGCTGTTCCAATAACGCAAAAAAGCGGCCGTTCGGCCGCTTTTTTTGTTTCCGCGGGCGATAAAACCAATCGGGTCTGTCGCGCATCGAACCATTATCATGAGATCGCAGATCGCCACCCGCCTTGTTGTAATCGTGCTTGCTTCGTGTGTCCTGTTTGCCTCATCGGGTGTCGCTCAAACCTCGAATAGAACATTTGCGGTCGAATTGGTCGTCACCAAAGACAAAAAGTCGATCGAGACTGACGCCGATATCATATTTGGTGAAAAGACCGTTAGGATCGTTCCCGATAAGGCGAGCCTCAAACGGGAGACGCGGGAGTTTGCCTACAGCGATATCAGGTTTGCGGATCGGTCATACTCGAAAAAGCCTCTGTTCTCGGTCGGCGGCGGAATAACGACCGTCGTTCTGACCAGCCTGATAGTTCCGTTCATCGCGGTTCCCTTTCTATTCATCAAGAAGAAAAAGCACTGGATGACCGTACGAACCGAGAGCGATTACGCCGTACTGAAATTGGGTGACAGAAACTTTCGCCAGATCGCGGCCGAATTTGAAACGCACGGCGTCAAGGTAAGCGAACTTAAGGAAGCTGAAAAATGATCCCAATTTCGGCCGAAAACCGTTAAGGCAATTGCCGGAAATCCGCTTACCACCGACAGCCGTCTTCCGGGACCTTGTCACCTATTTAATAACTCGTTTGCCCGTGGTTTTCCGGGCTGCAGGGCGCCGAACGGATCTTGTATGGGCCCCCTTTCTCACAGTGCCCTTGCGAACGCGCGTGTTCGCTCCGGAATTGCCCGGCTCAATCACGCCGAGATGAACCGTGATCGTTTCATTATTGTCAACGGTTTCGGTCCTCGTATTTCTTGGCGTCGATCTGCGATTGGCCGACCCGTTCGCCGGAGCAGCCGATTTCCCGCCGCTGCCAACGATATGCGTCTCGTCATTTTCGACCTCGATATCCTGGTTCTTTTTCCTGACAAGATCCGCGTCCGAAGGTTTCTTTTCCGTTCCCGGTTTGTCCGGAGCGACTTTGGTCCGCTTTTCCGGAGTGGCGGACGGCCCCGTCGAAGTATCCGCTCTGACCGAGTTTGTCCGCGATGCCAAGCCGGTCAAAAGTGCAGAAGCGATCAATAGTCCGAAAACCAGAATTTTCCCCATCATATAAATGTCCTCGAAGGTCCTTGATGACCAGAATTTGTGATTTTGACAATTGTACACGGAAATCGGTCTGAAAATACACACGTTTTTAGGCAAATTCGTCTCTCCGACCGGATCCGGGCAGCAATTTTCGATGCAAATTTATTTTTTTTAACTTAATTTTCCGGGTCAGAAATGGCGGTCGTCAGAAAGCTCCAAAAAGCGGTCATTTTCGTAAATTGTGCTCATAAAACACTTAATGGATTTTCCACAATTTTATCCACAGATCTGCCGTATACTTATCCACAGAATTTCCACAGAGTGCCCGTAAAATAAGGACGATAGTTAAAGTATTTTCTACTTGACTTCCGATTTTTCGGGTGTAAGATGTGATTACAGTCGAGGTTGCTCAAGGGCACTTTGACCGGCACCGGAAGGTGGAGCGGGTGTGGTGACGCAGCCGCTTGAGGACAGAAGGAGCGGAAAGCCGCTGTCTGGTACGTCCGGAGCCGAAGCCGAAAGGCTTGCTAGGGTCAGCCGAAAGGCTAACCTGAGTTGCTCGGATAAAAACGGGTAACGCTCCATGGAAATGATCAGCCATCGAGTGCCACGCCGCTCGCGAAAACCGAAAGGAAGTACGCGAGCCTCGTTGCCGGGAACGTAACCGGCGGTGGAGGAAAAGCCACCACAACAAAAACCTAACGGCACCGGGCGTGAGAACGCCGCAAGGAGTGAAAACAAATTGGGTGCTGACCGGAGCGGACTCCCCGCAGAGCGGCTTCGGGATACAAAATCGGTGGTTCGAACGTGTACATGCGAGAACTACCACCCTTTCGGCAAGCTTCGGCGGACCGAGGGGCATAAAATAAGGGCGTCGTGGTGAGTGATCACCCCGACGCCTTTGTTTTTTTCGAACGCTTTCCGGTTGCTTACCAAACGATCTCACCCGTACTCGTATCGATCAGGTTTCGTGTCCTGCCATTGCTACGCACATTCCTGGGCGTTGACGTTCCAGCCACATCCAAGAGCATCTCGCCGGTACCTGTGTCAAACAAATTGGCCGAACGATTTGGGCTGGCGGTTTTACGGGAAGAACGAACCTCATCTACCCAGACTATCTCGCCAGTGCTAGTATCGATCAATGAGCTCGAAGGCCGTGGGGCACGGGCCCATGCGATCAGAGCTCCAAGCTCCTCATCGGTGCCGGTAAACGACCTTTCGCGTGACATGCTCGAGGATCGCTGGTCTCGCCCTGACGCCTGTCCTGTAGCGATATCGCGGGGCGATTTAATCGTTTTCGCACTATTCCAAACAACTAGCTCCTTCTGTCCAAACGAATCCTGAGAAAAAACGACGCCAAAAACTATGAATGCGACTGCCATGGAGTATTTATTTAACATTGCTCTATCTCCTGTATCTTTATTTATCTGTCAGGCCCGATCGCTTCGTAGTACCTGTACGATTAGAGGACGGTGCCTGTCGATATTTTTGCACAATTATTATTTGATGTGATTTGGTATCAATTCTTCGAACCGCAGCCGGTTTGCTTCATTTACCCTGCCAACCTACAATTAAGCGTTAGTTATGTTTCTGGACCGCGTAAAGATCAAAGTTAAGGCAGGCGACGGCGGCAACGGCGTTACCGCATTCAGGCGCGAAAAGTTCGTGCCCCGCGGCGGCCCGTCGGGCGGCGACGGCGGTATCGGCGGCAGCGTCTGGATCGAATCGACCGAAGGACTAAATACGCTGCTTCACCTCAGATTCAATCCTGAACACAAAGCCGAACGTGGTCGGCACGGTGAAGGTTCGAATCGTTTTGGGAAAGACGGTGCGGACCACGTGGTCCGCGTACCGGTCGGCACGCAGGTATTTGACCCTGAGTCGAACGAGCTTTTGTTCGATTTTACAGAACCCGGACAACGCTACCTCGCGGCCAAGGGCGGCAAAGGCGGTTGGGGCAACGCCCATTTCGCGACACCGACGCGAAGGGCCCCTAAATTCCACTATATGGGCCGCCCGGGCGGTGAGTGCGAACTCCAGCTTGAGTTAAAGTTGATTGCCGATGTCGGGCTGGTCGGATTTCCGAACGCCGGCAAATCGACACTGATCTCGGTCATCTCGGCCGCCAAACCGAAGATCGCCGATTATCCGTTCACCACGCTCGAGCCCAACCTGGGTGTAGTGGACATGGGTGACTTTCGCACGTTTGTCGTCGCCGACATTCCCGGCCTGATCGAGGGGGCGTCCGACGGTGCCGGCCTCGGGCATCGTTTTCTTCGGCACGTCGAACGAACGAAGCTCATACTCCATCTCGTCGACGTTTCGTCGATGTCGGGCCGCGACCCGATCAGCGACTACGAGGTCATAAATCGCGAACTATCAAAATACGACGTCAATCTGGGCTCACGGCCGCAGATCGTGGTTGCGACCAAGATCGATTCGATCGACGAGCCCGAGCGACTCGAGAAATTACGAAAACGCGCCAAGAAGGACAAAAAGCAGTTCTTTGCGATCTCGTCTGTTGCGGGAACCGGCACCAAAGAGCTGGTCAACGCCGTATCTGAGGCACTTCGGGCCATGGCTGACGAAACGGACGAATTGGCCGCTACCGGGATAGGCAGCTGACCTCTCCTGACGATCTCTTACCAATGAAGCGAATCGCATTTTACGGAGGCTCGTTCGACCCGGTCCATAATGGACATCTGGCGGTCGCCGAGGCGTTGATCGGGCAGTTTTCGCTTGACGAGTTTGTCTACATTCCGGCATTTCATGCTCCGCATAAACTGCGAAAGCGTCCGACGTCGGCCTACGACCGGTACGCCATGCTTTGCCTGGCGACCGATCACGATGACCGTATCGCCGTCTCAAAAATGGAGATCGAGGCGCCCGAGCGGCCGTTCACAGTCGAGACTCTGACGACCCTCAACACCCGGCTGATCGACACGCAGATCTTCTTTGTAATGGGAGCAGATTCGTGGATGGATATCACCACCTGGCGCGAATGGGAGAGCGTTTTGTCGCTTTCAAACCACATTGTCGTGACCCGGCCCGGCAGCGAACTGTCATTTGACCACGTGACCGACGCGATCCGCGGCCGCATTGTTGACCTTCGCGGAAAGACGGAGCAGGTTGTTTCGGCAGACCACGGCTCACGGCTGATTTACGTGACCGATTCAGTCTTTTTGGACATTTCGGCGACGGATATCCGCAACCGCATACGCACCGGCGATCCGTCGTGGGTCGACGACGTATTGCCGGAGGTTGCAAAACACATCGAAAAATATCAGATTTATAGCTAATGGAAGAAATACAAGAAAAGTCGCTTCAACACGACACCGTAAAGATCGAGATCGCGGCAACGCCGACCTCGTTTACCGAACTCGACCCCGAACTGCAACTCGCCATTCGATGCATCAGTGATAAAAAGGGCGTCGACATCGTGGCCCTCGACCTGCGTGATATTGCCAGTTTTACCGAGTTTTTCGTGATCACCAGCGGTACCAATCAGCGGCAGGTCCAGGCCATCGCTGACGAGATCGGCGAACGTCTGAAGAAAGAAATGGATGCGCGGCCCGTTCGCGTTGAAGGCTATTCGTCGGCGGAGTGGGTCTTGCTTGATTATGGCGACTTCATCATTCACGTTTTCAATTCTGAATCGCGCGAATTCTACGATCTTGCCCGGTTGTGGCGTGACGCCCGACCTGTAACGCTGCCTTCGGAATTATGATCGTCGCCGGACGACGCCGCTCGTTTCAATGAAATTTCGCTTTGTTTGGATCGGAAAGACCAAGGACACTAATTGGCGGTCGCTGCAGGATGAGTATCTGCGGCGGCTTTCTCATTTTGTGCGGTGCGAGACGACCGAACTGCGGGATACTGCCTCGCACGAAGGAAAAGAAACTGAGGGCAAACTTATTCTCGACAAACTGAATCAAACCCCCTTTGTCTGCTTGCTCGATGTCGGCGGAAAAGCTCTGACCTCGCACGAACTTTCCCGGACGATCGATAACTGGCAGAATCGCGGCATCAAAGAGGTCGCATTTGTCATCGGCGGTGCCGACGGCGTTTCGGCTGATGTTGCCGAGCGGGCCGATATCGTGCTATCGTTATCAATTCTAACATTTACTCACGAAATGGCTCGTGTGCTACTGTTGGAACAACTTTATAGAGCGTTCACAATCATCAAGGGGTTTCCATACCAGAAATGAGTAAATTGAGTTTAGACGAAATCAAAGAAAAACTGCTCGCCGAGCGTGAGTTGCTTGTCGCAAAATTGAAAGGCAGCGACCTTTCGATCGATGATTCTGAGACGCCCGATCCGGTCGATCTCGCGGTTCGTAATTATTCCAAAAACGTCCAGCTGGCGGTCTCTGAAAACGAGAGCAAGCAGCTCGCCCTGATCGACGAGGCTCTGCTCCGCATTGATAACGACGAGTACGGGCTTTGCCAAAACTGCGAAAAAGAGATCAACCCGAAACGCCTGGCGGCTATCCCTTGGGCGAGATATTGCCTGGAATGTCAGGAAATGGTTGAAAAAGGGTTATTGGATGAAGAATAATGCTTGAACTATGTTCAAGGCCGTTCGCGACTCCCTACTTTCCTTAGTATATCCAAAACAATGCCGTGCCTGTGACCGTGCCGTCGAGAGCGTCGACGACGGTCAGGCGTGTCCGTCATGCTGGCGTGAAACCCGCCTCTTTAACGGAACCGAGATGCTGTGTGCCAAGTGCGGGGCTTATTTCGGTGAATCGGCGGCGGCTATAGACGTTTTCTGCCGAAGGTGCGATGACCATCATTATGACCGGGCGGTCGCGGGCGGCGTCTACGAACGAGCCATCGCAGCGTCGATCGCCAGCCTCAAATCAGTACCGGTCATTCCCACCCGCGTTGCCGAACTGCTGATCTCGACCTGGGATCGCTCAGGGTTCGCTAACACTGACCTGATCATTCCGGTACCGCTCTCCGACCGCCGAAGGATCGAACGCGGTTTCAATCAAGCCGAGGTCATCGGCACGATCATTTCAAAACGTGCCGGCATCCCGATCGACTGTCATTCGCTGATAAGAAAGACCCATACACCGATCCACCGCAAAGCCATGGATCAAAAGGCCCGAGAACTTTCGGTCCACAATGCCTTTCGCGTCGTCCGGCCGAATCTCATTGCCGGCAAGAAAATCGTACTTGTTGACGATGTGCTGACGTCCGGATCGACCGTTTCAAACTGTGCAAAGGCCCTAAAGCAAAACGGCGCGGCCATCGTGAACGTCATCACGCTGGCCCGCGCCGTAAAGCACTGATCTGAGCGAACTACGGTGCGTCGTAACGCGGCCCGGGCTCGTCGCCCGACGCCCCGAACTGAGACGCCAGGAGGGCTCCGTTCGAACTCTGCAAAACGTACCACGTGCCGGTCGAGGGACGGAAAACACCGATGTCCTCGATACCGTCTCCGTCGTAATCACCGACGACAGGAACGTCGGTCGAGATTCCCCAGGCAGTGGCCGCAAATGCTCCGCCGGTGCTGTTAAGCCGATACCAGACGCCGGTCGACGGGCGGAATACCGCGATATCGAGTCGTCCGTCACCGTCAAAATCGCCGGGCGTCGGCGTATCGCCGCTGACGCCGAAATTCATCGCAAAGAATGAACCGTTTGTACTGTTGAGGCGATACCAGACGCCGTTTGACGGCCGAAAAACGGCAACATCGTACTTGCCGTCGCCGTCGTAATCACCGGCAGTCGGTATGTCGCCGTTCAAACCGAATTGCCTGATAGTATAACCTCCGTCACTCGTACGGTACGTGTACCAAACACCTGTCGAAGGACGAAAGACCGTAAAATCCGACTTGGCATCGCCGTCAAAGTCGCCGGCCGCCGGAACGTCGCCGCTGGCCCCAAATTGAAGTCCGCTGATCGTGTTGCTTGAGCTCGCGAAGTAATACCATGTTCCATTCGCCGGCCGAAACACGCCAATATCGGAAATGTTGTCGCCGTCATAATCCTCCGGCGCCGGAATGTCGCCGGCCAGGCCGAACGATTGCTGCCGGACCGTGCTGTTGGACGAATTGAAGGCATACCATTTGTTTTCGCTCGCGCGAAACACTGAGAAATCGGTCTTGAGGTCACCGTCCAGATCGGCCGATGCCTTTGCCCTCGATATCTTGTCGATCCGCCCGTTGTTGAAAAGCGCGTAGATCTCGCCGTCCTCGTCCTCGCCGAAAGAAACAAGGCTGCGGGGCGTGTCCTGGAGCAATACCTGGCTGTTATTGTTCCACATCAGCACTTCACCGGTGCAATAGTCGCCGAAAGTGTACGCTCCATTCGGCAAACTTCCCTGCGTGCCGCGATAGACGTAGCCGCCCGTTATCGAGCACCGGCCGCCGGTGTGATTGTAAACGAATAACGGCATCGTAAAATTGCCGGGAATACAAAGACTGGGGTCAAGGTTGGTACACGTGGTTCCCTCATAGACACGCCATCCATAGTTGCCGCCGCCGCTTGAGATAACATCGACCTCTTCGACCGAACCCTGGCCGACATCGGCGACCCAAAGTGCGTTCGTCGAACGGTCAAACGACCATCGCCACGGGTTACGCATCCCGATCGTCCAAAGCTCCTGACAGGTCGTGCCCTGGGTCGTGCTGCCGCCGTCACAACGAGCAGTTCCCGCACCCGTGAACGGATTGGTCGGCGGGATCAGGTAAGGATTCGGGGAACCTTGCGGAACGTTTACATCGATCCTAAGCAGCTTTCCAAGCAAAACGGAACGATTTTGCGCCCGGGCTCCGGGATCGTTGGCCGATCCACCGTCGCCCATACCGATATAAAAATAACCGTCAGGCCCAAATTCGACCATTCCACCGTTGTGGTTAGAGAATGGCTGCGGGATCGTGAGAATAACTTTTTCGGTCGTGATATCACCGGTATTCGATGAGCCGGTCCCGCCGGTAGTCGTGTACTCGGCGATCACGGTCGCTCCCGTTCCGACCTGCGAGTAATTAACGTAGAACTTGCCGTTTGAGGTGAACTGAGGATGAAATGTCAGGCCAAGCAGCCCTCGCTCATCGCCGGTCGAGCCCGGTATGGTGATCTTTGAGCTCAGATTGATGAAATCCGTCGGAACGGTCGATCCGGGCTGGAGCACCTTGATAATTCCGCCCTGCTGGACGATAAATATCCTCTTTGAACCATCCTTGGCTCCGCGAAGCAGGATCGGGCGGCTGAGTCCCTGCAAAAACGGTTGAAGCCTCGCCGTATACGGTGCCGCCACGCCCTGACCGACAACGCTAAGTGCGGCGGCCATCGAAAGTAAAATTGTCACCAGGATCACAGTTCTTTTCATTATTTCTCCAGATCGATCGGCATCCAGCCGCTGCCGGCTCGATCGGCCGGCATTCCTCAATTAAAAGTTGTTCTAGCCGTTTCTTTCGACGGGAATCTCAGAGGCGGCACCGACCCCAAGGATCGGGTTCGCGTCTGAGAACCGGAACATTGCCGGGTGGGTTGAAACCGTTTGAAACTCTGACGTAATTGTACCGATTTGCCGTCGCTCAGCGCAAGACATTTATAACCGGTATCTGACCTTTTTACGCCGCAGGTCCGCGTCCTCATTTTCCAGGTTTTGGAGCCGCATGGTGACGTCTGCCGTCATTTCCATACCGGACCGCTCCCCTGCCGCCAGATGAGCATATCCCGCGGCAGCGATCATCGCCGCGTTGTCGGTCGAAAGATGTTTCGACGGAAAATAGACCGGGACACCGAGCTTTGACCCGGCAAGTTCGGCGGCCGAACGCAAGGCCTGATTGCAGGCGACGCCGCCGGCGACGATCAATGTCCGCGGCCGAAGTTCGACGGCGAGCTTTTCCATCGTTCCCACCAGCGAGCGTATCACCGTCGATTGAAAACTCGCCGCCAGATCCATGATCTCCTGCCGCGGCTCCTCACCCGCCGACTGCGGTTCGACGTTTTGCTCCCGCATATATTTCGCAACGGCGGTCTTAAGCCCGCTGAAGCTGAGGTCCGGTCGGCCGTCCGAGATCTTTGCCGGCGAAAACCTGATCTTCGTCGGATCGCCGCCCTTTGCCAGCCTCTCTATGATAGGACCGCCCGGATACCCGAGACCGAGCATTTTCGCGACCTTGTCAAATGCCTCGCCGGCCGCGTCATCACGGGTCCTGGAGACGACCTTATACTGTCCCTCGGCGGGAATATGAAAGATATTTGTGTGCCCGCCGGACACAATGACAGCGAGTGAAGGATATTCGACCGGCGGATTCTCAAAAACAACGGAAAATACGTGGCCCTCGATATGATTCACCCCTATCAGTGGCTTGCCGATGCCGTACGCCAGCGATTTGCCGTAGCACACGCCGACGAGCAGCGAGCCGATCAGCCCTGGCCCCTGCGTGACGGCTATGGCATCGATCGCGTCAAAACCTAATCCGGCTTCGTCCATTGCCTGAGCAACGATCCCGTCGATCTTTTCGAGGTGCTCGCGTGACGCGAGTTCGGGCACTACGCCGCCCCACGGTTTGTGCATCTCGATCTGAGACGCGATCACGGACGACACTATCTCACGCCCGTCACGCACAACGGCCGCGGCGGTCTCATCACACGAACTTTCGATCCCCAGAACCAACATCTTTTACAGGATATCAGTTCACTCCGAAAAAAACGCTGTCACAACATCCCACGTATCACGCGACAGTTCGACACCGGTCGGAAAATGGGCGGCAAAATCATCGCGGAGCCTGGCCGCGTGGTCCTTCAGATAGTTTGTCAGGGCATCGCGGTCGTGCGCCTCGTACCTGATCCGGTAACGGCCGCTATTACGCGAGAATGTCGCCGAGGCGAAGCACCCCGTTTCCATTAGATGTGGAATATGCCGGTCGATCATATAGTTCTCATAGGCCTCGATCAGATCGGGTTGGACCGTCGCTGTTATCTCGTATGTGATCATAATTAATTTCCGCCTTACCGGCGGCGTTCGTTCCCCGCGGGGATTTACTTGACTCGATCAGCAAAATGGGTGTAAACCTTGTCTATCCGGATAATTAGGAGGACCTATATGGGACGCAAGATTTTAGCTCTGGTCGTGGCCATGATCGTCGCGTTTGCGGTGATGATGATCATCGAAATGCTCAATTCGCTTCAACTCGCACCGCCCTCTGCCGAAATAATGAAAGACCCGGCGAAATTGGCCGAATACATGGCCAACGGGCCGGTCAGGGCCTATGTTGTCGTTCTGGTCGGATATGTCCTGGCGTCTTTCGCCGGCGGATTTATCGTCACTAAGATGAGCCGGCAAGTAAGCACGGGCGTCGTCCTGCCGATCATCGTCGGGGCACTGCTGATGATCGGCGGCGTCCTCAATTTTATTATGCTGCCCGGCCAGCCCGTTTGGTTCATGGCGGCGGCCTTGGTCACATTCGTACCGCTGTCACTCGTCGGGTATCGGTTTGCCCGCTAGGGCCGTTTGCCCTCGACCCAGGCCGGCACGAAGTTCGAGTTTACGAGCCACTGGATGGGAGCGACCATTGAGTTGATCGCTCTCGTCATATGCGAAAAGTCGATCGTTTTGACCTCGTCACTCGCCCGGTGATAGTCCGTGTGCAGCCCGAAGCTCGACACCGTATGGGCGATCACGCCGGCCCTCGCCAGTTGGATATTGTCGGAACGCTGGAAGAAATTCTCTTCCGGATGCGGGTCCTGAACCAGCTTTGCTCCGCGCCTTGCGAGCTCGGGGCCGAGGTTTGACCTTTCGTAACCGGTCAGCCATAGTTCCTCGGGCTTCACCTTTGCGTCCGGGCGTCCGATCATCTCAAATTCCAGATTGGCTACCAATTTTTCTTTCGGAAACGGCATACTCTCAACAAAGTATCGTGCGCCGAATCCGCCGGCCTCTTCGCTGCCGAAACAGACGAAATACACGGTCCGCTTCGGCTTTTTGCCGGAGGCCAGGACGCGTGCGAGTTCGAGCACGGCGACCGACCCCGACGCGTCGTCGTCCGCGCCGTTGAAGATCTTGTCATCGCCCGGAGCGTTGTCCCTCACGCCAAGGTGGTCGAGATGCGAAGTGAGCAGAATGACCTCGCTCGCGAGTTTCGGGTCGGAGCCCGAGATCTTGCCCATTGCGTTCCAGGTGTACTGATCCTTGGACGGGGCGAGTTTGCCGCCGAAATCAAATCTCGTTCCCTCGGCGGCGTTAGCGATCTCGGCCGCCGCGGCCTTGCTGACCACGACCATAACGGCGGGTTTCGCCTGCGAAGCCGTGAACGAAGGCATACGCGACGACATCGACGCCCAATTGCCGCGCCACTGCGGCGTTTCTTCGATCAACACGATCGCGGCCCCGGCCGATGCGAGAGCCATCGCTCCCTGCATCGCCGCCCGTTGGTCGTCGCCTTCCCTGGCACGCATCAGCACGGCCGAACCGGCGTTCGGCTTGCCGCCCGCGTCGAGTTTTTGCAGCGTGCCGCTTGCCGAATCGGTATTTGTCCGCAGCACGAGCATTTCGCCGCCATGCGTCAATGACGCCGAGCCGTATTTGATCGCCGGATTTTCGGCAAACGTCTTTCGCGAAATGGTCACGGTCTGAACGAACGTCTGTTTGCCGTCCGCCCCTTTTTCGCCGGCCGGTTCGAGCCCGAACTGCACGAACTGCGAACCAATGTACTCGGCCGCGATACGCTCGAAGATGGTTCCGCTGCCGCGTCCCTGCAGAGCGTCGCCCGCCAAAAACACCATTCCCGCCCGGACATTCCGCTCATCGATCGCGGTTTTGGCGGTGGTCTGTGCAATGCTGAGCAGATTTGCCGCCAGCACGATCATGGCGATGACGCCGGTTCGCTTTGATTTAGTCATTTTCATATTTAGACCTATTAAACGCAGCAAAGGCGGATTTAGTTTTGCCGTTCCCTCACTTCTTTTGCGTTTGCCGCACCTTTGGGTGCGTTCCTATTTCGAAAGGCCGTTGTAATATCGCCAGTTCGTCGCAAAGTCCCGCGTCAGTTTTTGCTTTGTCAGTATCGCACGGACCATTTCGACAGGTATCGGGCCTTCCTTGAGGATCGAGTCGTGAAATTGCCGGTCGGTCATCTTTCGTGTATCGACGAGGTCGCGATGCAGTTGGTGGAACTGCAGCCCGCCCATCATATACGCCATCTGATATAGCGGCCCGTAATCGCCGCTGAACGAACGCCTCACTTCGGCAAGCGCATTGTCGCGTTCGTGGCCGACTTTATCGACCAGCAGGTCGACGCACTGTTCCGGCGTCCAGTTCCCGAGGTGAAAGTTAAGCGAAAAGATGATCCTCGCGGCCCGGTGCGAACGCCAAAACAGCGCCCCGATCTTGTCCTCGGGCGTTTTGTTAAATCCGCGGTCCCAAAGCAGAAACTCCCAGTACAATGCCCAGCCCTCAGTATTGAACGGCGTTCTGAAATTGCCACGATACGGCCGATAACGCTGGCTCATAAAGCCCTGCAGATGATGGCCCGGAATCAGTTCATGATGGGTCACGGCCCGCGCAAAATGCGGGTTATTGCCCCGCATCGACATCAGCTTTTGCTCGTGCGTCATACCGTCGGTCGGGTAGCTGACGAGGATCGTCTCGCCGCCCAAAAAGAACGGCGCGACCAACTGACGCTCGGGCGTCATCATCTCCATCCGCCATCCGTCGCGGGCGATCTTCGGTACGGTCACGAGATCGTTCTTTTCGACATATTCGATCGCCTCGTAGGCGAGCCGCTTGATGAGTTCGGGCTGTTTGCCGGGTTCGACGTATTTTTGCTTGACGGCCTCGATCGCCTTCAGATAATCGTCGCCGTAGCCCATCTCACGCGACGCTTTCTTAAATTCGGCGACGCACCATTCGAACTCCTTGTTGGCGATCTGAACGAGTTCCTCGGGCGTGTACGGGATCATCTCGAATTTCAGTTCTTCGATCAGTGCTTCCCGGCCGATCGGGTCGCCGATGATGGTGGTCTTGTCGTCCGGCTTGATGCCGACGAGCTTTTCGGTGACAAATGTTTGATATTTTGCAAGTGCATCGTCCGCCGCCTTGTACGGCGACTCGCACCACCACGTAAAGACCGGATCATAGCCCGTGTGGAAAGTGTACCAACGCCTAAGCGTCGTCCGCAGGTCGCCTAACGTCCGTGCGGCACGGTTCGCGACGGTCCGCTTCGGCTTTGCGGCCTTTGGGTCGTCAAGCCCTTTTTGAACGGCTGTGATCTGTTTGGTAAGTTCGTTCAGAGCCGCAGCCGACGCGGCCGGATCGATCGGCTCGAGCCGCCGCCGGGTATCCTCGAGGTCGTTGATCGCCAACGCAAAGGGCATCAGCGGCCGCATTTCGGCAAACTGCGCGTCGGCGCGGAGCTGCTCTTTGATCTCGTGTTCGAGGTAGTTTTTGAAGAGCACGTAATCGATCTGCTCATCGTGATTGAGGCTGTCGAAATCAAACCCGGCGAGCGTCGTCAGCCTCTCTTGATACAACGCCCTGAACCGCTCCGACCTCCGCGACGATGTGCCCGCCGAATAGAACCGGTCAAGTATCCCGACATCCGCGTTGAACCGCTCGATGACCCCGCGCATCCTCGACGGCGGATCGTTGTACGCCGCCAATTGGTCACCGGTGGCCTGTGCAGGCGCGATCTGGGTGATCGCAATTGTTAGTAACAGAATAGCCGCCGCAAGGTTTCGTGGACTTTTCATAGCTTCAGAAGAATGACTGAAAATCGTTTTCGCTAATGTACCAGTTCGATCAATATCCGCCTGAAGTTAGGCAAGAAAAGGAGCCTGAGCTTCGGCAATTTCAACGTCTTGTACATTAAGCATTAAGTAGAAATTTTCCCGCCGTCCGACAAAGAACGCGATCAACGTAAGACATTCAAGAAGCTCACGCCGTCGGCGATCTCGAGGCCGAAGTTTTCGGCGATCGTCTGGCCGATATCGGAGAGCGATTGACGCGTGCCGAGATCGACGCCCTGTTTTGCCGTCTTGCCGTACGCGATCACCGGGACGTATTCGCGGGTGTGATCCGAGCCCGGATAACTCGGGTCATTGCCGTGGTCAGCGGTCAGCACGAGCAGGTCGTCGTCATTCAACGCAGCAAAGATCTCGGGCAGTCTTTCATCAAAATGCTCAAGCGCGCTGGCGTATCCCTCGACGTCGCGGCGGTGGCCGTAGAGCATATCAAAATCGACCAGATTGCTAAAGATGATGCCGCGTGTGTCGGCCTTCAGAGCGTCGATCGTGACATCGATGATCTGATCATTATTTTTGGCGGTCAGATCCTCGGTCACGCCCAGATTGTCGTAGATCGATGCGATCTTGCCGATGCAGACGACGTCGAGCCCCGCATCCTTGAGCAGCGGCAGCAAATTGCCCGACGGCGGCGGCACCGCGTAATCGTGGCGGTTCTCCGTTCGTTTGAATGTCTCGGCCGTCTCACCGACGAAAGGACGAGCGATCACGCGTGCGACCTCGTCGTCGCCGTGAAGGATGTTCCTTGCGATCTCGCACATTTCATAGAGGCGGGCGACCGGCACGACCTCTTCGTGGGCGGCGATCTGAAAGACCGAGTCGGCCGACGTATAAACGATCGGCTTGCCGGTGCGGACATGCTCTTCGCCAAGCTGCTTGATGATCTCGGTGCCGCTCGCCGGAATATTACCCAACACACCGGGCACATTCGCCTGCGTGACGAACTGATCGATGATCCGCGGCGGAAACCCCTCAGGAAACTTCGGGAAACCCTGCTTGAGGATAATGCCGGCCATCTCCCAATGCCCGGTCGTCGTGTCCTTTCCGTCCGATTTGAGCGTGCATTTGCCGTAATTGCCGATCGGTGCCCCGGCCGGAGCGAGGCCCTTGAGCGGGGCGATATTGCCCAGCCCGAGAGCCTGCAAGTTAGGGATGTTGACCGTGCGAGATTCCAGAATGTGCCCGAGCGTATTCGACCCCGCGTCGCCCCACGCCGCGGCATCGGGCATCTCACCGATGCCCGCCGAATCCAAAACCACTAAACAAATGCGTCGAAACTTGGTTGTCATACTCTAATTTTGCCACGGATGACCCGATATTTACGAATTTTGACGCGGATAAACTTGTTGCTAAATACGGCGGCCATAAAATACGATAGTGATCGAGCCGCGAATTTTTTGACCGGCTGCACGGCCCTTCGATCCATTTTATGACCGATCGCGGAAGACGCAATTTTCTAAAGGGTGCCATCGCCGGCGGTGCATTGCTCGGTTTTGGCGGCCTGATCGCCCGCAACGACCTCTTTCGGGCGTTCGGTGAGCCGGCATTGGCGGCCGATCTGCCTCTTTACGGCCCGCTGTTTCCCAAGGCGTCAAATAACACGGGTGAGGTCGCAATTTCGCTTCCGAAAGGTTTTCAATACAACATCATTGGCCGTGCGGGCACTCCGATGACCAACGGCCAACCGCTGCCGACGCTTCAGGACGGAATGGGCGTTTTTCGATCCAGCAGTATCCCGACATCGTGGGCCTTGGTCCGAAATCATGAGAATCAGGGCTTTTCGGGCGTCGCGGGATCGGTTTCGGGTCCGGCACCTTATGACCCGGCCGCCGGCGGCGGCACCACGACGCTGATCGTCGACCGTGAAACACGGCTGGTCACTGCGTCGCAAACCGGGATCAGCGGTACCGTTTGGAACTGTGCGGGCGGCGTCACGCCGTGGCGCACCTGGATCAGCTGCGAGGAGACGATCATGGGGCCGGCGAGCGGTTTTACAAAGCCGCACGGTTACTGCTTCGAGGTCGATCCGCTCGTTCCGGGCGAGGCCGTTCCGATCAGGCAAATGGGCCGTTTTCGCCACGAGGCGGCCGCGGTCGACCGTTCGACGGGCATCGTTTACCTGACCGAAGATAATCCTCTGGCCGGCTTTTACCGTTATCTGCCCGACCGCCGTGGCGATCTCGCCGCCGGCGGCAAACTGCAGGTGCTCGCTGTCGCGGACGAGCCGGGCTACGACGCCCGCGTCGGCCAGATCGTCGGCCGCAGGCTCCTGGCAACGTGGATCGACATTCCCGATCCCGATCCGGCATCGGCCGAAGCAAATCCGTCGGCGGTATTCGAGCAGGCTCCCGCGGCGGCTAAGTTTGCGCGGCTCGAAGGCTGTTTCGCCGGACTCAACCAGATCTATTTCACCTCAACCAATGGAGGCGACGCGGGGCTCGGCCAGGTGTGGCGATACGAATCAAGGAAGAAGTCAAAGTTTGGCTACCTGACGCTCGTTTTCCAGTCGCCGAACGCGGCCGTTCTGGATTTTCCGGATAATGTCTGCTTCGGCCCGGGTGGCGGGCTTTATTTATGTGAGGACGGCACGGTCGATAATTATATCCGCATTTTGTCGCCGAACGGGTCGTTGTCGGATTTTGCTCAAAATCTGGTGCCCGGCCTTGAGGGAGGCGAATTTACGGGCTCCGCGTTCAGCCCGGACCAGAAGACGCTCTTTGTCAACATTCAACTTGCCGGAATGACCCTGGCGATCTGGGGCGACTGGTGATCAGTTCTTCGGCGCCGTATAACCTTCGCGGGCCCTAACCTGCGTCGCCGGCGGCTGGCCGCGGACCTCGACACGGATCCTGCGGTATGTGCCGTCACGCTTTTCGTTTGAAGGATAATACCCGAGCGTATATTTGGACCCAAGTTCGTCCGCCACGCTCTTGAAAGCTGCGCGAGCATCGCTCAACTCCGCCAGCGGAAACACCTTGCCGCCTGACATTTTGGCCAACTCCAGCATCTCGGCGTCAGCGATCTCATACAGCTTTTTGCTAACGGCGAGCCGCTCAAATTCGCCAAGCTGACAAAAACTTGCCGCCTTTTCATAATCCCCTTTTGCCCCGAGCGAGCGATAGTATCGGCGGATCTGCGCCGCCGAGAAACGCGTGGCGGACTGGCAATCGCCGAGCAGTCCTTCCTCAAAAAACTCGCGCGTTTCGACCTTTATAAAAAAACATACGATCCCGAGTTTGCCCAACTTTTCCTTGATCTCGGCAAAACCCGCCGAACTGGTCGAATCGACGCCGTCGGTCAGCGCTACGAGAGCCCGACGCCCGCGAAAGTCCCCGGCTGGAGGATCGCGAAAGACGTCCTCGACGATCTGGAAAAGCGAATCGTAGAGCGGTGTGCCGCCGCTCATTTTTGCGGCCGCGATTGCATTACGGAGAGCGTTGCGGTCGCCGGTCAGGCGGCTCAGCGTCTCGCTTACCGCAAATGCCCGTCCGTCTGCGACCTCGCTTCGATACGCAGTCACCGAAACGCGGTCACCGCTTCGCAGAGATGCGATAAACTCGTTTGCCGCTCGCTGGATCAGCTGTAGATCTGACCGCGTCGAACCCGAAGTATCCAGAAGCAATGCGACTTCGAATGGTTCCGAAGCCGTCGAAAAATCGACGATCTCCTGTAACTGGCCGTCCTCAAACACCTTGAAGTCTGCTTTTTTCAAACCGGCGACGGCGTTGCCGCCTGCGCCGATCACGGCAACGGGCACATCCACCAGCTGCGTATCGACCCGGATCACATCGTCCTTATCCGTCGGTTTGTCGGCCGGCGGTTTGACTTGTGTTGCTGCGGTCCGACCTGCCATTAACATGGCCACTAACAGAAATATCGCTTTAAAAATCTTCATAGCCGCCGACCTCGAGTGAATTCAGCCAAATTGTAACAGAAATTTGATGCCGCCAACCGCCGGATGGCTGCGTTTTCGGCTAGTAAAATCGGCATTATGTGCTATTCTGTCGGAAAGCAATTTTGGGTTTTGAAATGGTCATTTGGAATTGAGCATTGACCGACAGTTGGTCAACTCGCCAAATGACGAGAAATATGCAGCCCCTGGCGGGTCAAGTAAGGGAAAAGTTATGATCAGAAAATCAATCTTAGGTTCGTTTATAGCAGCCGCAGCGTTTGCGGCGTTGGTGGTGAGCACAAACGTGCTTGCTGGCGGCGATCACGGAGCAAAAAACTCCTCGGATGCCCCGTCCGCATCGACAACATTGGTGATCAGCCAGGTATATGGCGGCGGCGGAGCAACGTCCGGTACGCCGACTTACCTGAAAGATTATGTTGAATTGAAGAACATCTCGTCGTCACCGCAATCGTTGAACGGCCTGTCGATCTACTACGGTTCAGCGACCGGCCAGTTCGCGAGCAGTGCCACAAATGCATTTGCACTTCCCAATGTCACGCTTAACCCCGGACAATACTTTTTCGTCGAGTTGGGATCGGTCGGAACTGTAGGCGGTGCATTCCCAATAGTGCCGGATGCCTCGACAACTAACTTAAGCATGTCCGGCACTAACGGCAAGGTTGCACTTGTGAATGGTCTAGCGGCTAATTCCTGCGGTGCCACTGCGACGCCCTGCACGCTTCCGAACGCTCAGATCATTGATGTCGTCTCGTACGGTACCGCTAACAATGGCGAAGGCGGAACGGCTGTCCCGGTTCTCTCGACAACCACCGGTGCCGTCCGCAAATCCAATGGATGCACCGACACCGATAACAACCTGAACGACTTTGATGTGGTCACAGCCCCGGTTCCGCGTAATACGGCAACAACGGCGGCCCCTTGTGGTGCTGCTCCGACATCGGATGCTCCGGTAGATTTCAACGGCGACGGAAAAACTGACTTCGTTGTGGTTCGTAACACGGGCGGCGGTTCGGGCGGTCAGGTAACCTGGTTCTGGAATCTCAACGGATCAGCGGCACCGACGGCGGCTTCAGCCTGGGGTATTTCGACCGACAAATTCGTATCCGGTGATTACGACGGCGACGGCAAAGATGACATCGCCGTATGGCGTCCCGGTGCAGCGACCGTAGCGGCGTTTTACATTTTGAACAGTGCGACCTCGACACTTCGTCAGGAGGCATTTGGACAGACCGGTGACGATGCCAGCGTTGTTGGCGACTATAACGGTGACGGCAAGGATGACCTCGCTGTATACCGTTCTGGGGCGAGTGCGGGCGACCCGAGTACATGGTTCTATCGTACGACCGCAAACGGACCCGTGACATATATGCCGTGGGGCCAGAATGGAGATTTCCCCGCACCGGGCGACTATGACGGCGACGGTAAAGCTGATTTTGCCGTTCAGCGAAACAATGGCGGCGGCCAGGCCAGATTCTGGAGAATGCAGACGACTGCCGGTTTTGATTCGGTTGTATTCGGTACGCCTACTGACGTCATCGTTCCCGGCGACTATGACGGCGACGGCAAAACCGATATCGCCACCGTACGCGGCGCAAGCGGGTCGATCCAGTGGCATTGGCTTAACAGTTCGAACTCAACGATCGACTATCGCACGTTTGGAGCCTCGGCAACCGATTTCCCGGCTCAGGGCGATTATGACGGCGACGGCAAGACCGATGTCGGGATCTGGCGTCCGTCAGCATCGGCCAATGCGTCTGCGTTTTGGTCGCTTGGAACAACGTCGAACACGGTCACTACGTTTGCGTTCGGAGCAAACGGTGACTATCCGGTTGCGAACTTCAACAGTCACTAGTTCAAAACCGATCAAAACAAAATGCCCCGCCGATCAGTTCGGCGGGGCATTTCATTTATTCACGTTTATTTACGACCGATCGCTAAACGTATTTTCCGACCACCTTCGAGATCGCTTCGCGATTTACCGCTCCGACGATCCGCTCCTGCTCCTGTCCGCCCTTGAAAACGATCAGGGTCGGGATACCGCGGATACCAAACTGATTCGGCACCATCTGGTTCTCGTCGACATTCATTTTAAAGACGTCAGCTTTGCCGGCAAACTCCTCGGCGACGGCCTCGACCGACGGGGCGATCACACGGCACGGGCCGCACCATTCGGCCCAGAAATCAACCAGAACGGCCTTGTCCGATTTGAGGACATCGGCCTCAAAGTTTGAATCTGTAAGTTGTTTTGCAAAAGTTCCCATTGTTAGCTCCTATCAAATATTGCTGAAATTATAACGTAGCTCCGAGCATCACCGCAAAATGCGATCGGACGATCAGGCAACCCATATCCGTACTGTAACAATAATAGTTACAGTTGTCAACCAAAGATTGCCGCGCCCTCCGATCCGATCGGAAAACGCGGCGATCGTTATCGCACATCGCCAGACAAGGCAATGTTACGAACGGCGTCAGGCTGACGCCGCCGATTTTGAGAGCGTCGGATAGTCTGTATATCCGGCTGTGCCGCCGACATAAAATGTCGTTTGATCCGGCTGATTCAGTTCGGCTCCCTGCTCGAATCGGGCCGGCAGATCCGGATTTGCCAGGAATTTAACACCAAACGCGATCGCGTCGGCCTTACCTGAAGCCAGATATTCCTCGGCACGCTCCTTATCAAAGTTGGCTCCGGCAATGTAGATGCCCGAATACAACGGCCGCAGCTTTTCATGCCAACCCGTGTTGGCGTGATCGCCGACATGGACACAAGCCAGCCCCTTGTCGCTGATCTGAGTGACCAGATACGGATAGACCTCGTCGGCGTCCGGCTCCTGAATGTCATTAAACGGCATCTGCGGTGAGAACTTGACGCCGACCCGGTCGCTGCCGATAGCCTCGGACATCGCGTCGAGAACCTCGATCGCAAATCGCGCCCTGTTTTCGACCGATCCGCCGTATTCGTCGGTACGCTGGTTGACCGGCTGCATCAAGAACTGATGTACAAGATATCCGCTCGCGGCGTGCAGTTCGACACCGTCAAACCCCGCCTCGATGGCATTCCGGGCGGCCGTGGCAAAATCGGATACCGTTTGCCTGACCTCGTTGGTCGTTAATGCCCGCGGCTCAACAAAATCCTTCATACCGCTATCGGTGTAGTTTTGTCCGGCAGCTTTGACGGCCGATGGGGCGACCGGCTGAGCATTATTCGGCAACATATCCGGCAAAGCTATTCGGCCAGTGTGAAAGACCTGCATAAAGATCTTGCCGCCCTTTCCATGGACCGCGGCGGTCACCGGCTTCCACGACTCGATCTGTTCGGGAGTATAAATACCAGGTGTCCGAAGGTACCCCTTCGCCATTGGCGATATGTTGGTCGCCTCAGATATCAAAAGTCCTCCGGATGCCCGCTGTGCGTAATACTCCGCGACAAAATCGGGCTGCACACCCTCATCGTTGGCCCGGCTTCGCGTCATCGGAGCCATCACGATCCGGTTTTTTAGCTCCAGTTTTCCTATTTTCAAACTATCAAATAAATTGGTCATAATTACCCTCCTTGGATCATCGAATCAATTTAACGTACGCCGCTCCATAGTTCTCGCGGCGCCTAATATTCAATAACGATCTTGCCGAAGTGCGAGCCGCCCTCCATGTACCTGAGAGCCTCGCCGATCTCCTCAAAACCAAACACGCGGTCTATCACCGGTTCAAGTTTGTTGGCCGCGATCGCACGGTTCATATCCTCGAACATCGTTCGTGACCCGGTAAAGATACCCTGCAGTCTCACGGACCGCATAAAGATCTGGATCGGATCAAAACTCCCGGCCGATAGGGCTCCGATCATCGCGATGTGGCCGCCTACCCGGACCGCGTTCAGCGACCTGGCAAGCGTTCCCGAACCGCCGACCTCGACGACGTGATCAACGCCGCGTTTACCGGTAAGTTCCATAACGGCGGCATCCCAATCCTCACGCGTCCGATAGTTGATCGTATCGTCGGCCCCCAATGCCCGCAGCCGCTCAAGTTTCTCGTCGCTGCTCGATGTCGCGATAACACGCGCACCAAACATCTTGGCGAACTGCACCGCAAAGATCGATACTCCGCCGGTGCCCAGAGTCAGTACGGTTTCGCCGGCCTTTAGGCGGCCCGAGACCGCCAGAGCATTCCAGGCCGTTAATGCCGCACATGGCAACGCTGCCGCCTCGTGCATCGAGAGATGGTCCGGTATCCTAACGACCGAATCTTCGGAAAAAGCGCCAAATTCACGCAGAACGCCGTCCCACTGCGGGCCGGCACCGAGCGATGTCCGACGCTTGGCCTCGGTCGGCTCGCCATCGATCCACTGTTGAGCGAAGATCGGCATCACGCGGTCGCCGATCTTCCAATTTGTGACCGCTCCGCCGACCGCGGTCACCTCGCCGGCACCGTCCGACAGCGGGATCGCCGGCGTCTTCATACGCGGATTATACCTGCCCGTGACGACCATGTGATCGCGATAGTTAAGCGAAGCGGCTCCAAACCTGATCACTACCTCGTTCGCCGCCGGCGTCGGTTCATCGCGTTCGGTCAGGGTCAATTTGTCAATGCCGAATTCGCGGATCTCAAATGCTCGCATATCATCTTCTCCGGTCAATGGCACGGCCGGCTCCCGTTTCGCCATAGGCGTCTTCGGTCGGCGGCCGTGCGTCTCGCCAACTACGTTTATTTCTTTGCGGCCTTCAGGTTCAGCCTTAGTACGACATCATCGCGGATCAGGTCGTCGGCCTTGCCGGCGTAAACTATCCCGAAGTCTTTTCGGTTGATCGAAAACTCGCTTTCCACCGAAACATCACCTGCTCCGATCGTGATCTTGGCAGGGAAAGTGACAGATTTCTTGACCCCGCGGATCTCAAGATCGCCCGTGACGGTAAAATTGCCGGCTCCTTTTGCGGGGTCCGCGACGATCTTGTTCGAAACGAACGACGCCTTCGGAAATTTCTCGACCTCGAAAAAGTCGCCTGTCTGAAGATGTTTGGTGAGCCCGTCGGCGTCCGTAAAGACGCTCTTCATTTCGATCTCGAACACCACCCGGCTGTCTTCGGCCTTGTCGCCGACCAGATCTATGACGCCCTTGAATTCCTTAAAGCCACCATCGTGTTTGCCCGTCACCTTTGATCCGGTAAATTCGATCTTCGACGCGGCCGTGTCAACGGTGAGTTCGGCTCCCTTCGCCTTAAAGTCCGCAAAGACGTTTGTCGGTGCCGAAGCAGCCGTCTCAGGCTTTGCGGCGGTATTCGACGTGGGCGCCGTTGTCTGGGCTTTGGGCTTATTGGCCGCCGGGTCGGCACAGGCCGACAAAAAAGCCGCCAGTGAAATAAGTGTGATTGCCGTTATTTTCATTTTTTATGATTTTCTCCGATCTTAGTGTTTCTGTATTCAGTTTAGTTCCGTTCGCCGGCGGCCGACCGTTTGGCCGCCCAACCCTGAGCGAGTTCCGCGATCTCAAATTGTAGAGAACGGCCCCGGTCTTCGTTATACCATCGCTGTAATTTTTCGTTGATCTCGGCTTTTTCAAGGCCGAGCGATTTCAATTGCATAAAGAGATCCTGGGCTGCCTTAGGCCTCGAGCCCCATCGTCCGAGTACCCTTGATGAGCGTTTATCGACCGCGATCAGTACGGGGATCGATCTGGCCCCATTGGTCAGGAACTGATCGATCAACTCCGGATGCTCATCGCGGAGCAAATACCGGGTTTCGATACCGTCATTTGCAGACGCAAGCTTTTCGATAACGGGAATGTTCTGTGCCGCGTCACCGCACCACCCTTCGGTGATCACGAGCCAGTACTGGTCGGTATCGAGCTGGGCAAGCATATCTGCAGCCTCCGGAGCTAGTTCCACCGTCTTTTCCAACCTACTCATCCGCTGGCGGTTCAGTTTGGCGTACAGGTACATCTCGTCCGACTGGACCGGCCCCGTAGTTTTGCCCTCGGCCAAAAGGCCGTCGATCATCGTTTCATAATCAGCGAACGACATCGCTTTTTCGATAAACTCTCTCATAATAACAACTTTGCAGAAATTAATTCGGTCTTAAATGCCCATGAATCTCGCGATGAGTTTAAGCAGTTCGACTGCCCTGGGCGTCCAATTTATGAATATCGCCGTCATTTATCGTCCCTCACGTTCCACATTTTGTAACTTATTTTGATACAAATATGGTCAAAAAAATTTAGATCGGCACGCCCTCGATCTGTTCGATCACATTTTGCAGGTTATACTGCCCCAGTTTTTCGCCGACGCTCTTATCGATCTCCTTCTGGAGATTGCACAGGACGGCCTCGATGTTCTTCCCGACCGGGCAATCCTTACTTGGCGATTTGGCGTGCAGTGCGAAAACCTCTCCGCAGGATACCGCCTTATAGATCTCACAAAGACTGATCTCATTCGGACAGCGTGCCAGGCGTGTTCCGCCAAATGCCCCGGTTTGCGAGATCACCAGCTTTGCCGCGGATAACTGTCCCAGGAGACGCCGAATGACCACCGCATTCGTATTCACACTGGCAGCGATGCACTCTGACTTGACGTTCGTGTCGCCAGACCTCGCCAGCATCGTCAGAATGTGTATCGCCATCGCAAATTGACTATTAGCCGCCATATCTGTAACAAGTATAGTTACAGAGGGCGTGGGTTGTCAAGTGCTCATCGGCGCGAAAAAAAACCGGAGCGTTTCCACGCTCCGGCTGATCGGTATTTCCGTTAGAAAACTCCCCTTATTTCGTTGCCGGAAGTTTGATCTCGCGGCCTGCGGGCAGTACAGAATTGGGCAGCAAGCCGTTGTATTTGGCGACCTCGGTCGGGTTTGCACCATACCGCTCGGCAACCTTCGCGACCGTATCGCCGGCCTTTGCCTTAACGACCTTTACATTGCTTGCGGCTGTCACCGCCGGCTGATTGGTCGGACGTGAGTACGAGATCGTATTTACCTTATTTCCCGAGACAGGCACAAAGACCTTGCCCGCCGGCGTATTCATTCCGGGGTTCGCGGCCATCAACTCGGCAACGCTCACGCCGGTCCGGTTGGAAATATTCTGCCAGGTCTCGCCGGCTGACGAGTTGGCCAAATTCGTGTTGTTGACCTTTGACGCCGGAATACGACGGAACAGAGCGACAACATCATTTGCCTTACCGGCCGGCACGTTAACGATGTACGGGACGGGCGGCGTCGAATTGGTCCGGAGGTGCGGATTAAGATAACGCAGGTACTGAACCGTAGTGTCCGATGCCTGAGCCAACAGCGTGAGGTTGGTCGACGCCGGGACACGGATGCGGTCGTAGTTCAGAGCCGGGGCCGGACGAATGTGCCCAAAACCATACTGATTCGGGTTATTCGCGATCAGGATCGTCGCCAAGATATTCGGCACGTAGTTGCGTGTTTCCTGCGGCAGGTACGGATACGCAAGCCAGAAGTTCGACACACCGGCACGGCGGATCGCCCTGTCGACGTTGCCTTCGCCGCAGTTATAGGCTGCCATTGCCAATTCCCAGTTACCACCGTAACGATTTGCAAGGAACTTCAAGTATCTGGCTGATGCCCGGGTCGCCTCGTCAAAGCTGTTGCGTTCGTCCACATGGGCCGTCCTCTGAAGGCCGAATCTCGAACCGGTACCCGGAATGAACTGCCACAGGCCTGATGCCGCGGCACTCGACAACGCACTTGGCTTCCAGGCGCTTTCGACCTGGCCGAGCCATGCTACGTTCTCAGGCACGCCTTCTTCCTTAAAGATCCGGCGGGCCATCCGCATGAACATTCCCGAGCGGTAGAGGCCCACTTCCATCGTGGTGCGTCCGCGGCCGCGATAGTAGTTGATGTACTGTTGGATCAGGGGATGGACCTGGAACGTGAATCCGAGAGATTTGTTAGCGACAGCGTACTGAATGTACTGATACTGCTGCTGGGCGACGGGGTTGTTGTCGATCTGCTGTTCGTCAGCCGTAAGCTCGAGCCGCGAAAGTTCATCGAGCGGCGACGGGTCAAATTGCTGGCTGTTAAAGCCGACATTCGAGCCGTTCGGTTTCGGGCCCGCGGCGGTAGCGGTCTCGCTCGGGGTCACATTTTCGACCGGGCGGGCGAGCTTGGCGACACCGTCGGAAAGCGATGCGTCGATATTCCAACCGCACGTCATCGCCAGTCCGCGAACCTGCGGCAACTGGCTGTCGGAAGGAAATTCGATACGATAGACCGTTTCGATCAGTTGGTTGTAGCAAGCCTGAAGACGCTGGTCCTTTTGAATATTCAGCGTTGAATACAAAAAGGTCTCGACCGACTTATTGAACTTCAAACCCGCCTCGGAACGGCGGTTCTCAACGTATGCCTGGAGAGCTTCTTTGAACGACTTTCCGGCTTCGGCCAAAACGACATTTACGGCGTCCTCGGCCCTTGCGACCTCAGACGGACGAGTATCGTTACTCGATTTCGAACTGGTGACCTGTGCCAAACCTAGCGAGTTAAATACGATTATCAATAATGCTGTAAAACTAAAAACCTTGTATCCAATAATTTTCATCAAGTTCGTCTATACTCCTACTCAATTCCTCGGGGTTAGGGCGAATTTTAAAACGGCCTAAAACACATCTCTGTTATGATAACGCTGCCGCCGGCCCAAAGTTCCATTAACCGGGCAAGAGGCACACTACCGACATATTATCCTCGGTAGGATAACAATTTGCGCCTTATACTGTCAAAATTACGCCTTTTTACCGAAGCTACAGTGACGGCGGTCACTAATAGGACGGATAAACTAAGTTTTACGAGCCCTTTGCCTTGGCACTCGCTCCTGACGGCTTTTTGAGCGTCGAAGCCCTCAGTGCCGCATCGAAAACGTCCACGACGTTCTCAACGAATATAAATGTCAAATCATCGAGGATTTCCTGCGGCATATCCTCGAGATCCCGCTTGTTTGGGGCGGGCATGATCACGGTCTTGATCTTCGCACGCCGTGCCGCCAGCAGCTTTTCTTTGACACCGCCAATCGGCAGGACGTTGCCCCTTAAAGTGATCTCGCCCGTCATTGCCACGTCCTTTCGCACCGGACGCTGAGCAAGTACCGACACCATCGCGGTAGCCATCGTAATGCCGGCCGACGGGCCGTCTTTCGGGATCGCCCCTTCGGGCAAATGAATGTGAATGTCGTAGTTTTCGAGCGTGTCCTCAGAAATACCGAGGTCTTTGGCACGGGCCTTTGCATACGAAAACGCCGCCTGGGCCGACTCCTGCATAACATCGCCAAGCTGCCCCGTAAGCTGCAGCCGCCCCTTGCCCTTGGTCATCAGCGCCTCGATAAAGAGAATGTCGCCACCGACCGCCGTCCACGCGAGCCCGGTAACGGTCCCGATCTGATCCTTTTTAAGTGCTCCCTCGTTGAATATCCTCGGGGCCCTCAGGTACTCGGCCAGACTATCAGCGGTAATGTGTATCTGCGTGAAATCGTCTTCGAGCTCGGCCTTTTTGCGAGCGACCTTACGGCAGACCTTTCCGATCTCGCGTTCGAGGTGCCGCAGGCCGGCTTCCTGCGTGTATTCGCCGACAATTTTGACGACAGCTTTTTTGTCGAATTTGATGTCGCTTTTTTCGAGCCCGTTCTCCTCGATCTGCTTCGGTATCAAATGACGTTTTGCGATCTCATATTTCTCTTCCTCGGTGTAGCCCGAGAGCGTGATTATCTCCATCCGGTCGCGAAGTGCCGGCTGGATCGTTTCGAGAACGTTGGCGGTGGTCATAAACATCACATTCGACAGATCGAACGTGATGCCCAGGTAATTATCGCGAAATGTCGAGTTCTGTTCGGGGTCGAGGACCTCCAAAAGTGCCGAGCTCGGATCGCCGCGAAAATCGGCGCCGACCTTGTCTATCTCATCGAGCATTATCAGCGGATTGTTGGTCCCGGCCTGCTGTATGGCCTGGATGATCCGGCCCGGCATGGCCCCAACGTACGTTCGGCGGTGCCCGCGGATCTCGGCTTCGTCATGAAGACCGCCGAGGCTCAGCCGCGAGAATTTTCGGTTCAGTGCCCTCGCGACCGACCGTCCGAGCGAGGTTTTACCGACTCCCGGCGGGCCGACGAGACAGAGTATCGAGCCTTTTGGCTTGTCGAGCAGTTTTCGGACTGCGAGCGACTCGACGATACGTTCCTTCACGCGCTCGAGGCCGTAATGGTCCTCATCGAGGATCTTTTCGGCCTTCTTAAGATTGAGATTGTCCTTCGACGCCGTTGACCACGGCAGATCGGTCATGATGTCCAGCCAGTTTCGAAGCGTTGCCGTCTCAGCCGTATCCGGATGCATCCGTTCTAGTTTTTTGAGCTGCCGCAGAGCTTCCTCTTCGGCGTTCTCGGGCATCTTGGCCTTCAGGATCTTGTCGCGGTACTGTTCGATCTCTTCGTAGAGCTCGTTTCCCTCACCGAGTTCCATCTGGATCGCCTTGAGCTGCTGCCGCAGGAAATACTCGCGTTGAGAGCGATCGATATCGGCACGTGCCTGCGTATTTATCTCTTGTTGGACGGTCAGGACATCGATCTCTTTGCTCAGCAGGTCGTTCACACGCCGAAGCCGCGGCACCGGATCGCAAATATCAAGTACGCTCTGCGCGTCCTCGACCTTTAATTCGAGATTTGATGCCGAAAGATCAGCCATACGTCCTGCGTCGTCAAGATTGGCGATGATCGCCAAAACCTCAGGTGAAATGTTCTTTCCGAGACTCGCCGCTCGCTCCATCGAACCGCGGACGTTGCGGACGAGAGCCTCGACCTCGAGTGAATTCTCCGGCGCCAGCGGCTCCGAGATCGGCGTCACGCTTGCTTTCACATACTCTCCGCCGCCGTCGACCGAATCGACCTTGCAACGCGAAAGCCCTTGGATCAGTATGCGGATACGGCCGTCGGGCAGCTTGAGCATTCGCATAATGATGGCGACGGTCCCGACGGTGTATAGATCTTCCTGTTCCGGTTCCTCTTTGTTGAGGTCCTTTTGCGAAACCAAAAGGATCATCCGATTTTCGCTAAGGGCCGTTTCGACCGCCTTGACCGAACGGTCGCGCGAGACAAACAGCGGCACGATCATAAACGGATAGATCACAATATCCCGCAGCGGGAGCACCGGGAGTTCGCCCGGGATCTGCATCATCGGCTCAAGAATGTCGCCTTCGCCCAGCGAGACCGGGAATTCGTCGATTTCGTCCATATCTATCTATGTTAAGGATTTCGCCCGCAAAGGGCAATGAGGTGGATCGCCGCCGTCGGAACGGCCGGCCGGCAGAGGTCGCTGAAAATACCTACTTTTTCTTTTTCTTTTTCGCGGCGGCGGTAGTCGTGCGCGATTGCGAGCCGACGAGGACCTTGAGTTCGGTCATAAACTCCGAAACGTCGGCGAATTCGAGATAGACCGAGGCAAATCTGACGTAAGCGACCTTATCGAGGGCCTTCAGACGCCGCATTATTATCTTGCCGATCTCGGTCGTTGCCAGTTCGCGGTCAAGCGAGTCCTGTACGTTCTTTTCCACCTCGTCGGCAATTGTCTCCAATTGGGTGGTTGATATCGGGCGTTTTTCACTCGCACGAAACAGGCCGGCAAGCACCTTGTTGCGGTCAAAACCCTCGCGCTTTCCGTCCTTTTTGACGACCATGTAGGGGATCTCGTCGATCCTCTCGTACGAGGTGAACCGTCTTCCGCACCCGAGGCACTCGCGGCGGCGGCGGATCGAATCGCCGTCCTTTGATTCGCGTGAATCCACGACCTTATCCTCGATATGTGCACAAAACGGACAACGCATATTTGCTTAATTCAGCGGCCGGTCTCCATACTCTCGTCCGTGAAATCGGGCGAATCAGATTCGATCTCGCGCTCGGCATTCTCGCTGGACATCAATGAGCGGAATCGCTCAATACTTATATCACCCTTGAAGAAATAATATAAGCCAAAAAACACCGCCGGGGCAAAATACACGAGATGCATCGCGATCGAGACGGCGGCGGCGTCCTCGCGGCTGATATCGTTCTTCAAAAACAGGATGCTGGCGGCGGTCGCCGTATGAAATGCTCCGGCTGCTCCGCCCGGCGTCGGAAACACCGAACTTACCGTCGCAAAGCCCATGATGAAAAGCGAGTCGCTGAATGTCAGCGGCAATCCGAAAGCCAGAAGGACGAGCCAGGTCGGGATCGATATCGTAAACCACAGCGTCAGCGTCCAGAACGAGACCCAAAACGTCTCGCGCCAGTCACGCAGTATCGCCAGCGCCGATGCAAGCTGCTTGAGGACGCTGAGAATTATCTTCTGCAGCCTGACCGGGACCCATCGGCGGTTGATGGCATTCTCGGTCCATTCGATCACGCGCGTTGAGACCCGCTGAAAGATGATCAGGGCAACAAAACCGCCGATAACGCCCGCCAGCATTAGCCAGCCGGCCCATTCGACGTATTCAAACTCGGTCTCGCGGCCCGGCTGCGGTGTAAACCAGAGCAGGTTGATCGCAAAAAAACACGCGAGTGCCGCCAGATCGAAAACGCGTTCGAGGCCGAGCGTCACAAGCGCGGCCGAGGGCCGCACGCGGCGGTCTCGCATCGGCAGCCACATCGGACGCACGATCTCGCCCATTCGGCCGATCAGGAATATCGCCGTAAACCCGACGGTCGTCGTCGCAAACAGTTCCCGCAAACTGGATTTGGTAATAGGTTCGAGCAAGACCTGCCAACGCACCGCACGCAGGAAATAGCCCAGACAGATACCGAGCGTCGCAAGTCCCAAATAAGTCAGATCCGCCTGCTTGAGGCTCGAGCTGACAGCCTGCCAATCGAGTTTACGGCCGAAGAACCAAAAAATGGCGACCGTAAAAAGCAGCAGAATTATGAATTTAATGTATTTGCGCAAGTGCTGTATCTTAGAGGCCGGCCAATTTATCCGGCGGAATTTGATCGATCTTTCCGCGGCACCGATCGCACAGTCGCGTGTATCGAACCGCAAAGACACAAAGATACAGTATTTGGGCCAAAATTTCTAAAGGGTTGACCGCATTAATAGGTCAGGATCGGCTTACGAATTCAACCAGACGGGTCTTGATCTCGTCGCGGACACGCCTAAACACGGCGAGCTGGGCGTCGGCATCGCCTTCGGCTTCGGTCGGATCGTCAAAGCTCCAGTGGATCCGTTCTGCCCGGCCGGGAAAGATCGGACAACTCTCCTTAGCGTTGTCGCAAACGGTTATGACGTAGTCAAAAGGAACGTCCAGAAATTCATCAAGGCATTTCGAACGATGGTTCGAGATGTCGATTCCGATCTCGGCCATTGCGGCGATCGCCTGCGGACGCACAAAGCTTGCGATCGTTCCGGCACTTTCGACCTCAAACCGGTCACCCGCCAACTGCCGCAAAAGCCCTTCGGCCATTTGACTGCGTGCCGAGTTCCCGGTGCAGAGTATCAATACTTTTTGCTTTTTCATCATTAAACGGCCGCTGCGGCAAAATATTTCTTCTGAAAATACAGTGCGACGTTCACCAGTCCGATCAAGACCGGGACTTCGACCAACGGGCCGATCACGGCGGCAAAGGCGGCACCGGAATTTATACCGAAAACCGCGACTGCGACCGCGATCGCCAACTCAAAATTGTTGCTCGCCGCGGTGAATGAGAGCGTCGCAGTCCTGGAATAATCGGCCCCGACCTTTCGGCCCATATAAAAGCTGACAAGGAACATCAGCACAAAGTAGATCAGCAGCGGTATCGCGATCCTCACGACATCCATCGGAAGCTGGACGATCAGGTTTCCTTTGAGGCTGAACATAACCACGATCGTGAACAACAGTGCGATCAGGGTGACCGGACTGATACGCGGTATGAACTCTTCGTGATACCACTCTTTTCCCTTTGCCTTGACCAAAACGAGGCGGGTCAGCATTCCCGCGATGAATGGTATTCCCAGATAAATAAAAACGCTCTCGGCGATCTGACTGATGCTGATATCCACGGCTACGCCGTTCAGCCCGAACATCGGGGGCAGCACCGTAATAAAGATCCAGGCGTACAAACTGTAGAACAGCACCTGAAATACACTGTTAAATGCGACAAGTCCGGCCGCGTATTCGCTATCGCCGCCGGCGAGTTCGTTCCAGACGATGACCATCGCGATGCACCTGGCCAAACCGATCATGATCAGCCCGACCATATAATCGGGCTGGCCGCGCAGAAAGATGATCGCAAGGCCAAACATCAGGATCGGGCCGATGACCCAATTTTGTATCAGCGAGAGCCCGAGTATCCTCGTATTTTTGAAAACCTTGCCGAGATCCTCATATCGTACCTTGGCAAGCGGCGGATACATCATCAGGATCAGCCCGGCCGCGATCGGGATGTTTGTGGTGCCGACGTTAAAGCGGTTGAGGACCGTTTCGACCGCCGGATACAGAAACCCGACCGCGACGCCTATAGCCATCGCCAAAAAGATCCAAAGGGTCAGAAAGCGATCCAGAAACGAAAGCCGACGGGTCGGGTTGCATTCGGTGATGGTCATATCTTTGGTGCATTGTTAAGTCGCGCTAACTTTGTCTAGCAGCACTCGATCGCCGGTCTTTTTGAGGTTCCGTCGATCCCGACAAATGTCGGGACGCAGCAGGAGGCATCTTCGCTCTTCGCCTGTCCTTCAGGCAGATTGTCCTCGAGCACGACGAAGACTTCCCATTCGTTACCGTCCGGGTCGCTGACCCAGGTCTTGTCCTGAACCGCGTAGCAGCAGGTCGTCTGCATCTCATCACGGGCCATCAACCCGCGAGACTCCCAGAGTGCCTTCATCGCCAGAACGTCATCTGTCGAGGCGACCTGAATACCGAGATGTGACAGTGCCCCGCGGCCCGCGAACGGCACCTGGTTGAGTGTCAGATTAAGCGGCGGTTCGTTCACGTCGAACTTGGCATAACCGGTGCGAACCTTGCTCGGCTCGATCCCGAGCATCTTTTTGTAAAACTCAATGCTTGTTTCGACGTCCTTTGCGTTTAGTGCAAGATGGGCTTTTAGGGTACCTATGGATGTTGCGGACATATAATTTCTTCTCCGTGAGCTGTAATCAATTATGCATATGCGTAATTGTTACTTTCGAGCCTACTCCCGAGCATTAATTATGTCAAGCCGTAAATGTTATGTGATACAATTTTGTTCTGATGGCAAAGCAGCGAACATTTGACCCGGCACTTTTCTTTGCGGCTCTGGCCGATCGCACGCGGCTGCGGCTGCTTAACCTGATGCGCGACGGCGAGGTATGTGTTTGCTTTTTTGCGGAAACACTGGGGACCAACAACCCGAAGATCTCGCGTCATTTGGCGTATCTGAAGCGGGCAGACCTGGTCACAGGCCGCCGTGAGGGTAAATGGACCCATTATCGGATCAATGAACCCTCCGACAATAACGCCTCGGAGATTTTTGCGGCGACGATGAAAATGTTGGAAAGCGACCCCGAAATGCAGCAGGACCGTGCCAGATTGGTCTCTGTTTGCTGCAAACCGGCATCACCGATCGCCATTGGGAAGCGAACGCGGTAACGCCGGTATGTGATTGTCTGCAGGCTTATCTACTTGATCTTTTTCAGGCTTCCTTGCCCGCTGATCTGCCGCTTTCCGGCGACCTTTTCCATCTGCGACATCGCCCGCAGCATATTTTCACCCAAAACCTTGCGAACATCGGCGTCCGAGTATCCTCGTCGGAGCATTTCATAGGTAACAAGGACAAGGTCCTCGACGCCGTTCATACCGGCCGGCAGGAAGGGCACGCCATCGTAATCTGACCCGATGCCGACATGGTCGATGCCCGCGACCTGCTTGATGTGATCGATATGGTCGACGATCCGCGTGTACGGAGCGACGTAGAACGGATTTTCGGCGAACAGTTTCCGTTCGGCATCGAAATAGGCATCCGGGTTGTCCTTATATTTTTCTCGAAGTGCGTCGATCTGCGGCTTGAGACGTGCCGATCGCTCGTTCTCTTCCCGATTGGTACGGGCGTCAAGGAACGACGGATAAAAGTTGATCATTATCACACCGCCGTTCTTCGCGACACGCTTCAGGACCGCGTCCGATACGTTTCGTGTATGGTCATTTATCGCGCGTGCATTTGAGTGCGATGCGATCACCGGTGCGGTGGTTATGTCGAGGACGTCGTTCATGACCTTTTCCGAGACGTGCGATATATCGACAAAGATCCCGAGGCGGTTCATTTCGCGTACGACCTCTTTCCCAAATTCTGACAGGCCGTTGTTCTTGGGCGTGTCACGATGAGCGTCCGCCCAGTCATGCGTCACGTTGTGCGTGAGGGTCATGTACCTGATCCCAAGACGATAGAAATCCCTGAGGGCATAAAGCGAATTCTCGATCGCGTAGCCGCCTTCGATACCCATCAACGCGCAAATTTTCCCCTGCTTTTTAGCGTTCCGGATCTCAGCGGCGGTCGTGCACATCGTCAACTGCGCCGGATGCCGCTCGGCTTCGCGATAGGTGGCGTCGATCAGATCCATCGCACGCCGCATCGCTCCGCCGGACTTTAGTGTCGAGCCCGATACATATATCGAGAAAAACTCGCCCGTAATTCCCCCGGCCTTAAATCGGGCCAGGTCTGTGTGGAACGGGTCGCCGTCCTTATGAAATTTCCCGACCGTGTTCGATGCCAGATCAAAATCCTCATCGACCATCGGCGAGGTAATATCATTGTGCCCGTCGATGACTATTGAGCTTTTGTGGAGTTTGACGGCTCGGGCCCACAACTTTGGGTCGGCGTCTTTTGGCATCGTCTGAGCGAATGTGGCGGCGGTCAGCGAAAGAAACAGGGCGGCGGAAATCAGTTTTTTCATAATCTTGGGGTCGGTCGTCCGAAGTATGTTCGGCGCAATTCTACTGCTTTTATCTCGAATTTAACAACGCGGCGGCAACTCCGAGCGTTGGATACGGCCATTCCTGTTTAACATTGTAAAAAAGTTGTGGTCAAGGTCGCCGTTAACGTGCTAATATCTTAGATGGCGTTGGCCCGTTCGGGTATCCGATCCGTTTACGGCCGCGCAAATTCCGCTTCAAACGCTTACTGCGTGTCTCATCGCTGAACCACTTTTTTTAACCTCACTTGATTATGTCCAGCCGGAACCGGACAAACACGGATAGACCAATTGCATCAATGATGCCCGATCGGCCGATCACCGCTCAAGCGGGTGACGGCCCGGCAGTTGACGACAGCACATTTCGCGGATTTATCGAAAATTTGCCGGTGATGTTCTACGCGGTCGAGCCCGTATCCCCGTACACGCCGATCTACATCAGCAAAACGGTCGAGAAGTTTGGATATCCTTACGAAGATTGGATGAGCGACGGTAATATCTGGTCCAGGGTGATACATCCCGAAGATCGCGATCGGATACTTACCGGCACACGAAACGCGATGATCGCGGGTGAAGGTATCGATTATGAATACCGTATCGTCGGCAAAGACGGTTCGATATTCTGGGTTCGCGACCGAAGCTGCTTTATCAAAGATGCCGACGGCGTCCCGATCTGCTGGCAGGGTGTGATACTCGATGTTACCGAGCGAAAGCTGGCCGTGCTCGAACTGCAGAAACGTGAGCGTTTATACCGGACACTTGCGAAGCACATTCCAAAGACGGCGGTTCTGCTGTTTGACCATGACCTTCGGTTTTCGCTTGCCGACGGTGAGCAGTTAAAACATCAGGAATACGATGCCAGCCGATTTGAGGGCAGGACACTGCAAGAGGTTTACGACGGCGACGATCTGAACGAATGGGAAGATCTGTATCGAAGAGCCCTCGCCGGTGAGAAGATCGTAATGGACGTCGACCGGAACGATGCCAGCTATCAGATCTACATCATCCCTGTCCGCGATGAGAATGACAACATCTTCGCCGGCCTTGTGATGTGGCGGGACATCACGGAAAGGCGGCGGGCCGATATCGCGTTGACGGAGAGTGAGGCTCGTTATCGCCAATTGTTTGAAAACGCGAACGACATTATTTATGTCCACGACCTCGAAGGTAATTACATTTCGATAAATGGCGCGGCATCGCGGATCTTCGGCTACACGCGGGAAGAAGCTCTTTCTCTCAATATGGCTTCAGTCACCGCCCCCGAAGACCTCGCCGTGATGAAGCGTAATCTTGCAAAAAAGATCGCCGGCAGCACTGATCAGACCGTGTATGAGGTCGCCTGTTTCAAGAAGGATGGTACGCGCATCATCCTCGAGGTTAACAGTTCGGTTATCCGCAAGAACGGCGAGGCTGTTGCGATCCAGGGTGTCGCACGCGACATCACTGAGCGAAAGCGTACCGAGGAGATCAGCCGCAAGAACGAAGAGCGTTACCGCGACCTCTTTGAGAACGCTAACGACCTCATTTACACCCACGACCTCGACGGCAATATCACATCGCTAAATCGGGCCGGCGAGATGATCACCGGCTACACCCGCGAGGAGGCGATGAATATTAACATCGCGAGCGTGGTGGCACCCGAATTTCTTGAGGCCGCACGAACGATGACCGCCCGAAAGATGGTCGACGAACGGCCGACCACATACGAGCTCGAGATCATCGCCAAAGACGGCCGCCGCGTACCGCTCGAAATGAGTACGCGCCTGATCGTGAATGACGGGCTGCCGGTCGGCGTCCAAGGCATCGGACGCGACATTAGCGAGCGTCGCCAAGCCCAGGAATCGCTCGTCAGCACGGTATCGCTGTTCGCCTCGACATTCGAATCTACGGCTGACGGTATTGTCGTCGTCGACACTGACGGAAAGATCGTCACCTGTAATACAAAATTCAGGCAAATGTGGGACGTGCCTGACGACTTGATCGAACAAAAGGAAGCTCACGAACTTGTCCGCCACATCTCGGGGCAAATGGCTGATCCTGAAATGTTCGCAATTAACTGCGAAACTCTTTTCGCAGATGCGCTAGGAGTCCAAACTGACATCTTAGAATTGCTTGACGGTCGGATCTACGAACGCTATTCGCAGCCCCAATTTGTCGAGGACAAACCGGTCGGCCGTGTATGCTGTTTCCGCGACATCACCGAACGCAACCGCGCCGAAGAGCGGCTGAGGCATTATGCCCTCCACGACACGCTGACCGAGCTGCCGAATCGTGTCCAGTTCATGAATCATTTGCGGCAGGCGATCGAGCGTGCCGACGGCAACGCGTTTGCCAGCTTTGCGGTACTGTTTCTGGATCTCGACAGGTTCAAGGTCATCAATGACAGCCTCGGCCACGCGGTCGGCGATCAGCTTTTGGTCGCTATAGCCGAACGCCTGAAAGAAGGCGTGCGCCCGGGCGATGTGGTCGCGCGGCTCGGCGGTGACGAGTTTGTGATTTTGTTGAACCGCTGCGGTGATACCGGCGAGGTCGCCCGGGTCGCCGAAAGGCTGCAGGCGAAGATCTCCGAACCGTTCCGGATCGACAATTACGAGGTATTTACGACCGCCAGTATCGGCATTATCATTTCAAACAACGGCCAGCGTCAGCCCGAAGAATTTTTACGCGACGCCGACGCCGCGATGTACCGCGCCAAAGAGGCCGGTAAGGCCCGTTGCGAGATATTCGACCGCGAGATGCACGTTCGCAATATGAACTTGCTTCAGGTCGAGACCGATCTTCGCCACGCGGTCGAAAGAAACGAATTTGAGGTACTTTATCAGCCGATCGTCGAACTCTCGACCGGCTGCGTTTACGAATTTGAGGCGTTGATACGCTGGCAGCACCCGAAGCACGGCCTTGTCTCGCCGAACGAGTTTGTCGGCGTGGCCGAAGAGACCGGACTGATCATTCCGATCGGAAAGTGGATCATGGAGGAAGCCTGCCGCCAGATCGCCGAATGGCAAAGACAATTTGGGCGGGCGTTGTCCGTCAGTGTCAATCTTTCGGCCAAACAGCTGATGCACCCGAACCTGACGGCTCAGGTCGCGGAAATACTCGACAATTCCGGCCTTGATCCGCGCCAGCTGAAACTCGAGGTCACCGAAAGCACGGTCATGGAGCACAGCGAAAGGTCGCTCAAGGTGCTTTCCGATCTCGACGCTCTCGGCGTCGAATTATCGACCGATGACTTCGGCACCGGATATTCGAGCCTCAGCTATCTGCAAAAGTTCCCGTTCGAAAGGCTCAAGATCGACCGGTCGTTCATCAAGAAAATGGACGAGGACGAAAAGAGCGGCGCGATCGTAAAAACGATCCTGATGTTGGGTGAGAATCTGAATATCGAGGTTGTGGCCGAGGGCATCGAGACCGAGAGCCAGCTCGAGAAATTGCGTTCTCTCGGCTGCTCGCTCGGCCAGGGTTACTATTTCTCGAGGCCGATCGATGTGAAAACGGCCGAGCAATATCTGATCAACGGTCCTGATATGTTCGGATTCGGCGATAAGCCGCAATTCCGCTCACCCGGCCCGGCCATCGAGGTCCCCGAGATCCAATAAGCCTATTTTGATACCGTCACATTGTTGACCGACAGGGTGTTGCCGATAGCTCGCTGAAATTCCGATATCGCCTTGTTGAGGTCGGTCTGCGCCTGCAGTTCGCGGCCGCGGGCGCCGAGCAGGTCCGTCTGCCGCTGTAAGACAAGATAAAAGGTCGTCGTACCGCTTCTGAATTGACGCTGTTCGCTTGCGTACAGTTCCTCTGACGCGGTTCTGGCCGCCGTCGCGGACGCGAGCCTGGCCTCGGCCGAACGCAGTGCCTGAAGCGAGTTTCGCACCTCGGCCTCGATCCGCTGCTCGGCCTGAGTGCGCAGGTTGCGGATCCGTTCCGCTTCGACCAGTGTTTGGCCCAGATTTGCCTTCGCCGTTCGGTTGCCCCACGGTAGCGCGATCGACACGCCGACCCTAAACGTCGGATAATCCTGCTGCAGAAGGTTCCCCAACGAGTTAAAGTACCCGCCGACGAGATTTGTCGGAACTCGGCTCAGGCCGGTCGTCGGATTGAATGCGGCCGGCGTTTCGGTGCCTGAGAGGCCGGATGTAGTGTAGATACCGTAGAGGTCGATCTGCGGCTTTTTCTGGTCGCGATAGTATCTCTCGTCGATCTTATTGATCTCCTCCGTGGTCGCCCATTGCTCAACTTCGGGCCGATTCTTCATTGCCGTCTGTACGGCCGCATCAAGCGACATTACCGGCGACCTCAGCGAGACCGGTGTGACCGGCGTCAGAGGTCGGGCCCACTCGGGCGACGAGCGGTCGGGCAGCAACAGCGTCTTCAGCGTGTTTTCGGCCCGCGTGACCGATTCCTGAGCAAGAAACACGGTTTGTTCGAAAGTCGAGATCTGGGCATTGGCCGCGACGATCTCGATAGGAGCCAAAACCCCCTTTTCGACCAGGCGTTTATTACTCTCAAGCTGTTCCTTGGCCTGTTTGAGAGTATCGGTCTGTACCTGCAGGTTCCGCAGGGCGAAGGTCAGGTCCCAATACGCTGACTCGACTCCCGAAATAACGTCCATCGCCTTGATCTTAAGTTGAGCGTCGCTGATCGAACGATTTCGCTTGGCGATCTCGAGCGAACGGCGGTTGCCGTCAAACCGCCGATCCCGGAGCAGCGGCTGCGTGTAATTGAACGTCAGCGAAGACGGAAACTGCGGATTTAGGAACGAGTTGGTATTGCTGGTCGTGGTTCGCGAGGAATTGAAAAGCACGGAATATGAACCGCCCGCTGCGGGTGTAAACCCGCTGACGCCGGCCGAGTTGAACATCCTCGTCTGCGTCACCGCTCCGTTAACGGCACCGCCGATCGCCGAAGCCGTCGGTGTCGAGGCTCGCTCGTAATAGTTATCCGATGTGATCAGCGGGTCATATACTCCGCGGGCACCGTCGAGCCGAAGATCGTTGATCTGCGAATCATTTCGCGAGGAATCGATGTCGTTATTGTTCTTAAGGGCCATTTCGATGGCTCTTTCCAATGTTAATGAAAGTGTGTCGGCCGAGTTAACGCCGATGCGCTCATTGCTCGGCATTGGCGAAGCCGGTAACGCCAGATTGGGCTGCACCGGCAGCGGTTCAGGCGTCGGGGTCGGCGTCTGTGCCGCGGCACTGGCGGCAAGCGCCAGCATCAGCACCGGCGCCGCTAACGAGATCTTGAGGGCAAACGGCCTCAACCAGATCGATAAATGGATCAACGACATAGGGCTAAGCCGACTCCTCCGTTCTACTATCGGCCTTTTGCGATCTAAAGACGGAAAAGAGTTTCTTTGTACTGCCGGATATTGACTGCCAGGCGGATGTTCCTTTTGCGTCATCGAAAAGTGAATAAAAGACCGGCACGGCCAAAAGCGTCAGCAGCAGACACATCGACTGTCCGCCGACGACCAGAATGCCGATCGACCGGTTGGTCGCCGCTCCCGCACCGCTGCCCAGAATGAGCGGGATCATTCCCGCGACAAGCGCGATCGTGGTCATCAGGATCGGCCGCAGACGGTCGCGATTTGCCTGAATGATGGCGTCGTACCGATTGAGCCCGCGGGCCCGCAATGTATTTGTATGATCGATCTGCAAAATGGCGTTCTTTTTAACGATGCCAAAGAGCAGCAAGATACCCAGGGCCGAGAAAATGTTCAACGTCTGGCCGGCCATCGCCGTCGACAATAGAGCGAACGGGATTGAAAGCGGCAGCGTCAGCAGGATCGTCACCGGATGGATGAACGATTCGAACTGGGCGGCGAGGATCAGATACATAAAGACGAACGACAGCAGGAATGCCAAAAGGAACGACTCATACGCTTTCTGCAGTTCCTTGGACTGGCCGCTGACGCCTGTCACATATTCGGGGCCCATCTTCAGATCGGCGGCCATCTTTTGCAGTTTCACAAGAGCATCCGATTCCGATGAGTTCGGCGGCAATCCGGCCGATACCGTGACCACACGCTGGCGGTTAAGGCGGCTGATCGATGACGGACTCAGACCTTCTTCGATCTTGATCACCTTATCCAGGCCGACGATCGCACCGGTCGACGAGGCGACGGCAAAATTCTGAAAACTGCTTCGGTCCCGCCTGAAAGGCTCGTCCGCCTGGATAACGACGTCGTATTGGACCGAATTTTCATTAAAGGTCGAAACGCGCTGCCCGGCCGCAAGGATGTTGAGTGCCTGAGCAACATTACCGGCCGCGACCCCCAGGTCAGCGGCTTTTGCCCGGTCGATAAGGACGCGTATCTCAGGAGTGCCGATATCGATCGAGTTGTCCGGGTCGCGAAATGCAGGATCTTCCTTCATTTTTTCGACCAACTGATTGGCGTAAAGCGTCAGTTTTTCCATATCAGGGCCGGCAATGAAAAACCCGATACCGCTGCCTCCGCGCCCGAGGCCGATACCCTGTGCGATCGATGACGAAGCCGAGACGGTTACCTGATAATCCTTGGAGGAATATTTTTTGACCAGAGCCCGTGTTTGGTTGATCAGATCCGCCTGCGATTTCTTTCGCTCGCCGACCGGCACGAGACTGACGTTCACAAAACCGTTGTTCGGGCCCGAACCGCGTCCGAAACCCGCAAGCACAAGCGTATTCTTGACGCCCGGCAGCTGCTCGCGCACGTCACGGGCGATACGGTCAAGAATTGATTGCGTCGCTGAGAGCGATGTGCCCTGCGGAGCCCGCAGGTTTATCTGAAATAACGACTCATCCTCGTCCGGCAGGAACGCCATTCCGACGTATTTATATAGCGGCACGATCGACGCAACGGTCAAAATACATATCAGAACGACCGCCCAGCGGTGACGCATCGACAGTTTCAATAGCCACGTATATGAGCCGTCGATCTTGCTGTAAAACCATCCTGCCTTCGAATCAGAATGCTCAGCACCGACGGATTCGCTTTGCACTTCGTCTGCCGGCACGCTTTCTGCGGGAAACGCGGTATCCGGCTCAGCGTCGCCGGCGGCACCGGCGGAACTCTTTTTCGCTTTGATCCAGCGCGCCGCGAGCATCGGCGTGATGGTAAATGACACGATCAAACTGACGGCGATCGCCGCGGCCGACGTCAGCCCGAACGACGACATAAACCGGCCGACGATGCCGGTCATGAATCCTACCGGGATGAATACCGCCAAAAGTGACAGCGTCGTCGCCAAAACCGCAAGTCCGATCTCCTTGGTACCCTCGACCGCGGCCTGAAACGGGTTCATTCCCTTTTCTTCGACAAACCGGTAAATGTTCTCGAGCACGACGATCGCGTCGTCGATCACGATGCCGACCATTAGGGTCAAGGCCAGCATTGTCATCTGGTTCAGGGAATATCCGAGTGCGGCGATGACGGCAAACGAGGCGATGATCGAGATCGGGATCGCCAGTGCGGCAATGATGGTCGATCTAAAATTCCAAAGGAAAAAGAAAACGACGACCGCCGCGAACAGACCGCCGAGGATCAGGTGCTCCTCGATCGCGGTCAAACTGTTTTGAATGAACTCGGACTGGTCGCGGATCAACGCAAATTTCATGTCCGAGGGCATATTAGGCAGGATCTCGGCCATTCGCTTTTTGACGTTTTCGATGACCGCGATCGTGTTAGCCCCCGATTGCTTTCTTATCCCGAGGCTCACCGCCTGGGTACCGTCAAGCGAGGCGGCCGTGCTGGCGTCAGCACCGGTCGATTCGACGCGGGCCACATCCTTGACCTTGATCGGATAAGAATTACGTGTCGCGATGACGATCTCGCCAAACTGACTGACTTCGGACAGTTTGCTCATCGTGCGGACGCCGAGCGTCTTGGCGCCTTCGACGAGACTGCCGCCGGGCAATTCCTGATTCTGCCCGCGAACGGCGTTCGAAACCTCGGTGACCGAGAGGTTATACGCCTTGAGCCTGTCCGGATTTACGTATATCTTGATCTGCTTTTCACGCGATCCCCAGATAAATACCTCACCGACACCGTCGGTCGATTCGATACGCTTTTGGACCAGATTTTGGACCAGCGTCGTCAGTTCGGTGATATCCCGCGGTGCGCTGATCGAATACATCAGGATCGGCTGCGAATCAGGATCTGATTTCTGAACAGACGGCGGATCGGCGTTTTCGGGAAGGCGGTTTATCGCTCCGCTGAGCTTCTGCTGGATTTCCTGGAATGCCTGGTCAGGATCTTTCTCGAGATTAAAGGTCAGATTGACGCTCGAACGGCCGCGTGACGATGTCGAGCGCATCTCTTCGACGCCGGGCACCGTATTCAGTGCCCCTTCGATAATGTCGGTGACCTCGGTCTCGATCTCCTGCGGAGCAGCTCCGGTATTACTGGTCGAAACTGAGATGGTCGGCAGGTCGATCTTAGGAAAGCGGTCGACGCCCAACGTGAAAAAGCTGAATCCGCCGACGACCGTCAAAAACAACACGATGACAGTCGCAAAGACCGGCCGATGAACACAAATTTCTGCTAACCACTGCATAATACGTTATGTCCCAATATTCACTTCCGAGGTCACCAATGCGGAGTAACGAGCGGCTCGAGGCCGGCCCGGAATGACACTAAAAGGTCACTTTCGCCCCCTCATAGAGTTGTTCGAGTTTGCCGGTCGCGACCGTCAGGTCAGGTTCGACGCCTGTAACTATCTCCACAAATCCGTTCTCCTCAGAACCGATCTGCACGGTCTTGAGTTTGGCGACGCCGTCCTGTATCACAAACACGCGATATGATTGAGTAGCTTCGTCATTGATAACGGCGGAACGCGGCACGAATACAGCCTTACTGCCGCCCTCTTTGTTGATCCGGACGTTAGCGAACATACCGGGGCGCAGCGCGTTGTCGCTATTCTCGATGAGAGCCTCGACGACCGCCGCACGCGAAACCGGGTCTATCGCCGGGTTGATCGACGACACGGTCCCGGCGAACTTTCGGTCCTTAAATGCGTCAACCTCGAGTGAAACGCCGCGGCCGGCTGCCACGTAGGGCGAGTCAGCCTCGGCGACCTGTATCTGGACCTTGATCGGATTGGTTCTCAGGATGGTCGCGACGACCGACGCCGAAGACACATATTCACCAACAGCGACGGGCCGGCTGCTAACAAAACCGGCAAACGGAGCACGAATAACGGTGTCGGCGATCGCCTGCTGGGCGTCCGCGACCTGGGTTTCGGCCGATTCGACCTGCGCCTGAGCGCTGGCGATCGCCTGATTGCTCTGCTTCGCCGTGTTGATCGCTGCCTCGAGTTGTTCCTTGGCGGCGTTCGCACGGCTGCGGGCGGTGTCACGCTGGGTCCGATACTGCTCGTAGGTGACCATCGCTACATCGCCTGATTCGGTAAGTTCACGGTACCGCTTTTCATTTGCCTCGGCCTGCTTCAACTCCGCCTGCGCCTGCTCGTAGTTCGCGTTCGCTACACGCACCTCCGGGATCGACGATGCCGAGAATTTGCCGTTGCCGAGAAGCCCCAATTTTGCTTCGGCCTGCCGTACCGCCGACTTTGCGACCTTGACCGCCGCAAGAGCAGACGAAAGCTGCAGCTTAGCGTCGCGGTCGTCGACCTTGGCAATAACGGCACCGCCGGCGACAAAGTCACCGACGTCAATATTCAAGTTGGCAATTTTTCCTGCAGACTTTGGTGCCACGTTGGACGTTTCATTGGCAACAAGGCTTCCCGTCGCCTTGATCGCCGATGCGATATCGCGCGACTCGCTCTTGCCGACCGTGATGTTGATCGCCGGTGCGGACTGAGCTTGGTCGTTCTTGGCATCGGCGTCGCCCTTCTTAGCACCGCCGGATGAACCGCACGCGATCGCTGCCGCGGACAGAGTTATAGCGATGAGCGGCCTGATGACTGGTTTCCACATATGATAATTAGCCTAAAATCAGCATTTTATCTTACTTTCGTCAGCTCGTATTATTTTGGATTGTAAATTTTTGTAAACTGACGCCGCCGTTCGCTTGAGTCGGCGGATCGAAGCCGGACAGCCTAAGTTGGAAAATCGGCGTCGGCAGATGTTAGTATTTAGGTTGCTATTATGAGATCGCAGGAGCTTTCTTAACGACCCTTATGAATCAGATCACAGCAACCGAACTAAAAGCACGCCTTGACGCGGGCAACGACATCCAGATGATCGATGTCCGACAGCCGGATGAGTACGCCTTTGCGCGGATCGACGGGACAAAGCTGATCCCGCTGGGCGAGATACTGCAGCGTATGAGCGAGATAGACCAAACACGCGAGACAGTCGTCCTGTGTAAAATGGGCGGCCGTAGCGCCCGTGCGATAGACGCACTCGAAAGGTCGGGTTTCAGCGGAAAGCTGACTAATCTTATCGGCGGGATCACGGCCTGGTCGAACGACGTCGATCAGAGCATTCCCAAATATTGATCCGGTCCGCCGACTCGCTCGTCGGCCCGAATATCTTAGGCGTCATTCGCCCGAAAGGTCGATCTCGTCCGAAAGACGGGCTATCCGCATTTCAGGTTTGACGTTCGTTCGACAGGCGATGACCGCCTTTTCTTTATCGCCGTTCTGCAGCCACACCTGACAATTCAGACAATCGCCGTTCCAGCAAAAATCTCCGTACGAGATGCTCTCCATCGCCAGATACTGAAAACATCGCAGCAGCGAGTTGTTTTCCGGTACCAGGCGTTTTTCGCCGAGTATCTCTATCTCGACCAGGTTTTCGAAGGGTGAAAAAATATCGGGTAACGTCATAGATCTGTCAGGTCGTTTTGCTAGATTATCTTACAGAAAAGGTGTAATTTTGAACAATGAGCATAGTGATGTACACCAAACCGGGATGTCCGTATTGCCAACAGGCAAGAGACCATTTTCGGTCCCGCGGCATCGGATTTATTGAGTATGACGCCCAAAACGATAAGGCTCGTCAGCGTGAAATGCTCGAATATTCGGGCGGCGACCTCGTCGTACCGTGCATTGTCGAGAATGGGGTTTACATCGGATCAGGTTGGGGCGATCCGCCCCGCGGCTGAACGATCCACCCTGGTTGACCGGCAGTTTGCCGGTCCTTTACAAAAGTTTGCGGACGACAGATTGCGCAAATCGCTTTCTGCCATATAATGGTGTCTTGCTCAATTTTGGAATGCGCTAGTCGTGCGTTCGCTGCCGTACGCTCTGCTGCGTTTCGCGTTCCACAGATTTTATGATCGGTTCGCAGATCAACCAATACAAGATCCTCGAAAAGATCGGCTCCGGCGGCCAGGGCACGGTTTACAAGGCTCTCGACACCAAGCTGAATCGCACCGCGGTCATCAAGGTCCTGCCTCCGGAATTGACGGCGAAGACCTCTAATTTCAAAAGATTTGAGCGTGAGGCTCAGCTTTGCTCTCAACTCGACCATCCGAACATCTGCACGATCTACGATTTTCACAGCTCTGACGGCGTGTTCTATATCGCGATGCAGTATGTCGCCGGCAAGAACGTGAGACAACTCGTCGCCGGGCGGCCGCTCGAGCTTCGAAGTGCCGTTTCGATCGCGATCCAGGTCGCCGATGCACTTGCGTACGCCCATTCGAAGAACATAATCCACCGCGACATCAAGGCCGGCAACATAATGGTCACCGACTCGGGCCAGGCCAAAATTTTGGATTTTGGGTTAGCCAAGCTGGTCGAGGACGACCACGCTGACCAGCGTGCCGGCCAGGACCACGCGGAGATCACCGAACTCGGCATTCCGTACGGAACCGCGACCTACGCCGCCCCCGAACAGGCTCGCGGCGAGCGCGCCGATCACCGCTCGGACATATTTTCGACCGGTGTCCTGCTCTACGAGATGTTGACCGGTATTTGGGCATTTCAGGGCAAAACGGTCGTTGACGTTCGGCACCAGGTACTATACGGGACCCCAAAACCGCTTGCTGCGATGCGCCGAGACCCTTTCCCGCCGCAGCTTCAGCAGATCATCGATAAGGCTCTCGCCAAAGAACCCAAGGATAGATACCAGAAGATCAGCCAGATGCGCGACGACCTTCGCGGCGTATTGCAGCAGTTGGCGGGTGCGCAGGTGATGCCGGGCGATACATTTGCTCCGACACACGCTGACGGCAGTCCGGTGAAGCGCGCGTGGAACTGGATCAAGGGCCGTACGGGCTCGGAAAGTTCGGTCGGGATGACACCGTCGCTGACCAGCTTTCCGTCGTTTGCGCCCGATATTTCGATGACGTCCGCTGGCAGCGAGAAAAAGAGCGTAGCGATCCTGCCGTTTCAGAATCTAAGCGGCGATACGTCCGCCAGTTTTTACGAGTTTGCACTCGCGGACGCCGTTATTACCGAGCTCGCTCAGATACGCTCGATCATCGTGCGGCCAAGTTCGGTGATCGCAAAATTTCAGGGCAAAGATATAGATCCGCGTGACGCCGGCCGGGAACTTCGGGTCCACGCGGTGCTGTCGGCCGGGTTCATACGCTCGGGCGAAAAGCTGCGCGTGACCGCCCAGCTGCTCGATGTTTCGACCGGTGACATTCTCTGGAGCGACCGAATAGACGCCGAGGGCAGCGACATTCTGATGCTTCAGGACGCTATCGCTCAACGGATCCTTGAGGGCCTTCGGCTTGAACTGACCGATCTCGAGGCCGAAAAGCTGGGTAAGCGTGCGACTGACAACGCCGAAGCGTGGGAAGAGTACCTTCGTGGCCGCGACAACTTCGGGCGTTTTATCTTCCGGACGATCGACGCTGAGGATTGCGACGCTGCGATGGCCAATTTCAAACGCGCTATCGAACTCGACCCGCACTTTGCGTTGGCATATAGCGGCCTTGGGGCCTGTTACGCCAATCGGGTCTTTAAGGGGCTCGGCGAACCCGAAGATTACACCTACGCGGAAGCTGCTTTTAGCAAAGCGTTCTTCTACGATCAGAACGTCGTCGAGGCTCGTGTCTTGATGGTGATGATCTATCTCGCCCGCAGCGAAAAGAAAAAGGCACGTTCCGAGATAGAGCTCCTCGAAAAGCAATTTCCGAATGACGCCGCACTTTATTTCGTAAAAGGCGTTCTTCACCGTCTGGACGGAAAATACGATCTGGCCTTGAAGGCGTTTGAAAAACTCGCCCGTCTCGACCCGGCCGCTCGCGCCGTCGCCGCGTATAACCGGGCCCGTATTTACATTTATGAACGGCGGTTCGATGAGGCTCTGGCCGAACTCGACAAGGGCGTAAAGGTCGAGCCGAATCACCCGATGCTGCGGATCTTTCGTTCGGGCGTCTATTATTACCAGGGCAAATTTGACGAGGCCATCGATCTGATGGCTGAGGTATTAAAAGAAAACCCTCGGATGGACGGTATTCGGCCGCTGTACGCCGAGTTTCTGGCCGGTGCCGGACGCTTTGACGAAGCCCGCGAACAATTGACCGACGATGCCCTCGCGGTGTCGCGCGCCGACCACGACATGGCCTATTGGGTCGGTTCGACCTACGCGCTGCTCGGCGATCATGACCTCGCCTTTAAATGGCTGAACAAAGCGGTTCGCCTCGGCAATCAAAATAAGCCCTACTTTGAAAAGGACACCAATCTCGACAGTTTGCGTGACGATCCGCGTTTCGATGAACTAATGTCGAAGATGAACAACGGCGACTAGCCTCTGGTTCAATTTCCGTTTTCAAACTTCTCGTCCTTTTCGACAACGGCAATTGGTATAACTCAAACGACGTTTACATCATCGTTGCCGGGTCGTTGTCGTCACTCTTAATTAGTTCCGACTATGCTCAAGCAAATTCTGATCGCCTGGGTTCTTTTGTTCGCGTTTTCAAGTATCGCCCTCGCACAGCATGAACTCGAAGGCACGTCCTGGCAGGCGGTCAAATTTGTCGACGGCGACGGCACGGTCACCGTGCACAACGGCGGCACAAAATTCACTGTTAGTTTCGGTGTCGGCGGCAAAGTTTCGACAGAGATAAGCTGTAATATCGGCGGCGGCTCATGGGTATCCGACGGGCCGAATATGATCAAATTCAGCAAAATGGTATCGACCCTGATGGGTTGCCGCAAATACAGTAAGATCGAACGCGCCGGCGGAGATTGGACGAATGTCGCGAAGTATTTGATCAAAGACGGCCGCCTTTTCTTATCGCTCCCGGCAAACGGCGGAACGTATGAAATGGAACCGCTGTCAGTGGCTAAAACTATCGTTACGGGTGCGATCATCCGCGGAAAAGAAGTTACCGTTCCGGCGGACGCTACGGTATTAGTTCAATTGTTGGATGTCACCAAGGCCGGTGCGAAGCCGGCCGTGATCAATGAGCAATCGTTTGAAACGAACGAAAAAGATACTCCATTGGTCTTCGGGATCGGCTACGATGCCGACAAGATCAACGTTCGCGGCTCGTACGTCATCCGGGTCCAGATATTCGTCAACGGCAAACTGACGTTTACGACCAAGAAGTCTTATCGTGTGATAACGCGTGGAGATCCGACACGGTTGAAGGTTACTGTTCAGCGAGTTTAACGAACTGAATGAGAGGGCAAAACAACCGGATCACACACATCAATGCTCGATGTAATTGGCATCACAGTGGTCGGCAGGTTCCGATACGTTTGAACAGATCGCCTAACGTGAATTTCGGGCGGCGATCACAAGCCGACGAACCGCACAAATTCGATCGCGTTAATAATAGAGCCGGTAATAGGCGAACTTAAAGTATTCGCCGGCGACCATCTGCCAACCGCGAAATCCCATCCACCACGACCATGGCTTCGGCGTGCCAATGCCAGCCGGGGCATAAGAAACGCCGATATCCACATTCTTGCCCGATAAGATCCGCTCGAACGTCCAAAGAGCCCTTCGGCTGTGATACGCCGATGTGACGATCACGACGGAATTCAGTGCCCGAATGTCAATCTCCTCTACAAGCTTTGCGGCCTCATCGCCGGTTCCGGATACCTTACCCGGCAAAACGGTAATGGCATCCGGTGAGACGCCGTTGGCGACCAATTCGCGTTGTTCCAGAACGACATATGGCGGATTGGTTTGTTCCGCCTGCGACCAACCCGAGCGTTGGCCGTCATCAGTGATGAATATTCGGGGAGCGACGCCTTGTTTGAAGAGTTCCGCGGCGGTCCGCGTCCGTTCCTTGTAAACGGCCGAGCCGCTCAGCACCATCAATGCGTCGGCGTGGCCGAGCGGTTTTTCGACGATGAGCCATTTTGCCAGAAACGGCGAGCACAAAACCCATACGGCGACCAGACTCGCCGAGGCAAGTATTAGTCTCGGCTTGCCGATCAACGCAGCCCTCCGTCCTCTTTCCTCGATGCCGCGACTATCGCCCGCAGTTCATCGACCTTTGCTTCCCAACTTTCATGCCGGATCCGGTCGCTGACCGTTTCTCGCGGCGTCGGATCCGCCAATGCAAACTCGATCTTGGCGATAAAATCGTCGTGATCGGTACCGACGAGGCAATCTTCGAGAATACGAACCTCCGGAATGTCCGTCGAGACCACCGGCAAACCCGCGGCCAGATATTCGCGAACCTTCAACGGGTTGGCGGCAAGCGTTAATTCATTGATAGCAAACGGATTGAGTGCGACATCAAACGCCTTGCAGTACGCTGGTAGCTGCTCATAAGGCTTGCGTCCGAGAAAGTGAATATTGGGTACGCCGTCAAGTATCTTGACCTTTTGCTCGGCGTCGACGCTTATCTTGCCGACCAGAACTACCGAACCTCTCTCAAATCGTTCGGCAACCTTTTTGATCAATTCAAAATCTACCCAGTCCGCCAAAAGCCCGTGAAAGCCGATGATCGGACGCGGCAGATCGCGTACTTCGTCAGGTAGCGCGAGGGCCGGGTCAAGTGCCGTCCGGAAATGCCGCCAATCGGTGCCGTGGCGGATAATATGCGTGTTTTCGTTAAACTGCTTTTTCGAATCGTAAAGCTTTTCGGCCGAAACGACGACCAGATCCGCCATTCGAAACAGCCCTTCTTCGATCTCCTTGAGCGCCGCCGAACCGGTGAACGCCGTATATTCGTCGACGCAGTAGTAGATAAGTTCACTTTCGCCCAATCGCCCGGCGATCATTCCGGCCGCAGGGTTAAAGACCATATTGACGACATTTGAAAAACCAAGGTCCCGCATCGCCCTTTTGACCTGGCGAACGAGCGAACGCTGATTGAGATCGACGATGACCTTACTGCCGTACGCGGGGATCGCCAACGGATTCAGTACGAAGATATTCGGCTCGACCTCGCGGACAGGTTCGGTAAAGCTCTTCAGCTTCTTGAAGATCCGCGACATGTCCTTGGAAGACGCGGTCGGCATCCGGTTTGCGATCGCATTGATCCAGAGAATACGGTTTTCCTTTGCCAAAACCCGCATCAGGTGTGTTTTTGACAGCGGGTCGCCGGTCCAGTCGTGGCTGAAACACAAAATATCACGGCCGCGAAATTCCTTTTCGGCCTCGATGCCCGCGGGCGATCTTTGCTCCTTCGTACTAGTCATTTAACCGTTGCTGCCACTACCGTCAAAAAATCGCCTCTGCCAGATCTCAAAATTCACAAGCGCCCAGATACGCTCATCATGATTCTCACCGGCCCGGTGCCTGTCGACCAGCGACCGCACGAAATCGGGATCGAAGATACCGCGTTCAGTTGCCCTCGGGCTAAGCACGTATTCATCAACAATATGGCTGAATTCACCGCGAAACCAATTCCCGACCGGCACCGGAAAGCCCATCTTGGGACGATCGAGAATTTCTGCCGGGAGTATTCCTTTCATCGCTTCACGGAGTATCCACTTTGTCGTGCTGCCGCGAAGCTTCATCTCTCTCGGCATACGAGCCGAAAACTCGACAAGTTTGTGATCCAGAAACGGCACCCGGCTCTCGATCGATGCGGCCATCGACATCTGGTCCTGTTTCATGAGCAGTTCGTGCAGATATGTTTTGGTATCGACGTACAGCAACTGGTCGAGCGGATCCTTAGCGTCAGTCGCTTCAAGCCATTTCCTTGCTTGCCGGTACGGGTCGCTGTCGTGGATGCGTTCGCGCGTGGCCCTGGAGAAAAGTTCGGCCTGCATCGCCCGCGGAAAAACTCCGAAATTATCTAAAAACAGATTTTCGATATCGGCGTCGCGCGTGAGAAATGTCCGGCCAAGCTTCTGTCCTAGTTTTCCGGGCAGTGTTCCGACGCCCCCGCGGACGGCGTTTCGTACGAATCCGGGCGTCAGGTCTTCATACCGTTGGCCGTAATTCAGCAGCTGCAGCGTCTTGGCATACCGGCCATAACCGGCCAGCGTTTCGTCGCTTCCCTCACCCGTCAAGACGACCTTGACGTGCTCCTGGGCAAGTTTTGAGACGAAATACAGCGGCACCGACGCGATAAAGCCGATCGGCTCATCCTCGTGCCAGACGAGGTCGGGCAACTGATCGAAAAACTGCTTCGGCGTGATGGTGATCTCGTGATGATCGGTCCCGAAAGCTTCGGCCACGAGCCGCGCGTAACCGAGCTCGTTTGCCTCACGCTCGCGAAACCCGACGGAAAAGGTCTTGATCGGCTCCGAAACCATCGTCGACATCATCGCCGCGATCGCACTCGAGTCGATCCCGCCTGACAAGAACATTCCGAGCGGAACGTCGGCCATCAACCGCAATTCGACCGATCTGCGAAACAGGTCTCGCCACTCTTCGACATACTCGGCATCGCTTTGCGGAGTGTGTTTTGGCTCGAACGAAAGGTCCCAAAACTCGCGGATGTCGATCTTACCGTCCTTCCAGACCATCGTATGGCCGGGCATCAGCCGCTTGACGCCCGCGAAAAGCGTTTCGTCGAACGACGTGCCGTGCGAAGCGAGTTGGTCCGGCAACGCGTCAAAATTTATCTCAGGCTTTACCGCCCCCGCCGCCAGCAGAGCCTTGATCTCGGATGCAAAGTACAGACTGCCGTCCTGTTTGTGCACGTAATAGAGCGGTTTTACGCCGAGCCGGTCGCGTGCGATGAGCAGTTCCTGCGTGTTCGAGTTCCAGATCGCAAAGGCGAACATACCGCGCAGATATTCGACACAGTCTCTGCCGTATTCCGCGTAAAGATGGAGGATCGTCTCGGTATCGCTGCGGTTGTTAAAGTGATGCCCCTTTGATTCGAGTTCGGCGCGCCGATCGGCATGATCGTAGACCTCGCCGTTGTAGACGATCGCGCAGGCCTTATCGTCGCTGAACATCGGCTGCACTCCGTGCCGCGGGTCGACGATCGCCAGGCGGCGGTGACCGAGGCCGACATTTTTATCGATAAAAATGCCGCCGTCGTCAGGGCCGCGGTGACGTAAAATGTCCCGCATGGCCGTCAGCAATTCGGGCGAAACTTCGCGGCCCGAATCTCGTGAAAATACAATGCCGTTAATACCGCACATACCTTGTATAGAAAGTGATAATAGCCGCCTTTTTGTAGTTTAAGCCGCCGTCGTCAGACAAACCTTGATAGATTAACGCCTCAAACTGTGATTTGCCATCCATCGAATCTGGATTGTCGGCCCGTTTCAGAATTTATTCTCACTTACGGGATAATGGGTTAGTATTTACGATTATGGCCGAACAAGCGATAAGATCAGCCGGAAATAAGGTCAGAGCGAAGCCGCTGCCCACCGCCAAAGCACGGCCGAAGGGTTGGATCACCGCGATCTTATTCCTGATAGTGGTCGGGATCGGCCTTGGATCGTACTTTGTTTTAGCAGGCATTGGCGAACCCGCGTTAAGTTCGGCGGCGAACGGAGCGTATGCCGTGATACGTGTCCCGGCCGGCGGTAATTTCCAGGCCGCCCTCGACCGCGCAAAACCGGGAGACACCATCGAACTCGCTGCGGGGGCAACCTACAAAGGCAAATTCACGCTGCCTAACAAGGCGGGCGCCGAGTTCATTACCGTTCGCACGTCGGCAGACGACTCTCGGCTGCCGGCGGCCGGCAAGCGGCTCGAATATAAGAAATATGCCGATATTTTGCCCAAGATCGTTTCCAACGTTAAGGGCGAACCTGCCCTGACGACCGCCGCCGGCGCTCATCACTTCCGATTCGTCGGGATCGAATTCGGGCCGACCATCGAGGGGCTTTATAACATCATCGAGATCGGCACCACCGAGGAAACGTCGATCGAACAACTACCGCACCATATCGAGTTTGACCGTGTCGCGGTGCTCGGTGACCCCAAATGGGGCCAGCGGCGCGGCATCGCGGCCAACGGCAAGTTCATCAAGATCGAAAACAGCTACTTTGCGGATATCAAGCGCGAAGGCGAGGAAAGTCAGGCGATCGCCGTTTGGGCATCGGACGGCCCGATCGAGATCGTAAATAACTATCTGGAAGCCGCTGCCGAGAATATCTTGTTTGGCGGTGCCGAAAACGCTCTCGGGCTCGTCGCCGCTGACTGTGTCATCCGCGACAATCACCTCAACAAGCCCATCGAGTGGAAAGGCACCAAATGGAATGTTAAGAACTTTATCGAGATCAAGAGCGGCCGCCGTATCAAGATCGAGAACAACCTGATGACCAATAATTGGCAGATGGCTCAGGAAGGGACCGGCGTGCTATTCAGGACGGGCGAGGACAGCGGTCCGCAGGCCGTGGTCGAGGATATCGAGTTTACCGGCAATATCATGCGGGGTTCCGGCAGTGCCCTGAATATCTTCGGCGGCGAAGGCAAAGGCGGACGCAACCTGACGGTGCGTAACAACCTGTTCGAGGATATCAGCGGGAAAAAATATGACGGCCGCGGATTTTTTATCAAATCAACGACCTTTTCTAACGTCGTGATCGAGAATAATACCGTCATACACGACGGCAGCATCACAATTGCTTACGGTGATCCCGTACGGGGATTCGTTTTCCGCAACAACATCGTTTTCAACAACGAATACGGCTTTTTTGGTGACAATGTCGGCCCCGGCAAGCCGGCCCTCGCGACCTATTTCCCCGGTGCCGTGATAACTAACAATGTCATCGTCGGGGGCAAAGCCTCGGATTACGGCTCATCAAATTTCTACCCGCCAGCTATCGGCCAGATCGGCTTCGTCGATGCAGCCAAGGGCAACTATCAGCTCGACCCGAACAGTCCGTATGCAAAGCGCGGTTTTGGCGGCAAGAGCGTCGGAGCCTCGATCGACCCGCGAACCGTCGGCGGCCGATGATCAATGCTTGCGGCGATAGACCTTGAACGCCGCGTTTTCATAGGCGACCACGTATTCCTCACTAAGCAGTTTCGGAAAATACTCGAAGAACGCCGGAAATAACCGCTCAGACTGCACCAAAGAATCCTCGACAGCGCTGTCGGTCACGATAAACTCGGGTCGCTTTTTCGAGTAGTATCCGAAGCGGCCGTCAGCAATGTGGTTGACGTGCGGTTCGAGCCCGAAAATGAGTTCCGATCCGCCCATCACAAGCTCACCGTTCCGGGCATTTTCGTTGAGGAACGCGGTCATCGGCCGGTAATACTTTCCGATCGTGTTTTGCGATATGCGGTATGCCATTCCGCCAGCGGACACCATAAATACCAACGCAAAAGCCGCTGCCGCGGGGATACGCAATATCGGTTTATTAACCCAGCACCAGTGAGCGACGGCCGCCGCGAATATCGCGTACAGCGGCACAATATGGATCAGGTATGTGGTCTGCTTTTGTCCGTCAAGTATCGCCAGCACGACCGAATATAATATCGCCAGCACGATCAGCGGAGCGTATTTCTTTCGCAGGTCCCTGATAGAGACCACGCCCAGGATACCTGCAATGTATCCGACGAGTATCAGGCTCTTTAGGTAGATCGGACCGCTGTGGCCGCTGGACGCGGCCCGCAATCCGTACGCGTGTGGATATCTTTCAGTAAATTCGCGGATCACATTTTGGAGCGGCGACGAAAATCCCTGCATTCTACCGCCCATCGTCGCGTTGTCGATGAACTGCGATCGAAATGCCTCAACGTCGAGCATCACCCAATAGCCGAACGCCAGGCCGCCGACAAGGTATGGAACTGCGGCCGCCAGAACGTGTTTCAGCCGCAAACGCGATCGGTCAAGGTAGATGGTAAGGAACACGAGCCCCAACCACGCCATGATCGCGTTCGGATGGGTCAGCCCGTCGATGGTCATAACCATATGGCTTGCCAGAACGGCCGCGAGCAGGTTTCGTTCACGCAGTATCAGATACACTGCGATCGCCAAAAACCCGAGCGACGCGCTCATCATGTCCATTCGTCCCGAAGACGCCGTCTCGAGGACCATATAGTCGCCGGCCGCCACCATCAATGCGACGACCGCCAGCCATCGCTCACGCGAGATCCGATAGGCGATAAGATAGATCGACGCGAGCAATGCCAGTCCCCACAGGACCGAGACCATACGCATCTGCGTCAGCCCAAAGCCGAACGCCTCGAAAGACGCTGCGACATTCAGCAGAAAGACAGGCATGACCCAGTATGTCCGGTTTGCGATTCGCAAAAGCGGCGAGCCGTCCGTTTCAAGGGACGTTGTGCCAAATGAACCGTGCTCGACCAGATTGCGCGCGGGGTCGGCGAACATACCCTCGTCGATCTGCGGCCGATGGGTCACCACGCTCCCGATCGCCAGGACGAGGAACGTGAGGATCGCCGCTGCCACGAGCAGTTTCTGAAGACTGGTAGATCTTGATGCGTTTTCCATGATCCGGCTGGTACCCGTTTATGTCGAGAGGTTTCAGGATCGCCGGGAGACCAGCTCCCGGTAGATGTCTATTACCGCTTTGATATTGCTCCGGTCGTTATTCTCAGGGCGTTGTTTGCTCCGCGGGTTTTTGGCGATCGACCCGATCGCTGAGGCTAGTTCGCTTCTGCCTCCGATCGGTACGAGATCTACTCCTTTCGGCCGCATACCGTTGTCGGTGGCGATCACCGGCGTGTCCAGAAACAGAGCTTCGCGTACGGAGATCGCGTCGCCGTCAAACCGAGTGGTCCTGAGCAAAATGTCGGCCACTTCGATCAGACGCAAGGTCACCGCGTGCGGCACGTCACCGGCGAGCAAGATGTTGGCGTTATACGGCTTGGAGGCGATGTGATCGCGGAGTTCGGCTTCGAGCGACCCCGAACCGACGATCATCAACCCGGCGTTTGGATGTTCGTTGACGACGCCTTCCATCACATCGATCTGCATCGCGAGATCATATTCCGGCTCAAGCAGCCCGACCGTCAGAATGAACGGACCGCTTTTCTCGGCAAAATCTGACAGTTGCTCGGGGATCTCAACACTCGGGTCGGGCAACTCATTTACATACGGCAGGATCACCGAGACTCTCACGGGGTCGACGCCATAGTTGAGAAACACTTCCCTTAACTGCTCATTGACGACGATCACCCGGTCAAACATCCGAAATATAAAGCCCCTAACGGACCAACGGCGTGCTGACCGGCCCTCTTTCGTTTGCGGATAGCCGCCGGAGTGGAGCGTCAGGACGCTCGGCCCGCGTGATAAAAGTGCCGAAACCAATGCGAGCCCGAGAACGCGAGCACTTATCTTTCCGCCCACGTGCAGGTGCGTAACATCGCGCTTGATCGAGGCAAGAAGCCGCAGCAGGGCAAACGGCGATCGAGGATGAAAGACGCCTCGTTCTTCGACGACGCGCGTGCTGCGCGAGGTCGCAATGACCGACGTTTCGTCGCCCGCTGCGGCAAGGTCAGCCCGGATCGCAAGTATGTTGCGATTTATCCCGCCCTCCGGCGGCGGATATGGCCCGAGCTGGAGAACGTGCATTCTAAAGTGCCTCGTTAATATCGAAATCTACCGGATCGCCGGTCTGCGCTGAGCGGATCATCAACAAACAGCCCAGAGTCGCCCGAACGCCGTCACGGACCGTAATTGCGGTCTCGTCGCCGCTGCGGATGCTGTTCACAAAGGACGTCAACTGTTCGTCATAACCCTTGGCGGCAAACATCTTTGAGCTGCTTTTACGGGCTTTCTTTTTCACGGTGAGGCTTTTGAAATCCTCGCTTGCCAGTCCAACGCCCGGTGCGAACACCTCGACGAGCTCACCGCCGGACGATTCGCTGCCGACAACCGTGTAGATAAAGTTACCGATCGAGCCATCGTCGAACTTGATCGAAGCCGCAATATTGTGTTCGCCCATTCCGTATGCCGAGATGCTGACCGGCTCGGCGTCGAGCAGCCAGTGCATTAGGTCGATGAAATGGCATCCTTCGCCGAGGATCACGCCGCCCTGAGCCGCGTCCGCCGCCCAGCCGTTTTGGATACCGGGCGAGTTCATCCGCGTCGAGATCACGACCGGGCTTGTCCTGCCCTTCAGGTTTTGCTTCATTTCGGTATAGAACGGAGCAAATCGGCGGTTGAACCCGACCATTAACCGCTTGCCGCTCGACTCGACCGCGGCATTGATCGCCCGGCACTCGTCGACGGTTATCGACATCGGCTTTTCGATAAATACGTGTTTACCGGCCTCAAGTGCGGCGATCGCCTGTTCAGCGTGATCCTTATGGCGGCTGGCGATGATCACCGCGTGAATGTCCTTGTCACCGAGTATTTCGCCCAGATCGGAGCTGGAATATGACGCGCCGAACCGCTTGGCGTACGCCTTGCCGCGGGCTCCGCTGTTTGAATGTACGGCATGGAGTTTTGCTCCGGCGATCTTGTTAAGGGCCGGTAAGTGGGCCCATTTCGCCAGATTTCCCGCACCGACCAAGGCAAATCTTATATCGCCGTCCTTTATCGGTTCGGTCGAGACGACGACCTTTCGTTTTGGCGCATACGCAGCAACGGCATCCTCTTCCGAAACCGAAGCATATTTCAGGACGACCGCCAGGCTTTTGGAGCCGGCATCCATCACGGTCGAGTAGGCCTTTGGCGCGTCATCAAGGTCAAATTCGTGGCTGATCAGCGGCTTGACGTTGACCCCTCCGTTGGAAACAAGCCGCAGGAATTCTTCCATATTCCTATTTTCCGTCCAACGCACATAAGCGATCGGGTAATCGCGGCCCTGTTTTTCATAGGTCGGGTCGTAACTGCCCGGCCCATACGCCCTCGAGACGACAAAGCTTAGTTCCTTGATGTACATTTCCGCTCGCGGAATGTCGATCGGGCAAGCACCGACCATAACGACCTTTCCGCGGTCACACGCCATCGAAACACCGTCCTGCAGCGGTTTCGGCGATTTTGACGCGGCTGCGACGATCACGCGGTCAGCCCCGCGGCCGCCCGAGAGAGCCTTGACCTCGTCGACGACCGTATCGCCGGCGATCAGGCCGAAATCGGCTCCGGTATCGGTCGCGATCTTGACCCGCTCCGCGTCGAGATCGATGGCGACGGAAACGCCGCCCTGACATCTCACTAGCTGGGCGGTCAACTGGCCGACAAGCCCGAGGCCGATAACGGCTACGACATCGCCGAGTTTGATATCAGCGAGTCGCACGGCATTCATCGCGATCGCTCCCAGCGTCGTAAAGCACGCCTCCTGAAACGTCACATTGTCGGGCACCCTCGCGATCAGATTGCGGCCGACGTTTATCGTTTCGCCGTGTCCTGTTCCCTCGCCGCCGTATGCCACACGCTGGCCGATCTTCAGATCACCGACACGCTCGTCCTTTTCGACAATGACGCCGGCTCCGGAATATCCGAGCACGGCATAGTCTTCAAATTTGGCCCGGATCTCGTTGAACGTGCTTACCGGATCGGTCTTTTTCATCACGTTCCAAACGGTCTGAAGATGGCCCGGATTGTCTGCGACTTCCTTCACGAGACTGTCGGTATGAATATCGGCGGTTTCGGTGCCGGCACTGATCAATGAGTAGAACGGACGCACTAAAACGTGGTTTGACGAGACCATCGGGTCCGTCACTTCGTCAACAATAATGTCTTTTAATCCTTTTCGGATAACTTGTTTCATTTTGATTAAATAGGGCAGGAAATAAGGAAGGCGTGCCTTTGCACACCATATATTTTAGCTAATTTGGCGGTGTGTGAGCAACATTATTTGTCCAATATCGAGTTATAAAGATCTATGGTTCGTTCGAGTCGGCTCGACAATGAGAACTTTGCCTCAACTAGACGCCGGCCGGCCTGACCCATTCTGACGCTCTCATCGGTATCATTCAGGAGTTCGATCAATCTCGACGCCATCGCCGTGTCGTCATCCGAGTCGACAAGATAGCCGGTTACGCCATCGATGACCGCTTCAGCGGCACCGCCGACATTTGTCGCCACGACTGGCTTACCGGCGGCCATATACTCGAGTATCGAGTTCGAAAATCCTTCGGCAAATGACGTCAAAACACACACTGCCGAGATGTCCAATAGTCCGGGAACGTCCGTGCAGCGGCCTACAAAGTGAGTTCTGCCCGAAATACCGAGTTCGCCGGCAAGAGTCCTGAGTTCCTGCTCAAGTTCACCCTCGCCGGCAATGACGATGTCAGCGTCATCGACGCCGGCAATGACTTTTGAAGCCGCACGCAAAAGCATCGGGAGATTTTTGACCCTGTGTCGAAGGTTTGCGACTATCGTCACGAATCTTCGGCCGCTCGGCAGCCCGAAGGCCGCAGGATCTGCCGGCCGGCCGCCAAACCGCCCGACATCCAATCCGTTATAGATAACGCGGATCTTTTCGCCGGGTATCGATCTCGCGGTCAGCAGATCGCGGACCGCCTCTGAATTTGCGAGTATCGCGGCGGCCCGGCCGAAAGCCATTTTTTCGACGATCTCCTGCGCTTTCGAACGCATTTCAAATGTTTCGCGTTTCGACGCTACCCTGCCCTTAACACCAGCCAGCGTGGCTGCGGCCATGCCGAAGACGTTTGTATAAAAATCGTGTGTATGGACGATATCAATGCGGTTATCGCGCAGGTAACGAGCACACTCGCGGACGCGGCGGAGGAAATTTGCATTGAAAAACGATGTCAGTTTGTATTCCGGTATTTCGGTGAGGCCGATCGCCTCGGCCTCGGCCAGCAACACGCCTTCGCGGTTCAATGTCGCTGCAAATACGTCAAAACGACCATCCTCGGCCAGGTCGCGCGTCAGGCTTACAGCTTGCCGCTCGGTGCCGCCCTGGTGAAAACTACCGATGAATTGTAGAACTCTTTTTTTCAAGATGTGCAACGCCGGCCGTAAGGACAAAACTCACAAATTAACTAAGATCTGCCTGCAAAGCTCTGAGGCAGCGATATGCGGAACGCCGATCCGTCGGCCCGAACGTAGAGGTCATTGCCCACCCGCCGGATCGATGCTGAGTTTGCCGCCGGGGCGTTTCCGATCACTTCGAATCCGTCGATCTCAAATCTGTCGCCGCCGACTAGCACGTACTCCTGCGGCACGTTTTCACCGCGTGCGACACGGGCCCATGTGAATTTGAAATTTGTGTCAAACAACTCCGTGCGCACCATTCGCCCCGCGTTGTCGGCAAATACAAAAAGATCGGTATAACCCCGATAAAATATGGCAAACGCCCTTCCGCCCTCGATCTCGATCTCGGTCACCTCAGGCATTTCCGCACCGTCCGCCGGCAATACGAACGAAAAGAACTCCTGTGCCCCTCGGCCTTTTGCGATAAATCGCAGGAACGGAGCATTGGTCTTGTTGCCGTAGTTATTTGATACCCAGCTCTCATTTTGCTGCCATCTGCCGCCGTCGCCGAACGTAAAGATCCGCCAATCGTCGCCCGCCGCAAAGTCACCCTCGGTATCGAGCGACGTTCGCTCGGCCGGCGTAAAATGAAAGTTCAATGAATGCTCATGATCGCCGGCGGCCTTAATATGATCGCGGACGATGAAATAGTCCTGTTTTAAAAATAGTATGCTCCGGGTATGATCGTCGGCGGATCCGAGCCTGCGGTATCCGTCGTGTCGACCCTCAAAAAAGTCAAATCGGTCATTCGACAGCCACCCGACGGCCTCGGCATTTGCCTTTGATCGCCAGCCAAAGCTCGCACCGGGCTCGGACGAGGATCGGTCATCGACAGTCAGCGTGTTGTGGGCCTTGGTCGACCTGAAATAATCACGCATTTCCTTGGATTCGTGATATGTATATGTGCCGGAATCGGCGAGAAGCGTTTTGCCGCGAAGCGACATCTCGACCGACAACGCGTCGGCATGGCCGTGGCCGCCTGACATGGCACCGACATCGCCGCAATCAATAAGCAAATAATTGTCGGTGTCGAGCCAGCCGTCACGCATCGCGTAATATCCGCCGGCCTCGAACGCCTTCGATGCTGCGTCAGGCTCCTCCGCGATCAATGTCGTATACGAGGCCAGGCCGTTGGCACCTAGAAGCCAGAAAACTTCCTGTGAGGCGTCGCCGGCGACGGACTTCATGTCCCCGCGGCCGAATAGAGCCGCTCCCGCCGCTAGTGTTCCGCGGTGATCGTCCGGAGCCGCCCCGGTCAGCGGCAGCAACCGGCCGCCGTCGTCATCGCCGATCATCGGCGTCGTACCGTCCGGACGCGTGACATACATCATGAACTCAAGTGCCGCCTGCAGCCGCTTTTCAAGTTCCGACGCAGGCGCTCCGCCGGGCTCATTGTTAAACGCCGCCCGAAGAACTATAAAGTGAAGATAAATATCAACCGTATATCGCTGGTACCAGGTACTCTGTTCAAAATAAACGCCGTCGTCGTAGATCTGACGGGTCACCTCACCCATCAAAATGTCCTCGCCGACCTTGCGCCAATGCTCGGCGCGCGTCAGGAACGGCAATTGGGTGCCAAGGTAATACAGGCCGAGAGCCTCGCCCGTGAGATGAGTGTTCGGGCTGTAATACTTCGACAAGTACCGTTCGATGTGCCGTCCGTGCAGGTAGAGGTACTTAACGGCTTTTGAAAACAGCTCGATCGAGAATGCTTCGGCGTGGCGAAACAACTGAAATGCCCACAACCAGGACATCGCACGATAGGCGACCTCGAGGCTGCTCGCCCAGTTCACGCCCTGTCCGGGGGGATTTTGATCGATCCAACTGTCGATCTGGCCTGCGAACGCCTTTGCGTACCGCTCATCCTTGGTCAGCCAAAATGCGACCCCAAGTGTAAAGAAATGCTGATGCCGGTTGAGCTCCCAAAGCACCTTCTTGTCACCGGTCTCTGAGCTGTCAAGCTCGTCAAATTCCTTCCAATGCTTGATCGGCGAACGTTTGCCCGAGATCGGCTCGTAATGCCAGTCGATCTCAGTGCCGATGTAGATATTTGTGATACCCAGGAGATCGATACGCCCGTCGAGGATCAGGTCCGCTGATCTGAGAAATCGTTCCCTGGCTTTCTTTCCAAATGTTTCGACGAACGTCTCGGCCGAGCGAAACTGATCCTTGAACGCCGGAAAGAAAGTTTCGTCACAGTTTAAGAAGAACTGCTGCCACAGCGACTCCGGCGACATCGACGCACCGTTATATTTGGAGTCGATCAGTTTTGCGAATTCTATGTCGTCCGGCACATGATCGCCGAAACCGAGTTTTTCGCCATAGGCGGAAAATACCTGGCTGCCGCGCGTGACTAATTCGTCCCACGAGCGGCCACGCATCTTCTTGAGTTTTCTTAGCGGTTCGGCCATCGTTCCGACTGACATATTTGCTTATGATCCGTTCATTATCGCTTTGAGCCGATAATCACGGTAAAGTCCGGGTTCGCCACGCTCACCGTCGATAATGGCTGCGGCGATGTTAAATGCCTCACGGGCCGAGGCAAAATGTACATCGAAGTTGCCGCCGTTCGCCCCGTGTTCGATGATCTCGTTAAAAAATCGCCTCGCACCCTCGCCGATACAGGCACTTTGGTCGTAATCGAAAAAGCCATGGCAATAGAGCTTTACAAAAATTACGTCCGGCCGTCCGGCCACCGTGATATTCGCCGACATCCAGCGATAAAATCGCGCCAGGTCCGCCGATTGATTTGCCACAAGTGCCCCATCCTCGAGCCGCGGCACCGGGATCCCCTTCAACCGGCGTGTCCAATTAAATACCAACGGACCCGTAAATATAAGTGGTAATGCGGCCTTGTTTCCATTTACGCGGACCCGCGTTCCCGTCCGGTGAGGCACCGCTGCGTTTGGATCACCGCCAAATTCGTAGATCTGGTTGATCATCGCTACCTGCGAACGGTCGGGAGCCGACGGCAAGGTCATATCCGCGTAGCAGCCGGTCTCCTGCAGGATCGCCATCTCGTTATCGACGCCGCAATATAAGCCGCCGCACGAGTTTGCTAACGCGAGATTGCCATGGACAAACGCGTACATCGGCTGACCCTGTGCGTCGATACGCGACAGGCACCGGTGACGCTCGGCAAGCGTATCGCGAAATTCGACCAGTGCGGCACGCAGATCTTCCGCTGTGTCGGGCCGCTCAACGCCGTGGTGCAGATGGATCTCGACCTCGCCCAGGCCTTCGGCCTGCATTTCGGCCATGATCTCTAATAATTCGGGGTGATACTGCTCCGCCGGAAAAAAGTTGGTATGCCGAAACTTCGTACCGTCGGAATCGCGAACCGAATCGCCGGTCTCGCGGGCCATCTTATGATATGCCTTGAGCCGCTCGACCTGTGTCTTGATATCAGCGTGTCCGTTCGGAGACCAGCTTGGTTCAAAATGGTCGGCGATCGTGAAGACGACGTGCTTTTTATCAAAAACGGTGCGCTCCATCATTGCCGCGGCGCGCGACACGGGATATTTGAGGAGCCAGGGCAGGTTCCATTTCAACTTTGTAATGAACGAAGTCTCTGACATTTATCCGTCAATATACCGCCGATGCCACAGTTCCAGCATCCAGAGCGTCCACAATGAGTGCGAATGGTCGCGACGCCCGCGCGAATGCTCATCCAAAAGCAGCTTAATATACCTTGTATCAAAATAACCGCGTTCGAGCGTCCGCCGGTCCGCAAGGTCGCCGGTCATTCGCTCTTTCAACTGGCTGTTTATCCAATCGCCGATCGGTGCGCCAAAGCCCTGTTTGGGCCGCTCGAGTATCTCTTTTGGCACGATCCCTTCAACCGCTCGTTTGAAAATATACTTGGTCTCGGTGCCCTTCAACTTCAACGCGGATGGTATCCGCGCAACGTGATCGATCAATTCCTGATCGAGCAGCGGACTGCGTGTTTCCAGCGAGGCCGCCATGCTCATTCGGTCAACCTTGGTCAAAATATCGGACGGCAGATAGGTCTTTGTGTCGAGGTATAAGAGGTTTTCGACCGGATCATCGGTTCCCGAGTTAGCCGCGATCTGTCGGAAAATGGCCTCGCCGCGTGCGAAACTGCCGTTCATCTTCGTCCGTGCTGAGCCGGAATACAGTTTCTGCTTCCTCGGCCCGTTGAATTGCGAGATGCTGTCTATGTATCGTGCTGCCGCATCGAGCGAGATGTTAAAAAGATAGTTCTTTCCGCGGGCACCATGCGGCAGTGCCTCGCTTAACGGGCGGATCAGGTTTTGTCGGATCGAACGCGGCAGACGCTCTAGCCCGCTGCGTTTACGCTCCGTCACATATCTCGAGTATCCGGCAAACAGTTCGTCGCCGCCATCACCCGACAAGACCACCGTGACGTGTTCGCGGGCCATCTTTGAGACCATAAAGGTCGGCAGCGAGCTTGAGTCCGCAAAAGGCTCGTCGAAGTGCCAAACAAGTTCGTCAACCACGCTGACGAGATCGGGCGTGACCGTAAATTCGTGATGATCGGTGCCGAAGTGTCTCGCGGCGATACGGGCATATTTCAACTCGTCAAAGCTATCCTCGTTAAACCCGATAGAAAATGTCTTGACGGGCGAATTCATGATCTGCGACATCAGGCCGACAACGGCGCTCGAGTCGACGCCGCCCGAGAGAAAAGCTCCGAGCGGGACCTCAGATACCAGCCTCACCGCGACCGCGTCACGCAGCTTTTCGAGCAGTTGGCCGGCGATATGCTCCTCGTTATCGGCAAACTGTTCGCCCGAAAAATCGAGGTCCCAGTATTTCTCGGTCCTGATCTCCGAATTTCTGAACGTCAGAAAATGTCCGGGCTCGAGCTTTTTGACCGAGGCGAAGATACACAGTTCTTCGGGAACATAGCCAAACGTCAGATACGCGTCCAGGGCCCCGCGATCGATCTCACGCGAAATGCCGCCGTGCGTCAACAGCACCTTAAGTTCTGATCCGAAAACAAATTCGCCCGACGGCGTCACCGAGTAGAAAAGCGGCTTTTTGCCGACCCGATCACGGGCGATGAAGAGGCTTTGATCCGAATTGTCCCATATCGCGAAGGCGAACATTCCGCGGAGGTGCCTGACGCAGTCTTTCCCGTATTCCTGATAGGCGTTGATGATCGTCTCGGTGTCGGAGTTCGTGCGAAAAACGTGTCCGCGGGCCTCCAGTTGTCGGCGAAGTTCGCGGTAGTTATAGATCTCGCCATTGAATACGATCAGCTTTGTTCGATCGGCATTGTAAACCGGTTGCTGGCCGCCGGCCAGATCGATGATCGACAGGCGCCGCATTCCCATCGCCGCTCGGCCGACGACGGCCGTTCCCTGCTCGTCCGGGCCGCGGTGCGTTATGACGCGGCACATCGCGTCGAGCCTTTCGGCCCGCTCGGCGACGGCTCCGTCCGTCATTGATATCATTCCCGCAATTCCGCACATACTAAGCTTCTCCATCCGCGACGGGCACGGCGCCGCGTCTCGGCCAGATCCGCCTGACCGCCGCTATGACACTTTCCTTTTCGTCATCCTCTATCACGCCCCAGATATTTGCCAGGAACAGATAGATCGGGGCGAAAACGATACCCGAAATAAGCAATACCAGGCTGCCGCCGAAGAAATTGAGGATCGCCAGCTTTTGCGTTGAGAACATCTCCTGCGCAAAATGCTCGCCCGCCGTTTCTAGAACGACCTTCACGTTCTCGTAAACAAAATACGTGACGATGCCGGCGGCGATGCTAATGACGGCGGTCTTGAGGACATTTTTCATCAGCGGCAGATGCCGCATCCCGAGCCGCAGTTTTCTGATCACCATCGTTTCGGCGATCATCTTTTCCAAAACGATGGCACCGACCGCGGCGGTGATCATTCCCGTCAGGCCAAAGTGCTCGAGCCCGTAATAAAGCACCGTTACCAGCGTCAGCAGCACCGCGATACGCGTGACCAGGAACAACCTGCCAAGCTCCTTATACGACCGGACGATCGGGTCGGTGATCAGGATACTGAACGGCAGGATCGTGATGTTGATGACAAATATCGACGCACTCTGCTGATATTTGGTCGTAAACAGCGTTGTGATAAACGTCTGTGCGGTTATCAGGAGAAAGACGTAGATCGGGAAATAAAAGAACGCCAGCTTTTGCATCGCCCGAGCGGTGAGACGGATCATTTCCTCCTTATCGCCGGCGACCTGCAGCGTATTCATCCGCGGTATCAGCACCGCGGTGACCGATTCGGCCAGCATCGCGATCAGCGGCACCTCAAAACAGCCGTACGCGTAGATCGCATACTCTGCCGAGCTGAATTTGTACCCGACAAAATAGTTGTGAATGTCGTTTTGCAGCATCCAGAGAATGCCGGCGATCCCGAACGGGATCGCGTAAACGAACTGGTCCTTAAAGAATGACAGCTCAAATTTCGTCCAAAACCGCGGGAACCGCGAACGAAGATACCAGAATAGGATGCTCGACTGGATGATGCCCTGGATCATCGCCGCGTAGATAAAAGACTCGACCGTTGCGAACAGAAAGACCGCCGAACCCATCAGCAGCGTCTTGCTAAACTGCGCCAGTACGATAAAGACCGTCGCCACCTTGGCTTCCTGATTGGCGATCGCGACCGTTTCGAGAAATGTCGAAAAGACCCAGATCCAGATAACGACGCCGATAAGCGGCCCAAGCCGCGTCAGTTCGGGGCTCTTAAAAATGTTCCCGATCAGTTCCGGATAAGTGTAAAGCGCGAGACACGCCAGTCCGCCGACGACAAAATTGAATAAAAGTATATTCAGGATCGCGGCACCGCGGCGGTCAGCCGTTTCTCTCGCGAGAAAATAAAATGAACTCATCGAGAACCCGAGCGGCAGGATAACGATGGCGTTCATTATCACCTGAAACGCCTCACGGTAGTGGCCGACCTCTTCCTGCGACAGATACCTGACGATCAGCAGCGGCAAAATGAAGCTGAACCCAAAGCCGATGACCTTGGCCACGAGCAGCCAGGCGCTTTGCTGTTTTAAGGATTGGGTTGCCGCTTCGGGTTTGCTCATACGCTGGGCGAACCTCCGTCGAGCGAAGAGTGTCGTGCGTGCGTGTCATACCAGCCCGGGATCGATCGGCGAACTATCCTTTCGAGATTCGATATCAGCCTGCGACCGCCTTCGGTCTGGATCAGATATGAATAGTCGCCAAACAGCCAATATTTCACAAAGATCTTTTTATACTGCTTCAGGACCTCTGTCCGCGTTCGCCAGCGGCCCGGTGTTTCCTCGCCAAACGGCCCGGACGCTCCTTCTTCGAAGGTATGGAACCTATCGCTGTGTCCGGCCGGCAACTCGGCCCGAACATGGTCAAAATCCTGCTTAATGGCCTTAAACTGGTCGTATCCGAGCTGTTCGAGCAGGTCAAATTCGTACTCAAGCCGTCGAAAGACTATCTTTTCAGACCGGATCGAAATGTAGTCAGGCCTGTTCTCGAATCGCAGCAACGCCCGCAGGCAGATGACCTCCGAACCGACGATATCGGCTTTTACGTAATGCGGCACGCCATGGCGTTCGACCTGCTCGGCAAAATCGATCGCCGGTACACTGATGATCTCGTTCGTGGTGCCGAGCACCTCGTTGCGGACCGCCCAATCCTCGGCCGTACTTCCCCACAATGTGTGATGTTCGTTGCGATAAAATTTGACCGTCCGGCCCTGTTCCGATTCGACAAAAGACTCGGTGATCGCGCCCTCGACGATCGTTAAACGCCCGTCCGTGATCGCCGCGGCAAACCGCTCACGGCAAAATTGTGCATTTGCGGGATCGGCCTCAAAAGCCACCACGCGGTAGCCTTTTTTGAGATAGTGATCTGTGTCCTGGCCGTGGTGCAGCCCGACATCAAAGATCAATCCCTGATCTCTGGGGGTTGGAATTAGATCCGACATTTGGCACTCCAAAAAGTGTGTTTCCGCGACGAAGGGCGATCGATGCGGAGAGCACCTCTAAATCATATACTTAATCGGGCGGTTATTTCAGTATTTTGTTCAACTTAGGCAAAATCCCGGACACTTGAATGTCCCACTGATAACCTCAAAAAAGGTGTGGCGCGGACGGGGCCGAATCGGTTATCCTAGTGATGGCGCTCCTTTCTCACCCATCGCCGTTTCTATGAACGATTCTGAGATAAAACGCCGCGACGTTCGCCCCGCACTTGTATTTCTAAGCGGCGAATTGATCGCTGTCCCGATCCCGCTTGAGCGCGAAGAGGTCATCCTCGGGCGTGCGCTCGAGGCGGACGTGCGCGTCAACGACACGCAGGTCTCGCGGCAGCATGCCCGCGTCACGACCGTGACCGATCCCGCGGCCGGGAGTACGAAATACGTGCTTTCCGACCTGAATTCACGCAACGGCACATTTCTGAACGGCGACCGTATCTCGACACACACACTTACCAACGGCGACAAGATCTCGATCGGCGAAACGCTGCTGCGCTTTGACCTGCTCGATGAGATCGATCGCGAATATCAGCGCCAGATCCATCGTTTGATCTCGCACGACGACCTGACCGGCCTCTTGTCCAGCAGGTCTTTTTTCTCGGAACTCAGACGCGAAGCGAGCAGGGCGACGACCGAAAACCGGCCGTTCTGCGTCCTGATGATGGACGGCGACCATTTCAAGGGCGTGAATGACAAATATGGCCATCTCACCGGCAGCAAGACGATCGAGGAAATAGGGCTTTCGATAATGGCGAACCTGCGGAGCGGCGACGCGGCCGCCCGATTCGGCGGTGACGAATTTGCCGCCTTTTTGCTCGACGCCGAAATGCCCCAGGCCCTGGTCGCGGCTGAACGTATGCGTGCCACCATCGAGAGCCGCGAGTTTAGCGTTGTCCAGCCCGGCCGCACCTCTGAAAAACATCACATCACCGTCAGCATCGGGGTCGCCTCGTTTCCCGAAGATTCGTCCGATCCGATCGAACTGGTAGAAATGGCCGACTCGGCTCTTTACCGCGCTAAACGCGAGGGCCGGAACAGGGTCGCCGCGTACAGGGACATGACGCAGGAGGAACTTGTCCGCCACCTGCCGCCGCGCCGCTCGTGAGATCTGTCACTACCGACTTCAAACGACTGTCATAAAGACCAGCCAGCTTGCTATTAGTACGGCGAACAGAGCGATCGTGTATCGCATCGCCGCCCGCCGCAGTTTGTGTGTGCCGATGGTCCAGAGCAGAAACATCTTCGAGATAAATGACGCGGTGACCGACAGCGTTATCAGCCCGCCGAGAAATTCGACACCGAACGCTCCCGCGTCGTGCATTTGGATATTAGCGATCACCGAGCCATGTATCTCAAAAAGCGAGACAAGGAACGTCAGCACTATCAGGCCGCTATGCCCGAGAAAATGCTGCAGCAACTTTGATATCGCAAGTATGGCGATGATAAATGCGGCGAGTTTGATGATGGGCAGTATTTCGAGTTGTACCTCGCGGTCGGCGACCTCGCGGTGAGGTATCCGCATGGTGAGTATGACGATCATCAGTACGACTGCCAGGATCGGCCCCGAAAGGATCAACAGCAGCGGAACGTGGATCTCGGTCGTGCCAAGCAGCAGCAGAACCACGCCCTCGGTCAGCATCGCGAGTGTCGCGGAAAGAAAAGTCAGGGTCTGTTTACCGAGATCCTCGGGTGGGGCATCGACACTATCGCGTGCGAGATCGACCGTCGTCGCCGTGCTCGAAACAAGTCCGCCGAAAAAACCGGTCAGGATCGCACCTTTTCGGTTGCCCAAAAGCCTGATCGCGGCCGCTCCTAGAGCCTCGATAAAGGCGAGTGCAAAGACCATGTACGCCGCTTTTTTGAGGCTGAACATCTGCCACGGATCGATCGGTTCGGCGGGCATCAGGTAAGCGATAGTAAAGAATACCGCAAGTATCAATACCGGCTTTCCCCATTTTCGAAACAGATCCATTTTGCCCCTCGCCAATATTATCCGCTAACTCGGTTGCGGCAACAATGATCCGATGCACTGCCGACAAACGAAATTGCAACCTTTTCCCGCCGTCGGCGTGTTAAAAAGTGCGTGCGTTCGTGGTAAACTCGTGCATTGCCCTGCGTAGCACGGCCGGCGTGATCTGTAGTAAATTCCTTTGGCAGGATATTAGGTGATAAATACTCTCAATCTAGCTACCAAGCCCTTTAGGAACAGGGCTCTACCGTTCCTGTTGGCGGCGCTGCTGCTCTTTGCGGCGGCGGTAGGCCTTATTGTCAGCCTGGCCTACTGGAAGCAGACTGCGGACACGAATAAGCTCTTGTCCGAACAAAACTCGCGCACCGAGGCCGAGATCAAACAGCTCAAGGGCGAAGGCGAAAAGGTACAGCAGCAATTGACGCCGGAACAAAAGGCCATCCTGACGGCGTCGCATAAACTCGTCGCAAACAAGACGTTCGGCTGGTCGAGGCTGTTCTCAGACCTCGAAGGCGTGCTGCCCGGCAGTGTTTCCGCCTCGCGCATATCGGTCCAAAATATTTACAACGACAGCGGCCGCCTCAAGGCTGAGTTGGAATTAGGCGTGCTGAGCCGCGATTATCCGGCCGTGATGGCGATGATCGACAATATGCACAACTCGGGGCTGTTCCAGGCCGAACTGCGTGGACAGGACCTGCAGAAGAACGAACGGATGACCTACACCGAATATACGCTGCGGCTTATCTACTCGCCCGGTTACGGATATTCGACGTCGCCGACGACCGATGTCGCCGAGAATAACCCCGGAGGTGCACGGTAATGGCTGAGACCGATACCAACGAGTTCGAAACGGCCGAAGCTCAGCCGGCGAACATCGGACCTGTTACGCCGGAGGTTATCGCCCGCCGTCCGCGAAAGGTCGCTGGCGGAATGTGGGGCCCGGTCGAGGTCGCCGCGCTTGCTTTCGGGGCCGTGGCCCTTGGGGCGGTGGTCCTGCTTTATATTTTTGCCGTTGCACCGGCCGGCCGCGAACTTGCACGGAACCGATCAGAGGCTGATCGACTCGAGGCCGAAAAAATGTCGGCCAAGACCAAATACGGCGAGATCACGACGACCGAAGCTCAGGTCGGCAAACTTCTGACCAGCGTCGACGATTTTGAAACGCGATTTCTGCCGCCGGCAGTGAACGGGCGGTCCGCCCTTTACCAGCGCATTAACTCGCTCATTCTCGCTTACGGCCTGACCAATACTACCGGGCCTGACTACCAGACGCTGGAGTCGGCTGATGTAAACAAGGACAACGAGAGCGACGAAGAACGCGGACGGGCCAAGTTCCGGAGCCTGTTCCCCGGAATTTATGTAACGATGACCGTCGAGGGGTCGTATCAGAATCTCCGGCGATTTATTCGCGACATCGAGACCGGAAATGAATTTGTCGTCGTCAGTACCATCGAGATCGAACCTTCCGACAGTCAGTCGGAGCCAAAACCCGATCTGACCAAGCCACCGGCGGCACAGCCGGGCGGTGATATGACCGCGGCCGGATTTCCGGGCGGCGGCAAGCCTGACGCGGGACAGCCCGGTGCGGGTAAACCAAAGGGTCGAACACACGGCGAGATCGTCGCTCTCCACCTGGAGATGGCCGCCTATTTTCGACGGGCCAATTATTCGCCGATCCTGAATAAGGGGACGGAACAGTAACGCAATGGCAGTAACCGCAGGCAAAACTACGGCAGAACGCAACAAGCTGATCGCGGCCTCGCTGCTCGGCGTGCTCGCGATTGCCGCGCTTTACTTCGCCTTCGGACGAAGTTTGTTCGGCGGCAGTTCTTCGGCGGCCGCAAAGGCTACGCCGACGCCAAAACCGACACCCTCGGCCGGCAGAAAGGACATCGAAATGCCGTCCGCGTCAGAACAGGATTTCGCCTATCAGACAACGCCGATCGACTATCGCCCCGGCAACGCCTACGCACCTGACGCCGGGCGCAACATCTTTGCATTTTACGAGCCGCCGGCACCGACGCCGTACAGCCCTACACCGCTGCCGCCGGCGACACCGCCGCCGACACCGATCCCGACCCCAACGCCCGAAATGCTGGTCGGCTTTATGATGCCGCAGAGTGTTTACGCCGGCTCAAAGGGCTTCAAACTCGAGGTCAACGGCGATCGGTTTACGCCCGAGGCGCGTATATATTTCAGCCAGAGCGAGATCCCGACGTCGTTCGTCAGTGCCCAGAAACTCGTCGCGGATATCCCGGCCAACTTTATCGCCCAAGAAGGCCCGCGGCAGATCATCGTCCAGACGCCTGACGGCAAGAAATACTCGAATCAGGTCATATTTCAGGTACAGGCGCCGCCTCGGCCGACATTCCAATACATAGGGATGATCGCCCGTAAACGCTATAACAACGATACCGCTTACTTTCTCGAAAGCGGCAAGACCACTCCGTTTGGCGCACGGCTTAATGACGTGGTCGGCGGCCGGTTCCGTTTGATCAACATCTCGGCCTCAGAGGTGACGTTCGAGGATACCGGATTAGGATTTAAGCACAAGATCCCGATCGTCAAGGCGGGTACCACCGGCTCGACGGGTTCACCGGGCGTCCCGGCGGGCCGCCCCGGAAGCAATCCGATGGATCCGGGGTTCATGCCCTTCAATCCGGGCGGCATACCGCAGGGCGAGATCCCCGGCATCCCGAGCAATATTCCGCGCTATGTGCCGCCGCAGCCGCCCAACCGCAATCCTAACGACAAGAAGGATGTTGACGACAACGATGACGGAGACGGTCGATAACAGACAGGGTGAACGCGGAATGACTCTGCTCGCCGTAATGGCGGTGATGGTCGTTTTTGCGATCGGCCTGCTGTCGGTCGCTCCCGCCGTCCAGCTGGAGGTCCAACGCGAAAAGGAACTCGAATCGATCCGACGCGGTGAAGAGGTAGCCGAAGCGATCCGTCAGTATGTTGAATTTTATCGTGGGGCCAAACTGCCCAATTCGATGGACGAACTGCTCGAGGGCCTTCCGCAGGGAACCAAAAAACGCCAGATATTACGGGCATCGGCGGCCATCGATCCGCTCAGCGAGGACGGCAAGTGGCGGCTGATCAAGGCCGAAGTTTCGACTCTCGGACCGTTTGCCAAGCGTGTGCAGACATTCAACGGCGGGTTGCTTCCGTCAAACCCGAGTCAGGTCTTTGACCGGTTTGCCCTGGTGCTTGTAAATACCCTCAATACCGGGACCGAAAGCGACGCGACCGAACCGGACGACAGCGACACCGAGATCCTCACGGAAAACACGCCATTTATCGGCGTCGCGAGTCAGAGCCGGAGCAAATCGGTCATTTCCTACTACGGCATCGAAAATCACTCAAAGTGGATCTTTACACCGCTGTTTCGCGGTGCCGGTGTCAGCAACGTCCGCGGAGCTCGCCCCGCTGTCCCGGCGATGTCCGGCACCGACGCCAGATAGCCGGCTCACAATTCCGTTTCAATTTTACCCTTTGTCCTAGTTGTGGTTTTCGCCGGCTGTTCGGCCGCGGCCGGAACCGAACTCGGCGCCATTCCGGCTTTTCGCAGGGCATCGACCGCGGCCATCGCGGCCTCGTCAAAAACCTCGAGCGGACGATGCTCGTCGGTGTCGATCCAAAAGTTTATCGTCAGCGTGATATTCTCGCCATTCACCTCCGAAACCAGTACGCTCGGCCGCGGATCATCCAAAATGCCGTTTACCTCGACGATCGCATCCCCGATCAGCCTCTTGATCATCGGGATGTCGCTGTCGAACTTGAAGCTCATCGTCATCGCCAGACGACGCTTCTCGCCGGCTTTGTGGATGGTCAGCGTGCTCGAGTACATCTCGCCGTTCGGGATCAGGATCAGTTCCCCGTCATCCTTTCGCAGTTGCGTCGCACGTACACCGATATTCTCGACACGCCCTTGATTGCCGCCGATCTGGATATGGTCATTCCACTTGAAAGGCTCTCGCCAGAGTATGAGCAGGCCCGAAAACAGATTGTTCAAGATGTCCTTGGTCGCAAAACCGATCACAAATGATGTGAATCCCAACCCGGCGATGACGTCCTTGAACTCGAGTGAAGGAACGATAACCGTCAGCGAGGTCAACACACCGAAAACAAAGATGACGATGAAGGTCAGCCGCATGTACAGCACGCGCAGCCGGCGATCGATCCTGGTCCTTTTGCTCGCGGTCCATATCACCTGCCGGGCCACGCGGCCCAGAAGGTAAAACAGCCCGAGCAGCAGCAATCCTGCGATCAAATACGGCAGCCGCTCGATCAGTGTTGTCCACATGCCGTCTATCGACGTCCACAGGACATCCTTGACCTCGTGTGCCTGCCGCACGACCTGAACTTGCGAATTTGAGTTCTGAAATATCATCGTTAGCCTGAATTATAGCAACTTCATTGATCCTCCGGCCTGCTCGCTCATGATCATCCGGCTGAGGCCGTGCAGACTTGACATTAAAATACTTTATAATTAGAATAATTCTAAATACTGAGGTATTAATTATGCACAATACAAAGATCGATATAGCAAAGGGAAAGCGTGAGAAACTCATCGGCCTGCTCAATCAACGTCTGGCTGACGCGGCCGACCTGCGTTCACAGGCCAAGCAGGCACATTGGAACGTAAAGGGCATGAATTTCATCGCCCTGCACGAACTGTTTGACCGGGTTGCCGCTGATCTGGAACCGATCGTCGACGATATTGCCGAACGCGTTACGACGCTCGGCGGCGTCGCCAACGGAACGGTCCGCGTCGCCGCTCAGACATCGACATTGGCCGAATATCCGCTCGAGATCACGGACGGTGCGGACCATGTTGACGCCCTTTCGAATGTCCTCGCGGATTTCGGTAAAAAGGTGCGTGCCGACATCGACGCTGCCGACGGCCTCGGTGACGCGGGTACGGCCGACCTGTTGACGGGCGTTTCGCGGACCGTGGATAAGCTCCTCTGGTTCGTCGAGGCCCACATCAGGTCGTAAGCAGTCAGAAAATACGATCGTCAAATGAGAAAAGCCGCGTTTCATCACGCGGCTTTTTCATGTCCCGATCTATGTGAGCCGTTATTTTACAAAGTCGAAAACGATATTGCAGAACGCTTTAACCCCGACGTCAAGACGGCTGTCGTCGATAAAGAAATCAGGCGTATGGTGCGACGGTACCGTTTTCGGGTCGCCGCCCTTTGGCATACCGCCGACAAAAAAGAAGAACGACGGAGCTTTCTGGCCGTAGAACGCAAAATCCTCGGCACCGGTGACCCACTCGGCGTCAATGACATTACCCTTTCCGACGGCTTTTTCGAGCGAGGGCAGCATCTTTTTGACAAGCTGCGGGTCGTTGTAGGTGACCGGCGTCTTGCGGTCGATCCTGACCTCGGCGGTCGCCCCCATGCTCTCGGCGATCTTGGTGGCGGTCCGGCGGATCTTTTCATGGACCTCGTTCTGCATTGCCGTGTCGAGCGTACGGATCGTACCGGCCATTACGGCTTCTTCGGGGATGATATTTTCGCGGATGCCCGCCGTCATCCTTCCGACGGTGATGATGACCGGTGCTTTCGGCAGTTCGGATTGGCGGGCAACGATCATCTGCAGCCCGGTATAGATCTGTGTTGAAACAGCGATCGGGTCAATACCCTGCCAGGGATACGCTCCATGGCTCTGGCGGCCCTTGACCTTGATCTCAAACCAATCGCTGGCCGCCATTTCGGCTCCCGATTTGTATTTGATCTGGCCGATCTCGGTCGCCGAGTTGATATGTATGCCAAAGACGGCGTCGATCTTCGGGTTGTCCATCACGCCCTGCTTTACCATATCTTCGGCACCGCCGGTCTCACCCGCGGGTGCGCCTTCCTCGGCCGGCTGAAAGATAAATACGACCGTACCTTTGATCTTGTCCTTCATTCCCGCAAGGACCGTTGCCGTACCCAGCAGCATCGCCACGTGGGTGTCATGGCCGCAGGCGTGCATCACCCCGACCGTCTGGCCGTTGTATTCGCTTTTGGCCGTCGATCTGAAAGGGACGTTGACCCGCTCCGTCACCGGCAGGCCGTCCATATCGGCACGCAGCCCGATGACCGGGCCCGGCTGCGAACCTTTCAGGATGCCGACGACGCCGGTTTTGGCGATGCCGGTGCGAACCTCGATCCCGAGTTTCCGCAGCTCGTCGGCGACGAGTTTTGAGGTATTGAATTCGCGGTTCCCGAGTTCCGGATGCTCGTGGAAGTATCGCCGCCACTGTATGACCTGCGGCAGGACCTTTTCGGTTGCGGCGTTGATCTCGGCAGTCAGATCGACAGCCAAGACCGACACCGAGATCGAACACAAGATAAGAAATGAGAAAAATATCCGCATTTACAGGACTCCTTCGGGTTAGAATGCCTGCAAGTTTAACACTATTTGCGGAAAAGTCTCACTTTTTGACAAAGTAGTTCTGATCTACTGTGAACCATTTTTCCGGGACCCAAAGATCCGGGTCCAGTTTGATGTCGGCCTGAATGTCAGAATATTCCTCCGACGTCGTCGGTTTGCCGTCGACAAAGAACTTGACCTCCGCCGCGACCCATCCGCCTTTTGCCTTCACATATTTGTTGAACTGCGTTTCGGCCACGCTCTTTTTGTCGCGTCCCGCCGTCTGTAACAGGCGCACAAAGAGCAAGCTCTTCTTTTCGACCCAGAATTGCGGCGTTGTTACATCGCCCTGCTTCGCGCCGACGACATACACGTCCTTTCCCTGCCATTTGTCCTTATGGACGACCGTCAGATCGATCCCGAGGCCCTTGACCTGAGCGATCGTCGCCTCCGGTCCCTGACAGTACACGTCGAACCCAAGGACGAGCAAGGGATGTACAAACGGCCTCGCGGGCCCGCCCTTGCCGTCCTTGAACGAGCTTATCTTGCCGTCGGCGAACAATATCCCGTCGCCGGTCTTCGATTCGGCAAAGTCAATTCGCAGTTTTCCCGGACAGGTCATCGCTTCATTCCAGATCTCGGCTGTGCTGGTGCCGTCGGGTTGATGATGGATCGTCTTTTGCACGAAGGTCAGCGTTTTGTACCACTTTCCGGCGTATTTTTTGTACATCGCGGAGATCAATTCATCGCCCGACGTTGGGTCGCCTGCGAATGCCGGCATCGCGAGAAGGATCAACAGAAGGGTCAGTTTGATTATTTTCATATTGAGTTAACGAACAATACGCGGAAATGGTTTAAAGCCCGGCACCCGAATCTATGACTTTCGCCGGGAATATGTGAGGTCAAATGCAGTTGTCCACGTCTTGCCTTCGTCGGTCGAGTTTTCACCGTGCTGCCGCACATCGCCGTTCGGCAATTTTGAGAAGGTCATCTTTGCAAGAATTTTCTTGCCTGAAATCACTATGTCAGCCACGACGACCATGTTCCCGTCAACCAGGCCGCCTATATAGTGCGTGAACGTCCCTTTGTTATCTACCCACGTCTGATGCCATTTTTTAGCGCTAGTTTCGTAAATGTTAAAGCTTTTACCGCTTGTGCCGCCGATGCCGATCCAGTTCTCAAAGATAATGCACTGGCCAAGTATCAACTGAACACTGCTGGAGCCGGCCATCTGCCCTTGATTGTTCCTCACGTCCCATTCCCCGATCCAAAAATCGAATTGGCGATACTCAGGCGTCGCTTTGCAGGGATTCACCGCAACGTCGTTTTTTCTGACGATCTCCTTGAACTCGGCCTCATCTTTCCAGGCCAAAAAGTCCTTCTCAGTAGTGATGGACTCGGGTACAATGCCGCCAACGGCGATGCTCTTATCTAATGTCTCAAATGCCCGTTTCTTATCTCCGTTACGGGCAAACGCTCGGGCCAGAGCAAGTGCCGCAACTGGGTTTGGTGAAGCGGCAAATGACTGCTCAAGGTAAGTTTGAGCTTCGCGGTTCCGGTTCAAATTCAGGTACACCGAGCCAAGCCGAAAGCCCGCATTAGCATTCTTTGGCTCAAACTCAGCGATCTTCTCATACGCCTTTGCTGCGTTAGCCCAATCAGCGGCCTGATAAAGCCTGTTCGCTTCGGTTCGCATTTCCGGCGTTACGCCGGAAGCCGAAGTAGATTGTGACAATACAGCATTCGCCAAAAGTAAGACGAAAAGTAAATACCCGGCTACTCGAACTATCATTGAATTACCTCAAAAAAAGATAAGAAACTATCAGTTCCGATGCAGTTCTTATCTAAGAACGTTGCCGCGGCCAAAGTTAGGATCAAGGCGCAGCGGCTATTTTCCGACCTTTGGCAAATATTCCTTAGGGATCGGATTGTTCGGCCGTTCGTCGTCCCAACTTGCGGCGGAGATCCACCAGCGCGTTCCGTCCCAATAGAGTTCAATGCTGTTCACCCCGCGGCCTTTATCGGTGCCCGCGTCATTCGTGAATTCGTAGGTCGAGAAAACATGCGCAATGTTGCCAAACCGGCGAACGACGCGATTGATCTCGCGTTCGGTAAACCCGTTGCGGACGAACGACTCATTCGTCGAATTCACATATTGCTGATGATTTGAGATGCCGGCACGGATCTTACCGTCCTGCTCGCTCATGCTGACAAAACGGACGTCGGGAATATATAGTGTCCTGTCTCTCGACCATTGACGCGGCTGACCTTTCGGGCCGGTTATCGTAGCGTAAAACGCCTTGATGATGCCGTCGAGTGTCGCTACATCGGCCGGACTGGCGTCTACCTTCGGCACATCGATCGCCTTGAGATCACGCTCACATTGAAACTCGAGGGTGAATGCTCCCTGCACGATCTTCCATCCGGATTCAGTTCGGACGAGATTAAATACATCCTTACCGCAGTGCGAGAATTTGTCACCGACGTAAAAGGTGTATCGTCCCGAAACAACAGCGAGGTCGCCGTCGATCACCGCCTCGGGCGAGATCATTTTCTCGATAAATTCGCCACTCTTCGATTCCGAGATCATTTTGACAAAAGCCTCGCCGGTTTCCACGTTTGATCTCGAGACGCCCTTTCCGTCACGCGGCTTTTGGATCGCGATGAAATGTACATCCGGCGCGAATGCAGCCCTGATCTGCTCGGCGTTTTTCGCCCTCATGCCCGCGAAGAGTCCGTCGACGACTCGGATCGCCGCCTGTTTGTCATCTTGCCCGAACCCCACGACCGAAAGAACCGCCAAGATCACCGATGAAATAATTAGTTTTCTCATGTTAGTGTTTTTCAATATAAGACGCCGCAATCTTAGGAGCGATCTCGTCAAGCCATCCGTTAAGCTCGGATTGAGTGTACCATTTGCCCTTTAGCATCACTCCCATACGATCCTCGGTCGCTCCGATACCGTCCAACGGATTCGAATTCAGCAATATCAGGTCTGCCTGCTTGCCTTTTTGGATCGTACCAGACTTGTTGATCGTACCGAGAAACTCGTGAGCGTTTCGAGTTCCGGCCGCAAGCACCGCGTAGTTCGAAAGTCCCGCATCGGCAAGTGCCTTAAGTTCGCGATGCTGTGAAAAACCGTACAGGAACAGGAATTCCGGCGTGTCAGAACCAGCCATGATCTTGCCGCCGGCGTCATGGATCGCCTTGATCAGCTTGTTCCGAAGATCGATCCAATTGGCTCGCTTATCGAGCGGGACGGTATTGATGAAACGGTTTCGCCGATAAAAATCGAGCCACTGCTGCTGTACCTTCGGCGGATAGAATTTAAAGTCGGGTTGGGCCCTGATCGATTCCTCAGTTCGCAGCAAGCCGAACGTATTTTTCATAAAATGCTGCGTCGGATCGACGAATGGGTTTGACGCTACGGTCTTGCGGGCGATCTCCGGTATCTTTGACTCGTCCATGTAGTCAAAGCTCTTCCAGTTGTCCGGCGCGTAGATGTAGAGATCGGAGACGGAACCCTTCATTGGAGCGTCGGGCTTTAGCAACAATTCCATATAGCCGTCGAGGTGCTCGATCTGCTGGCCCGCTTTCCACGCCCGTTCGACGCCGACGAATCGGCTGTCTGCATGCCCGACCACGCGAATGCCGATCTTTTTGGCTTCATCGACCGCAGACTCGTAAATCAGCGACGGAACGAAAGTCGTTATCTTGATAAAGTCGTATCCGGCGGCTTTTGACTTACGGACCGCCTCGCGAGCCTCGTCGGTCGTTTTGACAACGAAGTTATTACCCTGTTCGCGGCCGGTCAGATGCGGGCTCGCGACATAGATCGTCGGAGCGGATATCGCTCCGGCCGCAGACCGCTCGCGCAACTTGAGCAGTTCCGGAGTGCCGATCATGAACCGCACCGTCGTCAGGCCATTCGCGACCATAACGCGAAGTTCGTCAGGGGCGATCGAATCGGGATATTCGTCGCTGTCCGACAGCAGATGCGTATGCATATCGACAAGGCCCGGAATGAGATATTTGCCTTTCCCGTCGATAGTGATCGCACCTTTTGGCACCTTTACCCTGGCAGAATCGCCGATCTCGGCGACCACGCCGTTCTTAACGACAACGGTCTGGTTCGCCAAGATGCGCTCGCGGTCCATCGGAATGACATTGACGCCAATAAATGCTGTGGTCTGACCGCTCAACGCCGAAACGATGAGCAGCACGAATGCGGCAACAAGAACTAGATTCTTCATAATGCAGTAGGCAATAATACGAAGGCTGACCAGAAATGGTTTCTGGTCAGCCTTCGTATTATTTTACGATCAGATCGTGTCAGGCTATTTCACTGCCTTTCTCGGCAATTTGCCGTCCATCATTGCCGTTTGGTAGGCAAATGCAGCGATGATCGTAGCTGATTGTTTCATATCGTCAGCCTGGATGCGGTCAAAATTGTCCTGATTGGAATGGTGCGTTCGGGTATTGTATTCGACCGTGTCCTGTATGAACTGGAATCCGGGCAAACCGATACCGTCAAACGGCAAATGGTCCGTACCGCCGGTATTGGACAACGTCAGCGTTTTGGCACCAAGGTCCGCAAACGGCGCCAGCCACGCCTCAAAATACGGCCTGACGGCGGCATTGCCCTGCATATAGACGCCGCGGATCTTGCCCGTTCCGTTATCAAGATTGTAGTAGGCTGACAACTTGTCATAGTCCGGCCCTTTGACCAGGGCTCCGTCCTTTTTCTCACCGAAATGCTTCTTGACGTAATTGGTCGAGCCGAAGATGCCCTGTTCCTCACCGGACCAGAGAGCGACGCGGATCGTCCGCCGCGGTTTGAGCCCCGAGGCCATGATGATGCGGGCCGCTTCCATGACCGCCGCACAACCGGCACCGTTGTCGGTCGCACCCGTGCCGCTGTGCCACGAATCGAGGTGGCCCCCGAGCATAACTACCTCGTCCTTGAGCGCCGGATCGCTCCCCGGAATTTCGGCGACCGTGTTGTACTGCATCGGATCATCGTCGTAGAACTGTGAATCGATCTCGACCGTCATCCTGGGTTTGGCCCCGAGCTTGATCATGCGTACCAGCCGGTTGTAGTCTTCGGTGGCAATGGTCGCCTGCGGCATCATGTTCGCTTCCCATTTTTTGACGTGCGGCTGAAACGCGGCGGCATTAAAGATATCTTCGATCGTCTTTATCTCGCCCATTTCGACCCCGACGCTGGCACCCTGAACAAAGATCGTACCGCCCGAGCCGTTGTTGCTGTTTTCGAGCATGACCGCGGCACCCTCGTCGATGAGAAACTTCATCTTCTTCGCCTGAAAATTCATCGAATCGACAAAATTCTTGATCATTGCCGGCGGCGGGTTGCCCGAGTCGCCCGATGCTGCTGGATCGGGAGCTGCGGCGAGTTTGGCAAGGTCCTCGTCGCTCATTCGATTCATCAGCGGCTTGTCGATCGGCTTCAGCGGCCGCTCGTTCGAAACGAGTACGATCTTGCCGGCGAGCTGGCCTTTGTATTTAGCCAGATCTTCCGGCGTTTTTGCCGATAAATGAACTACCTCACCGGTGACGGCACCTTTTGTCGAGGGTGACCAGGCCGAAGGATAACCGATGACCGGAACATACTGCGGATCGACAACGGTCGCCGTAAACTTGCGAAGCGACCAGCCGCGGCCGAACGGCCCCCACGACTCGAGGCCGGCGTTCTGCATGCCCCATTCCTTCATTTTGTCGCGTGTCCACTCATTGGCGCGTTTCATATTGGGTGATCCGGTCAGGCGTGGGCCGATAACGTCGGTCAGGTACGACAGTGTCTGCATTACCTGCGACCGATTCATCCCTTCGTCGCGTATCTTGTCGATGGTCTCTTTCGGGGCCGTATAGACCGCGGGTGCGGCCGCCTGGCCAAACGCCGTGATGGGCAATACAAATGCCGCCACGAGAACGGCGCTGATAAACTTACGTCGTAACATATTCATTTTTCTCCGGATCATTTTGTTTTGGTGACTTAGCGTTACAACCAACTACGCAAAATATCGAAGTTCTGTTCACAATAAATCGTGCTCCGCAATAAAAAAGCGAGCCGTGAACTTCACGTCTCGCTTATACGGCAACGCCGCCCTAAGGGTTTCGGCGCGCAAACTACCGTTTCATTTCGGGTGAGACATACTCCAGGATCTTGTATAACTCTTTCGCGTCGCTGTCGGCGATATCCTTTCTGACCAGCAATACAAGATCCACGCCCGGCCTCAGCGGATAAACGCCGTCAAAGCGGTAAAATGCTGAATATCGTCTGAGCATCTCCGCATCTTGCGCGTCCTTCTTGGCGATGATCATCTCGGCCGTATTTGCGTCGATCAGCGAACCGTGAAAATTGGCGTGTTCGTATTCCTTCAAATACCACGTCATCGGCCAATAGTCGGGTGAAACGATCTCGATCGTCGCGTTTTTCCCCTCTTTGCTCTTGTCCGCATAGTGATCGATCTTTGCCACCAGATCGAGCATTTGGCGCTTGGTGTGAGCGTAAACATAGCCCATTTCTTCGTCGTCATACCTGACGAAATTGATCGAATAGGCCTGATACGCTAGCACGGCCGAGGCGATGACGCCGAGAGCAACCCCGAGGGCCTTGAGGGGGATTCGCCGCGAAGTCACAAACTCATTTATCCCGTATCCGGCGATCAGGCACATCGGCAGGTAGAAACTCAGCGCGAGCCAGGGCGTCTTGTACGGAATGATCGTATATGCGGCAAAGAGGCCAAATGCCCAGAATGCGCTGAATATCGCGAAACGGTGTTTCGCTTTTAGCAACGAAACGGCGGCACCGACCGGCGCCAGCAGCAGCAGCGGTGCCTCGACCTTCAATCCCCATTTCACATAGCCCAGGAGGCCGTTTTGGGTATGGTCCTTGTTGCCGGTTTTGGTCCAGATCGCGTATGCCTCAAACGCCTTTTGGACGCCCTCCGCGTAGCTGAAGAATGACGAAAAGAACAGGACATTGAGGTAAATAAACACCGCCGCGACAGCAGCCGACATTAATATCAGGTCGCTGCCGCTGCCGAGTGCCGGACGAAAGGTCTGCCAATTGAGGCTGCCGTCCTCGGCAAGCGATGTCTCATTCTCAGTTCGGTAAAAATACAGAAAAACGGCCCATGCCGTCAGCACCGCGACGGCCAGCGAGACTATTCCGTAAAAGGCAAATGATTCCTGCGGCCGCCCGGTCCCGAGAAAATTAACGTAAAACCACTGCCCGCCCTCGATGAATTTGTCCTTGTAACCGATGACGACAAGAGCAGCGGCGACATGGACGGCCGCGATGATCCAGATCGACCGTTTGACGAAAAGTTCGCCCGCGGCGATACCCCGCCAGAGCCACACGCAAAATATCGCGATCAGCATCGTCCCGAGCGTGATAAAAGCGGTTTCCTTGGTCGCAAAGAGCATCGCTGCCGCAGCCGACGCGAGCAACAGATATATCGGACGCCCGCTCTCCCACGACAACAGCATCCGCATCACAAAAAAGACGAGGACCGATTCGACGATAAAGAACGCCGCCCGAAAAGCCCACAATGCCGCCGTATTTTCGCCGCCAAGCGCCGACGCGAGGTTAAGTGCCGACGGCATGAATGCAACCAGCAGGATGATGACCATCCAGACGTTGGCAAAGATCCCCGACCGTCGTTGGTCGATAAAGAAGAGCACGGCGACAACGACCGCGAGGCTGCAAAAAACAAAGAACATCTCGTGTATAAAATACCTCGAAATATAGACCATTCCCGGCGACAATGCCAGGAACATCGCGGCCGACAGTGCTCCGACCTTGCCGATATAGCGTCGCAGGAACAACGCGAGCACAACTGTCAAAACGCCGAATATCGCGACGCTTGACCTGACCGGAACGGTTTCGAGCCCAAAGACCTTCGCGAACGCGAGCGAGATGTAATAGAGCGTCGGCCCGTGGTAATTGGCCGGATCATACGCGTACGTTCCCTTGTCGAAAAGCGTCTTTAGAAAAAATCCGTTGACGCCCTCGTCGTGATGAAATGGCTTTAGGCCAAGCCAATAAAATCGCAGAAATGTCGCGATCGCCGTTACGACCGCACAGCTCGCCAGCCATCCGATGTCGTACGGCCTGGCGGCGGTCTTATCGTTTATTTCGTTCTTGTCCATCGGTAGCTCAGTTTTTGATCTTATATACCCGATATTGGCCCGATTCCGCGATCATCGGATACTTTTTGAAAAACTCTTCGTTCGCCCCGAGCGAGTTTCTTTCTTCCGGCGAAACGAGCACGTACTCGATGCCGTTCTGACGCAAATACAGGTCGGCAACGCCGCCGCCGTCATAGATCCGCTTTGTTTGTTCTTCACGCTCGCGATAGTCGATGCCGTGTGAGGACAAATGTCCGATGTACCGAATGAACGATCTCCGGCCCGACAGAACGACCGCCGAGTTATATGTCGGGGCGTTTAAAAATAGTGCGTTCGGCGGTGTCTTCGCCTTGATCTGTTCCGCGAGTCGGACCGCGTCGGTATCAAACACCCTGATCTTGTTCTGGCCGCTCATCGTTCGCCAAACATCGAGTCCGCCGGAAAGTGTCAGCACCGCTAAACACACGATCGCCGCGGCTCGCAGCGGCGTTCCGCTTTCCCAGGCCCTTGCCAGGGCAAATGCGATCAGCGGGAGCGACCCGACGTACCAGTAGATCAGGACCTTGATATTGTCCCATTCCCACGGTGCGAGTTTTACGGCGTTTGAGACAATAAAAAGCAGCAGGAACGGAACATAAAATAGCAACAGGGTGCGTGCGTCCGGCAATTGGGCCTCGCGGCCCCGACGCTCGTGACCGTCGCTTTTCCCGGTCGAGAGAAGCAGATAGACTCCAGCCGCGATCATCGGGATCACGATGCCGGTGTTCTTTAGCCAAAACCAAAGCACGTTCGAGTCGCCCTTGTCCCAGCCGAAATGCCAGCCGATAAATTCGCTTGCCTTAGATGCGCTTCCCGACATCGACCAGGCCAGTTCGGGCACCGCGATCAACGAAACGCCGACGCCGAAAGCGATCCACTCGCGCCATTTCTCCGGCCGAAATAAAAAGCAGCAACCCGTGACCGCAAACAGTACGGCGAGGCTATGCAGGTGTATCAGCGGCAGCATTCCGGCAAACAGGCCGATCACGAACGGTTTGATAAGTGACTTGACCGCCGTCCCACCCGCGGCGAAATGCCCGTCATCGGCCGCCGGGCCTTCGGGCTCGACATTCGCAGCCGGGGCAAAGACCCGCCACAGATATCCAAGTACCAACAGGGTGATCGGCATTCCCAACAGCAGGCTCCGCTGAGTGATGAACAGCACGACCATCGAATTTCCCCATCGAAACTTGTCGCCGATCGTATAGTCCCGCGGGAGTTGCCACAGCATTTCCCAGAGGCCTTTGCCCTGTTCCCAATAGTCCTTCGCGAACCAAATGAACCCGAGTCCGCCGCTGAAGAACAACAACATCGGCGCGATGCGTCCGGCGAGTTTGCTGCCCGTAAGCCTCACGGTCAGCCGCTCGAGAATGACCAGCAGCGAAAACGCCCACGCCAGATCCTGTATCACCATCGCCCCGCGAACGTCCGCCCCGAGTTTCATAAAACCCGCGGTCACGAGGTCGGCGATAAACGGATACGAAAACCTCGCTCCCGCAAATGATGGATTTTGCGGCGGAAAATTCGCTCCGTCCGTAAACCCGAAGATCGCTCCGAGGTGGAACGGAAGATCGCCGAGATTGTTAGACCCGCCCGTAAAGATGCCGGCATCCGTCTGGTACATCGCCTGGCCGAAAAACAGCCAGAACACCAACGCAAAAAATGCGTAATAGCCGAACCCGGTGAACCGCTTGAGATTTCCGCCCTGAAATTTACCCTTTGCCTTAGCCCAGTCGTGCTTAAATTCGCCTTTGAACTGCTTTTGCGTCAACAACAATAGCGGCGACAGTGTAACGGCGATCGCTGCGGCCGCAGTTCCGGTATTCAGGCCAACGAGCGATGACAGGATAAACGCGGCGAGTCCAAAGATGCTTGTCCCGACAATGCTGCCCGCCGCAAGACGCCACATAAAGCGTTCGTCGCTGACGAAAAGATATGTCAACGCGAGTCCGCCGAACGAGATAGCGCAGATGAGCAGTGTCGAGATCAGCATTTAGTTTTCTTTACCGCCAAACCGTACGATATTTTCGACATATTTGGCAATGACGTCGGCCTCAAGATTGACGGCGTCGCCCGCCGACAGCGTCGACAGGTCAGTCATCTCCCAGGTTTTCGGAATGACGGCAATGTCAAAATATGTATCCTCGAGCCGCGCGACCGTCAGGCTGATCCCCTCGACGGCGACAGACCCCTTGTACACGAGATAGCGTCTGAATTCCGGTGGAAATCCGATCCTGACCGTCCGAAAGTCGCCCTCGTCGGCCGCGCCCAAAAATTCACCGCGGCCATCGACGTGCCCTTGCACTATGTGCCCGCCAAGCCTGGTTGACGGCGTCACGGCCCGCTCCAGATTGACCCTCGATCCTACCTTTAACCGCCCGATCGTCGAGCGTTCGAGCGTCTCAGGCGACACATCCGCCGCAAAACTCTCCGGACGCGGGTCAAGCGCGGTCAGGCAAACGCCGTTCACCGCGATCGAATCGCCGATCGTGATATCGCCGGTGACCACATCCGCCGCGATCGTGATCCTGACGCCGGCCGCAAGGCGGTCGATAGCCGCGACCCGCCCAAGTTCTTCGATTATTCCCGTAAACATTACGCCTCCGCTCGCTCCACGCTCGAGAGCCGGCGCACATCGATCGAGATCGGCTCGCCCTCGGGCACTTCGCGGTATATACTCGCAAATTTGTGGCCGAACCTGATCTGACTCGGCTTGTAGGACGTTCGCGTATGGACCACCTGAGCAAAGGTCTCGTCGATCGCGGACATCAATATCAGTATCTCGGCATCAGCCTGAACGAGGTCTTCGTGGGTGAGGCCCGCAAGCGGCGAATCGGGCGTTATAGGGTGCACGACCGTCCACGCTAACGGAAAGAACGAGACCTTTCGCCGTTCCAATTCCAAGAGATCAAACCGCCGGACCGGACGGCCATTTTCAACGACCAACCGCGAAAACATAACCTGCGCCGTCACCTCGATCAGCTGATTGTGACGTCCGTTGACCAGGCGAAACATCAGCCCGGTAATGTCGCGGTAAGGAGCGACCACGGCGATGTCGCTGTAGATCAGCCGTGCCGTCGGCCGCGCAAATCGGGCAAATACAAGCCCCGTGATCAGAGCGTTGACGAGCAGGCTGTAATACGATTCGACCGTTACGAGCAGATTCGGGATGATCCCGACCGGATGGATCGTGCCGTATCCGATGGTCGCAAAGGTCTGAACGCTGAAAAAGAATCCGCGAACAAAAAGGCTCTGGGTCGGATCGGCCGATGTATCGACCAACGCCATCTCGCCAAACGCCGCGTACGCCAACCCGAAAACGACGTTGCTTACAAAATAGATCCCCAGCAGCAGCGAGAGGAACGTCCGCCACTTCATCTCCAGAAAGAAGTGAAACAGGTTTAGCGATGAGAGAAATGGCAATCCTGACCGCCGGACGTTGAACGATCCGTCAGGATTAAGCAGCCGCTGGCGGCTCTGGCCGGAAACGATCGATCCAAATCCCAGATCGCGCTCTTCGCCCTCGGGCGACACGTCCGAACCTGTTGATATTTCAATGGTTTCTGTGGGCACGCTGATACAAAGGATTATAACGACCGCCCGCCGGAATTGTAAAAGTCATTTGGTTTTTGCCGAGTAAAAATGGTGAAATACCCTCTATGGCAAAAGACGCCCAGGTACAGGACCAACCGCCGAAACTACGAATGACCGCCGACGGCGGCCCTGACATCGGTTCGCTCGCTGACATCCTTGAGTGGTTTCTGAACTATGACGAACGCGTGGCCCGGGTACGGCTGCCCTATGTCGAACAGATCTTTCAATGGAAACAACAGGACGACAAGGTCAATGGCGTGACGACCTATCCCTTCGACAACGCCGAGGCCCGGTTTGCCGTCGGCGCCTTTCAGGCCCTGGCCGAAAATGATACCGAACCAAAGCTTAACGCCTGGATAACGGACATCCTCAACGCGTTGCAGGACGCCCGATCCGCCCGGATCGAATTGACTGATGCGTACGGGCTCGACGATGATCACACACTCTCGGCCATCGAAAAAGCCGACAAGCTGACGACACTGCTCGAAAAGCGAATGTACCTGACCAGTTCCTGGATCGAGAACCTCTGCACAGCCGAAGCGCGATTCCTGGGCTGGATCTATCAGGAAATGTACGGCACGCCGTTCACGCCCGCCGCCCCGCCCGAAGACGCGGCGATCGGTGACTAATAGTTAATCCGGGCTTTTTGACGGCAATGTCCGCGGGACAAAGGCGATCTCGTCCGGGCGCCGAGTACGGTAATGACTCAACAGCCGGCGAGGGGCGAGACGGGCCAGCCATGTGATCGTCCGCAGTTTCATCGACGGCCGTATGCTGTTTGCCTCGGCAAACGAACGGTAAGCGTTTCGAAAATCCTCATTCAGCAGATACGCCTTGCCGTATTCGACCCTCAATTCCGACTGAAGTCGCGTAAGCATCGCATCGACGACCGAAATTTCGTTTTCGTCGAGGTCGATGGTCTTTTTCACACGGCCGAGCACATCTATCTCACGCTCGACACGGCTGACCGAGTCTCCTGACAAACTCTGCAGGTGGACACGATATTTGAGCAGCGGCTTTCGCTGATAACCGATCTTTGAACCGGTCTTCGCCATTCGGACCCATAAATGAAAATCATGTGCCTTGGTCCGCTCGTGTTCAAACAGCCCCGCCCGTTCGAGTGCGGCCTTATAAGCCACCGTGCCCGATGTGATCACGTTGCACGAATAGTCGAGCAGCGACATGGCGGTCACCTCGCCATTCGACGGCGCGCCCTCCATAAACGTCTTTCGCATCACCGACCGCATCCCGAACTGGAACGCGTCGCAATAGACCATGTCGTAGCCGCGGCCCAGAAATGCGACCTGTGAGGCGAGAAAATCCGGCAGCCAAATATCGTCGCCGTCGAGGAACGCGATGATCTCGCCGCGCGCGTGCCTGATCGCCGTATTGCGCGCCGCACCGGCCCCGAGGCCGGGCTGTACGATGTAAGTAATGTCCTGGCGAAACGAGTTTATCGCCCGCTCAAATGCAGGCGTGTCCGGCGACCCGTCGTTGACGACGATGACCTCGTAATCGCGGTACTTCTGGTCAGCTACAGACTTGAGCGTCTCGCCGATAAAATCAGCGACATTGTAAGCGGGAATGACGACACTGACCTTGGGCGCCCACGAAAATACGTTTCGCCCAACCGTGACTTTTTCTCCAATGTTATTAGGGACGTTGGTCTCCATCTGTCAACGGGTTTCGCGGATCGGCTCCCAGGTCACAACACGTTCGCCGCGTATGAACCTGAAGAACGCGATCGCCGAGGCAAGATTGGCAAGCACGAAATAGAGCGGTATCGCCAGCAGCGTTATCCGTCGGCCGGCACGCTCGACCAGCCATCCGAGGAAGGCGGCGGCATATACAGCCGCTTGGCCAAGCAGCAATATGTCCCAGAACACGCTGCGGCCGGCCAAAAATAGATTTGTCAGCAATATCACCGCAAGGATCAGCGGCACACAATATCGCAAGAGCTTATGCGAGATCAGCTGAACGGCATAAAACCCGCTCTTGAACGGATTTAGCATATCGGCATTTCGCCAAAGATCGGTGTAGGTCTGAGAAATGACCCGCACCCGCATCTTAAATTCTTCGTGGGTCCGCTGATTGGTATGCTCGTAGCAGACCGCGTCCGGCTCAAAAATACTGCGGAGGCCTTGTCTGTAAAGCTCGGTGCAGATAAGAAAATCCGAACATGCCTCGGCGTACATCGGCCGGTACGCCGCACGCCGGACCGCGTACAGACAGCCCGAAGCGCCGATCAGCGAGCACGCACGGCTCTCAGAGATCTTTAAGAACGTTTCGTAATTCCAGTAGCTCTGGGCACCGGTCCCGACGTTGGTCTCGCCTTTGTCGAGATAGACCAGCCGGCCGGCGACGCAGCCGACCGTTTCATCGGCAAACGCCGGCAGCACCTTACGAAGAACGTCCGGTGAATATTCAGTCGTCGCGTCGGAAAACAGGATGATCTCGCCCGTGGCGGTCGCGACCGCGTTGTTCTGGGTCACGGTTTTGCCGAGCCGGCCCTCCTGCCGATAGAGCTTTACGCCGAGATGCGCATGTTCCTTGACGATCTCATCGGTCCGGTCGGTCGATCCGTCCGAGGCGACGAGGATCTCGAGTTTTTCATTCGGGTATTCGATCGCCAGGGTGTTGGCAAGCTTTTCGGCGATCGCCGACTCTTCGTTGAACGCGGTGATCAGTATCGTGACTGTCGGCTCGACATCATCCCGCTTGACGGGCCGTGCCAGCACAAGGCCGGCAACGTACACGACCAGCGGATAGCCGACATAGACATATGCCAGCACGCCGATGCTGAGCCAAAACAATATTGCCGCCGCTGTCGTCATTTCGCATCAGCCGTCCGCCATTCCCACAGCGGCCTTGCCTGCACGTCCTCCTTTAATCCGTTTTCGACCGAATAACACCTTCTGAACGCCACCGCGTACGCGATCAGATAATATATGAACCAATTATACGCAACCGACGCAAAGAAACTAGACACCATATAGCCGACGATGCTTGCCTGCAATCCGATCGCCATATAGTAATACCAACCAAGTTCACCTTTGTCGAAGAGCAGCCGCTCGATCGCACCGAGCTTTCTGAACGGACTGACCATAAATATCAGGTACGCGGCCAGCCCGAGCAGTCCCAACTCGGACGAAACCTGCGTAAACGCGTTGTGCGACTGCAGATTATGAACACCGACGATCGGGAAATTTCCGATGCCTATTCCCCACGGATTTCGGGCAGTGATCAGCAGCGAACGGATGAGAAGCTCTTTTCGCTGATCGCTCGACCCGACCGGATCGAGACCCGGAATAAAGATCGACAGCATTCGCAGCCCGTAGTTGCCGGGTGCCGCGAGGATCGTTATCGCCCCGACAAAAAGAGTCACGATAGTGACGTTCAAACGGTGTTTGCGGCCGAGTTTCCAGCCCAGCATTCCGCCCACCACCAGCAGCCCGATAAATCCGCCTCGCGAAAACGTGACCATGTTGCCGCCGACGAACAGCAAGGCGAATCCGAAGAAAACGTACCGTGCGATCTTTGACTTGCTGACGATCCCGAGGGTTATCACGAGCGGCGTCATCATCACCAGATGCATCGCCATTTCGTTGGGATTGCCGAACATGCCCTTGACATCGACGCCGACCCGATATGACTCAACGGTGAATTCACCTTTGATATACATATCGAGCGCCGAGTATGAGAGGTAGAGCGCGATCGTGATCGACAGCCACATCAACCCCATCAGACGCTTTTTGGTACGCACCACGTTGACCAGGACCACGAAGATCACCACGGCCTTGATGAACGGGTCATTGAACGTTTCCCACGCGATGGCCGGATCACGTGCGATCGGCATTGTCACCAGAGCGATCGCGGTCAGGGCCAATATCGCCTTGACCTCGGTCGAAAGCATGGTCAGGCTGCCCTCGGTGGCGAGCTGTGCCGGAATGTAGATGGCCAGAGTCGCCAGAGCAAAATAGAACGCCGTTGCCGACAGGAACGACAGCGACGAGATCAGTTCGTACGGGCGAAATAGAACGAGTACCGAGAAAACAAAAAGCCCCACGTAGGTAAACGTGTGGCCGTTGCGGACCAGCCAACGCTCCTTTTCGAGAAGCTTGACGTCCTTTTGCTGTTTTCGCTCTCGGCGGAGATTTATCTCGGGTCTTATGTCGTCGCCGGGCGTGTCAGCACCGGTTTCGAAAGCTTGTTCGTCAGCGTGAAAAACGCCGCTCTCAACCTCAGGCGTGTTAGGTTCGCTGATCCGTTGAAACGGCCGCACCTCATGGTCCGACGCGGGTTCTTCGTCACGATTCAGGATCGCCGATGGCCGCAGAGTCGACGGCCCGCCGAGTGCCGATGCGTCATCAGGCCCTTTCGACGGCCCGAGCGATCTGTAATCACGGTTCTTTGAACTTTCGGTGGGCATTGTTGGTTACCGGTATTCCTCGTTAGAATACTCAAGTTCGCATACCGTTGTACACGGCAGATCAGCAAGGCTATGCGGCAACCGCTTCATTTTCAATAGTTACCATTTCGCGGACTTTGCGTTTCAGAGCTTTTTCAAATTGCCGCGCCTCGTTTACACCGCCAAATTCAAGCTGCTGCAAATTTGCTTCGATCCGCTTTCGGTAGTCCGATACCAACGAGTCAGAAACGCCGAGCATGTCTGCGACCTCAAGCTGGGTACCGCTGTCGGCGATCAGGTAGCAATGCCATAGCACGTTGATCATTCGGTCATACTGCTTGGCCTTTCCGCGTACGGACCGGTTCAGGGTCTCCAGAAAGCCGTCGACATAACCCATCGCCTCGCTTTCCGCCTCGTTTCTGAGCAGGTCCTGCTCAGGCGTTTCCCTGATGTCCTTAAACTCAAACTGCATCCGGTCGTCGTCCTCACCGTCAGCCGGACCGCCGACCGGAACGAGGTGAATGTCCATGATCGGAAGTCTCGACATTACGAACGAACGCAGCGAACGGACGTCCACCGGCGAGTCGATCGCCTTGAAGACACGAATTATCAGCTTTTCGAGTTCGACGTTGCTGATCACGATCTGAGCATCGCCGGTGCAGCCGACCATGCGCGTATCGCGCTTTTGAAATGACACGGCCTTAACGCGTTCATCCATTTCCTGCACGTCGCGGCGGGTCTTATGGTTCGACCAGTCCGCCAGCCCGTAGAGCCGGTCGGCGAGCCGTCGATGGGCGTCGGGATTGCCGATGTTGTCAAATCGTTTGAAGGTCGCGCTCGTCTGGATGAGCGTCGAGATGCGGCGTGCAAGGCGGTACGATTCCGGGTAACGCTTTCTCAGCTCTGCCGTCAGCAGGTTGGTCAACTCGATCTGGCTGATCTCAGCTTCGATCTCGGCATCTGACATCTGGGTGTCGATGTAGTGCTGAAAACGCTCTTTGCTGAGCAGGGCAACAAAAAGCTCCTGTGTGAGATCGGTGTAAGCGTTGTGCTTGCCCTCTTCGACCAAAAAGCCTGCCCGCTTCGACGCCCGAACCAGCGGATGCGAAGAGACGATTCGGTGGAGTTCGGCCCAGATCTGGTTCACATCAGACTTTTTCAGGCTGTCGTTCCATTTTCCCACCTTGATCTGTCGGCTTTGGATGTTTTTGGGCAGTGATTCCTGCACTTTCAGTTCGTTCATAATAAACCTTCGTGGAGTTCAACTATCGACAGGGTTCGCCATCGACGGCTGAGATTGACGACCTAGCCCGAAACGGCCTGACCATTGATGCGTTACGTGCAACGTAGGATCGCTCAAATAATGCGGCTGCGGTTTCGCTTGGTGGGGGAAAGTTGAGAAACTTTATGTTTGGTACGGCCGCAGAGCGGGGTGCCGAACCGGGCTGGTGTAGTGTGAAACGATCTCGTCTCACTGCCTACATTTAAGATGTTAGCAGGAAATTACAGTTTGGGCAACAAGTTTTTACTGTGTTGTGCATTGTTGCCCAGAAATCTCTAATTAGTGTATTTAAGAGCGTTACGGTTGCACAAAACCGTCGGCCGGCTGAGATCGCGGCAGATCCTCAAAAATTAACCCTGAAAGTTATGGAAGCGATGCCCAATTGCTGATTTATTTTCGTGTAGCAGAAGAAAAATAGGCTGGCGTAACCTTGAACTCCTGACTCATTGACCTGCTTGTGCGGTTTTACAGCCGTTTGTTCGTTTGTATGGTAAATTTTTCGAAAAACGAAGCCTGCCCGACCTCGGAGGAGCTGCTTGATTTTCAGGCGGGCGACCTTGCGAGATACCGTTGTGCAGAGATTCGCAGCCATCTGCATTATTGTGAGTTTTGTGCGGCGGAGGCAGAGTTTTATTCCCGCCACCCGCAACTGCATGGCGAAGACCTGTCGGAACAGGCGCCGGAGGCGATTCCCGCCCCGCTTTTTGAATTGGCCGAATCGCTGTTAAAGATCAAACACGAAGACCCGACTTTGCTCGACCGCCTGGTACATTGAGCTGCGGCCGGAGCTAGCTGCCGCAGATCTCATCGATCGCCTCACTAAATTTCTCGTCAATGACGCCGCGCTTTATCTTAAGTGTCGGCGTCATTTCGCCTTTGTCGATCGAAAATTCTCTCGGCAGCAGATAGACGCGTTTGACGCGCTCGTAATCGCTCAGTTCGCGAGTTAGTTCGATAGCGTCGCGTTGTACGCGTTTGATGAACTGCGGATCTTCGCAGAGCTCTTCGCGGCTGCCGGTCGCGGGATGCCCTTCGGCCTTCATTTCTTCCTTCAGTGCATCCCAATCGGGTACGATCAATGCCCCGACCTGTTTGCGGCCTGAACCGACCACGACCGGCTGAGACACCAGCGGGCTTTGTTTCAACAGGCTCTCGACCTGGAGCGGGGCGACGTACTTGCCGTTCGAGAGTTTGAACAGGTCCTTCAGACGGTCCGTGATGTAAAAGTGTCCGTCGTTGTCCTGATATCCGACATCGCCGGTGTGATAGTAGCCCTCAGCGTCGAGGACCTTGGCGGTTTCTTCAGGATTGTTGTAATAACCCTGCATTACATTCTTGCCGCGGATCAGCACCTCTCCGTCCTTTTCCGAGATCTTCATCTCGATACCTTCGAACGGACGCCCGATCGAGCCGACCTTGTTGTCCTCAGGACGGTTCGCACAGGTGATACAGCCCTCGGTCATCCCATAGCCCTGCAGGATCGGGATGCCGGCCGCCCAAAACGCGTATGACAATTTCTTTGAAAGCGGAGCACCGCCCGAAACAAAGAATTTCAGGCTTCCGCCGACGCCCTCGCGCCATTTCGAGAACACCAGCCGATTGGCTACGGCCTGTCTGGCCGCCAGCATCGGTGAGATCGCGCCGTGTTTGTCTTTTGCGTCCGAATATTCCTGGCCGACCTCGAGCGCCCACTCAAAGAGCTTTGTTTTCCAGCCGCCGGCGGCCTTCCCCTTCTTAACGATCTTGTGATAAACCTGCTCGAACAGCCGCGGCACGGCCGTCATTATCGTCGGTTTGACTTCCTGCAGATGCGAAGCCAGTTGGTCAAACGCAGCACAGTAATGGATCGACACGCCGTTCGAACACAGTACGTAGAACACGGTCCGCTCGAATATGTGCGACAGCGGAAGAACCGCCAGGCTCCGGTCCGAACTCCTAATCGGCAACCCCTTGGAGATCGCGATGATGTTCGAAACAAAGTTCTCGTGGGTCAGCATCACGCCCTTCGGTTCACCGGTCGTGCCCGAGGTATAAATGATGGTCGCAAGGTCGGTCGTCTCGATCTCGGCCAATGCCCTGTCGATCGCGTCTCTGTCGATCTTGTTATACTCGTCGCCCTTGGCTTCGACCTCGTCCAGCGTCAGCGCACGGCTGTTCCCTTCGGGTTTACCGTCATTGTCAAAAAAGACCAGTTTTTCGAGCCGCTCGACGCTCTGTACGGCATTCTCGCAGTGTTTCCAGAGCTTTTTGCCCGAAACGAACAATATCTTTGCACCGGAATTTTCGAGGATGAATCGGATCTGCTCGACGGCCTGCGTCGTGTAGATCGGAACATTTACAGCTCGCAGACTGAGTATGGCAAGGTCGACGAATGACCACTCGGGCCGATTTTCGGATATTATCGCGACACGGTCGCCCGCTTTGACGCCGAGCGCCGCCAGTCCAGCGGCGATGCGTTTGACGCGTTCGATCACTTCGTTGCCGCTCAGATATTTCCAGACGTCGCCGGTCTTGAACGCGAGCGCGTCAGCCTTGTTGTGACGTCGGAACGATTCGAAACAGAAGTGCGGAATTGTCTGCGGCAAACGGTCAAAACCGATAATGTTCTCGCCCAATGTTGTAGCCATCAAATATTATCTGCCCTGCGGCTCCCCTTGTCAGGTGATCATCTGTATCAGCAAATGTTTACAGAGTAGCACTTTCGCTCAAGTTTTCAGAGTTTACAGGCTTTTGCGAAACAGTCAACTGCGTGAAAGGCCCGAGCCGGAGATGTCGGGCAAGGCCCCTAACGTCCAGCTTTACATCCAGTAGTTGCGGTCGAGCGAGCGATAATTTATCGCTTCGCTGATGTGGGTCGGCATGATCCGGTCGCTGCCTTCGAGATCGGCGATCGTACGCGATACCTTCAGGATGCGGTCGTGAGCACGGGCCGAGAGGCCCTGGCGGTGCATCGCCTTTTCTAGAAGGTCCTCACATTCCCTATCGAGCGCACAAAACTCCCGGATCTGTTTCGGGGACATCGCCGAGTTCGAAAACGCCTTGCCGTCAAAACGTTCGAGTTGGATCCTGCGGGCCGCGATCACGCGTTCGCGCACCGTGGCCGAACTCTCGCCCTGCGGCACACCGCGGCCGCGGAGTTCGTCAAACTTTACGGCCGGCACATCGATGTGAATATCGATGCGGTCCATCAGCGGTCCCGAGATCTTGCCGACATAACGCTGTATCATCGGCCCCGAGCATTTACATTCGCGTGTCGAGCCAAAATATCCGCACGGACAGGGGTTCATCGACGCGACCATCGTAAAATCCGCCGGAAACGTCAGCGACGTCGCCGCCCGCGATATCGTCACCATCTTGTCTTCAAGCGGCTGCCTCAGCACCTCAAGCACGCTCCGATCAAACTCGGGCAGTTCGTCCAGGAACAACACACCCAGATGCGCTAGCGACACCTCGCCGGGTTTCGGTATCGAACCTCCGCCGATGAGCCCCGCCTGACTGACCGTATGATGCGGCGATTTGAATGGCCGGTCCGTAATGAGCCCGGTCTTGCCGGTCAGCCCGGCGACAGAATGGATCTTTGTGATCTCCAGAGCCTCTTCAAACTCCAGCGGCGGCAGTATCGTCGGCAGCCGTTTTGCGAGCATCGTCTTGCCCGATCCCGGCGGGCCTATAAAAAGGATGTTGTGTCCTCCGGCGCTTGCTACCTCGAGGGCGCGTTTGGCGGTCTGCTGTCCGCGAACCTCCGAAAAATCGACATGATACTGATTTTCGCGTTTGTGGAGTTCGGCGATGTCGAGTTTGAGCGGCCTGCCCCTCGGCTCGCGGCCGGCGTCAAGGTCGATCACTACTCCGGCCGCCTGACGCAGGTCCTTTACCGGAAAAACGTTAACGCCGCTGACAACTGCCGCCTCGGTCGCGTTCTCTTCAGGAACAAGCAGATTGACGACGCCGTTCCGGCGGGCGGCCAGGGCGATCGACAACGCTCCGCGAACCGGACGCACGCGGCCGTCTAGCGACAGCTCGCCGACGCTCATCGTCCGATCCAGGCTCTGGCCGTTGGTAAGGTCGCCATTAGCCCCGAGGATCCCGAGAGCGATCGGCAGGTCAAAACTCGCGCCTTCCTTGCGGACATCGGCCGGTGCGAGGTTGACCGTCGCCTTGTCCAAAGGGAAATAATAGCTGCTGTTGCCGATCGCGGCCCGTATCCGCTCGCGCGATTCGCGGACCGCAGTATCGGGCAGACCGACGATCGTCACGCCCGGGGTTTGGTCACCGTCACCGCTCGCGGGGCGCAGATTTACCTCGATATCTACGATCAGGGCATCGATACCGTAGACCGCGGCGGATTGCGTCAAAAAGAGCATATGGCCTTTGCGTTGAACTGTTAGTTAGGGCACGCAGATTTTAACGCATTTATATCTCAATTGACAAAATCCGACGCGGCCTGCCGCCGTCAGAATGAGTAGGTCGCCGCCAGATTCACATGATTGGCATGCTGCCGGCCGCGGAGCATGTACGTGGTCCAGAACCCGCGATACTCGATACCGAACGAGAACTGCGGCGTGAATTTGTAGATCATTTCACCCGCGACCGTCATATTCCGCAGCCGCCAATCGCGGCTCGCGACGCTCGTCAGATCGCTGTTTTTCGGATCGTCGATACCGATCGTTCCGTAGATTCCTAAACGGTCTTTCAGGACCGGCGGAATAAAGCTCAATTGTGTCCAGCCGCCGCGTGTACCGATCGATCGGATGCCGCCCGCGGTCGATGCCACGCCCTGTCGAAACGCAAAATCCGAGTTGTAGCTCTGAAATACGCCGCCCTGAAATCCGCCCAGATTGCGTCCGAAGAACGCCTCGCCCGAGATGCCGACGCGTTTTGAGAGCGGCAAATTCCAGTCGACGGCCAATCCGACGGAATCGATATCGTTTCGCAGATTGTTAGCTCCTGTAAAGATCGCCGAGCGTCCGTAATGGCCTGAGATACCGACCGAACCCGGCTTTTTGCTGTTAAAAATATTCTTTCCGGCAAAGGATATCCTGCTCTGCAGATACGGTACACGCGAGGCCGTGCCGCTGGTCGGCTGCAGGAAAAATGCCGCGTTAGTCGCAAAATCGCCGGTCTGCGGCGCGAGCACAGCACCTTGCCACGTAATGTTCGGGGTCAGTTTGCGTTCGACCTTTACCTGCGGAAGCCGTGACCACAGATTGCCCGATGCCGCCATCTGCGGAATTGCGGCGGCCGCGAGCGATGTCGGATTGACCGGGGCAAACACCATCCAGTCCTGGCCGAGCGTCACGGACGTCTTTTCCCAATCGAGTCTCGCGTTTGCCAGCCTGAGGCGAAAAACGCCAAAATTCTCGCCGATCGCGACCGACGGAAATCCGCCGAAAAAGTCACCCTCAAATATTGCCGAGAGTTTCGCCTTTCCGACCCGCGCACCCTCAAGGCGAACACCGAGCCGCGTCTGTCGAACGCTGGCGCTGACATTACCGCTGCCGCTGGTGGTCGCAAATAGCGGAACGTCAGCATTGTTTGTGCCGCCGCTGTTTCCGAATGCGTTGAAATACAGCGTGCCGTATGGCGTCAGCCTCGCCGACCCGACATCGATACCGAGGTCCTTTTTCGCCGGTGTCGCCGGTGACGCCGCGACAGGTTCGGCCTTTTGGGCGGCGGCCGGCTGAGTTTCAGTCTTCGCGGTCACAGCGGGTCCGGGCGACGAGCTTTTGGCCGCCATTACTTTGAGTTCGTTCAGTTCGCGACGCAGCATCTCAACCTGCTGTTCGAGCACCTTGACGCGTGTTCGGACCTCGTCGTCGGTCGGCGTCGCGGACTGTGCGGGACGAACTGTTTCGCCGGCAGCGGCGTTTCCCGGCCCTTGAGCGGCGGCCGTCAGGCTCGCTGACAATGTTAATAAGAAAATGATTCCAAGTCGTTTTAGATCTCTGCACATGGTAGTTGTTTGTGAGCGGTTCGTCTTCAGCGGCCGCTATTCGCCCGGTGCCTTTGCGGGCTGCTTTTGAAATGGATGTACGGGCTTGAACCCGCTAAGGCTCATCAATCCGAATCTTGAAAAATTGATCGATTCGCCAAGGATCCTCGTGGATTCCTGCGGAGCGTGAAAGCCCATCGAGTTTTCCGCCTCGATAAAATCAAGATAAAACTGCGCTTTTCGCTGATAGTCGCGGGCGGCTGCCAGTTCGGCATCCGTTTTGCCGGCTTCCTTTGCGGCCTTGATCTGTCCGATCAGGTCCATCAGGGCATCCATCGCGAGATTGCGCAGGTCGTACGTCCGGGCCTGGATCGTCTCGGCTCTCGCCTTCATCTCGTCCGCGTCGGCCTTATGGCACGACTGGCAGGATTGAGCGATATTCAGCAGCGGGCTGCGGACCCAGTGATCGGTGATCTTTGTCGGGCCGGCGGTCTTGGGCATATGACAGTCCGCACACGAAACTCCCGCCCGGCCGTGCGAACCCTGATTGAACATCTCAAACTCCGGATGCTGCGCCTTGAGCACCTCGGCGCCCGTCTCTTTGTGGACCCAGTCTTTGTGTTTGACGTCATCGTAATAGGTGAGAATATTCTCGACCTTGAGGCCGTTGCTCCACGGGAAGGTGAGTGTCTTGCCCTCACCCTTAAAGTAATATTCGACGTGGCACTGTCCGCACACGAACGACCGCATTTCATTTCGGGTCGCATCGCGGTTCACGTCATAGTCCTTGACGCCCTGCGACGCTTTATAGGCGGCGATCCCGATCATAAAGGCGGGCTTGGTGACCCGTAGTTTCATCGTCTTTGAATCATGGCAATCGATACACGACACGGGATGCGACACCTCTTTTCGGGCGTCGGCGAATGGCATCTTGTTGAGTACGTCAAACCCCTTGAAAAGGTCGCCCTCGCCAAGCCGTTTGTATGTCAAATAGGTCGACGCGTGGCAATTGATGCACGAACCGGGCTGTTTGACGACCGCCTGGCGGCCGGTGAACGTTTGATCGTCCAGCATGTAGGCGTGGCCTCGCTCCTCGCGAAAATCGACCGAGAACGCGTAGCCCTTCCACATCGTTACCAATCGCGGATCTTCCTCCAGACGTGACTGTGAGACGACCGAACGCGGATCAGATTCTTTCGGGGTGACCTGGATCGCCTCACTGCCGCCGAAACGGGTCCGCGACTGATCGACGGTCTTTTTGAACAGCTCGTAATGCAGCGGAAACCTTTTTCCCCAGATGGCTGCATCGTCGGTCTCGTCAGTTTGGGCGGTATCGGGCCGGCCAACGGACTTTGCCGACGTACCCGACGCGTCAGAGCCGACATCGGCCCTCGGGCCGGTGTAATTCTGACTTTGTACCGCGTCGGCACGGAAACTCGCCGAATATATGACCAGCGCGGTGATCATAAAAATAGAAAGGATAAATAATTTAGTGATCCGAAGGCGGGTGTTGGACGGATCTGATCTGTGTGCTGATACTTGCTTTTTCATATTAGCCTCCCGGAGATCGGCGATCATCAGACCGCGGACCGGCAAAATTCAGGACAATGACTAAAGCAAGTTTAGGGTTGGTGACGAGGGCAGAATATGATTGAGATCATATTCTGCCCATAAATTATCAGCTCGGCCTTTCACAGCCTTTTCGTGTGTAATACCACCAATTTATCGCCGTTGCGAACGCAAAAAATACGGTGATCGCGTAGAAGAAAGGCAGCGGGTTACCCCATGCCGATGTGACGCTGCCGATCGACACCGAGAAGATGAACGGCCCGTAAGCGGCGACGGCTGCCGTCCAGCCGATCACGCCCGCGGCCTGTCGCGGATTGGCACCGAAAATGATCGGATACTGGCGAAACGTTCCGGCGTTTCCGACGCCCGTAAAGAAGAACAGGGCCAGGATACAGCCGACGAACATCGGAAATTGATCGATCGATTCCGGCGTAAAAAGCCCAAGTGCGAACATCGCAATGTAAATCGCGATCTTTGCCAGTCCGCAGGCATGTGTAAGTACCGCACCGCCGACCTTGTCCGCGACAAAGCCGAATATGACCCGGCTCGCAGACCCGATCAACGGCCCGTAAAAGGCATAGACAAGCGGGTCGGGCGCATTCGGGAATTTGCCGTAAAGGCCGCTGATCAGCAGCGGAAAGACAGCCGACAGCCCCGAAAATCCGCCAAAGGTCATCAGGTACGTGATCGTGCAGAACCAGGTATGTTTGTCCTTGAAAATATCCAGCTGCTCGCGAAACGACGCCTTGATCGGCACGCTTCTGAGGACGAACCACGCCAGGCCCGCAAAGATCAGCAACAGCGGAACGTAGATGAACGCCGCATTCTGAAGCCAGATCTGACTCGACCCGACCACTTGCTTTGTCTGCGGATCGATCTTATTGAGCGTTTGCGGGGCTCCGACCATCGCCAGCGTGATGATGAAGGGCGTCAGAAACTGCGCCAGGCTGACGCCGAAATTTCCGATACCGGCCTGAATGCCGAGCGCCGTGCCCTGGAGCCGCTTTGGAAAAAATAAACTCGTACTCGGCATATGCGACGAAAAGTCGCCGCCGCCAAAGCCCGCGGTAAGTGCCAGGACCAAAAACACCCAATACGGCGTGTTCGGGTCCATGACCGCGAGCCCGATGCCGATACACGGTATCAGTTTGAGCAGTGTCGCAACCGTGACCATATATCTGGTCCCGACGATCGGCAGCATGAACGTGTGAAGGATCCTTAGCGTACCGCCGGCAAGTCCGGGCATCGCCGCCAGCCAAAACAGCTGGTTGGGCGAAAATTTGAACCCGATCCCGGGCATTCGCACCACGATCGCGCTCATCATAAACCACGTCGCAAACGACAGAGTAAGCGTCGCGGTCGTGACGATCAGTGTTTTCCAGGCAACCTTGCTGCCCTCGGCCGCCCAGAAATCAGCAACTTCGGGCGTCCATTTTTCTAACCATGTAGCCATGATATTCTCCTATCGACCGTCGGGCCGGAGCCCGGCTATTTATCTAATTTCTTCATCAATGCCGGCTGCTCGCGGTGCATCATCCGCTGTACTACGCGATGCATCCATATCAGGCAGACCGCGGACAGAAAGAACATGAACATCCACGAACTCGTCCACAGGCCTGTCCCGTCGAGCAGGTATCCGAAAATAATGGGGCTGACGAACCCGCCGAGGCCGCCGAGCACGCCGACCATTCCGCCAACCACGCCGACCTGTTCGGGAAAGTACTCGGGTATATGCTTGTAAACCGCTGCCTTGCCAATGCCCCAGACCACGCCGAGCGTCATCACGAGCAGTGCAAATATCCAGACGTTCGCCTGAAAGTAGATGCGGGTTACCCCCTTTGCTACCAGCTCTTTGCGTTTGACCGACTGCCCGACCTGAACGACGCTTTCCTGCCAGCTCTCTTTGGTCGGCAGGATCAGGATCGCATCGTCGCTCACTGCGGGTTGTGTTCCGCGGGCCTTGATCGGATATTGGCGGTCACCGATGGTTACGGACGTGTCCGACAGGGCCGTCACGACGCCGTCACGATCGGCGGCAACGCCTTTGCCGGGCGATGTGATCTCCATTTTCGGCACTATCAGCAGAAATGAGATCAGCAGCGACAGGCCCAGCACCCAATACATCACTTTTCGGCCGCCGAACCGATCGCTCATCCAACCGCCCAGTGCCCGAATGACGCCTGACGGAAAACTGAATAGAGCCGCCAAAAATCCGGCCATCACGAGCGGCAGATAATAGACGTTTACAAAATACGGCACCAGCCACTGCGAAAACGCGACGAAACACCCGAATACCAAAAAGTAATAAAGCCCGAATCGCCAGACCCTGATGTCCTTGAGCGGTTCGAGCTGCTGGGCGACCGTCTTGACCGCGGACTGCGGCTTTTTATTGGTCGTCGCGGCATAAAACACCACGCCCATCGCGACCAGTGCGACCGCGTAAACGACCGGCAGCGTCCGCCATCCCTCGACGTTCTGCCCGTGTTCGGTAAACCTGTCGAGCAGCGTCGGGGCGATCAGCGTCGTCAATGCCGAACCGGCATTTCCCGCGCCGAAAATACCCAGTGCGAGGCCCTGGCGATTTTTAGGAAACCAGACCGACGTGTAGGCGATGCCGATCGAGAAACTGACGCCGACGAGCCCGAACCCGAAACTGCAGAGTGCGAATGTCCAGTAAGAATTGGCCTGCGAGAGCAGAAACATCGGCAGCGCACAAAATAGCAGCAACGCCGTGAAAACCGGCTTTCCGCCGAACTTGTCGGTCAGTACACCGGCCGGCAGGCGAAAGATCGAGCCGGTAAGGACCGGTATCCCGAGCAGCCATCCGATCTCGGACGCGGACCAGTTAAATACCTGATTTACCGTAAGATGCGTGACAAGCACGCCGTTCAGCATCCAGGCGGCGAAGCACACTGTGAATGCCAGAGTGCTCATCAGGAGCATTCTGTTAGCTCCTTTGGGGGTTGTGATCTCCATTGTATTTCTCGGCATTTTGCCGAGTACCGGCCCTTGGTCCCGGAACATCGTCCGCCCGGGCCAAAAAATTATTGCCGCCCCGACGCTCCGGGCCGTGACGACGGTTTCCACCAGAGGATCAAGCTCAACGCGATGGCCCAGCAAAGCACTGACGCGATCACCAGCGGCCACAGCTGCTTATGTTCGTTTGCAAGTGCGGCCTCGATCGCTGCCGACAGGATCCACATCTGGGCCAGATTTATCATGATCAGCAAAGCGACGCGTGCCTGCCAAACGGCCGTCCGCCCGCGCGTCTGCGGCCTCGATCCGGTTCTGTGATCTGACGTGTTCTTTTGTCGCATCTCAGCTTTCATTGCCTCTCACCTTTCTGCCGGTGGCAAATATCTCACCGTTATGTATCTCAAGTTCGATCAGGTCGAGCGGACGCGGCGGCGGGCCGTAGAGCACCGCACCGGTGCGGGCGTCAAAACCGCCCTCGTGACACGGGCACTCGAGGCGGTCATTTGCCTTGGAATAGTGCACCGGACACGAGAGATGTGTGCATTTCTGTCCGAACGCACGATAGGTACCGTCGTGATTTCGCACCATGATCGCCGTATCTTCCTTGCCGGGATATGTAAAGTTCAGGCTTTCGCCGGGCTTCAGTTCGCCGGCGCCTTCGACACGGGCGGGATAAAACTGCTTCTCGGTCCGCGAATCATACGCCGATTTGGCCGCAAATGCCGCTGTGCTCACCGAAAACGCCGTCGAGGTCAAAAATAGAAAATTGCAGAACTCACGGCGGGTGACCTGAGCCTCGTCGTCCCGCTCGTACGGAAATTCGCGAACGTAGCCAGATGAGGCGTCACGAACGTCCGATTCATCCCGAAGCACCTTATCTATCGAACTTTTCAATTTCTCAGAACTCATTGCTCTTATCCGTCTCCTGTACCTGAGTATCCATCCACGATTCGGGCCCGGCCTCACCCTCGCGTTTTACCCGGCCTTCAAAAACGCCGCAGCCGTCGATGTTCACCTCGTCATCATCGGTCGGCAGCATCAGATATACTTTGGTCTCGACGACCTGATTGCCGAAAACATGTGCGTTCACCGGCTTGGTCCTCCGCAGCGGGACGATCTGCTCATATGTACCGAACGATATCGCCCCGGTCGGGCAGACACTTGCGCACATTGGCTTTAGCCCCTCGCTCGAGCGGTCAAAGCACATATCGCATTTCATCTGCAGGTGCATCTGCGAGTTGTATTTCGGCACGCCGAAAGGACACGCGTTGACGCAGTTTCGGCAATCGAGGCACCGCGGCTTCAGCGCCGACATAACTACGCCGTCCTCGTTCTTTTTGATCGCGTCCGCCGGGCATACGAGGGCACACGTGGGCTCGTCACAGTGCATACAGACGGTCGGCATCGTCGCCGTCGTCTCGTGCCGATCGATGTAATCCAAAAAGATCATCGAATGGCCCTTGTGCGTCGAGCATTCCCGGCATGCGGCAACGCACGATCGGCATCCGATACAGCGTTGCGGGTCAATGAACATCGTTTCTTTCATAAATTGATTTCCTTATTGGACCTCGCTTCGCGACACGCCCTTTCGTACGGCTCCATAGATCGGCAGTTCGCGCGAATGGATCTTTTCGATCCTCGCCGCACATGCCTTGAACTCAGGTATTTTTGACGTCGGGTCCAACGCCGGATTTGTCATCTGGTTAGCGGCCAGTTCTTCGCCCCAGTGATAGGGTATGAAGATCGTGTCCGGCCTGATGGTCCGCACCACGAGGGCCGGAAAGATCCCGAAACCGCGACGCGATACCACCTTGACCCGCTCGCCGTCGTGAATGCCGAGCTTTTCGGCCATATCGGGATGGACCTCGACGTACGGCTCTGGGCACTGATCGACCAAAAATTTGATCCGCCGCGTCTGGTTGCCCGACAGGTACTGAAAGACGACGCGGCCGCTCGTCATTATCAGCGGAAATTCATCGTCGGGCTTTTCGTCCGCACCTTTGTACTCGACCGCGTGAAACTTTGCCTTGCCGTCGGGATGATAGAACCGATCCTCGAACATCCGCGGCGTACCGGGATGATCTTCGGTCGGGCACGGCCAAAAGACGCCGTTCTCGCGTTCGATCCGCTCCCAGCTGATGCCGCCGTAATCCGCGGTGCCTCCGCGCGACGCTTCGCGCATTTCTTCAAACATCTGCCGCGTATTCTCGTACGGAAAGAACTTTCCACGGCCGAGCCTTTCGGCGAGCTGCTTGACGATCCACCAGTCCGGCTTCGCCTCGCCCGGAGGATTTGAAGCCTTGTTTATTTTCAAGACCCGGCCTTCGCCGTTGGTCGTCACGCCCTCGTCCTCGGACCACGCCGTTCCCGGCAGCACCACGTCGGCGTATCGGGCCGATTCCGACATAAAAAAGTCTATGCAGACATAAAAGTCGAGCCCCTCAAGCGATTCGCGGACCTTGTTTGTGTCGGGCAGCGAAACCATGACGTTGTTACAGACCGACATCAAACCGCGTATCTCGCCCTCGCGCATCTTTTGAAACATCTCGACGACCGAAACGCCGGCCTGCGGCATCTCGCTTTCGGGAATGCCCCAGATCTCGGCGATCTGCTTTCGGTGTTCGGGGTTGTTGATCGAACGCTGACCCGGCAGTTGATCGGCCTTTTGTCCGTGTTCGCGGCCGCCCTGGCCATTGCCCTGCCCGGTGAACGTCGCGTAGCCGCGGCCCGGAGCCCCGATCTTACCGCTCGCAAGCACGAGGTTGATATAGCTGAGGACGTTGTCGACACCATTTGAATGATGCTCGATGCCGCGTGCGTGCAGGACAAATCCCGTCTTCGCCCGACCGTACAAACGGCCCGCCTGAACTATCTTTTCAGCCGGAACGCCGGTGATCTCGGCACAGTATTCAGGCGTGTATTTTTCGATGACAGTCTGGCGAGTTTCTGCCCAGCCGTTTGTCTTGTCGGCAATGAACTGCTCGTCGATCAGGCCTTCGGTGATCATTACGTGCAAAATGCCGTTGGTCAGGGCGACGTCAGTTCCCGGCCGCAATTGCAGGTGCAGGTCACCCTGACGGGCGGTTGCGGTCTCGCGGGGATCGATAATGATCCAGATGCCGCCGTTGTCCCGCTGCTGCCACATATATTTGTTCAAGACGGGGAACGTCTCGGCGACATTTGCCCCCGCTATCATCAGCACCTCGGCGAGCGGTATATCGCTCCACGGATTGGCGGCACGGTCAACGCCGAAAGCCTTATTGTTGCCGGCCGCGGCCGACACCATGCACAGCCGGCCGTTGTAATCGACATACCGCGTCTGCAGCCCGACACGGGCAAACTTGCCCATCACGTACGTCTTCTCGGTCGTTAGCGACGAACCCGAGTAGATCGCCAGCGAATCCTGCCCGAAACTCTCTCGCAGCTGCCTGAATTTTGATACGACCAGATCGAGGGCTTCATCCCAGCTGGCACGTTCGAAAACACCGTTGCGTTTGATCAGCGGATATTGGAGCCGGTCCGGATGGTGCGCCTGCAGGTACGCCGTCACGCCTTTGGGGCAGAGCTTTCCCTCGTTGACGGGAAAATCGTACCGCGGTTCAAACCCGACGACGTGATCTTCCTCGACGAGCAGATTCATCCCGCATTGGACGGCGCAGTACGGGCAGTGCGTCTTGACGACCTTATCGATCGTTCGATCGGCCCGCCAACCGCCATAGGGCTCGTCATGGAGCGTCGGCCCGAATTCCTTGATTATTTTGTCGAGATTCTCAACTTTTGACATATGTTTCGAGGCCGCGAGCGGCTACTTTTCGTCGGCCCTCTTTCCGTAAAATACCGGTTCCGCTTTGTTCGGCAGCCCTGAGTAAGCCAGACCGCGCATTATTCGCTTACATCGCGGACAATAATCCTGAAGCGTCGTTCCGTCCTCGAGCGTGTAATCAAACCCGAGTTCCCTGACCACTCCTTTAAGATCGTCGACCCACATTTGGGCCGCAAACTTGGTACCGCAGCGAGGACATTCGGCCTGTTCCATTTCCTTTGAACGCGATTGATACAGCTCAACACCGACTGACGCCGGACGCTGGATGATGTGAAAGAACTTGCCGAACGGCAGAAAAAATATCGTCATTATGACCACGGCCTGATGCGACAGGGCTATAAATGAATACATATAGCCGTCAAACCAGAGACTAGACGCGGTCAGCATAAGGCCCGAGACCGAGATCGCGATCAACAGCAGATGCGGGACAAAATCCAACAAAAATTGCTGAACGGCGATGGCTCCGCGGTCCCGCAGACGTCGCTGGATGGCGATCGCACATCCCGCAATGACCATCAGTGCCGAAAAATCCAACGCGTGAAATACGATCCACGCCATCACGCTTCGGCCATTGAGCACCGTCAGCGGAAATCCGAACAGGTACGTCCGGTATCCCATTTCGCCCTCAAGGTTAAAGTGGACCCAGCCGAAGACCAACGGGAACGTCACCGCCGCCGCCGAAAGACAGCCCCACATGATCAGAAAGTGCATCAGCCAACGCATCGTCCCGCGTTTGAATATGAATCGCTGTCCGACGAGATTCTTGGCGAGAGTTTTGGAAGAATCGACCGTGTTGGCAGCAAATTTTCGTCTTTGGAAAAAAAGTTGGATCCCGCGGCGGAAATAGACTCGTGTCGCCGGCCGTTGCAGCCACAGTGCGTATCTGAAAAAAATAGCCCCGAATGCGACCACACTGGCGACCGTGTATCCGAAAAGCGCCGAGTCAAAATGCTCGAGATTTCGTGAACCGATCACAACCAGTGCGGTCAGCAGGATCGAAGCGGCAAGGCCGATCAATGTCGGGTTAAGGTAGTTGATTTGGCTGGTTCGTTCGTTCATTGGTTCGCCTCGTACCGAACTAACATTTTTCTGATTGCTTCGGATTTGGGAACGTGTCTTCGTCGTCCTTTCCGGGACGCGGCTTCAGACACGAAAGGTCCTTTTCGATACCGATCTCTATCGTTTCCCCGTCACCGATCGGCTGTTCGCCGGCGAGTTCGATCTGCTGGCCCGCGAGCCATTCGTTCAACGCAGCGGCGGGCACCGTGACCGCGATCTCGCCGGCACAAAAACCGACCGCAATTTTCTCGCCATGCTCGTCGGCCCTGATCGAGTAGCTCAGCCGCTGATCTGCGCCCGGGCCGAAACTTGTACTGTCATCGACGGTTCCTGCCTTTAGCAGCGTCGCAACGTCGGTCTGCGTCAATCTAAATCTGATCGTGTTTTTTCGGAGTCTGACTTTCATATTAACACCTACGTCAAATTCTAATCAGCTTAACACCGGTTGATTATGATCTGAATCATATTGACGATGACATTGCATCATTTTTTTTCGTAAAAAGACGCGGGAGCGGTTCGCCCGCCCCGATTGCGGTATCACTAACCAAATTCAGCGATGTTTGCTAATCTAAGTTGTCCGACAGCGGTTATTTTGTGATGAATATCATTCTCGCCGAGATCAAAAGCGACGGCAGCGAGTCACCCGAACAGCCATTTGCCAAAAGCGTGCTGCGCATCGGGCGCGACCCTTTCGAATGCGATATCGCGTTTCCCGGCGACGTGCATCCAATGGTTTCCCGTAAGCACGCCGAGCTGCGATGGGACAACGACCGCTGGTATCTCGTCGATCTGAATTCGAGCTACGGCACATTCCTCGACGGACGGCGGATATCAACCCCCGAGAAGTTGCGTGCCGGCCAGGTCGTCCAATTCGGCACCGACGGGCCGCGGATCAAGGTCGTATGGTTTGAGACTTTCCGCGAATCGGTCGCTCCGCCGCCGGTCAAAGCCGCCGAACCCGCTCACGTACCATCGCCGCCGATCCCGCCGCCCGCCGCGTCGCCGGCCAGGCCAGTGGATACGCCGGCCCCGAAGGTTTCGGCGGCGAAGATCGTATTTGTGGAACAGCCCGGCCGCCCGCCGCTCGAACTTTCAGGCAAGGGCATCTCTATCGGCCGTGATCCGGCCTGCGACATCAGTTTTGATCCGAAAGCGATAATGGTCTCGCGCAAGCACGCGGTCATCCGCTCGGAATCGAGCCGTTACATTCTCGAGGACAACGACAGTTTCAACGGCACCTACGTCAACGATCAGCGGATCTCGGCTCCGACGCCGCTGTATCACAGCGACATGATCAGATTCGGGATCGGCGGGCCGGAGCTGGAGTTTGTTTCGCCCGGCGATCAGGCGCCGATCAACGCGGGACCGGCCGGACAGCGGTCCGTCGCGGTCAGCAATCTCGCCGAGGCGTTCGAACTGGCCGAGCCCGGAAATCCGAAGACGATGGTCTTCAAGCTGGATCGTTCGACGGCCGCACCGCCGAAACCCGCCGCGGGCGGCCAGCCGCAGCTGCTGATGTCGCTAACATTCGGCGGCGGCAAGGAACTCTCGATCGGCCGCGACCCCAAGAGCGACATTACGCTCGACGGGCTTCAGATCTCGAGCAAACATGCCCGTTTGCTCAGCACCCCGGGCGGCGTTTACATCGACGATCTCGGCTCAACCAATGGCGTATATGTCAACGGCGTCCGTGTCTCGCGGCAACTGATCACGCCGGATGACCGCGTGCAGATCGGGTCGTTCGAGATCCGCGTCGATCCAAGCGGCAATGTCGGCGTTTTTGATACGCGGTCGCGAACACGGATCGATGCGGTCGACCTGATCCGCGAGGTCAGGACTCGCGGGGGTTCTCTGCGGCTGCTCGACGGCGTTTCGCTTTCGATCCAGCCCAACGAGTTCGTCGGCATACTCGGGCCGTCCGGCGCCGGAAAATCGACCTTGATCGAGGCGATGAACGGTATGCGGCCCGCATCTGGCGGCAATGTCCTGATCAACAATCTGGACCTTTACCGGCATCTCGATTCGCTCAAACACGCGATCGGCTACGTTCCGCAGGACGACATCATCCACCGCGAACTGACCGTGTACCGGACGCTGTATTACGTCGCCAAACTCAGGCTCTCGCGCGATATCTCGTCGGCCGAGATCGACCAGACGATCAGCGAGGTCCTCGACGTGACCGGCCTGACAGAGCGGCGCGACGTCCCCGTCAGCCAGCTTTCCGGCGGCCAGCGAAAGCGTGTCTCGATCGCCGTCGAGCTGATCACCAAACCGTCGATCATATTTCTCGATGAACCGACCTCAGGGCTCGATCCGGCGACCGAAGAGCGGATCATGAAGCTCTTCAGGCAGATCGCCGAATCGGGCCGCACCGTCATTCTGACCACCCACGCGATGGAGAATGTCGGCCTTTTCGATAAGATCATCGTCCTGATGCGCGGCAAACTGGTCTTTTACGGCAAGCCGGCCGACGCCCTGACACACCTCGGAGCCAAAAATTACAAACAGCTCTTTGATATGCTCGAGGCGCCGGTCGAAAACGCCGTCCGCAGCCGCGGCGAGAGCGTTCGTCAGCAGGTCCAGCAGGAAACGGCTGAGGAATGGCGGCGAAAGTTTGCCGCGACGCCGCAGTACAAGCAAAATATCAGCGAGCCGCTAAAGCAGCTCGGCACCCTGCCGCCGAGCGGCAACGTCAAGCGCCGCCGCCTCGGGGTGGCCGGCACGATCAGTCAGTGCCTGACATTATCGCGGCGCTACTTCGAGGTCTTGCTCAAGGACAAGTTCAATCTGTTCATCCTCCTGGCACAGGCACCGATCATCGGCCTTCTGACGTTGTTTGTCATGGGATCAGAACGTCCGCGCGATTTTGCGTACTTCATACTGGCGATCGTCTCGGTATGGTTCGGTACCAGCGTGGCGGCGCGCGAGTTTGTACGGGAACGTCCGGTATATCGCCGCGAAAGGATGGTGAATCTCGGGCTGATACCCTACCTTTGGTCAAAACTTGCCGTGCTCGGCATTATCGTCGGCGTACAATGCGTACTTTTGTTCCTGCCGCTCAAATTCTTTGACCTGGCGGGCATTATGCCGATGCCGGGCGAGATGTTCGGCCTGCCACAACTCTGGACGATGTTGCTTACCGGCGGCGTCGGCATCGCTACCGGATTGCTCGTCTCGGCGATCGTTCGGTCGTCTGAAATGGCGACCAGCCTCGTACCTCTGATCCTGATCCCGCAGATATTGTTTTCGGGCATTGTCGGCGTACCGGGCGGCGTCTCCAAACCCGCAAGTCTGCTGGTCCCGGCTGCATGGTCGTTCGACACGATGAAACGGTTTTCGACGCTCGACACGCTCGAACCGGAAGGCGCGTCGCCGAACGGGCGGACAAAAGGCCTGGGGCTGTACAAGTTCATCGAATCGGAGAACGACAAGATAATGGCCGACGCTCGACGCGATATGGAAAATTATCAGGCCGACGTCGAGAAAAAGATCCGTGATTTCGGCGACGCTCGCAATGCCGGCCTGTCACCGACGCTGACCAAGCCCGACGAACTGCCCGCGATGCCGGCCTCCAGGAAACTGCCCTCGGACCTTAGCGGATACATCACGTTCCTGCATCCGTGGATGAACGAAGTTTTAAATCAGATCGTATTGATGCTAATGTTTGGAATGCTGGTTTTTGCGGCGTTGGTAGCCCTTCGCCTGCAGGACAGCCGTTAATTGAAGTTTAGTTTTATGAAGCAAAAGATCGTCCATTTCCTGATCCTTACCGCGGTCGCCGCGGCCGCCCTGTTCATGTCCGGTTGCGGCCAGAGCGGTGCCAACTCCGGCACGGCCAACTCTGCAAAAACCGGCGACACGAATAAACCCGCGTCTGCCAATAAGGGCGAGTCGCTTTACCCGCCGTTGAAGAGCGACGTCGCCGATGCCGAAATGGAAACGATGGAAGGCGGAAAGACCAAGATCAGCGACCGCAAGGGCAACGTCGTGCTGATCAATCTCTGGGGCATCTGGTGCGGACCTTGCCGGGCGGAGATGCCGCATCTGATCGAACTGCAGAACAAGTACCGCGACAAGGGCTATCAGACCATCGGCCTCAATGTCGGCGACGACGACGGCAACCCCGAAGATTTTGCCAAGATCAAGGAATTTGGCGAGAAGATGGGCCTCAATTACGAACTCACACGCGGTTCACGCGAGATGAAGGGCAGTATCTATCGTTTGGCAAATTTTGACGGCGTGCCGCTTAGCCTCCTGGTCGACCGCGACGGTCACCTGCGTGCGGTCCTTCGCGGCGGCGGGCCCACGGCGATCAAGCAGCTAAAGGACAGCGTCGACAAGGTAATGGCCGAATGATCATATCCTGCCGTCGTCAAACGGCACCTTGGGCTCGACCAGTATCGTCCTGAAACTCGCCAGGCTGACGAGGCCGGGTGCAGACCGCTTTGGCTTGTTTACAAACTTTTTCAGCGTGTAATTGACCGCCGCTTTTGAGAGCTTTCGGGCGTCGCTGTAAAAAGCCGCGATCTGGGCCGCCTCCAATAGCGTCCGGTCGGGTATTTCCTTTCGATTGGGATTGTGGATCACGACATGCGACCCCGGAAAGTCGGCGGCGTGCAGCCATGTATCGAGCGATCTCGCCACCCGAAACGTCAGAAAATCGTTGTCCTTCGCCTTTTTGCCGACCAGTATCTCAAATCCGTCCGATGACACGAATCGGCGTGCCCCGTTGAACTCAACGTCCTTTTTCTTCTTGCGTGCCTTCTCGACGATCTTTCGCGGCGGTTCGAGCAGCGACTCGAGATACGCGATGTCGCGGGCCTCGATCGCGGCCTCGACGCCGGCAGCGATCTCCTTATGCTTCTCGATCGCCGTTTCGCACGCCGCTATCCGCTCGGCGATGACCGAAACGCCGTTCCGGGCCTTTGTGTAGAGCCTGAAATAGTTTTCGGCGATCTCATTCAGCGGTTTGTTCGCCTCGCCCTCGATCTCGACATCCGGTACGTCGTCGCTGAAATAGTCCTTGACGATGATCCGCGAACCGTCACGTCGGGCATTATGCACATTTGCGAGGATCAGATCTCCGCATCGCTTCCAATACTCGGGATCGCCGTGCTTTTCCAGGTCGCCGTGCAGGTTTTTGATCAACCGGCGGAGTTTGGCGGTCTCGCGGGCGACCTTTTTGCGCACTTGGGCGGCGATCTGCCCGAATCGTTCTTCGGCGAGTTCGGCCTTTGTTTTTTGCCGTTGCTGATCATCCATACCGCTAAGTGTAGTTTAAGCGCACAAAAGCCCAAAGGAACCGTTTGACGGAACATTTGGGCTTTGCTAAAGGTCTCGGGGACTAAAATTCGCGGACGATGATCGTACCCGACAAAAGGTCGTGGGCCGCACGCCGCTCGTCATTGAACAGCATCGGGACAAATCCGATGCCCGCAAAAATGATCGATAAGATGTAAACCGACGAACTCACGGCCGCCTGATGTATCGACGGATACTCATTGGCCTCGGCGTCGACCAGTTCGAGTGCGAACAGACGCATTCCGAGTGTTTTACCGAAAAATCCGACCGCCGCCGTGAGGTAAGCAAACGTTACGATGGCGCACGTTCCGATAAATGTGAGTACACCCGCTCGTGAAAACCAGTCGCCGCCCGCAAGTGCGAAAGGCGAGAGTGCCAGCATGCTGACCGACACGGCGATGATCAGGTCAAACAGTCCGGCGTTGAACCGCATCGAGAGCGGTGCCAGATCCTCGATCTCGTCGTCTTCGTCCGTATAAACCTCTTCCAACTCCGCGTCTTCGTGCTCGGAGTTGATCAGTATCCGGTTCACCTCGGTAAACTCGGTCTGCGACGGCATCAGCGGCAGTTTCGATACTTCCACTTCCTCCATCGCCGGAGCCTCGACCACAGGCGGCGGGACGACCGTTTCGATCCGCGGCAATTTGTTGGTGTCCAGCTTGCGTTCCATCCGCAGCGGAGCCACCATCGCCGGTTTTGGACGGACCGGTGTACTCGCCGGCATCGGTGGGCGGACCGGTTTGTTCGGCGTCGGGGTCACGACGTTGAACGGAAAACTCTTTGCCGCGGCGGTCTTGGCCGCGGGTGCTTTTGCATCTTCGGGCAAAAAGGCTCGACGCGACTCGGCTATCCGCTTAAGTGCGGCCCCGAGACGCGGGTCGGCATTTTCGATCTCGGGCAGCGGGATCGGATCCTCGATTACCTCGGTCTTGAGTGCCGTCGCACCGTGCGTAGCCAGATGGCTCTGCTTTGCGGCCACTGCGTTGACCGGGGCTCCGTCGTCTGTCAGGCCCTTTCTCTGCCTGACCGCGTTCTGCATCTGCAGACGCCATTCCGGAACGGCGATATTCTTGTTTTGAAACTCCACCAGCGTCGGGCTCGTCGGTTTCGCATTGAGATTTGCGGTAACCACGCGATTTACCGGTGCGGGCTTGGCCGGTGCCGGATGATGTGCCGGAGCCGGATGATGTACCGGTGCAGGGATCTGTTCGAGGATCATCGGCCGGGGCGGCGGTGCCAGGACCGGCTTTGGTTCCGTCGGGGACGGCTGTGACACGGCTGTCGGTTCGATACGCGGCAGTTTGGCTGAGGGAGTGATCTTTGTCTGAAGTTCTTCTCGAACCGAGTCATTCATCATTGCTCCGCAGGACGGGCAAATTGATAAGGTCGGCGCCAGATTTCGATCGCAAACCGGGCAGTTCATAGGCATTTCCCTGTAACTTTTCAGTGTCTAGGTAAAGGAGATTCGCAAAAACTAGCTGATATTATCAGGAAATACTTTAACTCGTCAACCGTAAAGCGCACATAAGCTTAAGCTTTTTATACAATTTCGAAACAATTTGTTAACTTGCGATCTGTGGAAAACCTTGTGGATAAGATCAGAGCGGCTTCCTGCCCGCAAAGCCCGCGTCGGTCTCGTGCCACCAGGCGATCTCGTCGCCGTCGCCGATCTGCCAGCAGAGCAAAACGATTCGGTCATTTCGCATCGAGGGAAAGTCGATCAGCCCGCGTGAATAGTCCTTGAGTTCGACGCCGATCAGCCCGAGTTCGGTGGTCAGTTTACCGACCTTGTACAGCGCGTTGACATAGGTCGTCCCGCCGGGCATTCCGCCGCCGAACTGCGACGCCTCGGCCGCCGTTCGGGCCTCGTCCCGCATCACCTCGATCTTGGCGTACAACTCGCGGATATCGAGCAGCTTCGGTATCACCGACGGCAGAACGGCATTGGCTTCCTCAACGGTAAACAACTTCATCTTTCGTTCGTGATACGGTCAATATCCGAATGCGAATCGCGGTCGTCATCGGCAAAATCCCTTGCCGGCGGGGCCGGCCTGCCGTGTCGGCCAAACCCCTCGCTTCGCGATTCCTGTGAGAGCATTTCGCCGGCCGGCACGAACGACGGCACGTCATAATCGCCCTGCTGGGTCGAGTCTTTTCTGATCAGGTCAGCGATGTCGCCGAGATCGATAAAGAAATCGGCCACGTCGATCAAACGCGGGGCGGTATTTGACCGAAAACCGGCGACCTCGACGCGGCATCCCTTGTACGCCACGGCGTTGATCGCGTAGACAAAATCTTCGTCGCCCGAGACGAGGACGGCCGTGTCGTAACGCCCGGCAAGGCTGAGCATATCGACGGCTATCTCGACGTCGAGATTCGCCTTGCGGGTCCCGTCATAAAAGGTCTTTAGTTCCTTCTGCACCACGCGAAAGCCGTTTCGCCGCATCCAGAGCAGAAATCCCTGCTGCCTTTCCGCACCGACATCCACACCGGTGTAGAAAAACGCCCGAAGCAGGCGCCCGTCACCGAGCAGCACCCGGAGCAGCTTGTTATAGTCAATATCAATGTTATGAAAGCGGGCAGCGTGAAACAGGTTGTTTCCGTCAATAAAGACGGCAACCCTACCGCGATGTCCAAACTGCCAGGATGAGCTGGTAGTCGTATCGAACTGCATTTTACACACCTCTAACTTCGAGATCTATGTCAGATCCCCGAGGTGAAAAACAAGCTGAGCGGTGAGGCTAAAATGGTCTGAAAAGCGAACTAACGGGTTCAAAAAAGTGAACCAATAATCGAATTAAATAACTTTCTCAATACCTAAACATCTAACAGTGAACAACTTACGACACTCGCCGCCTTGGCCTTGAGTTTCACATTCAAGGATATGCCAACTATTAGTTTGCCTTTGGCCGGATGAATGGTCAAGCAAATTATCGACGATAGTGCTAAAATTCAGCTTTTCGGTTCAGACGGACATGGCATCGACCGATCACGAACGATCAGACAATTTTCTCCCGGACGGGACCGCGATCCGAAGCGAAGATATCGGGTTTGCGCCCGGTGAACTTACCGTGTGCGGAAAATGCGGCCGAAGCAACGCTCCGGACCGGTCAAAGTGCATCTACTGCGGTGAGATCATCTCGACAGCCGCGATCGAGGCACCCGCCGGCGACCTTCGGCGGCCCGACGACATCGAACCCGGTTACAACGTGGTCGCATTTTCCCGTGAACCTGTTTCGGATCAAACGGTTCGCGAGGCCGCCCGCGTCACCGGCATGCCCGAATCGAGCGTCGCCGCGTGCCTTAACGCCCTGACGCCGCTGCCGCTGGCCCGGCTCGCGAACGCGGCGGACGCGTCCGCGGCAGCCACCCGCCTGAATACACTCGGCGTCGCGTCAAAGGTCGTCGCCGACACTGACATGGCACTCGGCCAACCGCCGCTTCGGCTCCGCGGCATCAAGTTCGGCACGGACGCCTGTTCGTTCATCGACTTTAACAGCGGCGTTGCGTATCCCGCCGGATTCGACCAACTCGCTTTGATCGTCGTCGGCACGATCATCGAAACCAGGACCGAGCGTCTCGAAAAGCGGAAACGCGCCGGCGATACAAAACTGCTTGACGAGTCCGAAACCTCGTCCGACCATCTGGTGATCGATATTTACAGCCGTACCGACCCGCGTGGCTGGCGAATATTACCGACCGGCTTCGACTTTTCCTGCCTTGGCAGCGAAAAGGGGCTCATCGCTGCCGAGAATATGCGGCGGCTCGCGGGGCTCATCAGGCGGTCGTCGCCCGGCGTCAGATTCGCGGACCGCTTTGACGCGATCTTGGACGAGTTGTCGCTGGTCTGGGAGGCCGAGCGGCGACGCGACGCACGCGGCCTGATGCGCAGCGGCATGATGAAATTCGATTTTGGCGCGGTGTCCTCGACCTCAAATCTCGGGCAGTTTAACCGATATTCGCGTATGCAATGGCATCTTTTATGAAGAAAAAGTTTAAGGCACCGCCCCGCGAACCCCGCGAACCCCGCGAACCCAGGGCGGCCCCGCGGCCGGACCGCGGCAAGACCGAGGGTTTTAAGACGAACGCCTCGGCGATCTACGGCGTTTTACCGGTTTTGGAGGCACTGAGGGCTGAAACGCGCCGCGTCGATAAGGTGCTGATCGCCGACGGTGCTCAGGAGCGGCGGCTGTCTGAGATCATCGACCTTTGCCGTGCGCGCTCGATCGCCTGGAGCCGCGTGCCGCGTGACAATTTTGCCAAGCATCTCGATTCCGGCGTCAACCATCAGGGCGTTCTCGCATTTACGTCGTCGGCCGCGTATGTTGAGGCCGATTCGATAATTGACGCCTCGGCGACGCCGCTGCTGCTGATCCTCGACGGTGTCGAAGACCCGCGCAATCTCGGCGCTATCCTTCGCACGGCTGAGGGAGCCGGCATCGACGGCGTGATCATCCCGGAACGACGGGCCGTCGGCCTCAACGACACCGTGGCAAAATCGTCGGCCGGAGCGATCGAGTACGTTAAGGTCGCCAAGGCCGGCAACCTCAACCGGCTGATCGAGGACCTTAAGGCCCGCGACATTTGGGTCGTCGGCACCAGCATGGATGCGACGATGAGCTACGACGAATGGGACTGGTCGCGGCCGTCCGCACTCGTCCTGGGCGGCGAGGGTTCGGGCCTTCATCGTCTAGTCGCCGAGAACTGCGATGTATTGGTAAAAATCCCGATGTATGGAAGAATAGATTCGCTGAACGTTTCGGTCGCGGCCGGCGTAATACTCTTCGAAGCCAGAAGACAACGATCAAAGGATGAATAACGCCTATGTTCTGCCCAAAATGCGGTAATCAAAATCCTGACAACGGCAAGTTTTGCCGCAGCTGCGGAACCGACCTCGGCAATGTTTCAAACGCTCTTGCAAACCCGTCGAATCAGCCGAAACAGATCCTCAGTAAAAAGGGCAAACCCGTCAGCCTCGAAGGTGCGATCACCAAGATGTTCACCGGGCTCGCATTTTTGATCGTCGCTTGCGTTTTGGGCTATACCGGAATGGCGGGCGGAAAGGTCTGGTGGTTTTGGATGCTGATCCCGGCTTTCGGCTCACTTGGGTCGGGCGTCGCTCAATATATGCAGATCCGCCGTCTCGATCGCGGACAGCCCGTTTATGGTGCGGTCGAGGCTCCGTCGGAGTTACCGGCCGGCCAGGCCCCGTCGCTGCCGCCGACGCAGACCGCGTACGTCGCTCAGGATTCCCGATTTAAGACCGGCGACCTCGTGCCGCCGAGCGTGACCGACAATACGACCAGGCACCTCGAAATGGACTCCGAAGGCAAGACCATGACATTGCCCAAACCTTAGCACTATTTTTTGCGGAGGCTCATCTTGTGGCCGCTGATGCGTTCGATCAAACGAAGATAACGCTTGGGAAACAGCCTTGAGATCGCGCTGATCGCGTAGGCGTCCTGCCCGATCAGGATACGCGGTTCGCGGCCCTTGATACCCTTAACTATCACTTCCGCAGCCGTTTCCGGCGAGGTCCGGGCGACCTTGTCAAAGAATTTGGCTCCCTGCTGTTTCCATTCTCCGGGAGTGTCCTTTCCGACACGCGAATTACGCGCGATATTCGTCTTGATGCCGCCCGGATGGATCGCCGACACGGTCACATTGGTTCCGGCCAGTTCGTGCCGCAGACTCTCGGTAAAACCGCGAACCGCAAATTTCGACGCGCAATATGCCGTCTGTTCCTCAGGCGCGATAAACCCGAAAACGCTGGAAACATTCAGGATATGAGCACTCTCCTGCTCCTTGAGTATCGGCAAAAAGACCTTGCAGCCGTAGATCACGCCCCAGAAATTGATGCTCATCAACCACTCGATGTCCTCGATCGAGAGCTGTTCAAAATTTCCCATCACGCCGACCCCGGCGTTGTTGATGAGGTGAGTGACGCGGCCGTGTTTTTCGACAGCCTCGTCGGCCAGCCGCTTAACCTGATCGAGTTTTGAAACGTCGATAACGTGTGTCGAAACAGGCACGCCGTACTGCTCGGCCATAGCCGCCGTTTCGCCGAGCCCGGCCTCGTTCACGTCCGAGATCGCGACCCCGGCGATCTTTTCGGACGCGAGTTTTACGGCCAGTGCCCGGCCGATACCCGACGCCGCTCCGGTCACGACGGCAACACTTTTTGAGGAAAGGCTCATTAGTTCTCCGCTAGGTCCCAAAGGTCATTTTTTCACAACTGCCCGGGCGTTCCCGGCGTTTGAATTAACGTCAAACGCACGCAGCGTAACGACATATTCGCCGGCTGCCGGCACCGCGATCTCTATCGTGTAGCGTTCTTTCGGCCCGTCCGAAATGCCGTCGTCCGCGTAAACCGTCATCCACGGGCCGCCGTTGAGGCTGTATTCCGCCCGTGTAACATAGCTTGCTGCGTCTGCCGCGTCAAACGTTACTTTCGCCTTATCGCCCGCGATCACCGGCGTTCCGGCGGCCGTCACCACCGGCGCAGTGTTATCGATATCGACCGGTTCTGTCAGGCGTTCGCCCGCCAGGGCGAGTTTTATCGGATTTGAAGGCTCGTCACGCGCAACGACCTTAAATATGTATCGTCCGTCCGCCAACGACTGTCCGTCGATCGCCGCAA
>CAZQGN010000005.1:85626-128467 GCA_964592865.1 uncultured Chloracidobacterium sp. | reverse complement strand
GTACCAACGAAAAGGATCCGTACAACAACTATCTGGCATTTACCCCGAGCCTGCAGTATCCGGACAATATCGTTACCGCGGGCGACTATCTGGTCACCAGCTGCACGGGCCGCGGCCTGACGTCTTTCTACGAGTGTGAACAGTTCCCGAGTTCGCAGCAGAGCTTTACCGCATCGTTTGACCTCGGCGGTACGATCTCGATACCGCAGGAACCGGCATACAACGGCTTCTGGGATCAGAACAGCCTGCCGCTCAACAAGACACTGCATTTCACGATAATGTACGGCAGTGTGACCGAGGCAGAATTCAACGGGTTCGCAGTAAGCTCGACCTGCTTTGAAGGCTTGACGACGTTTCCCGGCAACACTACATACAATTCGGCGTATAGGGTTTGCCGACAGTGATCTAACACCAGAGCCGATACCGGAACGGGCTGCCAACGCTTTAGTGCGGGGCAGCCCGATCTGCATCTTGATTTCGTCCAACCAAAAGCGGACAATCGGTATCAAAGTCGGTATTGAACATAATCAGGTAAACCCTTATGAAAAGTCGGGCCTTAACAGCGTTTTTCGCTCATTTACTATTCTTCGCACTTCTGCTGCCGGCGGTTGGAGTTTCCATTGCGGCTCAGTCTCGGCCGCAAAAGCCTGACACAAATACCGGAAGCGGTAAGAAGAATACCCGGCCCACACCGCCGACCGAAGAAGAACTGAAAAAGCTCGAAGAGGAACGTAAGCTTCGCGAAGAAGAAAAGAACGCCATCATCGACGACACCATTGAAAAGGTCGAGACCAACGTTGTCGCGGTTGACGCCGTCGTTGTCAATAAAAAGACCGGCCAGATAATAAGCGGACTAAATAAGGCCAATTTTGCGATCTTTGAAAACGGCGTTAAGCAAAACATCTCGAGCTTTGCGACACCTGACGCTCCGATCACGGTGACGCTCGTTGTCGAATACAGCAAGTGGACCGAGGTGCTCGGCTCTGCCGCCGGCGGCCGCTTCGACCCTGGCACTTTCGAAGTGATCCGGCCCGTGGCCCAATTTATGACCGGCTTTATCAAGCCGCCGAACGATTACGCGTCCGTCATCGCATATGACCTGCGGCCGACACCGATCACCGACTTTACAAACGATCCGGCCCGCATCCGCGCTACGATCGACCTTTTGCTTCGCAATCGTCCGGCATTTCGCGAAAACGCGATGTTTGACGCCCTCAAGCTGGCTCTGGTCGGCGGACGCGCCGATTCCGTGGTCCTTGAGAATTCAAAGGAAGAAAAATCGGACTACGCCGGAATGGTCGCGGTCAGATCCAAGCGGAAAGCGATCATCCTGGTTGCTTCCGGGATAGATACGTTCTCAAAGATCGGATACGACGAGGCCCGCAGGATCGTGCAGGAAGCCGGTGTCCCGATCTACATCATCAGTACCGGAAATCTGTTCTTCAAGATGTATGAAAACCGCCTCGGTGCCACCGACGACATATCGGGCGGGCCCGGACGATTGACGTTCCTGATGGCCCAGAACATCATGAACACTCTTGCCCGCGAGTCCGGCGGAAGGCACTTTCCCATGACTTTCGAAGGCGAGGTCCCGGGTTATCTACAGTCGATCAATGCACTTATGCGAAGCCAATACAGCCTGACGTACGACCTGGCTGAAAAAAAAGCTCCGGGCACCAGGTCGAAGATCGAGGTCAAGGTCGATGTTGACGGCGACGGTGTTTACGATGACAAGGTGTACCAGGTTCAGCATCGTCCGTACTACGTCACTCCGGGTGGCGGAAAGCCGGAAAAGGACAAGAAAAAGAACTGACATTTTGCAAAGAGCGGATCATGGCGGACGTCGATCATTGATCGGCGTCCGCAATTTTATATTGGCAGCAATAAGCCGTTCTGTTATCGTTTAAGTTTGACCATATGAGCAAGCGGATCATAGAAAGCTATAAAAAGAAGCTGAGCGTGGAGGAAGGCTACGTCGTAAAACGCGGCGGAGCCCTCCGGATCGCACTCTGCTATCCCAACACGCATTCGATCGGCATGGCCAACCTCGGCCTCCATACGATGTATGAGCTTTTTAACGCGATCCCTGACGTCGTCTGCGAACGGGTATTCCTGCCGGATCGGGATGAACTGGCCGAATACGAGAAAACAGGTGCCCCGCTGATGTCGCTCGAAACGCAATCTCACGTCAAAGGCTTCGACGTTATCGCGTTTTCTATCTCATTCGAGACCGACTATCTGAATATGGCCCGGATGCTCCAGCTTTCGGGGGTTCCGGTCTGGTCAAAGGACCGTACGGACGGCCACCCGCTGGTCGTAATGGGTGGTGCCGCGTCGTTCCTTAATCCGGAGCCGATCGCGGATTTCACCGACGTGATCGCCGTCGGCGAGGGCGAGATACTCGCATACCAACTGATCGACGCGATACTTGAGAATAGTTCAAAGGATGACGTTTTGCGGCAACTGGCGTTGATCGGCCGCGGATTCTATGTTCCGGCCTTTTACGACGTCGTTCAAAACGACGACGGAACTGTCGCTGAATATTTACCCAACGTGGCAGGCGTTCCGCGTCGTGTCGGGCGGGCCCTCGCATCCGTCAATCCAAAGGAAGGAACGCTCCGGCGTGCGCTCAAGCGGGGCGAGACCGAACTGGCGGAGTTTTTGGTAAACCAGGACACTTTTTGCCCATCGACATCGGTCTGGTCGCCGGGTGCCGAGATGGGCGACCGGCTGCTGGTCGAGATCTCACGCGGTTGTTCCCAGGGATGCCGATTTTGTTGGGCGGGTTACAACTATTACCCGCCGCGCGTCGTGCCTGCCAAGGACATTCTGGCAAAGGCCCGCGAATGGAGGCACAAGACCAACAAGATCGGACTAGTTTCGACCGCGGTTTGTGATCACCCCGAAATATCGACCATTCTTCGTGAACTGAGGGCGATGGATTACAGGATCTCGGTTTCGAGCCTGCGCCTCGATCAGATCTCAGACGAACTCCTGGACGCACTTGTCGAATCACGCGACCAGCAGATCGCCGTTGCCCCTGAGACCGGAAGTGACCGGCTGCGTCGTGTGATCAACAAAAATCTGACCAATGACGAGATCGTCGATATCTGCGGCGCGGTCTTTGACCGCGGGATGCTCACCATAAAGCTCTATATGATGGTCGGTCTGCCCACCGAGACCACTGAGGATCTGGATGAGATGTTCGTCCTCGTCGAACGCATTAAGGACCGAATGCTGGAGGCGGGCAAGAAATTCGGCCGTGCCGGCAAGATCATCCCATCACTCAACGGCTTTGTGCCGAAACCGAACACGCCGCTGCAGTGGGATGGAATATGTGATGAAAAGGAGCTAAAGCAGCGTATAAAGTACGTCTGCAAGGGCTTGAGCAAGATCCCGAATGTCGAGGTTCGCTATATGTCTGCACGGATCGCTCACGAACAAGCACTATTCTCCTCGGGCGATCGCAGTGTCGCAAGGGCCATTGACCTCGCGGCCCGCTACAAGGGCGACATAAATCGGGCGCTCCGCGAAACGGGCATCGACCCGCATTTTCACATCTCTCGAGACCGCAGCTATGACGAATTCCTGCCCTGGTCGATAGTCGATTCCGGTTTGTCTTTCGAATTTCTCAAGTCCGAACATGAAAAGGCCAGGGCATCTCAATCGAGCTTACCCTGTCCTGCTGTCGAAAAATGTACTACGTGCGGCGTTTGCCCGACGACGTGGCTCGCCGATGCTCCGGAAAGTCTGATACAGATACAGCCGCTAAAGGTCCGAACCGCCATGGCCGCGGCCGTCTGATCCTATTGTTTTAGCAAAAATCCCGTCGGCGTCGCCGTGTGGTCAAACACGTATTTATACGTGTACATCCCAAACGGCAGGATCGGCACTTGCCGGACATAATAAAGGCGTGCCTGGATGATGTTTCCGGTCTGAGTGACATTCAATATTGCGTCGGCCGGCACGGCGTTCGAAACCATCGCCTTTTCGATTCGGCCCTTGACGTTATCGACGGGGCTTAACTTGCCCGAAATTGCGAGCCCCTGCATCACGGATGTGTGCATTTCGGTCTTCAGACTTTCGGCTTCGTAAGCGACCGGGACGTAGTTGTACGCCGCGTGTGCGAACAAACCAAGAAAGGCAAGAAAGATCGCGAACTTGACGCCCGCGCTTCCGCGCTCCGACGAGCGGTCTTGCAAAGCGTTTTTCATTGTAGTGTTACTCCTGGTCAAGCCGGGAAAATCCGGCTGATAACTATCGGGCAAAGAGGCGTTTGAGCGCAGATAAATGAGCAGACCGCGGAATGTCGTTTCCGCTGACGATCACCGGCTTACCAATGCCTTTCAAAAGCACCATCTGCAGCGAACCAGCGACCTGTTTCTTGTCAAAACGAAAAGCCTCAATGACCAACTTGGGATCGATGTTGTCCAACTTAGGCAATGAGCCTGAACGATGCACAACATCGTACAACAATTTTACAACATTTTCGTCAATTAAAGCAAGTTCTTTTGACAGTTCGGCCGCGTAGATAATGCCGTAGCCAACCGCTTCGCCGTGGCGGAAATATTTGTAGCCGGTGACCTTTTCGAGTGCGTGTGCAAGAGTGTGGCCAAAATTCAGGATCTTTCGCGAACACCGGTCACGTCGCGCGACAGATTCGCGTTGATCGCCGCTGACGACGCTCGCCTTAAATTCGACCTGAGAGGCGACCATTTGGGCTAGGCGCGAACGGAATAGCGTGCTGCGAAAATGATCGTCCAACCGCTCCGACGGAAAGTCGTTGAGCACCGCCGACACTTCATTAAACAAAGCCTTGCCGCCGATCGCCCCTTGCTTTATCGCCTCGCAAAACCCGGCCGCCATCTCACGTCGGTCCAGCGTCGCCAGATTGTCGGTATCGATCAGTACTCCCTTAGGCTGATAAAACGCTCCGATCGTATTTTTTCCGTGATCCGAATTGATGCCGGTCTTTCCGCCGACCGATGAATCGATCATTGCGAGCAGCGTGGTCGGGATCTGAAGAAACGGGATAGCGCGGAGATAGACCGACGCCGCAAATCCGGCAAGGTCCCCGACAACGCCTCCGCCGAGAGCGACAACCGCATCGGTCCGCGTCAAACCGGCCTCGGCAAACGCTGAAAGCGCGGCATCGAGCGACTTCAGGTTCTTATAACGCTCGCCGTCGCGCATTTTCCAAACAGAAACGGTAAAACCGGCATCGGCGAGGCTGGCCTCGACCTCTCCTCCGTACAGGGAAAAAACCTTGTCATTTGAGACGATCACGATCCTCTCGACAGTGCCGCCCAGACATCTCCGAGCCCATTTGCCGCACCGCTCCAGAGTTCCGCTACCGACGCGAACGTCGTAACGGTGCTCTTCCTCGCTGGTTCGGATACCGATCTTGATCTCGCTCATCTCAATAGAAACGCCTATTCCCTTGCACCGATCGAGTCACGGATGACGGCGGCGATCCGATTAGCCTGCTCCTCGATCTTTGCCTGTTCCCTGCCTTCGATCATCACACGGGCAAGTTTCTCTGTTCCCGAATACCGGAGTAATAACCTTCCCTCGCCTTCGAGTTCTGCCTCGACCGCGTTTGCCGCAGCGGCGATCGCCGGGACCGAATCGAAAGGCGGTTTTTCGCTGACCTTAATATTCACCAAGACCTGCGGATAGCGAACGAAGCCATCCGCCAAATGTGACAAGCTGACGCCTTTTTCGATCATCGCCCGCAACATAAAAAGTGCGGTCATAATGCCGTCGCCGACGAGACTGTGCCGCGGAAAGATCACGTGGCCAGACTGTTCGCCGCCAACCTCAGAGCCGGTCTCCAGCAATTGCTGAAGCACGTATTTGTCGCCGACCGGTGCACGCAGAAGCTCAACGTCGATCGAACGCATCGCCAACTCGAGCCCGATATTGCTCATAACGGTCGCAACAACTTTGCCGTTGTCGAGCCGGCCGTGCCCTTTCAGATATTGAGCCATTGCCCAAAGTGTCGCGTCACCATCCACGATCTCGCCGTTTTCATCGACAAAAAGGGCCCGATCAGCATCTCCGTCGAATGCTACGCCGAGGCTTGCTCCATGCTCCACGACCGCAGCCTGAAGGTGCCCGAGGTGGAGCGACCCGCAATCTTCGTTAATATTGCGGCCGTCGGGCCGATCGTGGATCGCGATCACACTCGCTCCCAATGCGCTGAAAACTCTCGGAGCGATCGAGGACGCAGCCCCGTTGGCACAGTCGAGGACGATCTTGATGCCCCCGGCCGAAAGGCCGGCGACCGAACCGGTCAAATGTGCGATGTAGTGTTCGACAAATTCGGCGGCAATTTTGATCTCGGCCTCAGATCCGAGTGGTTGCGGATCATCGAAAGATCGGTAGATATCTCGTTCGGTCTCGCGCTCGATCGCCTCTTCGATCTTCTCTCCGGACGGCAGGAAGACTTTTATACCGTTGTCATAAAACGGATTGTGTGAAGCGCTGATAACGATACCGGCATCGAAGCCCTCGGTTCGGGTCAGAAACGCAACACCCGGCGTTGTGATCACACCGGCCGAGACACAATCGGCCCCGACCGCAGACGCTCCGCTGCTGAAGGCACGTTCAATACTCTCGCCGGATTCGCGTGTGTCGCGGCCGATCACGAACTTCGGCGGCCGCTGCAGCCGTTCTCCAAACTGTCTGGCAAGTGACCGGCCGATTACGGCCACGGTTCCCGCGTCAAGCGGAAATTCGTCAGCCCGCCCGCGAATGCCATCTGTCCCAAAGAGCTCTTTCATATATAAATGAAGTAAACAAAGGAGAAAAGACCTTTATACATTAAGTATTGGCCCAACACAAACCAATTCGATCCATAATTATTATTTGTATATGATATAAATATTTCGAAAACTATTGACAACCGCACCCTGAATAGGCGAATCTTATCCCTGTAACTTGCCGGCGCAAATTCCTGAATACAATTAAGCAGCACTTCCGATCCTGATATCTATGAAATTTAGCTTTACCTCGACCCTGATCTTGTCCGCGGCTTTGATGATCGGCGTTTTTGACAGGAACGGTGTGGCTCAGACCTCGCCGACGCCTTCGCGGGTCATCGTGACGAGCACGCTTCCGCCGGCAAAACCGGCATCGACGCCGTCGCCAAAGCCCGTCCAGGCTCCGGCAGTGGTCACGACCGCTCCGCCGGTGACTCAGGCGCCGCAGGCCAGTAACTTGAACCGTTCAGGGTTGAGCTTTGCTCAGATCAAGGCAAAAATTGCCGAAGCTCGTCGGATGATGCAGGTTCGGCCGCTCACCACCGCATCGGCCGAATCCGTTTCGCAGATATTTCCAAATAGTCTCATCCGGATCGCGTTCTACGACTGGCGAACACGGCAGATCGATAACGTAGTTTTGTCAAAGGAACAGTTTTTGACTCCGTCTGTCCCGACCGCCGTCGTGGCGGCTTCGGGCAAGCAGTTTACGGTCACAACGGTGCGTGCAAACGGCGTCAACACGCCGGTAACGGTCACGGATCCGAGCGGTCAGCAGCAATTGCCGTTGATCGTCCAGTATCCGCGCGAAAACAATGGCGTGTTTCAGGAAATGGCCTATTACGTGTCAACCCACGCTGGCTTGGTCACGCCCGAGGTTGTTAACGCAGGACAATTTTACGTTCGAAATACTATCGAGATCGCCCGCGAACGACTTCGCGAACGCGGCATCACTATTCAGCCAAAGGTTGCCGATATCGCCGAGCGACTCGCGACCGTTGAACATGTCGATCACTTGAGATTCAGGACCGAGTATCACCCGAATATTTACAACGATATTTTCACGCTCTATGCCCTGAACGAGGGCCAGACGTACCGTTATTCGGTAAGTTCCGCCGGGGCAGGCGGGATGGTCCAGATGATCCCATCGACATATCGAATGGTCAGGGCCCGTTTTCCGGGCGTCTATTTGATGCCGGATTTTGTCGAGGGAATGCGCGACCATGTCAACGCGTCCAAGGCAATGCTGCTCTATATGCAGATGACGTGGAATGACCTGATCGCGAGTCCGGCGGTTGCCAACGCGTTGCAGACTGGCATCGCGACGCCGGAACAGCTTATGGCTGCCGGATACAATTCAAATCCGGCTAAAATCCCCGGTTATATCAACCGCGGCGGCGAGAACTGGACGTCGCTGATCCCTCGAGAGACCAAGATATATTTGCAGATATACGAGTCGCTCGAACGGGCCGTGCCGATGGCCGCCCGCAAACAATAAGTTTCGGATCTGTTACCAGTGCAAAAAGGCCGCCCCGGACCGGTTCGGGAGCGGCCTTTTTGTTGGATCGCCGTAGCTCTATTCGTCGGGACTCTCGGTCACGTTCGCGAGCGTTGTCCCCAACTTTGCGACCTCGGCCTGGATATCGGCAAATGTCCTCTCGACAAGATCCGATCCCTCAAAGAACTCGTTTCCGGTGACCTCAAATACGACAAACGGCGGCGGTTCGAACTGCCGCATCTCGTCGGGCGTCGAAAAATCGATCCTTACCGTGTTTAGCCCCCAAAGCCTGCCGAGGTACACATCAAAGGCGAACAAGTGCCGATCGAACTCGTGGAAATAGCGATTCTTGCGTATCTCGCGGCCATGGTGCGGCGAAAATATCTCGATCTCCTCCGCATTGAGATGCATCTCAGCAAGCCGACACACGCCCGGCGGATCATCATCGGTGTGGATCCGCTGTTGGAGGATATACGTCCACGCTTTCGAATAGGGGTCGCGGATCGATCGGGTCCGAAGGCGAGTCCCTGCAATATAATTGTCATAGATCTGCAAGTGGCTGCTCGCTCGGGTCAACGGCTCGGGCAGAGCGTCAATTAGGTAGATCCTGTGCAACTCAAGATGGGCAGTTTTGTTCATTTTTATTAAATTTATTATACTCTTGGTTTTGATCCGAGAGGAATAGGAACCACTTATTATGCGATATTTCAAAATACTTTTTTGCTCGATCATTGGACTTTCGATACTCGCTTCCGGATGCGGCAGTTCGCCGGCAAATAATGCCGCGAATTCGGCAAAGGCCAACACGGCCAATGCCGCCGTCCCGACCAACACTGCCGCTTCGCCTGCTAATGTCGATAGTGCTGTTGCGACCACCACAAAGCCTGAGGCGGCGACTGAAAATGCGGCCCCGACGATCACACCGGTCGTCCATGCCTACTATGACGCGTTGAAGAAAAAGGACGACGCGGCTCTTCAGTCCGTCCTGTCCGCCGCATTTATCAAATCCGTCCAGGACGATATGAAGGCTGAAAAGAAAACCGGTATGGCGGCTTATCTTGCTCAGTACGACACGATCCCCGAAAAGCCGGTCGAGGTTCGCAACGAGCGGATCGAGGGTGACAAGGCGGTCGCCGAACTAAAGGGTGGTGCTTATATCAAGTGGACCGCGTTTTCTTTCATCAAGGAAAACGGTTCGTGGAAGTTCACCGGCGGCAGTCCGGAGATCGACAATGTGAAACAGAGTTCACCGGCGGGAAAATAGCCCGGCGACCGAATTCACTCAGTTGGTAAAGCCCGCCGTTCAAACGGCGGGCTTTGTCATTGAACGGGCTTGCATTTTATTAACAAAATGATACATTCAGTGTTTGGTCAACCGTACTTTATTTGCGGGGGGCCATTTTTACAAAAACCTTTGAGAGGAAAACGATTTAATATGAAGAACAAGTTCATTTTGGCACTGAGCGTTTTGGCGCTCTCCATTGGAATGATCGGTTGCACGGCTTCGGTCACAACCGGCAACAACACAAACGCAAAACCTGCGAACGCTAACACAGCATCAAACACCGCAGCAAACACCGCCACCAACACCGCTGCTAACACAGCTACCGCTCCGGCAACGGACGGACAGGTTATCAAGATCGAAGAAGCCGGCATCATGTTCACCGTGCCCAAGGGCTTCAAGTTCAGCAAAGACGGCGAAGACACCGTTGTTAAGTCGGAAGACGAAGGCGTCGATATTCGTTTCACGGTTCCCAAAGATGGCGACTATGAAGCTATCGTAACGGAAGCAGCCAAAGAGATCGATCAGTATCTCGATGACGTTAAGGTTGTTAACAAGGGAACGAAAGGCAGCCAGGACGGAATGGAAACTTCGTCGATGAGCGGGACCGCTAAGAACGAAGGCGAAGAAGTTGGTTGGGAATTGACGATCGTCAAGGGGCCCAAGAAGCCGGTCCTCGTCAACATCTATGCCGCGAAGAGCAGCTTTGAGGCAGAAGCTAAGAAGGTGCAGGAATTCTTCAAGAGCATCAAGAAGATGTAAGTTGGCCTCACGGCTATCTAAAAGGGCTTGGGCGACCATTTGGTCACTCAAGCCCTTTTTCCAATTAGCCCCCCACGGTTTTAACCGGCGGCGTTGCTCGATTCTGCCGGCTTGTACGGCGGCAGAACGACGCGGGCGGCCTTTTCCTTTTTGAGCCCGAGCACCCAATCGGCCTGCATCAAGGTGTGGATGTCACGGGTTCCCTCATAAATGACCGCGGCCTTACAGTTACGCAGGTAACGCTCGACCGGATAATCATTGGTATATCCGTTTGCACCGTGAACCTCGATAGCGGCCGAAGCGGCAGTTTCCGAACGCACCGTCGCCTGCCATTTGGCGAGACTCGCGGCCTTTGCCGACGGCAGTCCCTGATTCTTGAGCCATCCGCATTTCAGCCACAGCATATGTGCCATCTGGTAGTCAGCTTCCATATTGGCGATCTTCTGCTTGACGAGCTGAAAATTGGCGATCGTCTGCCCCTGGACCTCGCGGGTATTGGCGTATGCGATCGACGCGTCACGCGAAGCGCGGATAACGCCTGTCGCTCCCGACGCGACCGTATAGCGGCCGTTTTCGAGTGAGAACATAGCGATCTTGAAGCCTTCGCCCTCTTTGCCGAGCATATTGGCGGCGGGCACGCGGACGTCCTGCAGCGAAAAATAACCGGTGTTCCCTGCCTTGATGCCGAGCTTGCCGTGAATCGTGCCGCTCGAAAATCCCGGCATCGTCCGTTCGACAATGAAGCAGCTGATGCCGCTGTGGTCCCGGACTTTCTGCTTTTCGAGGTCGGTCCAGCAGAAGAACAGGAAATGGTCCGCAACATCCGCAAGCGAGATCCACATCTTTTCGCCGTTCAGGATCCAGTCGTCGCCGTCGCGTTTTGCGTATGAACGCATACCGATAACGTCCGAACCTGCGTTGGGCTCGGTCAGGCCGAAGGTGGCGAGCTTTTCGCCCTTTGCCTGCGGCACGAGATATTTTTGTTTTTGCTCCTCGGTACCCCAGCTGTAAACGCTCAGACTGTTGAGCCCGACGTGGACCGACATAGCCACACGAAGAAACGTGTCACAGGCCTCGAGTTCCTCGCAGACAAGACCGAGCGAGATATAGTCAAAACCGGCACCGCCATACTGTTCGGGTATGCAGACACCGAGCAGTCCGAGTTCAGCCATTTTGTCGAAAACTGAGCGGTCGAACTGAGCTTTTTCGTCCCACTCTTTGATATACGGTGCGACCTCGCCCGCGCAAAACTCGCGGACCGTCGCTTTTAGTGCTTCGTGGTCTTCGGTCAATTCAAAATCTATCACGGTAATCTTATGTCCTCACTTGTTAGATATGTGTTAATATTTGGCTCGTAAAATCCTAATTAGAAGTCTAACATTTCGCAAAGATTTCCGCGAAAGCGTGTTTATTCTTTGGCCTCATATATGTCAACAAAGAAGCTAATAATTTCGCTTGCAATTTCGTTTTTGGCCCTCGTCACAAGTGTCACACCGCAGAACCGGTCAAACGAACCGATACCGGCGATGCCGTCGCTATTGACACAACGGGAGCAAATGGACGTCCGCGAGCAGTGGCTGGAAAAGCGGCTCGGCGGCATGCTCCTGCCGATGATGAAGCGGCATGGGATCGAAATGTGGATCGTCGTTAACGAAGAGTTTCATCCCGATCCGGTCACGGAGCACATCGTTCCGCCGATACCGATGGTCGGGCGACGCGATTTCTTTATCTTCATCGACCGCGGTGAACGCATCGAACGGATAGCGATCGTCCGTTATCTCGAAGAACGTCTCAAAAAGCACTATAAGGTACTTAATCCGTCGCGGGCCGAAATCGCTCAGGCGATCAAACGGATCGTTGACGAACGTTCGCCAAAAACGATCGCCCTAAATTACGGCGGCAGCCGCGGACAACAAAACGGGCTGACCTACGATGGATACAAGTTCCTTGCCGAGACACTCGGCCCCGAAAACGAACGGAAGTTCGTTTCGGCCGCCAAACTGTTGACGGACTATTTCGATACTCGTGTCGCCGACGAACTACCACATTACGAAAAGGCGTTGCTGGCGACCGATATCATCACCCGGCGGGCGTTCTCAAACGAGGTCATCAAACCCGGCAAAACGACCGTCGGTGACGTTCGGTGGTGGATGATGGAGCAGGTAAACAAACTCGGCCTCGGTATCTGGTTTCAGCCTGATATGCGGGTACAGCGTGAGGCAAAAGCTGCCGGTACGTCGCAACAGTTTTTGGAAACGGCTGACGAGGCCGTTGTGCTGCAGCGTGGCGACCTCATCCACGTCGATTTTGGCCTGATCTACATGGGGCTAAGCACCGACTGGCAAAAGCACGGCTACATTCTGAAAGCCGGTGAAAGGGACGCCCCGGCAGGACTAAAAGCGGCCCTGAAAAACACGAACCGATTACAGGATATCCTCTTCGGCTTTGGGCAGGCCGGCATGACCGGATCTGAGCTCTACGAAAAAACGATGGCCGAGTGCAAAAAGCAAAACATCGATGCGATGATCTATTCGCATCCGATCGGCGCCCATGGCCACGGCCTCGGGGCATCGATAGACTTTCGAAAAAGCCTCGGCGGTGACGAAGACCGCTTTCGAATCGGGTCGTTCACCTCGATCGAACTCAACACCTCGACGAACATCCCGGAATGGAACGGCCAAAAAGTGACCATAATGGCCGAGGACGATGCCGTAATGACCAGTACGGGTTTTAAGTTCATCCGGCCGCGGCAAACGGAATTTTATTTGATCAAGTGACCGACAGGGCGGGTAGAATTCGCACCCCGCCCAAATGCGATGGTTAATGCGATGCGATCATCTGAAACCGACCGTTGGAACCGGCTGAAAGCGATCTTTAACGCGGTCGTTGACCTCAGCCCGGAGGAGCGGCAAACGTATCTGTCGTCGCTCGGGCCCGAGCATGCAACGCTCTTCAATGAGATCTCGCAACTGCTGTCAGCGGACGCTGATGCGTCTTCGTTCCTCGGAGCTCCGATCGAGATCGGCGACCGTCCTGAAATTTCGATGATCGGCGAAGCGATCGGCAACTACCGCATCGTTCGCGAGATCGGTCGCGGCGGCATGGGGGCCGTCTTTGAAGGAGTCCGCGAAGACGGTGATTTTGACCAGCGGGTGGCCATCAAGCTGACCGGACACAACCTATTTTCTGAAGAATTGATCCGCCGTTTCCGCAACGAGAAACAGATCCTCGCCCGGCTTGAACATCCGAACATCGTCAGGCTATTCGACGGCGGCATCACGCCTCAGCACATTCCCTACTATGTTATGGAGTATGTCGAGGGCGAACCGATAACACAGCATTGCCGCGGGCGTTCGGCAACGGTCGATGAGCGGCTGCGGCTCTTCTTGTACGTGCTTGATGCCGTATCTTATGCTCATCGGCAGTTGGTCGTCCATCGCGATCTTAAGCCCTCCAATATACTCGTTACCGCCGACGGCGAGGTCAAGCTTCTCGATTTCGGCATCGCCAAATCGCTGGATGCGGACGGCTTTACCCAGACCGTCGGGACCCCGCTGACGCCTGACTATGCAGCACCGGAACAGCTGCTGCAAAAACCAGTAACCACCGCCAGCGACATATACAGTCTCGGTGTTCTGTTGTTCGAACTTCTGACCGATCTTCCGGCAAGGGCACTGTATGACCGCGACGGCACAGGTCACTACACTTCCGCAGTTGAAACGGAACCGCTCCTGCCGTCCTCCGCACTGACCCGTTCGAACAACGCCGGACGGGCCGGGGACGATAACGGCCGTGATAGCGCGGAGATCGTGTCACTGTCACGCACCCTTCGCGGTGACCTCGACAACATCATTCTCAAATGCCTGCACAAAGATCCCGACCTTCGATACGCCTCCGCTGACCAGTTGTCGGCCGATGTCGAAGCATATCTTGCCGGAAAGCCGGTGCTTGCGCATCCGGAATCTGCTGTTTACCGGCTGGGCAAGTTCATTAGGCGGAACCGCCTGTCGGTCGGAGCGGCGGCGGCTGCCATCGTGCTGATACTTGCTGGGTCAGGCACGGCGGTCTATCAGTCAGCCGCGGCCAGAAAACAGCAGCGTATCGCCGAGGATCGTTTCGTTCAGGTGCGAAAGGTCGCCAATGCATTGATATTTGATTACCATGACGAGATCGCCAAACTCGAGGGGTCAATGGCTCTGCGCGAGAAACTCATTTCCGATGCGATCAACTACCTTGACGCGATCGAAGGCGAAGATATCAGCGACGCGGGACTGCTTTTTGAACTCGGGGTCGCGTATCGAAAGATCGGTGATGTTCAGGGCCTGCAGTATTCGGCGAATCTCGGGAAGCTCGATGCTGCGGCTGAGAGCTACCGAAAGTCGGTCGCGTCGTTTGCAAAGGTCATCGCCATTGAACCCGACAACCTTGACGCCGTAACACGATACGCCGATGCGTCACGGGGACTGTCGAACGCGATCGAACGGTCGGGCTTTCCAAAGCAGGGCCGGCAAACGCTGAGAGACGCGATCGCGACCTTGAGCGGGATCGAGGCGAAACTGGATCACAAGGGACTCATCACACTCAACCGGCTGCGGATCGACGAGGCCGTGTCCTGGGACTCCGACGAAACAAATCTTTATCGTTATCAGCGTCTCAACGAGGTCATTCCTCATATCGAGCGTATGGAAGCCAGGTTTCCAAACTCGCCTGATATCTCAGCTGTGCGGGCTGTTTTGGACAGCTATCGCGGAAACGCGGCTCGATTCGGGGCATATGATGCCGAAGACCGTGGGGATGCTGCCGAGGCAGAGCGGCTCTATCGGCTTTCGCTTGAACATTATGAGGCGATGAAGGCGTCAATGAGATCATACGCCAAGCCCGAAGACGGTCCCGCGACTGTCACGAATCGGAACTTTGTTTACTACTCTGACATCGCCAGCTCGCATGCGGGCCTTAACGACATCATTAGGGCGACGGACGCATTGAAGGAGGCCAGGTTAGCGGTTGATGCGATGCTCAGCAAAGATAAGGATGATAAGACCGCACAACTCAGACTCCTCGCACTGGCAAGGATCGAGCAAACCATCCTGATAAAACAGAACAAGATCGCCGAAGCTCTGAGATCAGCGGAGGCGGCTAAGGCGTCGATAGCACGCTTGTCGGCTGACGACCCTACAAATATCGAAAAGACCGTCTACGGGATGTATTTTTGCCAACTCGCGGCCAAGCTGTATGTTCCCGGCCGTGATGACGCCCGGATCAACGAAAATCAAAAGGAACTGGCCAAGTATGTCGGCACCATCCACGCGAAATATGGCACTGAAATAAAACTCATGGCGTATTTCTGATCGGGCAGGCCGACCCCGCCCGAAAATCGGCAGCCGTGACGTATAATGAGTACCAATGATAACAGTTTCCGAAGCCCTAACGCTGATCGGCCGCGATGTGCCCTCGCTTGAATGCGAAGAAATACCGCTGGGCGAGTCCGTCGGCCGCGTTCTGGCTAAGGACGTCGCCGCCGATACCGATCTGCCGCCTTTCGACCGTTCGCAAATGGACGGCTACGCGGTTGTCGCCAAGGATACCCGATCGGCCCCGGTTGAGCTCAGGATCGTTGGCGAATCGTCAGCCGGACACGGTTGGCACAATGCGATGAAAAGCGGCGAAGCCGTCAGGATAATGACCGGGGCGCCGTTGCCGCCCGGTGCAAACGCCGTACAGAAGATCGAATTGACCAGCGAAGCGGCCGGCGTCGTTACGATCGACGAGAGCACAAAACTTTCGGCCAACATCGTTTTTAAAGGATCAGAGGTCAAGGCGGGCGACCGTGTTTTTTCAAAAGGCGAACGCATCACGGAGCAAATGATCGCATCGCTCGCGGCGTTCGGCTGCGGCAGCGTGAGCGTGTCGGCCCGGCCAAGGGTTGGGACCCTGGCGACCGGCAGCGAGATCGTCCCGGTCGAAGAAACGCCCGGTGTCGACCAGATACGAAACTCGAACGCCCCGATGCTGGCGGCATTATCGGCCAAATGCGGCGCCTCCCCGACGGAATTCCCGTTGGCCGACGACGACCTCGAAAGGTTGACGGGCCGCATTTCCGATGCACTGAGTTCATCAGACGTACTCATCATTACCGGCGGCGTTTCGGTCGGCAAGTACGACCTGACAAAACCGGCATTGAAACGTGTCGGGGCTGAGATCCGTTTCGAAAAAGTGAGCCTCAAGCCCGGCAAACCGGCTGTGTTCGCAACGCTCGGCGAAAAATTGATCTTCGGGCTTCCCGGTAATCCGGTATCGGCTGCGGTGACCTTTGAGCTGTTCGTCAGGCCCGCCCTGATGCAGATGCAAGGGGCCTCGCAACCCCATTTGCGATCCGGGCACGCAGTACTGACGACGCCGGTCAAGGCCGCCAAGGAGCGTGACACATACCTGCCGGCAACGCTCTCAACCGATGAAAAGGGCCGCCTGAACGCGACCCCGACGCGTTGGCAGGGATCATCGGATTTTATCGGTTACTCCAAGGCCGAATCACTCGTCGTCGTAAAGGCCGGACGAAGGCATGAGGCCGGTGACGTGGCGTCTGTGCTATTTTTGTAGTTCGAGGAAAATGAGCGAACCAGCGGCACTTGCACACGAAGCAATACACGACACCGTCGAGAATATACTCGCCGGCCGTCCACACGGCCGTCTGCTCGACGTCCCGGCAGGCGAAGGGGCTCTTGCGAAACGGCTGAAACGGCTCGGTTTCGAGGTTGCCTGTTGTGACCTTTACCCCGAGATCTTTCGGCTCGACGGCGTCGAGATCCGCTCGGGCAATCTGGACACGCGGCTGCCGTACGAAGATGGTGAATTTGAAACCGTCGTCTGCGTCGAGGGCCTGGAGCATATCGAGAACCCGGCCAACGCCATCGCCGAGTTTGCCCGTTTGACGGTGTCGGGCGGCTCACTGATCGTTTCGGTGCCGAATATTATGAATATCGAGGAACGCTTGAAATGGCTCTTTTCAGGCTATACCTCGCACTTCAAGCCGCTCTCGCGGCCCGCACTTGACGCGATCAGCCGCGAGTTTCCGGGAATGGAGGAGATCGCTCTCCACGTCAACCCGATCAGCTATTCCGAGTTGAGGTTTCTGCTCGAAAAATACGGATTTGAGATCGTCCGTACCTATCGCGACAAGGAAAAAAAGAATACATGGGCGTTTTTGCCGCTCGCGTTTCTCATCAGGCTCGTTTCAAAGTTCTCGTCACGGACAAAGCGGTCTGAGCGTTGGACGGACGAACTCAACTCGGACGAGGTGCTGCTCGGCGGAAATACATTGATCTTCGAGGCGAAAAAGATATGAGCGAACTATCGCATTTTGACGAAGCGGGAAAGGTTCGAATGGTGGATGTCTCGGGTAAGCAGGAAAGCGTCCGGCGAGCCGTAGCCTCGGCCCGCGTACTGCTTTCGGCTGACACGCTTACAAAATTGCGGTCGAATGCAAACCCGAAAGGTGACCCGCTGGAGATCGCCCGGATCGCCGGCATAATGGCAGCCAAACGCACCTCCGAGCTTATTCCGCTCTGTCACCAGATAAACCTTACTAAAGTGAACGTAACGGCGGAGTTTTCAGAAACGGGCATATATATCGAGGCCGAAGCCGTAACCTCCGCACAGACCGGAGTAGAGATGGAGGCCCTGACCGCCGCATCGGTCGCCGCCCTGACGATCTACGATATGTGCAAAGCGGTGCAGAAGGACATCGTCATCAGCGACGTCCGGCTCGAAAGCAAAACGGGCGGCAAGAGCGACTTTGAGCGGCCTTCCGACGGCAAATAAACGGCGACAAGAACCGAACTTTTGATTACAATAAGCGTATTCGGTCTTGAGTCCGCACGGGAGTTTTTTTGAAGTATGGGATATAAATTAGCCGAAGACGCCAAACCGCAGGTCATCCTGCTCATCCTCGCCACGATCATCACTATCGCACTGTGGTTCATACCATACGCAGACTATCTGGTATATCCGATCAGGCTGTTCGTGACCTTTATTCATGAGGGCAGCCACGCTCTGATCGCTGTACTCACGGGCGGAGCGGTCCAGAGTCTTACGATCGCGTCGGACGGCAGCGGTGCTGTCTATTCAGCACCTTCGGGTTGGTTCGGTGCCATGCTTACCTCGAGTGCGGGATATCTGGGCACCACCGTTTTCGGGGTGATGATGCTGTTGGTTATCCGCAGATCGGTCTCACCGCATAAGGTGCTGGTCGGTTCCGGTATATTTGTCGGCGTCATGACGCTTGTTTTCGGCATTCTGAGCCCGATATTTCATTTTCTCTCGCTGAACGTCGCGTTTTCGAGCGTGCTTTTCACGGTCGTCGCCGGAGTGCTGCTGACAGCGGGACTGCTTGCGTTGGGCAAGTTCGCCAGCTATCGGACGGCGAATTTTGCCGTGGCGTTTCTTGCGATCCAATGCCTCCTAAATTCCCTCTCGGATCTGAAGACGCTGTTTTTACTGAACGCTCCGCTGGTCGGTTCGGACATCTCAAATGACGCCAGGAATATGGCAGATGCGACCGGTTTGCCGGGCATTGTGTGGGTGATATTGTGGATCGTGATCTCGGTCGTAATGATCTCGGTCGGTATGCGCATTTTTGCCGTCGCCAAAGGAAAGGCGTCGTCTGACGTATTTTTTGACGAATAAAAATATATGAGTTTCTGCCGCCTATTTCTCTGCACATTAGCGTTGGCTATCGGCGTTTCGGCACAGGTCAAGAAACCTGATATGCCACCGGTCAAGCCGGACTTTGGCAGCTCGCAGCAGTTGGTGGTCGTGATCACCAAGGACTGGAACTCGGTCGAAGGCCGGGCTCGTATGTTCGAACGTAAGAACGCCGGGACGAAATGGAAGGCCGACGGTGAAGAGTTCGCGGTTGTCGTCGGGCGAAACGGCCTGGCCTGGGCTGAGGCTCCGGCTGGCGATACGACCGCAAAGGTCAAAAAAGAAGGTGACGGAAACGCTCCGGCAGGTATCTTTCCGCTGACCGCGGCTTTTGGCAAGGGTTCGAAACCCAACGCCGTGGAACTGTCATACACGAAGCTTGAAGAATTCACTGAGTGCGTCGATGATCCGCATTCGCAGTTTTACAATCGGATCGTCAACCGGATGCACGTGGGTAACTTCGACTGGAAGTCCTCGGAGAAAATGCTCGCCGTCGGCGAACAGTATGACCTGGGCATCTTTGTCGGATATAACAGTTACCCGGTACAAAAGGGCCGCGGTTCGTGCATCTTCCTACATATTTGGAAACGCCCGACCGATGGCACAGCCGGGTGCACCGCGATGGAGCGCCGCATGCTCGAGGGCCTGGTCGCTTGGGCGATACCGTCCAAGAACCCACACATCGTGCAGTTGCCGGCCGATGTTTACGAAAAATACCGCAAATCGTGGAACCTGCCGAAATTCAAATAACGCTTGGGCAAATGCCCATCGGGTCACGACTTGTTGTCCGTTCGAGGGCCGATTGGCGGCATGCGTCGATCAGTAAACGCGTGGACGAAAAGATCGTGATCACCGTCTGCTCGCCGGGCGGCAGAACATACCGGCTTCGCCGTGAGACCGATGCCGGCGTCATTCTAAACGGCCATATCGCCGTCCTCATCGCCGATCCTGCCGACGACTGGCAGTCAAATTTCAGCAGCTACGACACCCGTTGGTGATCAGTACTCCCCTTTCCGTTCATGCTTTTGTTTACCCAAATCCGATTTGGTAACATACTCTTTTGCGCTGAAGCCGGAATTCGTATCTATGCAGGCCGCCACATCTAAAACGGAAGACCAGATCGTGATTCGCGGTGCCCGCGTTCATAATCTCAAGAATATCGACGTCGCCATTCCGGTCAACAAGCTGACTGTGGTGACCGGCGTTTCCGGATCAGGCAAATCATCGCTCGCGTTTGACACATTGTACGCCGAGGGACAACGCCGCTATGTCGAATCACTCTCGGCATATGCCCGCCAGTTTCTCGAGCGGATGGACAAGCCGGACGTTGACGAGATCGCCGGTATCGCTCCCGCGATCGCCATCCGGCAAAAGAACTCGACCAAGAATCCGCGGTCGACCGTCGCCACACAGACCGAGATATATGACTACCTTCGACTGCTGTTCGCTCGTGCCGGACAGACGATCTGCCATAAATGCGGCCGTGAGGTAAAACGGGATTCGCCCGAGTCGGCGGCCGACGAAATACTGTCCGAACTGCCGCAAGGTACGCGGTTCTTTCTACTTTTACCTATTCAGGAAGAAGTATCACGCGAAGCAGTCCGATCCGCTAAAAAACCCAAGGCCAAAGCGTCCGCCAAGGACCTGAGCACTTCGGCGTTTCTAATATCGCTCTTGCAGCAGGGATTTTCGAGGCTTTATCGCGGTGGCGAGGTCATTGAACTGCAGCGGCCCGAGGACTATCCGTTTGACGATTTTGACGGTACCTTCGTACTGATCGACCGCCTCAAAGCCGACAGCGGTATTCGCCAACGTCTGGTCGACTCGCTCGAAACCTGTTTTCGCGAGGGCCACGCGGCGATGGTCGAAACGGCCGAAAAGAACGGCGATTCGGAAAACCGCCGCATAACGCTTAAATTCTCGGACCGTTATGTTTGCAAGTACGACGGAACGCGATACGAGGAGCCCGAACCGCACCTTTTCAGCTTTAATTCGCCGTTCGGTGCGTGTCCGACCTGCCAGGGTTTTGGCAACACGATCGGGATAGATTACGGTCTGGTGATCCCAAATCCGTTGATTTCGCTCAAAGCCGGTGCGATCGAACCTTTTACACGTCCGCAGCACGCCTGGGCACAGAAAGAATTGCTCAAATACTGTGCCTCGGCCAACATTGACATAACAGTGCCGTATGCCGACCTGCCCGACTTTCAGCAAAACTGCATCGTTTACGGAGACGAAGGCTGGCGCGGCATCAAAGGCTTTTTTGAATGGCTGGAAACCAAAAAATACAAACTGCACGTGCGTGTGTTTTTGGCCAAATACCGCGGTTACACCCGCTGCCCCGACTGCAATGGCCAGCGTTTGCGGCAGGAGGCTCGCGACGTAAAGGTCGGCGGCAGGTCACTGCCGGACATCGTCGAAATGTCGATCCGTGTCGCCCACGACTTCTTTAATTCGCTGGTGCTCGACAACGAGCGTGCCCAGATCGCCGACAAGCTGCTGCTCGAGATCCGGCGGCGCCTCACGTTTCTTGTCGAGGTCGGGCTCGACTACCTTACCCTGAACCGGCTCGCCGCGACGCTCTCGGGCGGCGAAGCTCAGCGCATTCAGCTTGCGACCAATCTGGGATCGCTGCTCGTGGGAACGTTATACGTTCTGGACGAGCCGAGCATCGGCCTCCACCCGCGTGACAATTCGCGGCTTATTAAGATCCTCGAAGGCCTCCGTGATATCGGCAACACGGTGCTTGTAGTCGAACATGACGAAGAAACTATGCGTTCGGCCGATCACATAATAGATATCGGACCTTATGCAGGCGAATACGGCGGTGAACTGGTTTTCAACGGCGATTTCAAGCAGCTGATGAAGAGTAAGACATCGCTTACGGCCAAGTATCTCCGCGGCGAGGCTGAGATCAAGGTCCCGCTAAAACGGCGTCCGGCTACGAAGCGAAAGATCGAGATCATCGGGGCCCGCGAACACAATCTAAAGGACGTGTCAGTCACGATCCCGCTGGATATGCTCGTTTGCGTGACAGGTGTTTCAGGGTCGGGCAAATCCACATTGATCCACGATATCCTGTATGCCGGCCTCAAAAAGAAACGCGGCGAGTGGAACGCCCCGGTCGGTTTCTTTAAGGAGATCACCGGCGGCGAACTGATCGATGACATTATCCTCGTCGACCAATCGCCGATCGGCCGCACCCCAAGATCGAATCCGGTCACCTATATCAAGGCATACGACGCTATTCGCGAGGTGTTTGCCGCAACCAATACCGCCCGTTCAAAGGGCTATAACGCCTCACATTTCTCGTTTAACGTCCCCGGCGGACGCTGCGAGATCTGTCAGGGCAGCGGCACCGTGACTATCGAAATGCAGTTTCTCGCCGATGTCGAATTGGTGTGCGAAGATTGCCGAGGTATGCGGTTCAAACAGGATATTTTGGACGTAAAGTACAAGGGGCGAAATATCCACGAGGTGCTTCAGTTGACCATCCGCGAAGCGATCCTTTTCTTCAAGGACGTCGCTAAACTCGTCACGCGGCTTAAGGTTCTTGACGCCGTCGGCCTCGGCTACCTGCGGCTTGGCCAATCGGCAACGACGCTTTCGGGCGGTGAGGCACAGCGGGTCAAACTAGCGTCGCATCTGGCCCAGAAGAGCTCTTCGCAAACTCTTTTCATCTTCGACGAGCCGACGACCGGCCTTCATTTTGACGACATTAACAAGCTGCTTTCGGCGTTTCGGGCGTTGATCGACGGCGGAGGCAGTTTGGTCGTGATCGAACACAATCTCGACGTGATCAAGACCGCGGATCACATAATCGACCTCGGCCCCGAGGGCGGTGTCGGTGGCGGCGAGATCGTGGCAACCGGAACGCCCGAGGATGTAGCCAACGCTGAAGGGTCGTTTACCGGTCGGTATCTGCGGGCCAGCCTCAGTTAGCTTTCGCAGCGGGATCGTCAATAAAAACAAAATGTTCGGCGACAATCACCCAAGCGGCACCACGCTGCTCGTAGATACGCGTGTAACGCATCCATCGCACGGTGCGGTTCTCCATCCGGTCGTTATATTGGTATTTTAGGCGGCCGGTCACGATGGCGGCCTTTCCGATCACCCGAACGCTCAGATCATCGGTTTGGTGGACCGCCATCAGCGATCCGTCCTCACCATAAAAATCCAGGTCTGATCGAACGGTTTTTCCGCCACCGGCATTGATTCCTGCATAGTCTCCCGCATAGAGCGTGTTAATGGCGTTCAGGTCTCCCTTTAACTTTGCGGTATTATTCGCGCTTTCGAGCTTTAATATCGCGGCTTTGACGTCTGCGTTTCCGTCGGAGCTCTGACCAAACGCGGCAAAGGCCGCGAGCATGATCAACACCAACGGACTCAGGGATCTTCTCATGACTCAATTCTCCTTGCTCATCAGCTTATGGGTGGCCTAATCATCCCCAAACTTTGCCCGCCAGTACGGCGCTACTTGTTCCATGACCTTGCAGTCACAGTAGCCGCCGTTCTCATTGAGCCAGTTGGTGATCTTCGGGAAGTTCAGCCCCTGCTCCATCATGTATCTCATCGAATAGCGCAGCGTGTGGTCACACTCTGAGTCGTACAATTCGTCTTCAACATAGTCAAAAAGCTCACTCATCGAGTGCTGTCCGGCCGGCATAGCGTTGAGAAATGCCTCAAGCTGCTCGCCGCTCATCTGTTCGAGATTCTCGATCTGCCGTTTTCGTAAAATTGCCATTTTTCTATTAAAATTCAGCCTCCGAGACCCTCATCATCTCCGCTCGTTCGGCTTCCTCGATCTCACGCTGCTTGATCCCTTCGCGGCCATCGTAAATCGCGAACTTTGGCAAAAGCAACGCGGCTCCCGCGACAGCGACAATACACAGGGCTCCACCGCTCACGATCGCGGCCTTCAGGCCAAATCGTTCGGCGACAATGCCCATCTTAGCACTTCCGAGCATCGGGCCGGTTAGATAACTCATCATTTCAATGCTGGCGAGCCGTCCGCGAAGGTAATTCGGGATCGTCTGATTCCAAATAGCTCCCCGAAAGATCCCCGATATCATATCGAAGAACCCGGCAACAGCGAGCAGCAGCAATGCCGGCACGAGACTGTCGACAAGGCCGAAGAATAGTATCGCCACGCCCCAGAGCACCGCGGCGATGATCACCAGCAAACCGTGCCGATGGGCATTTCGGGTCCAGCCTGACGTCAGGCTCGCCGTTAGAGCGCCGATCGCGATCGCGGCCGGAAAAAAACCGATATACCTTTCGCCGTACACGATCGCCAATGCGGGATACAATGCCTGCGGAAAGGCGAAGAACATCGCCGCAATATCGATAAAATAGGTTCCGACCAGTTCTTGCCTGCTGAATGCGTATTTCCAGGCTTTCTTGATCGCGGCAAAGCTCGGCCTTTCAGGGTTTTCAGGCGGCGGTACGAACCTCAGCATAAAAACGGCGATCAGCGACGCTATGAATGTAAAAAGATCGATCGTATACGCGATGGTCGGGCTGAGTTGGGTGGCGATTATCCCGGCGATGGCCGGGCCGACGATCATCCCGATGCTGAACCTCACCGAGTTGAGAGCCATCACGGCGGACATCATCTCAGCCGGGATCACTTTTTGGATAAATGATTCAAAGGCCGGCCGCTGAAGCGCCGCCAGGCCCGCGTGCAATGCGACCGCGACGAAAAGGATCCAGATCTGCGGACTCGGCAGCAGCGAATTGAGGATAAGGATCGCTGTCACGGCGGTCTGGCCGATCTCGGTAAAGCGGAGCATTCGGCGCTTGTCGATAAAATCAGCCAGTGCCCCACCGACAAAGGCTAGCGAGATCATCGGAACGAACTCGGCGAGAGCGATATAGCCGACCATCGCCGATGACCCGGTAAGTTGAAACATCTGCCACGGCACGACGATAAACGTCATCATCGACCCGAAGAACGACACCAACTGGCCGAAAAATAACAGCCGGTAATCGCGGGAGGTGCGCAGTGGAGAAAGGTCGATTAGCATTGATCGTTCAGGGTTTCAAATACTCGGTCCAGTGGAATAGCCAGGTGGCATATATATTCATCACGATCGAATAGATGAACAGTACCCACTCGCCGGGCGAGACGTGTTTGGGCATCGACTCGAGCATTATGACAAACACCCACGGCAGCAAGATCATCGCGTAACGATAACCAAACTGCCATCCGCCCGAGTTGCCGTGTATCCAGAGCAGGAATGTAAGTACGATCACAGCTGACCACGACGCATATTTTAGCCAGCGATCGCGTGACCCAAAACGAAAGACGAGCAATAGGAACGGGCTGCTGAATAACACCGAACTGCTGAATCCGTCGGGTACGAGATATGGAAAGGTGTCCTTTACGTTCCACATCTTGAACAGCATTTCCCACGCCTGCCTGGAAAGATAGTACGTCGAGAATATCCCGTGATCGTACCAAGGCTCCTGAAGTACGCCGGGAATTCGCGCGTAGCCAAAGTCGATAAACGAGTGAAAGCGCACGTAGTTATAGACAAGTGTGGCCGTACCTAACACAAACGGAACGACGCAGAACAGAGCAAAACGCCGCCACCGGGCCGACAAAATGCCCGTACCGGACTTCTCATCGGCCGACTTTGTTGACCGGTCGATATCCTTATCGGCTGAAGCATACTGACCGGACACGTCGCGGCTCAACAGGTAAAAGAATATCGGGGCAGTGAGCAAATTCTCAGTTCGATTTCCAAACGCGAGCGCGAAGAACAACCCGGCGAGCAAAGGCCTGCGGTCATAGACCGTAAAATATATCGCACCGAGTTGCCCGACCATCGCAAATCCAAGCGCGAGCTGCCACGCACCGGCGAACGTCAGGTTTGTCCACATGAACGTCCCGAAGATAATAGATACTGTCAGAGCGGCCTGTCGAGCAATGGAAACGTCGTAACGCGACGCGATCTTGAGCAGCAAAAAGCAGATAACGGCCGCGTGGACTGACGCGATAACACTGCCCGGTGATTCAGAAATAATGCCGATGTTTTTCAGGATCGCCGCCGGGATCATCGAAACGACGGCCCCGAGCGGAAATACCGAGTAGTAAAAACCCTCAAACGGAACAAACTCGTTCAGCCAGGATGGCCGCGGTTCGCTAAAACCGGCTTTCCCCGCGAGGAGTTGGCCGGCGACCCGAAATGTATAGTCGTAATAACTTTGAGGCTTCGGGTTAGACAAGTAGTAGATGATCCCGGCCGCAAGCGAGATCAGCAAAGCGGTTCTATTGCTAAATGAAACATTCTCCGCCGTATCCGACGGCGTTCTGTCTTGGTTCATCAGTCGGATCACGCGGCAAATATCTTTATCTTGAATTCGTCATTCGCGAGGTAGATCTCGGGTTTGCGGCCTGAGAAGCGCTTAGATTGCCGAAGGATCATCGGCAAACCGCCGTGCGGTGCGTTTATGCCGTATTCCCGTCGTGTAAAGATCGCGGCGATCTGCGGATTGAGCCGCTGCGTTATGCCGTACCGAATCGCCCGTGACGCCGGCGGCGAGAAACCATTGGTCCGCCGCGGATTTATAAACTCGATCGAACTGTCATAGATATTGATCCGCGTCCTTATCTCGCGAAGTGCTAGATCGCGATGGATCAGGGCATTTATCACGGCTTCAGCCACCGAATAATAGTGATAATGCGAGCGGGGCCGAACGACGGGATCGCCGACGAGTTCGAGCTTGCGTTTCGGGCGTTCCTTCGCCAGATCGGTATATCTGCTGATAAACGCCATTATTCCTTCGAACTGGGTATGCATATTGCCCTTGAGTTCGACGGCCTCGATCAATTGGGCATTGCCGTTATCGCCCGAAAACCTCGCCACCGTAATGTTAGAACGCGGCAGCAGTTCGGGTACGCGGTCGTCCTTGCCAAACAGCAGAACAGCGGCGACAGTCGGGAAGAAGTCGTCAACGTTACCGACCGCGAGCAACAGATCTTTCCGCAAAAAATCGCTGGTCTGATAAAGATTGATGTTTGGCGCGTTGTCGTCGAATCCGCTCGCAAAACTCCACAACAACGCGTCGTCGAAATCATTCTCTGTCACGGTCTGGAGCGGGATATTTTCAAACCCCAGCGGACGTAGTTCGTCGAGCCAGTTCGACAGTTCGTCGCGCGAGACTTCGCGTTTCTCAGCCCCGAGACGCATGTAGAATCGGCCGTCACGGGTGCGATACGGACGGCGTTTACCGTCTATATCGAGCGCGACGATCCGCTTTCCGCTGTCAAACGCGATCGTATCGATCAACGGCACGACCGGCGGCACGATCTCTTCGCGGCAGATCCTCGTTAGCTCGGCCTGGACCCATTCCGGATTTGCGACGCCCTCGATCCGCAATTGGTCGTTAACGCCGAAGATGATCGTTCCACCGTCGGTATTCGCAATGGCGACGATCCCCTGTGCGATTCGCTCGCTGTTCGAGAGTTTGACCTTGAGTTCCAAATACGTGTCTTCGCCGCCGCGGATGAGTCGCAGCAGTTCTGTTCGGGTCGTGGACTGGGCCGGTTGATTAACGAGATATTCCTGAAAGGAATGATCGCTCGGTGAGTCAAAACGCTGGCTGTGACGAAATTTTCTTCGCGGCATCAGTGTTTGGCGTGCAATTTTGTAGAGACGGAGACGCATTTTCCGCCCGAATGCCGACCGAGCACGGCATTGCTGGTTTAACTATTTCAACAATCATATTGAATCATTGAATCGGGTAAAAAGTAAATTCCCGGCGGTCTGACGCGACTGCCCGATATTCGCAATTCTCACGGTCTGTGTCCCAACAATGATAGGCGGCGGAAATGCCCGCTAAACACTTGGAATCGGGCAAAAGCGATTCCCGAGACAACATATCGCGGACTCGGCCGGATAAACGATCCGCCGCGTGCTTTGACAAGTGATACGGTTTGATCTATCTACTTAATAGCAAAATCGATGCAATCCGAATTCACGACAGCATATATTGGCCTCGGGTCAAACCTGGGCGACCGGGCCGGAAACCTTTTGCTGGCGGTTCGCGGCCTTTTGGAAGCGAGCTTTGTCGTGCAGCGTCTGTCGGCGATCTACGAAACGGAACCGATCGATCTCGATACCGATAACAAATTTTTGAATATGGCCGCCGAGGTACGTGTGACCGATATCAGCCCGACGCAAATGATGGCCAGGCTGTTGCGGATCGAATACTTATTGGACCGCAAGGACAAATCGGTAAAGGCCTCGCGGACGATCGACCTCGACATTCTGACTTACGGCAACCTGGTAATGGACACGCCATTTCTCACGCTTCCCCACCCGCGTCTGCATTTGCGAAAGTTTGTGCTGTGTCCGCTTGCCGAGATCGCCCCGCATCTCGTGCATCCGACATCAAGGCGTGAGATCGCCGATATCCTCTCGGCGGTCGATGACAACACCGATGTCAGGCGTTGGGATCCTAATCACGCTATCAAGCGCGAACTGGCCGCCAAATGGTAGACTTGACCTGTTCAAAAAGCTAGACTTGTACCAACTTTATGGCATACCTCCAACCAGACAAAGAGGGCAAGGTCTACCTTCCCGCGATACGTGCAGCCAAGGAAAACGGCCAAAAATTGGTCTGTCTGACCGCCTATGACTATCCGACGGCTCGTATCGTAGATGAAGCCGGCGTCGATATGATCCTCGTCGGCGACAGCATCGGCAACGTAATTCACGGATACGGCAACACTATTCCCGTTTCACTCGAAGAGATCACATCTGCATGCATCGCCGTGAAACGCGGCACCGAGCGGGCGATGGTCATTGCCGACATGCCATTCGGCACCTATCACATAAATGAGGACGAGAGCGTCAAGAACGCACTTCGCTTGATGAAATACGGCGGTGCCGAGGCGGTCAAGCTCGAAGGCGGCCGAAACCGCGTCGATCTGGTCAGGCGGCTCGTTGACGAAGAGATCCCGGTTGTCGCCCATATTGGATTAACGCCGCAGTCGGTTTATAAGATGGGTGGTTACCGCGTCCAGGGCCGTACCGCCGAACAGGCGAAACGGTTGATCGAGGACGCTAAATTGCTCGAAGAGGCTGGAGCGTTCGCGATCGTGCTTGAACTGGTTCCGCGCGAGGTCGCCCAGATGATCACGGACGAGCTCAGCATATCGACCATAGGTATCGGAGCCGGACTTGGCTGCGACATCCAGGTACTCGTGCTGCACGACCTGGTCGGGATGACATTTGGCCGGCAGCCGCGATTCGTTCGACAATATGCGAATGTCCGCGATGTCATGACCGACGCGATCCAAAACTGGGCGAGAGACGTGAGGTCGGGAGCATATCCGGCCGATGCCGAGTCGTACGGATTGACCGAGGAAACACTTTCCGAACTGAGAAAGTCCTAACAGTTGAATGGAGATCATCAACCGCCGACAACGAATGTTCTCGATCGCCCGCAAACTGCGGCGTGAGGCTAAGACCGTCGGATTTGTCCCGACGATGGGAGCACTCCATGAGGGCCATCTGACGCTCGTCAGAGAAGCCCGTCAGATGTGCGACATCGTCATTGTGTCGATCTTTGTCAATCCAACCCAATTCAACGACAAGGGTGATCTCGAACGATATCCAAGAGATCTCACCGCTGATGCCGCCCTGCTCGCCGAATACGAGGTCGACTACATTTTCGCTCCGGAGAACCACGAGATATACCCTGACGGGTTTTCGACATTTGTTAATGTCGAAGGCTTGACCGATGCACTCGAAGGCTCGTCCAGGCCGGGCCATTTTCGCGGCGTCGCGACCATAATCACGATACTTTTCAATACGATCCGGCCCGACCTCGCGTTCTTTGGCCAAAAGGACGCACAACAGGTCGCTGTTATCAAACGACTGACGAACGACCTTGGGTTTGAGACCGAGATCATCGTCGTCCCGACCGTCCGCGAACCATCGGGTTTGGCGATGTCATCCCGAAACGAACTATTGAGCCCCGAACAGCGGCAAAAGGCGGCCATTATTATCGAAGCCCTGCGCGAGGCCAAGATCGCCTACAAAAAAGGCGAACGAAATGCGTCATCATTAGCTCAAATCGTCACATCGCGAATCGGGACCGAACCCATGGCACGTTTGGACTATGTCGCCATCGTGGATCGCGACACACTGCAACCTGTTGAAAAGATTGGAGATGACGAAACACTGATCGTAACCGCCGCTTACTTTGACAGTGTTCGCCTGATAGACAACGTGCTTCTCAATCGAAAGCAGTAGTTTGGTATCAAACTTGCATCCAACCAACGTGAGGACGCTTGAATAGGTTCTCGCAATAGTATGAAAACACTTAGAGGTTTCATTACAATTTCGGCGATCACCTTGGCATTTGCAATAAGTGCCTTTGGACAGACCGTACTTACCAAACTCGACGGCACACGCGTCGACGTCGAATCTCAGAACGGCAAAATAGTGGTTCTGGCTATCGGCGCCAGTTGGCTACCGCTTTCGGATAAGCAGGCCGAGTTTACCAACGCACTTGCAAAACGTTATGCGGCGAAAAATGTCGTGTTCTATTTCGTCGTGACCGACTCGACCAATCCGCGGTCAAAAAACTTTGCCAGCAACGAGACGGTCGCCAAATTTGCGGCGGATCGCAAGCTCACCATGACGGTCCTGCGGGATTCGGACGGCGTGCTAACGACCAAGAATTTTAAGATCGAACAGGTCCCGTCCTTTGTGATACTTGATAAGAACGGTGACGCGACAACCGAGCCATTCGGCGGCATCGACCCCAAATACGACCTTACGGGGCCGATCTCAAAAACGATCGACAGATTGCTTTGACCTTTAGGCCCGGCTAGAAACCGGGCCTTTTCATCACCAGTTCGTAAACCAACTTTATCGGCAGACCGACGACATTCCAATAGTCGCCGTCGATCCCCTCGATGAACAGCGCGGCTTGGGCCTGGACGGCATAGGCTCCGGCTTTGTCCAGCGGATCTCCGCAAACGGCCAGATACTCGATCTCACTCGCCGTCATCGGCGCGAACTTGACGCGGGTCGTTTGAATCGCCGACCGGCTCTCTCCATTCTGAGAAACCGCGATGCCGGTGAGCACCTCGTGCCAATTACCGGCAAGCATCGCGATCATGCGCCGCGCATCGTCAAGATCCAGCGGCTTGCCGATGATCATCCCGTCGATGACGACAGTCGTATCGGCTCCGAGTACTATCGAACCCGGATACTCACCCGCAACCGCTTCGGCCTTTTCGATCGCGAGCCGCCGGACATAATCGGCCGGCAATTCGCCTTCGAGCTCTGACTCATCAATATCCGCCGGGTGTTTGGTGAACGTCCAGCCGACGGACGTTAGTATCTCAGACCGCCTGGGGCTGCCCGACGCAAGGATCAATTCTGGTAATTCGATCATGATTTCTACAGTTTTCGCATTTGTGGCAGTTCTCGTCTAAAATGATAGTTTATTGACGGTCAATCGCAAATGGAACAGTTATTCGGCTCATTTCCCAAGGTACTGGACCGGCTGGAACTCGATCCGGCCGCCCGGTCCGCAGTGGTGTTTGCCGCATGGCGCCGGATCTGCGGCCAACTGATCAACGAACGAACCGCCACTGTCGACTTTGCGGACCAGCGGCTGAAGGTCGCGGTCGAGGACAAAACCTGGCAGCGGCATCTCGAAGACATGTCGCCGCAGATGGTGGCAAAGCTAAATTCTGTTCTCGGTGACGGCAGCGTTCGATTTATCGAATTTATCGTCGACGGTTCTGCGGTCGTCTCGCGAGTTTCGCTGGGTTCAGAGGATGCTCCGGCGTCGGCCGAACTTGACCCGGATCTGCGGGCCGCGGCTAACGCGATCGCGGATGAACATCTCAGAGAGTCATTTCTAAAAACGGCGGCGGTGTATCTTGCCCGTCAGAAACGGCGCATCGCGGCGAGTTGACCGGCATTTATTTTATGGACGTACGAAAAGTAGCTAAATTGGCCCATCTCGAGATCTCGGACGACGAGGTCGTAATGTATACGCCTCAAATGGCCGATATCGTGAAATACATCGAACAGCTTAATGAACTTGAGACCGATCAGGTCGAGCCGATGCTGGGCGGATTGACTCGCGAAGGGGCCGCGACAGAATCGATCCGCGAGGATGTAGTGTCCGGTTCTCTTGGACAAAACGCCGCACTCGCTGAAGCTCCGTCGGCGGTGGCGGGGCACTTTCAGGTACCCAAGGTTTTGTAAATGATCTCATCCGGACCGCACACAGCGAGCAACGCGTTAACCGCCATTTTGGCGGTCGCAATGTGCCTTGTGATCTCGGGGTGCAGTGTGCCGACACTTGAGTCGGCCGAGTGCACGTCGGCTCGTGACGGCGTTAAGCGATTCTACTCGTTTCATTTCGGCAACGACATGAAGCCGTCCGCCGAGAATCTGTCGTTACGAAAAGACTTCTTGACCGCCGGATTCTATGAAAGAGCGGTGAAGGCCGTCGACGGCCCGGAGGACATTTTCACGCTCACCGACAACTTCCCGAAGGCGTTCCGGATCGGCGAATGCCGGTCAGCCGACTCGGCGAAGGCGACCGTTCAAGTCCTTTTGTTTTGGCGTGACGACGAACGAAACGAGCAAAAACAGATAAATGTCGAACTATCCAGGGCCGGCGATAAGTGGCTTGTGGAAAACGTATCCAGATAACTTTTATGTCAGTAGTTTCGAAAATTGAGGGTGTTTTGGCAGATGCGGAAAAATTGAATCCGCAGCTTAACTCGTTTTTGTCGATCGAGCATGAACATGCTCTTCGGCAGGCTCTTGCTGTCGAAGATCGCGGCGAAACGCCTCTCGGCGGTATGGCCATCGCGGTCAAGGACAATATCTGCACAAAGGGTATGCGGACCTCGTGCGGCTCGCACATTCTGCATAATTATCGGGCCCAATACGACGCTACAGCGATCGAGCGGCTCAACAATGCCGGTGCCGTGATGATCGGCAAGACGAATATGGATGAGTTTGCGATGGGCTCGTCAAACGAATCGTCGGCTTTCGGCATAGTTCGAAATCCTTGGGATGTGACTCGCGTGCCGGGCGGCAGTTCGGGCGGATCGGCGGTCGCCGTTGCGTCGGGTGTCGTTCGTGCGTCACTTGGCTCAGAAACCGGCGGATCGGTCCGGCAACCCGCAGCGCTTTGCGGTATCGTCGGGCTCAAACCGACCTACGGCCGCATCTCACGTTACGGCCTGGTAGCATTCGCCTCATCACTCGACAACATCGGGATCTTTGGTAGGACCGCATCCGATGTTGCGGACGTTTTGGGGGTAGTTGCCGGGCATGACCCGCACGACTCGACCTCCGCGGACGTGGCGGTACCGGATTACAAATTTTCGCTCGGGGCAGATGTCGCCGGAAAAACGATCGGAGTACCGCGAGCGTTGTTCGGTGAAGGCCTCGACGCGGATGTTCGTGATTCGGTCGAGACCGCGATCGAGAATTTTCGTTCGCTCGGAGCAAAGATCGTCGATGTCGAATTGCCGCACGCTAAATACGGAATCGCCGTTTATTACATTATCGCGACCGCCGAAGCGTCGTCGAACCTCGCGAGATATGATGGTGCCCGTTACGGATTTCGAGCCGACGACGCGCCCGGATTGCGCGAGATGTATTTCAAGACCCGCGAGGCCGGATTTGGCCCCGAGGTAAAGCGGCGTATCATGCTGGGAACCTACGTCCTCTCAAGCGGCTATTACGACGCTTACTACTCAAAGGCCCAGAAGGTCCGCAACATGGTCAAAATGGATTACGAACAGGCATTCACGGCGTGTGACGCGATCCTGACTCCGACTTCCCCATCTACCGCGTTCAAGATCGGCGAACGATCAGACGACCCGTTGGCGATGTATTTGAGCGATATTTATACTGTCTCGGCCAATCTGGCGGGCGTGCCGGCAATCAGCGTGCCGTGCGGACTTTCCGATAACGGGTTGCCTATCGGTTTACAGCTGGTTGGAAATTTTTGGTCTGAAGACGTGCTCCTGAATCTGGCATCCGTCTACGAAACGGCGTTTCCGCTTGGGGCCGAGCCGGCCGTTTTCGTCGGCTGAGACCCGGGCTGTTCAGGCGATCCGCAGGTGATTTATGTCTTGTGGCGTCGTTTGGAACATCGGGGTCGACTGGACCGGCAAAATGTTACGCCAGCGAGTTTTTTCCTGAAGCAGTTTTTCGATCTCGACTACCGGCAGCGGTTTTGAGAACAGATAACCCTGTCCGTATTCGCACCCGAGGATCCGTAGTTGGTGGAACTGGTGTATGCTCTCGATACCCTCGGCAACGACCTTCAGATTGAGGGCCTTTGCCAGGGCGATCACCGTCCGGACGATCTCGCCGTTTTCGGTATTCTCTTCCATCGCGCTCACGAACGAGCGGTCTACCTTCAGCAGATCTATCGGAAATCGATGAAGATAACTGAGGCTCGAATAACCGGTCCCAAAATCGTCGATGCTTATCTGAACGCCCGTCTTTTTGATCTCCTTGAGCATAAGGATGGCGGTTTCGGCGTTTTCCATAACCGCGCTTTCCGTAAGTTCGAGTTTCAGCGATGACGGCGAAATACGCGTTTCTTCGAGGACGGCATTTATCTGATCGACCAGATTCGGATGAGCGAAGTGCTTTCCGGACAGGTTCACGGCAACGCTGAGCAGCGGGCCGCCGGGATTACGGGCTTGCCAACGTGCCACCTGATTGCAGGCAGAGTGCAGTATCTGGATCGTCATCGGGACGATCAGGCCTGTATTTTCGCTGATCGGTATAAATTCATTTGGCGGAACAAGTCCGCGGGTCGGATGGTTCCATCTGACGAGGGCCTCAAACCCGATCAGTTCAGCGCTTTCGAGGCCGATGATCGGCTGGTAGAACAGTTCAAATTCCTTTCGCTCGATAGCGTACCGGAGGTCGGTTTCGAGCTGCATTCGGGTGACCGCCCGGATGTGCATCTTCTGATCGAAGATAACGTGGTTCTCGTCGTTGTCCTTTGCGTAGTACATCGCGATATCCGCATCTCGCAGGAGATCTTCGGCCTCGACGTAGCGCGAATTTCCAAAAGCGATACCGATCTTAACGTTCGTAAAGACCTGACGGCCCTCGATCGTGTAAGGCTCCGCGACGCGTTTATTGAGACGGTCGGCAAAGGCCAACGCTTCGTCGCGAAGCAGCAGATCGCTCAAAATGATCCCGAATTTGTCGCCGCTGAACCGTGCGACCATGTCGTCCTCGCGGACCATTTCACCCAGCCGCTTGCCAACATTTCGGATCAGGCGGTCGCCCATCGAATGGCCAAGGCTGTCATTGATGGTCTTAAATCGGTTGAGGTCGAGCAAAAGTACGGCAAAGTTCGCCTCGGCGTTATCCTTGCTCTCTTGAAGCATCAATTTCAGCCGATCGATAAAGTAGTTTCTGTTCGGAAGTCCGGTTAGTTCGTCGTGGTAAGCGGCGTGCCGAAACTTCTCATGGCTTTCCTGCAAATACTGCGTCATCGTCTCGAGTTCGCCGACATATTTCTCGAGGGTCTCGACCTTGCTCTCGGCCGACTCGGCCCTGATGCGTTCACGCGAACGAGCCCGCTCAGCCGTCGTACTGATATCGGAGACATAGCGTCGATACATGTAGAAAACCAATGAGAAAAATGCCGCGACCGCCGAAACTACGTACGCGTTTGTCTGCATTATGCCTGATATCGCCAGACCGCCCGCGACCCCGACCATCCCGAAGATGATCAACGAATCGACGAGATATTTGTCAAACCCGCGCCTCGGGTCCGCATTGCCGCCAAGTTTGAAAACGACAAAATTGAGGCTCGACGCCGTCGTGTACATGACGATCGTGGCGACTGAGACGATCCAAATAAAACTCGTCATATCGGACCGTTGAGCCACGACTTCAACGGGGCCGAACATCGTGGCCACCGCCTGCCAGGCCGCGGTTGCCGCAATTACGCCCATTGACGCCGTCGCAGAACGTTCCGCAAGATTCCCGGCCTTTGAAAAGCTCGATGAAATGACCGCGACCGCCGCGAAATGAACTGCCGCCGCGACTACCCCGACATCGCCGCCGTAGAGGTAAACGACTGACAACACAACGGCAAAACCGATCACCGAATGCAGATCATACCTCTCGATATTTGCCTTGAGGAAAGACCCGACCGCGATCGACATTGCGACCAACACGATCAGTGGTATGTCGATGCGTGATGGACTTAGCCGGGTACCGGCCCATGAGACGCAACCGACCGCAATCACCGCGAACAGGATCGGAACAATATTTGAAATTGAGGTTGAGGATCGATTTTCCATTTAGACGGAAGGAAATTTAGTCGAGTATTCCGACGGAAGGGTGCGGCGAAGAGAAAACATTGTTTAATGCTTTCCTTAATGATTCTAACTCATTCGTAAAGCCTTTGACAACGCTTTTTTTCAACCAACGCCATCCTCCGTTTCGTCCCAGACTCGGGGCAACCTGCGTGCCAAAAAATCAAAGGCAAAAATCACCGATCTACTGCGGATTCCGGCCTTTGGCCGCCGATCACCTGCCGTAAATACGGTCATTTTGACCGAAATTAAAGTCAGGATGAAAAAAAGGATCGGCATCGGGAAACCCGACACCGATCCGTACTTTCTCAACCGCGGCAGATGCCTATTTAGTGATACCGACCTGCGTGAGGGCGTAGGCATAATCAAACGCCACTTCCTTCAACCGGTCATATCGGCCCGAAGATCCGCCGTGACCCGCCCCCATGTTTGTTTTCAGGAGGACGACGTTGTTGTCGGTCTTCATTTCACGGAGCTTCGCCGCCCACTTGGCGCCTTCCCAATACGGCACCTGACTGTCGTTTAGCGACACCTCGATCAGCATATTGGGATAATTTTGCTTTTTGACGTTGTCATACGGCGAATATTGGATCATATAATCCCAGGCTTTCTTTTCATTTGGATTTCCCCATTCGATCCATTCTTCGGTGGTCAGCGGCAGCGTTTCGTCGAGCATTGTGTTCATCACATCGACAAACGGCACCTGTGCGATGGCCGCCTTGTACAATTCCGGGGCCTGATTGACCACCGCACCCATCAATAGCCCGCCGGCTGAGCCGCCCTGGATGACAAGTCGGTCGCTGGAAGTATATTTGTTTGAGATAAGCCATTTCGAGCAGTCGACAAAATCATTGAACGTATTCAACTTGGTGAACATTCGCCCGGCCTGGCGCCATTTTTCGCCGAGTTCGCCGCCTCCGCGGATCAGGGCAATTCCGTAGATCATTCCGCGATCGACGAGGCTGAGTCGAGCGGTCGAGAAACTCGGCGTCATCGAAACACCGTATGAGCCGTAGGCATAGAGCAGCAGCGGGGCTTTGCCGTCGAGTTTGGTTCCCTTTTTCATCACGACCAGGATCGGGACCTTGACGCCGTCTCGAGCGGTCGCCCAAACGCGGTCAGTTTCGTATTGCGTCTTATCGTAACCGGACGGTATCTCCTGCTGTTTCAGCAACTTGCTCTCGCGTGTCGCAAAATCGAATTCATAGGTGGATTGCGGCGTTATCATCGACGAATAGGAGTAGCGGATCGTAGGCGTATCATACTCGGGGTTATTGGCCAGGCCCATCGTATAGACCGTTTCGGGGGTCGCTATCCGAGCATTGGCCCGACGGGTCTTGCGATCGATCACCTTCAGGTACTCAATGCCGTTCTCAACCTCGCTGACGACAGCGAAGTTTTTGAAAAAGCTGATGCTTTCGACCTTGATCTCGGGATTGGACGGAATGAAATCCTTCCAGTTCTTCTCCGACGGATCGTTGGCCGGAGCCTTGACCACCCTGAAATTCTCAGCGTCCTTGTTCGTGCGGATGTAGAATTCGCCCATGTCAAAATTCACATCGTACTCGTGGCCCTCGCGTCTGGGTGTGACCAATTTCCAATCGCCGTTCGGGTCATCAGATGACAGGTAGCGATATTCGGTCGATGTTTTCGCCCCGGAACCGATAAACAGCATCTTGCCATCGCGCGACCGACCGACCCCAACATTGAACAGGACGTCTTTCTCGTTGAACACCTGAACCGGCTCTCCGGAACCGAGGACATGTCGCCAAACGATATCTGAACGCTTTGAAACGTCATCCTCCGTGCCGAAGAACACCGTCTTATTGTCCGGAGTCCAAACGAACGACGTGACACGCTCGACTTTGTCGGGCAATATTTGGCCCGTCCTCAGGTCCTTGAACTGCAGTGTGTATTGCCGGTAGCCCGTCGTATCGGTAGAAAACGCCAAAATATTGCCGTCATCGCTGACATCAAACTCGGCGATCGCAAAATACTTCAGCCCTTTCGCCATCTCGTTTTGATCCAGAAGGACGACTGCGTCGCTACCGTCTTTCGCCTTGCCGCGAAGGTATGTCGGATATTGCTTGCCCTCCTCGGTCTTTGTGAAATACCAGTAATCCCCTTTCTTATAGGGAACACTCGTATCTGTCTGCTTGATCCGCCCGATCATTTCATTGTAGAGCGTATCGACCAACGGCTGATGCTGCCCCATAAAGGACTCGGTGTATTTGTTTTCCGCGGTCAGATAATCGATAACGGCCGGATCCTTGACCTTGTTACGATCGCGGAGCCAGGCGTAGTTGTCGGTGATCTCGTAACCATGGATCTTCAGGACCTTCGGGACTTTTTTTGCGACGGGTGGTTTCATATTTGTTTGGGCAACGATCACTGTGTTGCCGATTACGATAATGATAAATGCGACGAAAACACTCAACAAACTCTTGATCATTTTACACTCCGGAATTTGATTTAGATTCTGACCGTTAGTACGGTCATTATTACTTTTTGTTTCGCAGAAGACAAAATGCGGAACGTCCCCGTACGCTCGCTTTGAACTGTGCATTGAGGCATACGATCCGGACCGGCACCCGCGATCTAAGGCATTCGAAACCGGCCGTTCAGGCAAAAAAAATACGTTGACCTCCTTATTCGGCACGAGTTAAAATCAAGGTTGAACCATCTTGGCGCACAGAGTGCAAACTGTACCTGGACGATTCCTCAGCCGCCTGATTTTCTCGGTTCTTAAATTATGTCAACCCGAATAGATGATCTACTGCGAATGGCGATGAGTTTCGGCGCCTCTGACCTCCATTTGCGTGCGGGTTCGTTTCCGGTGATACGGGTCACGGGCGAACTAAAACCGCTGACCGGCGTGAGCCGCCTGACGCAGGACGAGACGCTCGAAATGGCATTCTCAATGATGTCAAATCGGCAAAAACAGCATTTCAAAGAGGCGTATGAGGTTGATATCGGATACGGCGTATCGGGACTCGGCAGGTTTCGTGTAAACATCTTTCAGCAACGCAACTCGATCGGTATCGTCGCCAGGGTCATCTCGGATTCGATCCGCGGATTTGCCGAACTCGGACTGCCGCCGATCCTCAACAAGATCGCCGACGAAGGGCGCGGACTGGTACTGGTGACCGGCACGACCGGATCAGGCAAATCGACCACGCTCGCGGCGATCGTGGACTATATCAACCAGAAAAGGAACTGCCACATCGTCACGATCGAAGATCCAATCGAATTTTTGCACAAGAACAAGGAGTCGTTCGTAACGCAACGCGAGGTCGACGTCGATACCCGCAATTTCGCCGAGGCACTTCGCGGAAGTTTGCGGCAAGATCCTGACGTCATACTTGTCGGCGAGATGCGCGATCTCGAGACCATTGAGACCGCTCTCGTGGCGGCGGAAACGGGCCATCTGGTACTTTCGACGCTTCATACACTCGATGCGTCTGAAACACTGACCCGTATAATCACGGCGTTTCCGCCCTATCAGCAAAAGTCGATCCGGATACAGCTTGCGGGGCTCCTTAAAGCGGTCGTTTCTCAAAGGCTTATGAAATCCGCCAAGGGCAATAGCCGAATTCCGGCGGTCGAAGTCCTGATGTCGACGCCGCTGATCCGCGATTATATCCTCCACGAGGACAAGACCCAGAGCATACGAGACGCCATTGCGGCCGGAACCTCGCAGTATGGTATGCAGACGTTCGACCAATCGCTGTTCTACCTTTACCAATCGGGCCTGATCACGCTTGACGAGGCTCTTCGCGGATCGACCAATCCTGACGAGTTCAGACTGCGGCTTGCCGGCATCAACACCACATCGGGGATCGCCAAGGAAGAAATGGAGCGAAACAGCGGCGTGGGTAACGTGAGCGATCTGATCGTAAGGAACTAGGCGGCGCGGGTTGAGAGGTATTTTTAGCGTGCAGCGGCGAGCCCCCTGCACGCTTAAATATTGATTTTGCAACGATTTTCGGCAGATCAGCCTTGACATCTGCCCGTCGTTGCTTATATATTTTAGTTTTACCAAGTCACTCGGAAGGAGCCGATTTCACGACAATCGCAACAGCCCTCCGAAGCATTCGGCAAGGTCGAATGCCAACGAAGGTTTCGTCAGATAAGTGATTCGGTTTTGAGTTCAGCCAATGTGCTTCTGCACGTCTGCTCACCAAACGGGACGGGTAAGAAAAATTACCGGCTTGCACGAGCGGTCCGGTAACTAATCAATAAGGAAATAAGACACGCGTAAATGACAAACGAGGTTACAACAGGAACTGAAGAAACGACCGCTGCAGAAACTTCAGTTGTGGAACAGACAGCAGCTTCAACATCACCGGCGGCCAACACCGCCTCAGCCGAACCGGCCGCAGCCGCTGCGGACGAAGCTCAGAATTCGGGCGACATCGATTTCGGTGCGATCCTTGAGCAGTTCGAACAGGAACAAACGATCTTTCATCCGGGCGAACTGGTCGAAGGGACGGTCGTCGGCGTTTCCGATCGCGGAATTCTGATCGATTTCGGCTATAAGTCCGAGGGCATCGCTCCGGTCGAGGAATTTACCGGCGAAGATGGCAATTTGACCGTTAGCGTCGGAGATTCGGTCGAAGTCGTGCTTCGCAGCATGCATTCTGGTGACGGTCCGCCGCAATTGTCGCGGCACGACGCACTTGCCCGCAAAGCTTGGGATGTTGTTGAAAAGGCATTTAACGAAGAAGCCACTGTAACCGGAATTGTCGTTGACAAGACCAAGGGCGGCCTGCGGGTTGACCTTGGCGGCATCGAAGCGTTCCTTCCGGGATCGCAGATCGATTCACGCCCGATCCACAGCCTTGACCAGTACAAAGGCCAGGAGATCGAAGCCAAGATCATCAAATTCAGCCGTCGCCGAAACAACGTCGTCCTTTCCCGCAAAGTGATCACCGACGAGGTAGTGGGAGCACAGAAGGGCGAGACGCTCAGCCGTATCGATGTTGGATACGTAATCGAAGGCACGATCAAGAATCTCACCGAATACGGTGCGTTCGTTGATATCGGCGGTATCGACGGCCTTCTTCACGTCACGGATATGTCGTGGGGCCGCCTGCACCACCCCGGCGATATGTTCAAGGTCGGCGACCACATTCAGGTCAAGGTCTTGAAACTCGACCGTGAAAAAGAAAAGATCTCGCTTGGTTACAAGCAGCTGCTTCCGGATCCGTGGTCGACCGTTATCGAAGTATATCCGGTCAACTCAAAGGTCACCGGTAAAGTTTCATCGGTCACCGATTACGGCGTATTCGTCGAGCTCGAGCCGGGCGTCGAGGGTTTGGTCCACGTTTCCGAGATCTCCTGGTCACGGCGTGCCCAGAGCCCGAAGCGTATGTTCAATCGCGGTGACGAAGTTGAGGTCCAGATCCTGGGCGTTGACACCGTTGAACGCCGCATCAGCCTCGGCATGAAGCAGTTCCAGGAAAATCCCTGGGCGACGGTCGACCTTCGTTACCCGATCGGCACCAAGATACACGGCCGTGTCCGCAATATCACTGATTTTGGTGCGTTTGTTGAACTCGAAGAAGGTATCGACGGTCTCGTCCACGTTTCAGACATCACGTGGGCAAAGAAGATCAAGCACCCGAAAGACGTTCTCAAGAAGGACCAGGAAGTTGACGCTATCGTTACCAGCATCGACAAGCAGGGCCAGCGGCTTTCGCTTTCGATGAAGGATCTGACGCCGAGCGCCTGGGAAGGATTTGTTGCGACCCACCGCCCGGGTGATACTGTCCGCGGCAAGGTTTCGCGCTTTACCAATTTTGGTATCTTTGTCGAACTCGGCGAGGGCCTCGAAGGACTTTGTCACATCTCGGAACTTTCTGACGAGCGTGTCGAGCGTGCCGAGGATGTTGCTCAGCTCGGTCAGGAAATGGATTTCAAGATCCTCCGCATCGAGCTGGCGGATCAGAAGATCGGCCTCTCGGCGAGAGCGGTCGGCAAGGAAGACGAACCGATCATCGACTCGAGGATGTACTCGACCGAGGCGAAGGGCGGAATGGCCTCGCTTGGCGAACTTGCTAACTTGAGATTCGGCGGCGATTCAGATGCTGCCGCCGAGACAAAGCCGGAGGAAACGCCGGAAGAGAAAAAGGCTGCTAAGGCTGCCGCTAAAAAGGCCAAAGCTGAGGAGTTTGCTGCTCGCGAAGCCGAGGCTCAGATAGCCGAGGAATCGGCGGTGGCAACCGAAGAGGAACCTGTCGCTGAAGAAACGGCAGTTGAGGAAGCGGCGGCCGACGAAGTCGCCGCCGAAGCTCCTGCGGCCGAGGCTGAGACCGAAACGGCAGAAGCCGCCGTTGAGGAACCCGTTGCTGAAACTGAAGCCGCCGCCGCTGACGGCGAGGATTCAGATACGCAGGCAGCGTAATTCAAGGGCAAGTGGCACTAATTTCTCTGGAGATTGAAAGAAAATGACAAAAGCTGATCAGGTCGAACGCGACGCC
>CAZQGN010000005.1:0-85616 GCA_964592865.1 uncultured Chloracidobacterium sp. | reverse complement strand
AAGCGGAAATGACCAAAAAGGATGCGGAACAGTTGGTCGAGATCATCTTCGACAGCATTACCGGTAGCCTTAACAAGGGTGAGAAGATCGAGCTTCGCGGGTTTGGCAGTTTTAGGGTCCGCCAGCGTAATTCACGAAAGGGCCGTAACCCGAAGACCGGTGCCGCCGTTGAGATACCCGCAAAGAGGGTCGCGTACTTCAAGCCGGGCAAAGAGCTCAAGGAACTTATCAACAAGGCTTAGTTTACGGAGAAATGTCGTGGATCTACTTTGGAGTCCGTGGCGATATGATTACATAACAAAGGGCACATCCGCGGAACAACCCGGGTGTGCCTTTTGTGGTATCTTGGGCAACTCGGCCAGCGATGAAGATAATTTCATTCTCCATCGTGCCGAGTTTAATTTTGTCATCCTGAATATCTACCCGTACACGTCCGGACATTTGATGATCGTGCCCTTCGCACATCTGGACGGCCCGGAATCAGCGGAAAAGAGGTCGACGGATGAGATGATGGACCTTGTTAATCGGTCAATTGCGGCGATCAAATCGATATATCGCCCTGACGGCGTTAATCTCGGGATGAACCTCGGTAAAGCCGCCGGTGCCGGCGTTGCCGAGCATTATCATATGCACGTGCTCCCCCGCTGGGTCGGCGACGCCAATTTTATGACGAGCGTCGGACAGACACGGACATTGCCGGAATCGTTGACCTCCACCTTTGAAAAGCTGAAAAGTGAATTTTAGATTGCGGATTCGATCTTTGGGGCGACCACGATCGCGGCCAATAAATTGATGAATATCAAGCCTGTGCAAATGATCGGCGGCAAAAACGTAAAATAGGCCATAACCGCAAAGGCTGCCCCAAATATCAGAAGGTTTATGGCAATGATCCCTCTCATCACCGAAGGCTCGGTCTTCTTTAGCATCAAATAGCCGTTGGTCATCGCGGCAAAAAAGCAAAGAAAAGTGAAACACGAACTGAGGGCCGTAAAAAGGCCGGAGTATGTAGGGTGAAAACCCGCTCCCGCGTCGATCCTATACGACGTCATCAGAGTCATCATTTGGGCTTCTGTCTCATTGGCAGGTACTGACGAGACAAAAAGGCTCATGGTGTGAAAGATCCCGGTTAGTAGCTGCAGTCCAACTGCGGTCCAAAACCAAAACGTGTACCTTCGTAACATAACGCCTCCAGGTGTATTTGCTAGACGCTGGGTTCCTGTGAACGATCTATGGCCTCATCCTCGATCTCGCCGCCCGGACTGACCGGTATATCGGCCGGATTGACGTATTTGAATCCCCGTTCCTCGCTATCGATCTCGGCGGCCGGAAACTTATATTGGCCCGAATTCGGCGGGACATAGCCCGGATAGTCTACGCGTGAGTGATAGATCGCGACCAGCGATCTGATCATCGACTCGCGTATCTGGGTCAGTTCCCTTAGCGTCAGGTCACACTCATCGAGCTGATCGTCCTGGAGAATGGCATCGATGATCTTTGTGACGATGAACCGAATATTTTCAGGCGTCGGCTCCGCCAAACTGCGGGCTCCGGCCTCGCACGAGTCCGCGATCATCATGATCGCCGCTTCCTTGAACTGGGGCTTGGGGCCGGGATAGCGAAAGTCGTTCTCCGAGATCTCAGACGCGTCACGAGCCTCGACCTGAGCCTTTTTGAGAAAATAATGCAAGGTACGCGTTCCATGGTGCTGCGGGATGAAATCGATGATTCGCTGCGGCAAACCCATCTCCTTACCGAGCTTCATCCCATACGTGACATGGCTGATGATGATCTTTGCGCTCTGCGTCGGTTTTAGCCGGTCGTGCGGATTCTTCGAAAGCTGATTTTCAACGTAGTGTTCCGGTGCCGCTGTCTTGCCAATGTCGTGATAGAGGGCTCCGATACGGGCCAGAAGTCCGTTGCCGCCGACAACACGGCAAGCTTCCTCGGAAAGTTGTCCGACGGCGTGCGAATGCTGATTTGTACCCGGTGCCCGCATCGCCAATTGGCCAAGGACCGGCAGGTCGGCATTTGAAAGTTCGAGCAGTTTGACGTCGGTCAAAATGCCGAATGTCGATTCGCAGATCGGCAGCAGAACGGCCGTCACAGCCGCCGTCATAACACCACTGGCCAGAGCACAGGCGATCGCCAAAAGTACCGTATTAAGGACGATCGGCTGCTGGCTGAATGAGATAAGCGCGATCGCGAGCACGGCACTTGCCGCGCCGACCAATACGCCAGCAATGGTCACGGTTTGCCGGCTCCGATAACGCCCGATCCCGTACACCGCGGCCGACGACGCGAGTGCCGCATAAACCGCGAATTCCAATCCTCGCGGCGCGAGAAAACCGGCGATCAATGCCGTCATCAGGCCGGTGAAAAGCGCGGTCGGACGATCGGCCAAAAGCGTCATCAACAGGCTGCCGGTCGCAAACGGAACCGCAAAAGCCCATATCATCGGGTCATTCAGCGGTGCCTTGATGTTTTGGATCGCCGTGAAATCGGCCAAGCGAAAGAACACCGCCATAAGAGCTGTCTGCACCACGACCACAAAACCAAGGAGAGCAAAGGTCTTTCGCGGCGAAAGCGCGAGCCGCGGCACGATGCCGCGATTCTGTATGAACTTCCAGGCGACCCAAAACAATCCGCAAATTAAGATCAGAACACCGACAAACCGGTTCAGTTGACGCGTCGAAGTCGCATAATTGCGGATCGCGGCGATTTTTGACAGCATCGGCTGAGTGATGATGTCCCCCTCATCGACGATCTTCTGTCCGCGCTTCAGTGAAATGGTCCTCGGCTCGATGCTTTCGGCGGCGTTGTTCCGGGCGGTGTCGGTCGCAACACTGTCATAGGCCACGCTGGGTTCGACCAGGATCTCGGCCGCGGTATAGAATGCCTCAACTTCCTTCGGGGCCAGGCTCTTGATCGACGTCAGCCTGGTCCTGAGCTTTTCGCGGGCCGTGGACAGCGGGGTCCAATTGCTCTCAGGCATCTTCACAGTCGATTGCTGATTGGGCTTGGCACGATCAAAAACGAATACTTCGTTCTGAAAATACTGCCGGTCCGAGTCATCAAAGATATAACCCTCAGACGATTCCTTCAGTGCACTCTGCACGGCCTCGATCTCATTTCGGCTGAAAGTGCGCGAGGCAAGCGTTTTTCCGACCTCGGGGCCGCCTGCACCGGACCAGTGAGTTTCCGCCTTAGTATCAGAATTTGACGGTTTGGAATTTGGCGTCTCACTGCCGTGACGCTGAAGTTTTTCCCACGACGACAGGAATCGCTGGACCGCCTGGTCCGATTTATTGGACTCGTATCGAAAGATCGGCTTGACGGCGTTTCGAGCCTCTAACCTGAGCCTGTCTGATTCTTCGACATCGGTGAAATAGACGTCGGCGGGTGCGATGATACTCTCACGGGCGATCTCGCCTTCCTTGTACAACTGCTCACCTGAGGCCCGCCAAAGAGGATTATGGATCAAAAGCGTTGTAAATAAGCAGAGACATGCAAACCCGATCCAAAACTGCTGGTCAGCGGACAGACGCCGAAACGGCCCGGCCAAAAGCTCAAAGAGCTTTTCACGCCGCCGTTCGAACGGCGTTTTCATGTCTTGGATCCGCTTGCTCATCTATATCTTACGCTTCGGCCGCGACCGACCCGACAGAGCCGTATTCCGCGAGGCCGGACTCGCTGAATTCCGGCCGCGGCACGGTAATTATCTCTCCGATCGATTCGACCATCGGCCGCAAAGATTCACGGCGAATAGCTGAAATTGCCACGCATTGCATCCCACTGTCAAGCTCGATTTGCCTTGATAATCGCCTGAGTTCACCCGCCGGGACCAGATCGGATTTATTCAAAACAATGAGCTGAGGTATCTCGTTGTACTCAAGGTCGGCAAGTATCTTTCCGACCGATTCGATCTGCTGCAGAACACGCGGGTTCGACGCGTCGACGACGTGCACCAGCAGGTCGCTGTCCGCGATCTCTTCGAGAGTCGCCCGAAACGCAGAAACAAGTGCCTCGGGCAGGTCACGTATAAAACCGACCGTGTCGTTGATGATCACTTCCTGATCGTACGGCAGCCTTAAACGCCTCGAAGTCGGGTCGAGCGTGGCGAACATCTTTTTCTCGGCATAAACGTCGCTCTGGGTCAGGCTGTTGAGCAGGGTCGATTTGCCTGCATTTGTGTATCCGACCAGTGAAATGATCGGCAGATGCTTTTGAACACGCTTTTTCCGCCTTTCCTGACGCTGATGGCCGAGATTGTCTACCTGTCGTTCAAGCTGGGCTATCCGATCGCGGACACGGCGGCGATCGGTCTCGAGTTTGGTTTCGCCCGGGCCGCGGCCGCCGATACCGCCGGCTAATCGTGAAAAGGCCGAGTTTTGACCGATGACCAACCTCGGTAATAAGTACTTTAGTTGTGCGAGTTCGACCTGCAGCTTACCTTCGCGGCTCTGGGCCCTTTGGGCGAAAATATCCAGGATCAGCTGCGGCCGGTCGATCACCTTCAATTCGGTCGCGTCACTCAGGCTACGCACCTGCGCCGGCGAAAGTTCGGTATCAAATACGAGGATGTCCGCCCCGAGCCGCATTGAGCGGATCAGTAGGTCATCGAGTTTGCCTTTACCAAGGACCGTTTTCGGGTCGATCTTAGGACGCCGCTGAATGATCGTGTCCAGTATCACCACGTCGGCCGATGACGCCAACTCTTTCAGTTCGGCGATCGACTCCTCAGCCGTCTCGACATCTCCGGTGGTCACACCGACGAGGATCGCCCGGTCGCGTCCCGTCTGACGCGTTCGGGCGGTCAACCGGATACGGGCCATTTCGTCCTCGAGCGAATTGATCAACGCGATAAAATCGGTGTCCAACTGCGACGGGATATTCGGCTCAAGGAATGCGTACGGCAGAGACTGCGCTTCGGCGTCGAGATTCTCGGCGTTTGTCGGCACAAGGTGGGCAGAATAGACCAGTCCGGGCAATCCGTCCTTTCGTTCGACCTGGACTATCGACATCAGATCCAACCGAAGCAAGGCCAGATCGGTGAGGTCGTCCTGAGTCAGTTTCTCACCCAGAAGGTGCGTGTGTACGCAGCGAAGACCGCGAAACCGGTCTTCGGATACACGGGCACGGCCAAAATCCGGCAGTTCGATGCCCTTTGCCGTCCCGACCATGACATATTCGATCTGCCCTTTGCGGTTGATCAACACGCCGACCTGCCGCCCGGTCTCGTGCGAGATCTCAGACATTTGCCGCGCAAGCTCAGGCGAAACGATCGTATCGGGCGCAACTCTCCTGGTACCGAGCTTTTCGATACGTTTCAGTTGGTTGTGCTTGAGGCCGCGAGTAAATCCGTGAACTATGCTAATTTCCTAAAAACCTCCGTGCGAACGCTAATTATAGCACTCCGCGGCAGTCTTTGTTGCGGCGGCGATCTGCCCCCTGTGACAAATGTCGTTCTGTCAGTGATACAATCCACGTTATGCAAGCACGAACGCGCCGACAGCGTGAGGTCCTTGAGTTCATCACGGGTTTCATCGATTCGCACGGTTATCGGCCGTCATATTCGATGATCGCCCGGAATTTTGGATTGAATTCAAGAGGCGGGATCGGGCGAATCGTTTCAGAGCTTGAATCACAGGGCCTATTAACTCGCGAGAGGGTTGACGGCCATTTCTCGATCGAGGTCCAGTCATCTCGATCCAACAATGTATCGTCCGGCGGGGTCCTTATCGAATGGCTGGATGCCCCGTGCGAACACAACCGTGAAACCTGGGAAATGCAGCCCGTCATTCTGCCGGAATTCATTCTCGGTTATCAGACCGCCGAACGTATCCGTGCTTTCCGCGTGGTTGACGATGCACTAGAGAATTCGGGCATCAAGGAAGATGACATCGCTCTGATCGAACTCCGCAAATTCGTGCGTGACGGCACGATCGTCACCGCGATCGTCGACGGCACCGCGACATACCTGCGAAAATATTACCGTGTCGGATCTGATATTGAACTTAGATCGAGTTCAGATATTGACGATGAGGACAATATCCGCCGGCCCGCAGACCACGTCGAGATATTAGGCGTCTATCGAACCCACATCAGGCCGATCACTTGACCCGCGTCACGGCCGATCTTCAGATTCGGCAACCCGCTGCGGCAAATTTGCCCTCTACCGAGTTTTTCGTCATACTTTTCTATTCGTGGTCTTACAAATTCCGATCCCGGAGCGATCGAAACGACGACCGCATTATATGAGTCATACACCAACACCTAACGCAAGCTACAGCCTTACTCTTCGTGTCCGTATCCACAATCGCCCCGGCAAGCTCGGCGAGATAACCACAGCCATCGGCAAGGCCGGCGGCGACATCGAGGGCATCGATATCGTGAGCGTCGGAAAGGACTTCCTGATCCGCGACATCACGGTAAATGCCGCCAGCGAGTCGCACTCGCAGCAGATCGTCGAGTCGGTCCGCGATATCGATGGCGTTGACGTGGTAAATGTTTCAGACCGCACATTTTTGATGCATCTCGGCGGCAAGATCGAGGTCGCATCCAAGATGCAATTGAAAACGAGGTCGGATCTGTCGATGGCTTACACGCCCGGCGTCGCACGCGTTTGCCAGGCTATCGCGAAGGATCCCGAAAAGGCCTTTAACCTGACCATCAAGAAGAACACGGTCGCCGTCGTCTCAGACGGTACGGCCGTTCTCGGACTCGGCGATATCGGCCCGGCCGCCGCTATGCCTGTAATGGAAGGCAAATGTCAGCTGTTCAAGGAATTCGGCGGAGTTGACGCGTTCCCGATATGCCTTAATACCAAGGATCCGCACGAGATCATCGAGACCATCAAGAACATCTCCGTCGCATTTGGCGGTATCAACCTCGAGGATATCTCGGCCCCGCGTTGTTTCGAGATCGAGGACCGGCTTAAAGAGGAGTTGGATATACCGGTCTTTCATGACGACCAGCACGGCACCGCGGTCGTTGTACTCGCCGCGCTGATCAACGCCCTAAAGATCGTCGATAAAAAGATGGAAGACGTCAAGGTGGTCGTAAACGGCATCGGCGCCGCCGGCGTAGCGTGTTCCAAGATCGTAATGGCTGCCGGCGTAAAGAATATTATCGGCTGCGACACGACCGGTGCGATCTTTAACGGCCGCAAGGAGAACATGAACTGGGTCAAGGATTGGTACGCCCGCAACACCAATCCGGAAAATGAACAGGGCACGATCCACGAGGTCATCAAAGGCGCGGATGTATTCTTCGGCCTTTCGGCACCGGGTGTGATCGATGTCAATGATCTCGCCAATATGGCCAAGGACCCGATAGTCTTCGCGATGTCCAATCCGACGCCCGAGATCATGCCGGAGGATGCGGTCGGACACGTTGCTGTCATGGCGACCGGCCGTTCGGATTACCCAAATCAGATCAACAACGTATTGTGCTTCCCGGGTATTTTTCGCGGAGCGCTCAATTGCCGGGCCTCCCGCATCAATGAAGAGATGAAACTCGCGGCCGCTCACGCTATCGCCGAGATCATCGGGCCGGACGAGCTCCATCCTGATTACATTATCCCGTCGGTGTTTGACCGCCGCGTCGGCGAGGCGGTTGCTGCACGTGTCGAAGAGGCCGCGTACCGCACAGGCGTGGCCCGGCGACACCGTTCGGCAGGTGACGGTGAATTAATTTGATTCACGACAAAAATCTTACATTCCAACCCGTGATTGTTTGATAACATTTCAGGTGTAAGATGACCAAGAGGATCAAGAACCATTTATACGAACTTCCGGTCGAGGAGTTCGCCAATACGCTTACGCACGGGTTTGGCTTCTTGCTGAGCCTCCTCGGGTTCTTGACCCTCGTTACACTTTCCTGGCTCCGCGGCGACCCGATCGTCATTATAGGGAGCATCGTTTACGGCATCTCGCTCGTCGTGCTCTACGGCGCCTCGACCGCATATCACAGCGTGGTATCTCACAGGGCGAAGAAAAACCTTCAGATCGTCGACCATTGCTGTATTTATTTGCTGATAGCGGGCAGCTACACGCCGTTTGGACTAGTGATCGCGACCGACGATTTCGGCCGCAACCTGCTCGCGGCGGTCTGGGCATTTGCGGTTATCGGCATTGTGATCAAGCTGATCATTCGCGACCGCTGGCCGGCTCTGAACGTTTTATCGTATCTGGTAATGGGCTGGCTTGGGGTGTTTGCGGTTCAGCCGCTGCTGCAGGTCCTGGGCGTCGTTCCGGTCGCACTGACGATCGCCGGCGGCGTCGCCTATTCACTTGGGGTCATCTTCTTTCCCTGGAAGAGCATCAAGCATCATCACGCTATTTTTCACATCTTCATACTCGCCGGCAGCATCATCCACTTTGCCGCGATCACTCTATACGTGATACCTCACACTACGAACTTGTAGCCTAGGCCGTGAACCGTCTGTATGAACTGAGGGTGCCGCGGATTTTCTTCCAGTTTTTGTCGAAGCCACGCAATATGAACATCAACTGTCCGGGTCGTGGGCATCGCGTCATAGCCCCAAACGGCATCGAGCAATTGGTCGCGGGAATTCACATTCCCTTGATTTTCGATCAGATAATGCAGGAGTTTGAACTCCATCGCGGACAGATCGATCCGGTCACCGGCCTTCAAAACCTCGGCACGCCTAAAGTCGATCGAGATCGCTCCGAAACGAAATATCTCGGCGGTCGAACCGTTTGTCGGATTTGACGATCTTCGAAGCAGAGCTTCGATCCGGGCCAGCAGTTCAAGCACCTCGAAAGGTTTGGTCAGGTAGTCATCGGCACCGAGTTTTAGCCCGAGCACCTTGTCGATCGTCTCGCCTTTTGCCGTCAGCATTAGGATCGGCGTATCGATCCCCTTCTGCCTCAGGTCGCGTGCCACGTCATAACCGTTCTTTTTGGGCAGCATCACGTCGAGGATGATGAGGTCAAACCTACCGCCAAGCGCCGCCTCGTATCCGGCCTTTCCGTCCGCCGCGGATTCGACTTCAAACCCCTCGCTGACCAACCGGTCGGTGAGTGTCAGTATCAATCCGGGTTCGTCTTCGACGAGCAAGATCTTCATACGTTAACGTCGCGGCCAAGATCGGCGATCACGGATACGCAGGACCGACCGCCGGCATATCCGGTACCTACTCGGCGGGCAGTTCGATCGTAAATCGGCTCCCTTTGCCTAATTCGCTGGCCGCCGAAACACGGCCGCCGTGAGCCTCGACTATTTTCTTTACCAAACTCAGCCCGAGGCCGTTTCCATGGATCTGTGCGTCAACAACCTGCTTCGACCGAAAAAACGGTTCGAACGCCTGTCGAAGGTCGCTCTTTGACATCCCGAGCCCATTGTCTTCGACCGCGATCTGAACCGTATTTCCCGATCCTTCAGCCGAAATGCTGATCTGGTTTTCGCCGTTGCTGTATTTCGCGGCATTGCCAATAAGGTTCTGGATCGCCATGCTCAGGGCATTTCTATCGCCCTTGACGACCGGCAGCATGGCGCTGATATTCGAGCGAACAGTGATCCCTTTTTCATCCAGCATCGGACGGCACTCCATTATCGCTTGGTCAATCACGTCGGCGACGACGACATCCGCGAAGTTATATCGCTGACGGCCAGAATTGGCGCCGGCAAACTCAAGTATCTGTTCGACCATGGCCGACAACTTTCGGCTTTCTGCCTTGATCAGATCGCCGTATCGCGAAACTTGCCCGGTGTCATTTGTCACACCGTCAGCAAGGTTCTCGCCCGCCGACGATATGACGGCCAACGGCGTTCTAAACTCGTGCGAGACGCTTGAAACGAACTCGACCTGACGCTGAGCGAAGAGCTTAGCCCGCTGCGCCGAGACAATTATGGCAATGACCGCGGCCGCAAGCAGGAATAGCAGGCCAAACCCGACGGCCATGTTACGTCTGAACGTTGACGTCAAATATCCATCGAGTGAACCCGACGAATGCTGAACGCGTAGCTTCCACGGCCCAACCGCGGCGCCGTTTGGGTCGGTCGTTGCCGTAAAGACGGCGGTGCGCCTCCCGGCATCACGATTTACCTCGATCTTCAGCGATCTTTCGTCGCCGGCAGATTCGGGCACCTTTGTCATCGAATGGGTTTCGATCCTTGAACTAACGACCACGCCCGGACGCTTTTCACCCTCGATCGACCTCGCAAGATCGCGATTAGCGAATACGATGAAATTTCCGGGAGAAAGATCGATCAACGGCTTTTCAGCGTCGACGGCATCGCCCTTAAGACTTTGGAAAACACTATTTCCGGACGAGTCGACCACGGCGGCGTTAAATTCGCCGTCCCCGAAGTATTTTGCCGTTAGGTCCGGCAGCAGTTTGTCCTTTACGACCGCTGGATCAAGCCTGATCAGCAAAATTCCGAACTTGGGCGGCACTTTCACTTCGTGCACGGGCGACGGCCGGGCCGCGCGCATAATTATCTTATCGGTATTTGGCCCGACTTCGTGTATCGGCAGTACCAGCGAAAACACATCGCTCAGGACCGGCTTGAAATTTGCGTCATCGCTGAATTCCGACCGTAAGCCGCGCAACTCATCGGTAAGTTCGGCCGGAATGAAGAAACGCGACTGCCGGTCATAACGGATCGGCCCCGATGCCTGATCGTTTGGAAAGAAATAAAAGTCGCGGATCAGTTCAGGATAGGCGGTCTTTTCCCGCCAGAAATCATAGCGTTCGTTGAATTGTGTCCAATCACCGGCCCGCCAGGTCGCCGCGTCGGTCTGAAAATTGAAATACGCACCTTGTATCTCGCGATTAAGATCTGCTGCGAATCGCTCCGCCTGCTCGGTCACCCGTTTTTTAGCCTTCTCACCGTCGGAGTCACTTATACGGCTAAGCCAACGGTACTGCAGGCCGCCGATCACCACCAGAATGATGGTGAGGCAGGTAAAAAGTGCAAGATTGCTCCAGAAACGCTTCATGGTCAACTTGGGGTCCGAAGTTCGGTCGTATCAACGGCTAACGTCCCCCAAAAGGCATTATGCAACTATCGGCAAATCACAAACAATAGACTTTTCGCACATTTTACATTCTTAACAATTTCTTTGCGTTGTCTTAATCACTCGGCTTCGCGATACCGCTATCATCCATAATGTCGAACGAGCATCGAAGCTGTAATTACGTGCTTCCTCCAAAATGAAGTATCATTCGGTTTGATCTCGTTCGCCTATATTAATGGTTCCGGAGGCAAGTTATGAAAAGATTTATCATCACGATCTTAAGTGTTTCAGTGTTTTTTGTTGGGTTAGGGACATTGGTCGAAAAGGCCGGTGCAAAATTCAAGTCGGACGAGAAAGCTCTTGAATTGGTCCGAAAAGCTCGTATCGCGATCGGCGGCGATGCAGCGATAGCCAACGTGCAGAGTATGGTCATCAAGGGCCGAACGACAAAGACGTTCAGCGTTGACGGTGTCAGCCGCAGCGAAGAAGGCGAAAGCGAGATCGCGTTGCAGCTTCCCGACAAGCTGATGAGAATGATGAAACTCGGCAAAGACGACGGCAACGGTGCCGATGGCCCGCAGATAACCAAACAGGTTGATGTCGTGGTTGTCGGCGGCTCGCCGCAAACGATGAAAGTCGACGTTACTGCCGACGGTAACGGCAGCGAGAGGCGGATCGTCATCAAGAAAGATGACGGAACGGTCAAGGAGATCACCGGGACCGAAGCCGACAAGATCATCGAAGCAGATGGCGGCAATGCCGGCGACAAGGTAACCCGCATCATCATTAAAAAGCCGGACGGATCGGTCGAAGAGCTCAAAGGTGCTGACGCCGAAAAGAAACTGAATATCGTTAAAGAGAGTGGAACTGCCGAGTTTACAACGACCGACGGCAAGACCGTCGTCGTTAAGCGAGTCGATGGCGGCGACAACCTGAAATGGGTCGGCGACGGTAAGCAGATGGTATTTGAAAAGCAGATCGCGGGCGACCACCATGGAGCGATGCGTCACAATGAGATGCTCAAACTCACACTCGGCCTGCTAATGACCCCGCCGCAAGGCATGGACGTTAGTTATACGTTCGGCGGCGAAGCTGATGTCGACGGCACGGCCTGCAACATCGTGATCGCGGAATTTGGCGGCACGGCATACAAGATATTTCTTAGCAGATCATCAAACCTGCCTGTCATGATGAATTACACCGGACACCAGATGCCGAATGTGATCAAGTTCAAGGCCGAAGCCCCGAAGGGCGGCGATACCACTAAGGGTGCAATGGTATTTACCCGGACGCTGGACGCTCCGGCCTCGGCGATGGCTGAGTACAGCGTTAAGTTCTCGGACTACCGTTCGGTCGGCGGAGTGCAGCTGCCATACAAGTGGACGCAGACTGTCGGAGGAAATACCGATGAGACATTTGACGTCGCAAGCTATGAGATCAACCCTGCCAATATCGCGGAGAGATTTCAAAATCAGAAGGTGATGGTCAGGACCGTTAAGGCCGATAAACAATAATTATCGATAGTGCAATTGCATGCGGCGAAGGTTCTGAAAAGGCCTTCGCCGCTTTTCATTGAAGGTGTGAAACTCGCGGATCGGCGATAATGGACGACAGCAAACTTTGCAAAGTTCCGGCAAGGCTCAATTTGATCCGGAACGAAGCTTCGCGGCCAATTGCGGGATCAATTTACGAGAGGCATCGATCGCACCCTTGATATGACGCTGAGCGGTGAAATGGCCCGCGACATACACGCCGGAGACATTGGTTTCAAAAGTTTCTTCGTCGTATGTCGGGATTTCACCGTACTTTCCATTGACGGTACCGACACCGAGATCTTTGAGCATCGACAGATCCGCATCGGAACCGATAAGGACGAACACGACGTCATTCGGTAAGATAACTCGCTCACCGGACTCGGATTCAAGCTCCACTTCAGCCTCGCGTATTTCGATAACCTTACCTAGAAAGAATAAGTTAAGGCACTTTTCCTGAAGTTCTTTCTCCAGTGGTTGTTTGACCCAATACTTGATGCATCCCTGCTTCGGATCGGTATTTTCCCAATCTTCGCGAAAGATCGCCAGCGTGGTTTCCGCCCCTTCCTGGGCGAGGAACAGTGCAGCCTCACCGGCCGAGTTCCCTCCGCCGACTATCAAAGCCCGCTTTTTGACCCACGGATAGGTTTCGCGAAACTGGAAATGGACCTTCGGCAAGTCTTCGCCTTTTGCATTAATGCGGCGAGGGTAATCCATTGAGCCCATTGCAAATAGCACGGCGGCCGATGTGTATTCGCCCTTATCGGTCACGACCCTAAAGTGGTCTGACAGCTTTTCGACACCGACCACGTTTTCTTCAGTTTGGACATTAAGTTCGTTGTCTAAAACAATGCGAACATAATAGGATAGCAGTTCTTCGCGGGTCGGCTTTTCACGGGCCGGGGAAAGCCCGCCCTCGGATATCTCAAGTTCATCCGTAGTCGAGAATACGGTCAAACCGACAGGGTAATTGTAGATCGTATTACCGATGAGCCCCTTTTCGAGGACCAGGTGAGAAAGCCCATGCCTTTTGGCCTCAAGTGCTGCGGTGATCCCGGCGGGGCCGGCACCGATAATTATCAGGTCAAACATTTTCCAGCGTTTTCAGTATTTCCGTAAATTTCTCGATCTGGACGTGCGTGCCCTCAAGTTCCCGCTTCGACTCGAGATACTTTTGCCATTCTGCGGTGTTCGTGAGGGCTTTTAAGGTATCTTCGTCCAAAGCGTGGGCCATAACGACAAGCAGATCCCCAAGTGCGTCGTGGCCGTCCAAAAGTGACTGGATGATCGTGTATGCGAGTTTCGCGTTTGGCAGATCGATGTCAACGTCTTTCATATTGGTCTGATTTTAACACATCGCCGTCGGCGGCCCGGGCCCGCCGTTCTTTGCCGACAAAAGACCGCTAAATGAACGGCAATGCGGCAACCTTCGCAGAAAAGCCGCCGGCATTCAACGTAGTTCCCGGTTCCAGATGGTCGTACCTGACCACGGCGATCGCTATTACGCTCCCGAGACTCGGCGAGAACGTGACGCTCGTGATCCGCCCCGCGTTTCTGCCGTCTGCAGCGGTCAGTTCAACACCGGCGGATAGAGCGGACGGCTCCAATCCGTTCGTGTCTATCATGAGGCCAGTCAAGCGTTTAGCAACGTGGCCGCGAAAATGGATACGCGCGATGATCTCCTGCCCGATGTAACAGCCTTTGGTGTATGAGATCAGGCCTTCGAGGCCAAGTTCGGGAACGATCGTAGTATCGTCGAAGTCGATCCCGTACTTGAGGACTCCGCTCTCTATTCGAAGGATCTCGTAAAGGTCAGGGCCGATCTCAACGGCTCCGGCTGACAGCAGTGCCGTTTTGTGCTCTTCCAGCTTCTCAGTGGGCACGAAACAGCCAGGATTCAACCCCGAACCGTACGCGATCTCGCCCTCCAGGAACCGGCCCGGATCGCTGCCGACGAATTCAAAATAGCCGTATTGGCTCGAAAGGTCCTCTACAAAAAAATCGCCGGCGAACGTGAACCTGAACAAATTATGGAAGATCGTTTCGCGGGTCGAACCCTCGGTTTCGAACAGATACCTGTCTCCGGCCCGTTTGACGCGAACGACCGCCACAAGACGGCCTTGCGCGTTTGGAAACGCAGCCAGCATCTCGGCCCCGTCTTCGAGTGTCTTGACGTCATTTGAAATCAGGCCGTCGAGAAACTGTCTGGCCTCTTTGCCCCAGACAGCGATAAGGCCGCGCTCCTGTTCAAAGAAACCCAGGCCGCCGTTTCTGATCAGTTCGTATTGCTTTATGGTCATCGTATCCATAATTATCTCTGCTAATTGACCGCTTCAGCTCGATCTCCGTGCGATATCGCTAACGATCCTGCCGATCGAGCGAAAATACTCAAGCTGCAGACCCAGCCCTCGCTGCATGGCCACGACCTGCGGACTTGGGTGATAAAGCGGCACGAGAATGCGGCCATTCCAAGTGTTGATCGTTCCGGCGTGATCCTTTAGGGTCAAAGCGTGGTCCTCCAACGCCTTAACGGCATTGAGGGCGACACTGCCGAGCGTGGCAACGACGGGAGGGGCGATCAATTCGATCTGACGGCGAAGAAAACCGGAACAGTTTCTTATCTCAGCAGCGGTCGGCTTACGATTTGCGTCGGTTGCCGATCGCGGACTGCACATTACCGAATTTGTGATGAAGATGTCCTCACGGCTCAGCCCCACCGAATCAAGCAGTGTCTGGAGATTCTCGCCGGACTTGTCCCCGTAAAACGGCCTTCGCGTCCGGTCTGCCCCCTGACGGCCCGGAGCCTCGGCAATAAAGAAAACTTTCGGCGTCAGCGAACCGTTCAGCCGGCTGAGCACAGCGGTCTTGTCGGCCAATGCCGGACACACGCGGCACTCGCGGGCCTCCGAGCACAGCTGATCAAACCTTTCCGAGAACGATCCTGTCACGCTTGCAGACCGGCACCCAGGCGGATCGCCTCGATCATTTCTCTGACAGCCTGACCGAGCCCTACGAAAACCGCCCGCGAAATGATGTTATGCCCAATATTGAATTCGGAGATCTGCGGGATCGCGGCAAGCGGCCCGATGTTTCGATAAGTCAGGCCGTGTCCGGCCGCGACGATAAGCCCGAGACCTTCAGCCTGTTCTGCCGCCTGCCTGATCCGATCGATCTCAGCCGAAGCACGTCGCTCGCCTTCGCCATGAGCGGCCCGCGAACTCAATGTCAATTCAGCGTACTCAGCCGTACATAGCTCGATCTGCTGGGCTCCCGCTCGATGGGCAGCCTCGATCTGTTCAGGCACCGGATCGATAAAGATACTGACAAAGATACCCGCCGCTCTCAGTTTGGAGATTGCGTTGCGGATAACTTCGAAATTACCGGTCACGTCAAGACCGCCTTCCGTCGTGATCTCATTCGGATTTTCGGGTACCAGCGAGACGGCATCGGGCTTGGTCGCAAGGGCGATCCCGACCATCTCATCGGACGACGTCATTTCCACGTTCAGATAGGTGGTCACGACATCACGCAGCAGCTCGATATCGCGATCCTGGATGTGGCGGCGGTCACCGCGAAGGTGAACCGTAATGCCGTTGGCACCGGCTTGTTCGCACATAACGGCGGCAGTAATGATACTCGGCTCGATCGTCTTGCGTGCCTCGCGGATCGTCGCCACGTGGTCGATATTTACATTTAGCTTTGGCGTCATTTCAAGTCGTACGCTCCACTTCGGGAATTTTTTCGGATCTGGTTAAGCTCGCTGAACATACGCCGCGTATCACGAAAAACATTGACCTTTGACCCGGCGACATCGTTCCACCGCACAGGAATTTCCGCCAACCGCAAGCCGTGGTACTGGGCGACGAACAGAAACTCGACGTCGAAACCGAACCGGTCGATCGTCATGACATCCAGCAGAGGGCGGAATTTGAGCATATTAAACGCCTTAAAACCGCACTGCGTGTCGTGGAACTTCAGTCCGGACATCGTCTTGATGATCAGATTCATCACCCTGCCGCCCTGTTCGCGCCGCCACGGCTGATGAGTGCCGATAAGGCTGCGGTCGATCGCCCGCGTGCCGAAGGTCACGTCGTACTCACCCGCCCTGATCGGGGCGACGAGCTTTTCCATCTCTTCGATCGGTGTCGACAGGTCAGCGTCGCTGAACAATGCGATATCTGCGCCGGCGGCAAGCAGACCTGTTTTGACCGCAAAACCCTTGCCGCGATTCACTTCGTATCGAACAACTTTGGTTGGAACCGCAGGAAATTTTTCGGCCGCGGCCGAGGCGACCTCCGAGGTCTTATCCGACGAACCGTCGTCTACAACGATAAGCTCGGCCCGCGTGCCGGTGACCTTTTCATTCGAGCCTAAATGATCAAGCATCCGCTCGATCGAGGCTCCGAGCCGGTCCTGCTCGTCGAATGCGGGTACAACTATGGAGACGTCTGGCTTCATCGTAATAAAGACTTTATGTTAGTTGGTCGGCAGTTAAATGTAAATTCGGCGTTCGGGCAGGTCGGCGGCCGATTTGCCGCATTCACGCTATGGTATAATGTCGTTTTTGCGATCGCGGGATAATGAATAAGAAATTTCCTTTAATAGCAGTGCTTTTGATCGTCGCGGGTTCGATCTTCGGTGGTTTGCTTGGGCGAATGCCCTCGCTGACATCGGCCAATTCGGCCGTTACGCCGGAACGGATCAAATCCGAGTATTCCGAGGCGTTCGACCTCGTAAATTCGAACTTTGCCGGCAAGGTCGACGGTGACAAGATATCCGACTCGGCAATGCAGGGAATGCTCTGGACGCTCGATCCGCACTCCTCGTTCTTTACCCGTGAGGAATTTCGAAAACTCGGCGAAGAGCAGGCATCGCAATTCTACGGTATCGGCGTATCGATCCTTCAGCATCGCGACGGCGTGTATGTCCAGTCGGTCGTCCCCGGCACGCCGGCGGAAAAAGCCGGTTTGCGGTACGGTGATCGGTTTGTCAGCGTTGAGGGCAAGGACGCAAAGGAATGGACCAGCAGCGAAGTTTCGCGTAACGTGCGCGGTGAGAAAGGAACCCCGGTCAAGATCCGGATCGAGCGGGCAACCTCCGCATCGCCGATCGATCTTGAGATCGTTCGCGGCGGAGTGCCGCTCCCGTCGATCAGAAACTACTTTATGCTGCCCGATTCGGTCGGATATGTCGGATTGACGGGCGGATTTCAGGAGACCACCGCTGACGAGTTAAAACAGTCGATCGCCGAACTGAAAAAACAGGGAATGAAAGGCCTGATCCTCGACCTTCGCGGAAATCCGGGCGGCATTCTCGAACAAGCGGTCCAGGTCGTCAGCAAATTTGTGCCGGCCGGAAAGACGGTCGTTTCGGTCAAGGCTGCCCGCGGTGCGTCGTCACGTGAACTCAAGACCTATGACGTCGGCTATGAGACGCTGCCGCTGGTCGTAATGATCAATGGCGGCTCAGCCTCGGCTGCCGAGATCGTTGCGGGAGCGGTTCAGGATTATGGCCGCGGACTGGTCATCGGCAGCGACAGTTTTGGTAAGGGTCTGGTACAGAGGGTTTTCCGTCTGCCGTTCGGCACCGGGCTCACGCTCACGACAGCTCGGTACTACACGCCTTATGGGCGATCGCTGCAGCGTGATTATTCGAGCGGTTCGATCTACGACTATTACACGCACCTTGCCGACAGCACCGATCAGGATCCGTCCGACGTCGCACCGAAACCCGCCGGCAGCCCGGTAAATATGCCCGACGGGCGTGTGCTGTTCGGCGGCCGAGGCATCGAACCCGACATTAGGGTCGCCGCCTCGACCGGCAACCCGCTAAAGGCGAGGATCAACGAAGCAAGTTTCTATTTCGTACGTCAGCTGGTCGCCGGCAAGATCAGCGGGCTGGAATCTTTTCGAACTGACAAGCAGAGTTTTAAGGCAACAGTCGCGGCCGGCGAGTTTGCTGTAAATGATCGGCTGCTCGAGGCCTTTAAGGCGTTTGCCGCCGGCGATAAGGAAAATGGATTGACGGTTGAGAATCTGAAAAGCCAGATCGAGTATTGCCGCACACGGATACGCGAGGAATTGGCGACCGCTAATTACTCGACTGAGGCAGGCGTGCAGGTGCTGCTCGAAACGGATCCTCAGATCCTGAAAGCGATCGAGTCAATGTCACAGGCCGCAAAGCTGACCGAGTCGGCCGCGGTTATGAGATCATAACCTTATCGAGGTCACCAAATTTCAAAATAATAAGTTCCTGAAGTAAACTTAATGTTTATTTTGGGAACTAGTTTTTTATGTACAAGCAGATTGGAATTTTGACCGGCGGTGGCGATGCCCCGGGCTTGAACGCCGTGATCCGGGCCGTTGTCAGGACGGCCGTCGGCGAATATGGCATGAAGGTCATCGGCATCGAGGACAGCTTTGAGGGCATACTCGGTGAGCCGCGAACGATGAACCTGACCACCAAAAGCGTCAGCGGCATACTTCCCCGCGGCGGCACCATCCTCGGCACCCGAAACCGCGGTAGTTTTATGAAGGTGGTCGACGGTAAGACCGTCTTTCCGGAACTGCCTATCGGCGAGGCTCTGGCAAATCTTGACATTCTCGAGATCGAGGCACTTATCGTGCTTGGCGGCGAAGGCACGCTTGCGATCGCCGAACAATTTCACAAACGCGGCTTCCCTGTCATTGGTGTACCAAAAACGATCGACAACGATCTTGCCGCAACCGAACTCACCTTCGGTTTTATGACCGCCATCGACATCGCGACCGAGGCACTCGACCGTTTGCACACGACCGCGGCGTCGCATGACCGGGTCATGGTTCTCGAGGTAATGGGCCGAAACACCGGATGGATCGCCCTTCACGCGGGCCTTGCGGGCAGTGCGGACATTATTCTCATCCCGGAGATACCGTTCTCGTTTGATTCGGTAGTGCGAAAGGTACTCGAACGCGAAAAGAGCGGATCCCGGTTTACGAATATCGTCGTCGCCGAGGGAGCAAAAGAGGTCGGCAAAGGCGAAATGTACTCCGATTCGCACGAGTTGCGTCTCGGCGGCATCGGCGACTATGTCCGCCGCCGGGTCCAGGAACTTACCGGCAAAGAATCACGCTGCGTGGTTCTCGGGCATTTGCAGCGTGGCGGCAGCCCGAACGCTTTTGACCGCATGCTAGGAACAAATTTTGGTGCCTGTGCGGTCCGTGCCCTCGCCAGCGGCGATACCGGCAAGATGGTCGCCCTTCAGGCCGGTACGGTAGTAACGGTGCCGATCTCGGAAGCATGTACAGCGATCAAGACCGTCGCCAGCGACGGGCAGTTGGTCAGATCGGCACGGGACATAGGCATTTCGTTCGCGGCACCGCGTGAAACGGACCTTTAAGCCCGGCCGTTGTTCGGTTTAATTGAATTTTTGAGGTTATTATAGATGGAAGAGATCAAGAAGAAACTGCAGGCGGAATTGGCCGTTTTGGAACATGAACTGCACTTTAAGCTGCCGAAGGTGATACAGCACGCACGTGAATTTGGCGATCTGAGCGAAAATGCCGAATACAAAGCCGCGAAGGAACGTCAATCGATGGTGCAGGCCCGGATCAGTCTGCTGCAACAGCGATTGATGGAAGTCGATTCGATCGATGTTTCCAAGATCCCGCGTGACAGGATCGCATACGGTTCGACCGTGGTCCTTTTTGATCTGGAAAAGGAAGAAAAGGTGACCTACCGGCTCGTCACGTCGGAGGAGAGTGCCCCTGAAAACGGCCTGATCTCGACCGTTTCGCCGATCGGCCAGGCACTTATGGGAAAGGAAGAGGGTGACGAGATCAAGGTCAAAACGCCTACCGGCTGGCGCAACTTCGAGATAAGCCGTCTGACGACGATCCACGACCAGGAAAAATAAGCCGAGATCACCAAAGCCATATGCTGGGAGCCGAAATAGGACGAGGGGCAATGCGGATCATCAACGCGATGGTCCGCGGACTTGCGTCTGCCGGTATTTCACCAAATATCCTGACCACCATCGGGGTTACGATCAATATTGGCTGCGGTGTGCTGTTCGGGCTCGGCGAGTTCTTTTGGGCAGGCATCGTCCTAATTGTCGCTAATCTTTTTGACATGCTCGACGGGAACGTCGCTCGCCTGTCTGGCCGCGTGACCAAATTCGGCAGTTTTCTCGACTCATCGCTCGATCGGCTTTCCGATATGGTCGTTTTTGTCGGAATAATGATCTTTTACGCCGGCAATTCACCCCAGCATTCCCTTTTGAACGTATTTTTAGGCGGTGTCGGGTTGATGGCGTCGGTGATGGTCAGTTACACGACCGCCCGCAGCGAAGGGCTCGGTGTTAAAGCAAACGTCGGATTCCTGCAGCGGCCGGAACGCGTCGTCTTGTTTATAATCGGCTCGCTCTCGACCTGGAATTGGGAATCGACAAGCTACTTTGCAAATCGGATGCCTCAGGTGCTGTGGGTCCTGGCGGTGGGATCGGTTTGGACGCTGATCCATCGTATGTACTTTATCTGGACCGAGTTTCGCAAACTCGAGGGACCGCCGGAGGCTAAATGACCGAGTGGATCAGCAGTTTTTGGGGTTCGATGACGCTTGGCAATGTCGCTTTGGGCGTTACGCTGTTTCTCGTATCGCTCTCGGTCAGTTTTGCGGCGATCGCGATCGTTATGGTCAAGATCCCGCCGCATTATTTTGCCGCCCATTATGAACGCGATTTCTTGCCGGACAGTCCGTGGCTCGTACGTTGGGGAGCGGTAATATTAAAGAATATCCTGGGCGTGTTCCTGATCCTTTTGGGGATAGTGCTGTCACTGCCGGGCGTTCCCGGACAAGGCATTTTGACCATTCTGCTCGGACTGATCATGCTCGACATTCCTGGAAAACGGCCGATCGAAGCGCGGATCATCCAACGGCCGACCGTTTTGGCGGCGATCAACAGACTTCGTGCCAAATACGGTAAGCCGCCGCTGGAAATGGACTAGAGATGGGCTTTCTCGACAAGGTTTTAAGAAAAAAGCCGCTCGATCCCGATGAATGGCGTCAAAAACTCCTGGCGACGGGACGCATTACCGATGGCGTCATTATCGATACGTATTTCGACGCCGACGGGGCAGAGATCGCGATGTATTCATATACGTTGAACGGAGTTGACTTCGAATCCTCGGCGGTACTTACCCGCGAGCAGCAGAATGATCCTGTGAGTTATGCTCCCGGGGCAAAGGTCGCGGTCAGATATGACCCGAGAAATCAGGGCAATTCAGTAATCGAATAAATGTTCAAAAAGATATTAATAGCAAATAGGGGCGAGATCGCCTGCCGGGTCATACGGGCTTGCCGGGAAATGAAGATCGCGACCGTAGCGGTCTATTCCGACGCCGACAAGGAAGCACTCCATGTGCGAATGGCCGACGAAGCCTACAATATCGGCCCGCCTGCTTCGGCACAGAGCTACCTACGCTACGACAAGATAATCGATGTCGCTATGCGTTCCGGTGCCGAGGCGATCCATCCGGGATACGGCTTTTTGTCGGAGAATGCTGAGTTTGTCCGCGAGGTAACAAAGGCAGGGATCACCTTTATCGGCCCGCCGCCCGAGGCGATGGAAGGCCTCGGCGGAAAAATGTCGGCCCGAAAGATCGCGATCGAGGCGGGCGTGCCGATCGTACCCGGCACGACTGAGCCGTTAAAGTCGTTTGACGAGGCCAAGGCGACCGCAATGGAGATCGGCTATCCGGTGATGCTGAAAGCGTCAGCCGGCGGCGGCGGCAAAGGCATGCGCCTGGTATTTGACGAGTCCGAACTCAAATCCGCTCTCGAGGGTGCCCAGTCCGAGGCCCTTGCCGGATTTGGTGATGATGCAGTCTATGTCGAAAAGGCGGTCGTTCGCCCAAGACATATCGAGATCCAGGTATTTTCCGACACCCACGGAAATCACGTTTACCTTGCTGAACGCGAATGCTCGATCCAGCGACGCCATCAGAAGGTCGTCGAAGAGGCTCCCTCGCCTATAAATTCGGCCGAACTTCGCAAGGCGATGGGCGAATGTGCGGTCAAGGTCGCAAAGGCCGTAAATTATGTGGGCGCCGGAACGGTCGAGTTTCTCGTTTCGGATGTCGATAAGTCGTTCTATTTCCTTGAAATGAATACGCGCCTGCAGGTCGAGCACCCTGTGACCGAGCTGATCACGGGATTTGATCTCGTTCGCGAGCAGATCAATGTCGCCTGGGGCGAAAAGCTGTCGTTTACCCAGGACGATGTCAGGATAAACGGCCACGCGATCGAATGCCGCGTTTATGCCGAGGACCCTGACGCCAACTTTATGCCGTCGCCGGGACGCATTACTCGCCTTAGGCTGCCGCACGGCCCGGGCGTTCGCGATGATGGGGGCGTTTATGAGGGTGCTGACGTTTCGATCTACTACGATCCGATGATCTCAAAACTGGCGGTTCACGCGCGGACCCGCCACGAGGCGATCGACCGTATGCGGCGGGCGTTGATGGAGTATGAAGTTGGCGGCATCAAGACCACGCTGACCTTTTTCAGGGCCTTGATGGACGATCAGGAGTTTATCGACGGCAAGCTCGATACGGGCTTCATCCCGCGATTTAACGAACGCCACAAACCGCCCGAGATCTCCGAATCCGACAGTGACCTCGCCGTTATCGCTGCCGCTCTCTCAATTCAAACGGGCGGTACCGCCGCAGCGTCGAATGCCGCTCCGCAAAACTCGCGAAGCAAATGGGCGATGTCCGGGCGCCGGTAAAAATAAATGGAGGATGAAGCGTTGCTTCATCCTCCGTCAAATACTCACACTTGAGCAATTGCATCATCTCGACCGAGTGGCCAGGGCCGGCACGGCCATAAAATCAAGATCGGTGAGTTCCTCCATCAACGTAAAGTTCAATGGATTATTGGCTATTGTCAGCCCCTTCCGGTTTACGGTAAGCACATAGGTCTCGCCGACCGGCAGGTCGTTGAACGTATAGTAGCCAAACGGACTCGTTCTGGCGATCAGAACATTTCCGGTGCTAAGTTCGGTCAATGTCAGTAATGCTCCCGGCACACCGATGCCATTTTCCAATCTCACTCTGCCAGAGATCGAGACCATTGCCGCGGTCGGATACAACATTACCTCAAAATAGGTCGGGTCGATAGCGACACCGTGGTGTGGATCCTGGTCAATGCACTTGTCCGGCCCCATTACAACGCATGGATTAAGTCCAGCGTTCGGCTCCATCGGCATCGTCTGATCAAGCGAATCGGTCATTATCGAACCCGGATAGCTCGTGCTTGTCGCACTTGCCTGATTTGCGATATGTCCGAGGCTGTCCCAATTTATCGACGCGATGATCGATATATGGATCGTTCCGCCCGGGCCGAGTACGGCACCGCTGGCAAGCAGGTCGTTCGTGCCGGTTCCGGTATAGATCGGATTGATCGATGCTGTAGTTCCCGTACCGAAGAGTTCGATAGTCGGCGAACCGATCATCGTCACTCCCGAGGGTAGTGCCTCATTGATCTGGAAATTGTTTGCGGCTCCGTCTCCGGTATTCACATATACGATCTCCCAAAGGATCGTGTCGCCGGGATTCACCTCACCGATGTTGATATAGTCATCGTGGATCGTTACCAGCTTGTGGCCATATACGACGGGCGATGTCAGATCGATGTTGCAGACCGTCGGCCTCGACGGGGGCTGCAGGACCATATTCAACAGCATTCGCTGCCCGTTGATCATTTCAATATCGGTTCCGCCGGTGCCATAGTCGTGGCCGCCGAGATAACCTACCATTCCGCCCTTACCAGCGTAGAATAACTTGGATATTGTGGCAGCATAGTGGTCGGTATAGGCACCCGAATTTTGGGCAGCGATGAACGTATTGTTAATGAAATTGGAGTAAGCCAGAAGCATCCAGTCCTGCTCCTTTCCGCCCGGCTTGGACCTCAGAGCACCGATGAACTGCGAATATGGCATGTCGCCGTTGGGATACGTCAGATCGGTATCAACATTGTCGATGACATAGCCCCGATTGGTCTGAAATTGTCCGAGCGGAACTATGTTCTCATACGTATTTACCGCGGCACATTGAGCAAAGAAGTTGCCGCCCGACTGGACGAAAGCCTTGATATTGGTGATCGCCCTGGGGTCGGTCGTGTGAGCCTGTGTCACCAGCGTGACGCACGTGCCGGCGTTGACAGTAGTGTCATCGACTGCGACGTAATTCGGGATCAGCGCGTAGTCCAGCAGATCCGTATGGATCGCCGAATTGACGCTGCCGACCGCGATAAGCGGCCTGTGCGAAAGTATGTACCTCACGGGCACGTCAACAGCAGCCGTAGTCTCAAAAACAGCTACATTGTTGCCAAACGCGTTGATGAATACGAGGGCCTGATCACGATACTGCGGAAGAACGACCAGCGGTCCGCCCGAGAACACTCGCGAGGCGGTCGCTATTGCGGTCGGCTTGATGCGTTTCGCCATGGCCGTGAAATCGGCGTCATCCTTTGCCTTGCCGTCCTTGATCACCCAATAGAGCGGGATATTGTTTTGGAGTAGGCGGTTTGCGAGTCCGTATGCCTTTACGTTGAATGGGCTTCCGACCGCCTGATTGACGTTGTCCATCGGGATCACGTACGATCCCGTCGGAATTGTGGTCATTGTCGAGTAGGTCGGCGGGAGATCTTGGCACAACGCGGCTTGGGCCGCAGCTATCAACATGATCACCACACCGATCGAAAAACACCTTTCGAGCGAGTTCATTCGCCCTCTACTATCGCTTCTCATGATAGTCACCTCCGCACTCGGAGCCACGCGTTGCGTCGGCCCTTTGGCAGTAAAAGAGCGGGAAGATGCCGTTGAAGAACCCTGTCGCCTTTTCGGCTGCGGATCCGCTACGGTAATGCCGTTGGACGCCATTCACGCGCCCTACTTCCCCGATTTTCAAATATCGTGAGGATTGCTGTTTTCAGTTTGCCTTTACCCTTTCCAACGCAATACTCGTGCCGAACTTGGACTTTCGAAGGCCATATTATGGTGCTCGCCGCAAACTAGTACACCTTTTCGTCACTCCGACCGTGGACTAATCCGCGCAGGGTAGTGAAATTCTGCACGAGTCACGAAATGTTTGAATTAGACCGTAGTCCTTTGGTCTCGTAGCTTGTGATATGAGGGTCTAGAGTCCGACAACTAAAACGAAAAAAGGGCAATGCCGCGGCACTGCCCTTTTGTCTGCGAGGTTGACGATCAATTATCGGACCGATCTTTTTACGATCGGTGCCGCATTCTTTCGAAACGACGAACCGACAACAAAATCGACATCAGAAACGCTGTCGCCCAGGTTTATCAGGATCGAACTATTCTGGAACGTATATTTCTTGCTATGGATCGCTACCACATACGAGAATCCTGAATCCAGATTGTCAAAACTGTAATAACCGAACGCACTCGAGAGAAGTCGCCGGGTCTCGCCTGTCGACATATTGGTCGCCGTCAGGATAGCACCGCGAATACCGCTTCCGTCCGCGTTAACCACCCGGCCGCTGATCGAGGCGTTGGCAGCCGTAGGGCCAAACACACCCACCGCAGTCGGATCTATCGTCGGCGTTTGCACCTGTCCGATACTGCCCGGTGCGGTGATCGATCCGCCCGGATAATTGATCGTGTTAGAGCTATCGATGTTATCCGAAAGCACCGTGGAAATGTTCGATCCGGTCGCTGACGACTGATTCTCAAACGTCACGTTGTTAAGATTCACAACGGTCTTGATCTTCACGGTGATCCGCCCATTGACCCCAAGGACCGCTCCCGGCGCCAGAAGGTTCTGATTGGGCGACGCACCGGTATACGAACCGTTGACCGCAGCGGTTGTGCCGTTGACGCCGTTATTCGTTACGATCGGCGGCCCGACAAACGAGATCACACCTGACGGCACGTTTGGCAGAATATCACTGATCTGGAAATTGCTGACGCCGAGTGACCCGGTGTTGATGTAATCGATCGTCCATGTGAGGGTATCACCGGGGCCAAGCGTAAGCGGCAGCACGTCAGTCGTAAGAGCTACGCTCTTATATCCCGACACCAATGGAAATCCAAGATCAATACCGCAAGACGTCGGACGCGTCGGAGGTTGGAACACGGCGTTCAGCAGCATTCGCTGAGCATTAATTCCGGATAAAACGGTCCCGTCATATTCGTGAGATCCAAGATAAAACGTCATTCCGCCGGGACCGGCCGCATACTGCTTTGAGACAGTCGCGATGAACAGCGAAGTATCCGGATTATTCGTCACGATCGGGAACGTCGAGTTTATGAACGAAGAGCCAGCCGCCAGCCGCCAGTCGCGCTCAGATCCGCCCTCAGTTCCATCCATCTGACCTATGAACTGGTTCATAGGCATATCCGGATTGGGGTACAAGATACTTGAACTGTTCAGGTTGTCGACCAGATAGCCAAGATTCGTTTGGTACTGTCCGTACGGAGTGACGTTCTCATAGGTGTTGACTGCCCGGCACTGTGCAAAGAAATTGCCGCCCGCCTGAACAAAGGCCTTGATCAGGTTGATCGCCGCCGGGCTGTCCGTATGCGGTTGGGTTACCAAGGTCACGCATGTGCCCGCGGCAATGTCCGTATCTGTATAGACCTTATACGTGTCAGGCACCCCGGGCGGGGCCGCAGTGCCGCTGTCACCCGGGATCAACGCGGACTCGAAAATGTCGGTATGAATACTCGAGTTGACCGAGCCCACCGCGATCTTTGGCTTGTGGGTCAGCGTGTATCTGATGTCCACGGTGGTCAATGCGGTCGTCTGGTACACGACCACATCGTTGGCCGTTCCCGAAATGTAATTATTAAAACTCGTGATTATCGACAATGCCTGGGTCTCATATCCCGGGTACACAATGAACGGCCCGCCGGAGAACGCCTGGCTGCCTGAGGCTGTCCCGCCGCCAACACCGGTCCCGATCTTGTTCGCATTGACCGTAAAATCAACGCCATCTTTGGCTTTACCCTTTTTGATAGCCCACTTTAATGGGATACCGGCCTGCAAAAGGGCGTTGGCCAGGCCGTACGCCCGCTTATTGAATGTGGTTCCGCTGGCATTCCCCTGGCGTACATTGTCCATCGGGATCACATATGAACCCGACGGTATCGCCTCCATATTTGTATAAACGGTCCCGGGCAGGTCCTGCGTTTGAGCAGGTACAGTCGGAACAATAAAAGCAAGAATTAGGGAGAGAATTGTTGAAATTTTAAAAACGCGAATAAAACGACTTTCTGATCGTGGGTTTTTCATGATTTGCACCTCTAACACCGGGTCGAACCACTGCGGTCAAACTGTTTCGGATACTTTCCGATATTTCTAATTCAGCTCAAATTCCGCAAAAAACTTCAAGACAAACTTCCAAACGGGTTAATACCCGTTTGGTAAGGCCCGAACCGTTGCTATGGTTTAAGTTCTAACACATTCACCCAAGGCAGTCAAGCTTTTTATTTTTTTCATAACCCTTTTATTTTCAACAACATCGTATTTGCATGAGCTCGCTCGCGACATCATTTTCCGCTTGATTGCCGTGACCAAATGATCCTCTTTTCAGCTCGTTTTCAGTGGTACACGGGCCGCAATTCACCCCTCTTGCCGGGCGTACTCAGATCGCTTTCGGAGAATTTCCCTTGACCCGTTCTCTGCACGGTGTTTGGAATAGTCTTGAGAAAAATCTCGCAGAACGTCGGCTAACATGCCATTTTTCAAAAAAGAAAAAACGGGAAGAGCCAAAACTCTTCCCGCTTCCGTCTATCCCGCTTTTAGTCGCGGATACGGACTGTAGGTCGATCAGGGATCAACTATGAAGTCGACATCGCTTACTTCGTCCATCAAGGTAATAAATCGGGCGCCGCCGCGAACAGAATACCGCTTCGAAAATGCGTTCAGTACATAGAGTTCGCCAACGGGCAGGTCCGCGAAAGCATAGAAGCCAAATGCGTTGGTCACCGCGGTCTGGATCGCTCCGCTGTCGACTCGCTCCAGCCTGACGATCACGCCCCTGACTCCGTTTCCGTCGGGAGTAGTTATCCTGCCCGATATGCTGACATTTGCCGCAGTCGGTGCCAGTGGCTCGCTCATGAATGTACAGGTTATTTCCTCGCCTGCCTCGGCTCGGATATTTGCCCTGCCATTAGCCAAGTCGGTTGTCGAATTCGTCTGATTGGGCAACCCCGTCGAGAGTTCTACACAATTTATCGCGGTTAGCCGCCAACCGTTGATGGGCACCTCGGTGACGGTTATTGATGTGGTGCCGTTGGGAACCGTTACGTTTGGGTCGTCATACGATGCGTTGTCCACCAACGCAAAGCTAGGGCTCGCCAGATTGACGGCCGTATACGGAAACTCGACCGCCGATGAAGGCCCCGTGGTATTTTGCAGTTGCTTCCTGACCTTTACCCTTGCCGGGTTAGCGGGGGCCGGAGTCGGAGTTGGCGTCGGTGTCGGAGTTGGCGTTGTGGTCGGTGTCGGCTGCGGCACACCGTTTACAAAGGTATACAGCAATAGATTCGCCGATGTCTGATCGATGTTGCTCACCAGGCCGCCGGTAGCAGACGACTTGATCGCATTCATCACTGTGGTCGGGTTAGCTGTCGGATTTGAACTTAGGTAGAGTGCCGCCGTTCCGGCCACAACGGGAGACGCCATCGACGTGCCGCCCATTGTCCGAGTATCAACATCGTTTGCGTTCGATAGCGAAACCACGGCGTTCCCCGGAGCAAATAGATCCAGACACGCTCCAAAATTTGAGTAGCCCGCACGAGCATCGTTGTCCATCGTCGCACCGACGGTCAAGGCGTTAGGTGTCCGTGCCGGAGTATAATTGCACGCGTCAAGCCCCGAGTTGCCGGCGGCGATCGCGTACGTCACCCCGGACGCTATCGAATTGGTGACCGCATTCTCGAGCGCAGTCGACATTCCTGCCGACGTAATACTGATATTGGCAACCGCGGGATTTATGCGATTTGCCGTGACCCAGTTGACCCCGGCGACAATATTTGAAAGCTGGCCGACACCGTCGCACGGCAAGACCCGCACGGCATGCACAAGCGCGTTCTTTGCGACGCCATAGGTCATGCTGCCGACTATTCCGGCAACGTGCGTCCCATGACCATTACAATCGTTGCCATTCTGGCCGTCATTGATCGCATCAAATGCAACGCTCGCACGCCCGCCAAATTCGTTATGTGTCGTCCGAATGCCGGTATCCAGGACATAAACGTGAACGCCTGCCCCAGTGGCCGAATAGCTGTAAGTCGTATCAAGCGGCAGCGATCTCTGATCAATTCGATCGAGGTGCCACGGAGCTCCGGCCTCGGTCGATGAAATAGAAACGTATCCATCCTCTTCGATCGAGACGACGCTTGGATCATCATTCATCTTTGCTGCTTCTTCCGGGGACATCTCAACGACTAACCCCTTAATAGCACTCGCAAATACGTCTTTTACGCTGCCGCCATAAACGGACGTCAGATAATTGCCCTGGGACTCGACCACGTGGTCAAACGCGTCATCGCCAAGGTTATCCTTGTCCAAAACGACAATGTATCGGTTAGGCACCGGGTCGGCCGCCCTCAACACGCCGCCCTTTTGCCCCGCCGTCCGCGTCGGCACAACGAAAGCCGCGGCAAGCACCGTCAATAAAAGCGCTCCAACGATAAATAACTTGTTCATTCTCCGACTCCGAATAGGCCGAAAGGGTGAGGGATGTTTTAAAACCTTCTACGAGTGAGGCGCCGGGGGACGCCTCATAGACAAAGAAATTGTATAACATTGTTGTTGTTACGTCAACAATGTTAACAACCATGGGTGTTGTGCCGGAAACTGATCATTTTCATAGGGCGTCGTGTTAGAAGTCTCGCGCTTTTGTCGAGAAGAATGTAAGATATTGGTTCGAGTTAAGTGAGAATATCGGTAATCAGCGGGTGGTCTTGAATGGAAGAGCTTTTGAGAAATTTGATGGGAAAGAACGTCGACGTGACATGCGGTGTTAACGCGACGTTTTGCGGCGAGGTCATCGACGTAAAGGGCGGCGTGGTCTATCTCAGGGACGAGTCCGGCGAGGTGGCATATGTTGCGATCGATAAGATCGCCGTAGTCTACGAACGCAAGGATCCGCATTCGCGGCCGGGCTTTATCGTCTGACCAACACCCTACAATGTAAAAGGCCCGGCATTCGTTAATGCCGGGCCTTTCTTTTTACTTTTTCACCAAAAACTATCTTTCCGTCGAATCGACCGACCCGCCTTGCGGATTCAGCTTACGAAAACCGACGATGCGGCTTGACCAGTATCCCTTGAACGGCGAATATGTGATGCCTTTGCTCGACGAAGCATGATAAAAGCCATTTTCGTCAGCAACGATCCCCATATGTCCAAGTCCGTTGAGGAACACGAGCGTTCCAAACTTGAACCGGTCATCGCCGTAAACTTCCTCGGACATCGACCACAGGCTGCGTGCACTCGCACGAGTAAATGGAACTCCAGCTTCGTTAAACACGCTCCAGACAAATCCCGAACAATCGTAGCGATTGGGGCCGGTCGAACCGTAAAGGTATGGAATGCCGTAGCGAGCCTGGATCCCCGCCATGATCTTTGCACTGATGCCGGCACCGTATGCGGTGCGGCCGGCGGCAAATCCGGCGGTAGACATTGATGACGCGGTCTTCTTGACCATCGGCTTTTCGGACGCCGACGGGGCGACGACCACTATTTGATTAGTGAGCGTCGGCCGCGATGAAGACGTCGTTCTCGAACTGTCCTGCGGAGCCGGTGTGTAAACCGGCGGCTGATTGGTCGGCTGGCTGGATGTTGTTTTTACAACCCGATCCCGCTGCTGAGCCATTGCGGTTCCGTCAAAAACAGTCGCGGCAAGCAACGTGCATACCGCTACGAGAAAGGTCTTCTTAAAATTCATCAATTAGTTCTCCGTTATTTAGATCAAGAACGAGGATAGTGTGGAAAGCGGTGAACGGATCACCTATCCTATATAAACAACAAATAGCCGCGTTGTACCAAAAACCAACGCTGCAAATTTACGCCGAACTATTTGTTGATTATTCGTTCTACCAAAGCTAACCATCATTATCACTTATAGGCGGCCGGATTGCAAACGCGCTGAAAATGGAACGAGCCGACCCTTAGATCGGCTCATCCCATCTTCTCCACCCCGCCATCAGCGTCCCTTCAGTTGTCCTGTGATATTTCAAGACACACCTAATCGGGACGGCATTCCAACATTAAAAGAAAAAAGGCCGGAAAATAATTCCGGCCTCGTATTGATGTTGCGTCTCAACGGCAAATTAAGCCGAGAAAGATGTGCCGCAGCCGCAGCCGCCGGTCGCATTCGGGTTTTCAAATGTAAAGCCCGAACCCATCATGTTCGACGTATAATCGACCACGACACCGTCGAGATACTGTGCCGAAAACATATCTACAAAGAGTTTGATACCGTACTTGTCCAGAACAAAATCACCCTGGCGCGACTCTTCCTCGATATTGAGGCTGTACTGAAATCCCGAACATCCACCCGGAACGACGCGAACCCTGAGCCCGGCCGTTTCCGGCAGGTCTTCTTCCGACGCCAAGAACTTTTTGATCTCGATCGATGCGGCCTCGGTAACATTAAGATCACATGACGGTGCTGCGACTGCTGACATAAAATTTATGACTCCTTTTGCTCAATAATAACGATCCGCCCCGGCGAATCCTTACATTAAAATCAATATTAACAATTCCTGGCGTTTTGTCAATATCGACCGCCCCGCTGACGGTTACTGACTGCGGGTCATGATGACAAGTTCCGGCTTCATCGCCTCGATCGAAACCTGGCGGGCGACCTCTTCGGCAACCTTTCTGAATGCCTTGGCCTGCGACGAATCGGGGAACGATACGACCACCGGGACACCGTTGTCACCGCCCTCGCGGACCTCCATCCCCATCGGCACCTCGCCGAGCAGATTGAGGCCGTATTCGTCACACAGCATCTGACCGCCGCCGCTGCCGAATATCTCGTATTTATTGCCCGTATCGGGTGCGATAAAGTACGACATGTTTTCGATCACGCCGAGTACCGGTACATTGACCGTTTCAAACATCTTGACCGCCCGACGTACGTCGGACAACGAAACGGCCTGCGGCGTTGTCACAAGGACGGCACCCTGCACAGGCACAAGCTGCGCGAGACTGAGCTGTACGTCACCGGTCCCGGGCGGCATATCAACGATCAAATAATCGAGCTCGCCCCAGTTCACATCCGACAAGAACTGCCTGACGACGCCGTGCAGCATCGGCCCGCGAAGGATCATCGGCTTGTCACGCGGAACGAGTACGGCCATCGAGATCATCTTGATCCCGTGGGCCTCGACCGGGCGAAGCTGGCCGTTTTCGACCTCGGGCTGGTCATAGCCCGAACCGAGCATCATCGGGATATTCGGGCCGTAAACGTCGGCGTCCATGATACCGACCTTGGCCCCATCGGCGGCAAGTGCGACCGCGAGGTTGACCGCGACCGTCGATTTGCCGACGCCGCCCTTTCCCGAACTAACGGCGATGATGTTTTTGACACCCGGGATCGCGACATTATTGGCGATGCCGCGGCCCTGCGGGACCTCGGCGTCCATCCGGACCTTGACGCTCGTGACGCCTTCGAGGTTTGAGACGATTGCGGTCGCATCCGTTTCCATCTCTTCCTTGACCGGGCATGCCGGCGTGGTCAGCATGATGGTAAACGACACGTCACCACCGCTGATCTCCATGTCGCGAATAAAACCGAGCGTAACAATGTCCTTTCGCAGATCGGGGTCAATGATCTGCCTCAAAGCGTCTAAAACGATCTCTTCTGATATTTGACTCATTATATTTCCCTTGCTGATGTTCGAATTCGTAGTTTATCAGATCCCGATCGGCCGCTTGCCGGCCGCTGTTATACATCTTGAGCGTCATAGTTCAAGATCGCATGCATCGGGCAAAAAATAATGATACGAAACCAGCTCAATTATCGCTAGTTGATAGTGAAGGACACTGATCTATATGACGCAATCACTAAAACTGGCACTTATTTTTCTGTGTGTGCTGACGATCATCGGATTTTCGGCCGCAGAGGGTTCCGCACAGACCAAAAAGCGCATCGGTTTGCCGGAAGGTGCAAACTCCGTCGAGGTTAAGGGTTCGATCTCAGGAAAACGATATGCTCTTTACGAGATATGGGCTGACAAAGGCGACGTTTGGGAGGTTGCTCTCGACTCGGCCAATAAATACATCGGCTACACAGTAAAGGCACCAAACGGCGACCGATACGACTTTCTGGAACCGAGCCCGGCCGAGGGTTACTATTTGATCCGCGTTGAGCTTAATTCGACCGGTTCCCGCTCAAAAAAACCTGCAGCATTTACACTTGATATTAAATTTGAAATGGAGCCCGGCCAGCCGATAAGCTAGGCCGTTGGCAAGGGGAAAAATAATGAAAAAGACAATTTTGCTTATGATCTTTGCCGTTGCGGCCATTGCCGCGTCGGCCGTCGATAACTCGGCTCAGACGCCGGTCATTTTTGCCAAAGGGGCAAGCTCAAAAACGATGACGATCACCGTCGGCCCTAAGGATATGAAAACCTACTCGATCTCAGTACGCGAGGGCCAGGTAATAAACGTCATCGCCTCGGGCGACATCGCGATATCAAAGTCGAACGAGTTTCCGGTCATCGGACTCAACCTCGCAAACGGCGTCGAAGATGTTGATCAGTGGCAGGACGGCGAAGGCTACTTATCGGTCCTGGCCGGACATACAAAAAAATACGTTGTCAGCATCAATAACTCAGACCGTAAGCGGGCTCGTACCTTTACGATGAAAGTTTCGGTCACGGACGACAAGGCCGACTACGTTGGCGGTGAGTCGACGGATCAGTAAAATTGATTTCAGGTTAAACTAAAGCGAGAATGCCGAGCGATCGGCATTCTTCGTTTTACGGACTATTGATATGAGATACATTTTCGGGCTGACATTGCTTCTAATTTTTGCGGTCTCGCTGCCCGCCCAAACCACGAGGGTCAAAATTGGCGGTGAGACCGTAGCAGTCAAGGGCACGGTGATCAATACGATCGAGTACAACTTCCAAAGCGGCAAGGCAAGGTACGTCGCATACCGCTATCGGGATAGGGTGAAAAAGTCGCTCGTCATATCCGAGGTCCAATATGAATTTGAGAACGGCAAACCTGTCGCTCGATCGGTAGAAACTTACACCTGTCCGCTCGATAAAATAAGCAAGGACAAAAGTTACAACCTCGAGATGGAAGACGAGGCGGTCGCCGACGGCAGATACTGGCGATTAACGCTGGTCGCTGACGGGACCGGAGCGGACAACCTTTACTTTAGAAAACAAAGCCGGGTCGTCAATGAGAAACCGAAACTTTCGGCCGTTAACTTCGTCACGATCAACGTCGCCGATCGGACCGCTGCCGAAAAATTACTCGTCGAACTTACCCGTTGACCGGTCGGCCCGATGCCCGTCGCGGGAAAGCCCGATCACGTTGAATTTAGGACGCAGATAAACGCCGGATCGCCGGCGTTTTTTTTGATACCACTTTCCGACTTTTCTCGCTGAACTATCTGACGGCGATCAACTTGACGCTTTGAAAAGTGTGATTAAGGTGACACGCCGAAATGATCAATGGGTGAAACTATGAAAAAAATTATTGTGTTAGCGGCTATTGCCGTCACGTTCAGCCTGACGGCTTTCGGACAAGCCAAAAAGATGACCGTTCGTGACTACTTTCTTGCCATCCCGACGGAACATATCAAAGCCGACGCTAAAAAGCGGGCCGCCTGGATCGAAAGCGAAAGCCCGGAGAACGGCTACCTTTCGTTTGATATTCCGGTCAAGGAGATCACCGGTGAAGACGGTAACGGCAAAGTTTTCGGCAGCGTCCAGATATTTAACAAAAAGTCGGGCGTCATCGTCGGCGTTGCCACCAATATGTGCGAAGAGGGCGTTTGTCAGGGCCAACTGCTGTTTCTCGATTACAAGGCCGGAACCTGGGAGGACGTCACATCGGACCACGCACCGATGATCGACAATGACGAGGTCATCGCCATCCTGCGAAACGCACCTGCGTTTGAAGAGAAGACAAAACTCAAGGACGGCGTCGAAGTCCCGCTGTATTTTCAGTTCAGCGGCGGCGACAAGGTGCTCAGTGCGGTCGCCGGCGGCACCAATGGCGACGGTGGAGTAGCCGTCAAGTCGTTCAAATGGAACGGCACGGTATTTAACGAATACGAGTATCCGGAAAGCCCGGAATAATAGGACCACAAGGGGGAAATCATGCGTTACTTAACAATTTTGCTTGCATTATTTATCGCGGCCGGCACGGTCGCCGCTTTTACCGCTCAGCAGCCATCAACGGCGGGAACCGCCGCGGCCGCGGCCAGCTTTAAGCTGATCAACGACACCGACGCCGACGTTCAGATACACACCGGCAGCGGTTTTGTCGAGATCAACAAAAGCTCGTCGACCAGCATTACCTGCGAGGCGGGCCGTGAGATCCGACGGGCGAATAAAGGCAAAAAGGGCGATGTGCTCTTCGTCGTCACTGATTCGATGTGCGGAAAGACCGTAAAACTCTCGGCATATCTATAAGACTATGAATAAGCTATTTCTTACTCTTGCAATTCTCATCCTGTCGGCGACCGCGTCGATGGCGCAGCTCAAAACGGTGACCGACTATTTTCTGGCGATGCCGAACGCGGAATATTCGCGAGACGCTTCAGGAGCTGTCATCAAGGGCAAGGCGAAGGTTGACGCCTATCGCCGGTCGCTGATCAAGATCGAGGACACCAAGAACGGCTACCTGCGCCTCGAAGGCCCATGGGAAGGCTGGGCCGAGATCGCTTTGTTCAAACGCACGGGCGGCAGCTATATCGTCGCCCACGCCGAAAGCGGGTGCGGGCCGGCTTGCAGCGGATTCGTCAAATTTTGGAGCGTCAGCGGCGGCAAGTGGACCAATATCACCGCCAGCGTGTTTAAGGAACTGTCGAATATCGACGCAGCAAAGCTCTTCAACCGAAAGAAGGCCGCTGACGATGAAACCGCCTCGGCTGACGGGTTCCCTTTTTACTACATGCTGCCCCGCGAGGGCAAAACCGTCAGAGCGGCATGTAACGAGTGCTCAAACTCGGGCGGCGATGACTTCATACTCGCCGAATGGGAGTTTGACGGAGCAAAATTCGTAAGAAAATAATGAGAAAGTTTGGCACTACATTTTTTATATCGCTGATCTTCGCGGCAGCAGTACATTCACAGACCGCCCGCGAGATCTATTCTACTGCTCCGACGTCGATCATCGGCTCATCAGCACGGATCGTCGCCGAGACTGATTCCCTGCTGACACTTAAAGCCGCCGGCAAGGCAGATGGCGAATTCAAGGTCGTCGCCAAGACCAATAAGGAAGCGATCGTCGGCCTGACGGTCAATGACTGTGAGGCAAGCGGCATCAAGTTCTGGTCGGTAAAGGGCGGAAAATGGAACGAGGTGACGACTCGCGTACTCAAACCACTTGGCAAAGACGACGTGATCGCGATACTTCGGGCATCGCCCGCCACGATCGAGTCGCTCGACCAGACGATCGACATCTCATATTTCTACAAGTTCGCCGCCGGCTCGCCGGACCTCGAGCTTGTGGCCCGCAAGCAGGGGAGCTGTGATGTTGCGGGCCGTGTCCACCTCTACAAATTTAACGGAAAGCGTTACGAAAAAAATTAAGACAATGAAAAGACTACTTTTTATCGCACTGTTGACCATTGCCGCCGCCGTCGCGGCAAACGCTCAGGCATTTCCGCTCTCGTGGGTCGCGACCTATGAGGGCATCGACTCGGGGATGAACGCCGCTGAGACGCGCTCGTATTCGAGCTGGGCAAAGATCGAATTCGGCGAAACCGAAGGCGGCCGTTACGTGACGTACACCGAGGGCGAAAACTCAGACACCCTTTCCAAGTTGGTCCTAACGCCGAAGGCGACCGCCACTACACTGTCGCTATATTTTGAAAACTGTTTGCCCGTCGAATACGGCAGCAGCGAACCGTGTACATCCGAGTTCAAAAAGGGCGATCTGCTCTTCAAGCTCGTTAAGACCAAAGCGGCCGGCAAGACCGTTATTCATACCGTCTGGGGCAAGCTCAAAAAAGACACCCCGAAGGTCTTCTTCAAAAAGACGACTTGACCAGGGTCCGATCTGATCTAAGGATGAAAAACTAGCCGCGGACATAAGTCCCCGGCTATTTTTTTACCAACTCGTCGGTATTTCGAATTTCATCAAAGGACAGCCTTTAACGCCCGGCCCGTGTAGCTCTTTTTAACGCGGGCGACCTCTTCCGGAGTGCCGGTCGCGACGACGCGTCCGCCGCCGCTGCCGCCTTCGGGGCCGAGATCGATGATGTGATCGGCAGATTTTATGACGTCAAGATTATGCTCGATGACGATGACCGTGTTGCCGGTATCGACCAGTTTTTGAAGTACGTCAAGCAATTTGTGGACATCGGCGAAGTGAAGGCCCGTGGTCGGTTCGTCGAGGATGTAAATTGTCTTGCCCGTCGCACGTTTTGACAACTCCTTTGCGAGTTTGATGCGCTGAGCCTCGCCGCCCGAAAGAGTCGTCGCCGATTGGCCGAGTTTGATATACCCGAGACCAACGTCAAGCAGAGTTTCAAGCACCTTTTTGATGGCCGGAATGTTCTCCAGCAGCGGCAATGCGTCCTCGATCGTCGTGTCGAGCATATCGGCGATCGATAGCCCCTTGAAACGCACAGCGAGCGTCTCGCGGTTGTAACGATGTCCGCGGCAGACGTCGCAGGTGACATAAACGTCGGGCAGAAAGTTCATCTCGATCCGCTTCATCCCGTCGCCCTCGCACGCCTCGCAGCGGCCGCCTTTGACATTAAATGAGAACCGGCCGGCCTTATAGCCCCGCGTGCGCGACTCGGGCAACATTGCGTAAAGTTCGCGCAGCGGCGTGAAAAGGCCGGTGAACGTCGCCGGATTGGACCGCGGCGTGCGGCCGATCGGCTTTTGGTCGATCTCGATGATCTTATCGACCAGATCGAGGCCCTCGACGGCGTCATGCTCGAGCGGTTCGACCGCCGACCGGTAAACGTGGCGATACAGCGCCGGATAGAGTATCTCTTCGACCAGCGTCGATTTGCCCGACCCCGAAACGCCCGTCACCACCGTCAGCAGGCCAAGCGGAAACTCGACGTCGATATTTTTAAGATTGAACGCTCTCGCCCCTTTGACCTTTATCCGGTGGCCGTTTGGCAGCCGGCGGAGTTCGGGCACCTCGATCGCAAGCTTGCCGTTCATATATTGCCCGGTCAGCGAGCGGACGTCCTTCTTGATCTCGGCGGGCGTGCCGGTGGCGACAACCTCACCGCCGTGCGTTCCCGCCAGCGGGCCGAGGTCAATGACATAGTCGGCGTGTTCTATCGTTTCTTCGTCGTGCTCGACCACGAGAACCGTGTTGCCCAGGTCGCGAAGTTGGTGCAGCGTGTCGAGCAATCGCCGATTGTCCCGCGGATGAAGCCCGATGCTCGGTTCGTCCAAGACGTAAAGCACGCCCCGCAGTTGTGATCCGATCTGCGTCGCGAGCCGTATCCGTTGGCCTTCGCCGCCGGAGAGCGTTGCCGACGCCCGGTCGAGCGTCAGGTACCCCAGGCCGACGGCGTCAAGAAAGCTGACGCGGTTCTGTATCTCACGGAGTACAAGCCCGGCTACCTTTTCATCACGTGCACTAAGCTTGATCGCCGCGAATCGTTTGACGGCGTCAGAGATCGGCAATTCGGTATAGTCCGCGATGCCGTAACCATTGACCTTGACTGCCAAGCTCTCGGGCTGAAGCCGCTTGCCGCTGCAAGCCGGACACGATGTCGGGGCGATCAGATCTTCGAGTGCGGCCCGGATCTTTTCCGACGGCGGATTTTCGATCCGCTCGCGCATCGCCCGCATAGCCCCGAGCCAGTCGCGTTCGTATTTGTAATCGCCGTGCCGAAACGTCAGGCGTTTTTTGGTGCCGTTGAAGAACGCCTCGCGAACCTCGGCCGGCAGGTTGGCAAACTTAATGTCGAGCAGGCTCTGGACCTGTTCGTTATCGTCAGGGCCGCCGTCGCGCGCCTTTTTGCGGCGCGACGTTTTTTGTCGCTCCTTACCGGTCGGCGGCTCGAGTTTGTCGCCGCCCGAGAATTTCTCGATTATGGCCGCAAGGGCAGCCTTGAGGAATGTCGCTCCGGCCGGATCGATGCCGCACAGGAAATCGACCTTTCCCGCGGGCACATTTTGGTCCGGCACGATCTTGTTTGCGTCGATCTCGAGCACCGTACCGATGCCCTGACATCGTTTGCACGCACCGTATAACGAGTTAAACGAGAAGGAACGCGGTTCGAGCGGCGCGATGTTGATGCCGCAATTAACGCACGCCATCTTTTCAGAATAGAGTTTTTCCTCGCCGTCGATCACCGAGATGAGCACCGCACCTCCGGTGAGCTTGAGGGCCGTTTTGACCGATTCGGCAAGGCGCTCCTTGACGCCGTTCTTGACCAGCAGACGGTCCACGACGACCTCGATCGTGTGATTCCTGCGTTTGTCGAGGATGATGTCCTCGTCTAGTTGGCGAAGCTCGCCGTCGATACGAGCCCGCAGAAATCCGTCCTTGTGCAGTTTTTCGAGTTCCTTCTTAAACTCGCCTTTTCGCCCTCGAACGATCGGGGCGAGGATCATTACGCGCTCGCCCACAGGCAGGTCGGAAACGCCATAAATTATCTGATCGACCGATTGCCGTGTGATCGGAGCGTCGCACTGGTGACAATGCGGTTGTCCGACCGACGAAAACAGCAATCGCAGAAAATCGTATATCTCGGTGACCGTACCGACGGTCGAACGCGGCGATCGCGAAACGGTCTTTTGCTCGATCGAGATCGCGGGGCTCAGCCCCTCGACGCTGTCAACGTCGGGTTTTTCGAGTTGATCGAGGAATTGCCGGGCATATGCAGAAAGCGATTCGACGTAACGGCGCTGGCCCTCGGCGTAGATCGTATCGAAGGCAAGCGACGATTTGCCCGATCCCGAGAGTCCCGTGATCACGACAAATTTGTCACGCGGGATATCTACGTCGATGTTCTTGAGATTATGCTGGCGCGCTCCGCGCACGGTTATCTGCTTGATACTCATAACAGAACAGAATTCTGAGTCCGGCCGAAACGAGTATTTTAGCAAATCCTGACTACAAAACGCGAAGCACCGCGAAAAGTGCGACAAGCGAGATGACGATCCAGAGCGTAACTCCCTGTAAAAGCGGACGGACGCCGACCGACTTGATCGTCGCCCGCGTCAGGCTCGCCCCGATGAGGAAAAGCGTAATCGTCATTCCAGCCTTTGCCAGATTGACCAGAGCGTCGAAAACACTCGGTATCATGACCGTCACCGGAGCATAGCTGCGAACGACGGTCGCACCGAGAAAAAGAAATATGAACCACGGGATGGCGACCTTTGTCTTTGCGGTCGAATCTTTGTCGCGATAGAGATAGGCGAAGATCAGTGCGACGGGTGCGATCCAGAGTGCACGGGCGAGTTTGACCGTCGTTGCGATGGCGAGGGATTCCGGGCCGTAAACGCTCGACGCCCCGACGACCGAACTTGTGTCGTGAATAGCGATTGCCGACCAGACTCCGAACTGGTTTTGCGAGAGGTTCAGTGCGTGGCCGATCAGCGGAAACAGAAACAGCGCCACCGAATTGAGCACGAAAACTATCCCGAGCGAAACCGACATCTCGTCCTTGTCGGCATCGATCGCGGGGGCGACCGCGGCGATCGCACTGCCGCCGCAGATAGCGGTACCGCTTGAGATCAGCGTCGAGGTTTTGGCACGCACATTCAGGAGCTTTCCGACAAACGCGCCGAGCATCAGCGTGCCGAATATCGTTGCGATAGTAAACAGAATGCCGTCTTTGCCGGCCTTGACGACCGCCCCGAGATTCATACCGAACCCGAGCAGCACGACCGACACCTGCAGCAGATACTTGGTCGGTTTGCCGCCAAGTTCAGGAAACGGATTCCCGATCGTCAACGCGATCGCCAACCCCAACGTCAACGCCAGCGGCGGCGAACCGTACGGCGACAGACAGATCAGGACCAACAGTATGAAAATGACTTTTTGCAAGATCATCGTTGGTCGTTACCGAAGTATCCCGAATACTTTCCTGAGCAGGCTCGTCGTCCGGCCGAGTGGATCTTTTCGGATCTTTTTTTCCTCGTCGGCGATCAGCAGGAACAGGCCGTCGAGCGCCTTTTGGGTAACGTAGCCGTCGAGATCGGTGGCGTCTTTCCCAAGGAACTGAGCCGCGAAACCGGCCTTGCCGATCATCGCCTTATATTTTTGTGTTACGCCGGTCTTTTCGGTAAATTCTTCGACGATCGGGCGAAATTTCTCGCGCAGAGTCTCCTCACTATTCTTTCGAAAGAACTGTGTTGCCGAATCGTCCTTGCCGGTGAAGAGAATTTGTCGAGCATCGTCAAAGGTCATCTTCTTGATCGCATCGACAAAAACGTCCACCGCGACGGGCACAGCCTTTTCGGCGGCGTGATTCATCGAGGCGACAAATTCGTCGACCGCCTTGCCCTGGCCAGCGACCCGCACGACCTTTTCGACCTTCTGAAGCGATTTAGGCAGCGGGATGCGGACGCGGACGTTGCCGAGAAATCCATTCTCCTTACCGAGCGATTTGATGGCGGTCGAAACGCCCTTCGAAAGAGCCTCTTTGAGCCCGCCGGCGATCTCTCCGTCCGACACATTGCCGGTTCGCTGGGCAGCGGTCGTAGAAACGGCCACGGCGACAAACGCCGCGATGACCAATGTCCTAAATAGATCTTTCATAAACTACCTCATTTTGGCCGCCTCAGCCGACCTGCCGTTTGGCTCTGAATTTCGAGGCGAGTTCGTCAATATCGAAGGGTTTGTCGCTCAAGCGCATCGTCGAAACGATCTCGGTCAGCAGGTTTGTGTACCGATCGAGTTTTTCGCCTTTGGTGACCGGCGAACTCAGGCCCATCACGTGCGATCCGACGACCGCGGTGATAAAGCAATCGCGGTCAAATTCCTCATTATATTTCGGCCGGGTAAAGCTCCAAATGTTGGTGCTCCGCCCCGCGACCGTCTTGAATTCCGATGTTACCTTTAGCTGAGCTTCGAACGGGCCTGAAAGATAATCCGTTTCCCATTTTCGGTGAATATCGAGGATCTTTTCATCGGACAGCCCTTTGACCGGTGTCCCGAAATCCTTGGTATCCGCAAAAACTATCTGAACAAGGACCCCGTCGATGGTAAATGCAGGATTCTCGCTGGCGGTCTCGGCCTTGACACTTTTCCCCCTGATTTCGATCGTGAAAGACCGAACCGGGTCATTCTGCACGAACAGGAACCCGTAATCCGTCTTGATCGAAAACTGTTGAGCGGTGGCCGCGGCAGTGAAAAGGAATATCAGTGAAATTAACAGCAGCGTTCGTTTGAGCATAATATTGCCTCCGGTTCCCGGCCTGCATTCTCCAGGTCGTCCGCAGCCGTTGTCGCAAATGGCCTATTTCGCCTTACCCTGATTCGCGACGGCGTCCTGGGCGGCCTTGACCGCGTCAGCGTCGCCGAGATAGTAACTCTTGATAGGCTTTAGATCGGCGTCAAGTTCATATACAAGCGGCACGCCCGTCGGAATATTCAAATTAACGATATCGGCGTCGGCGATATTATCGAGATATTTGACCAGAGCACGCAGGCTGTTGCCGTGAGCCGCAACGATCAGGCGTTTGCCAGCCTTGATCTTGGGCATGATCTCGGACTGAAAATATGGCACGACGCGGGCAACCGTGTCCTTGAGGCACTCGGCCTTTGGAAAATGGGCAGCATCGATCGAGCGATAACGCAATTCCCCGCCAAGATAGCGGTCGTCGGTCGGTTCGAGCGGATGCGGCGGAATGTCAAAACTGCGTCGCCAGATCAGTACCTGCTCTTCGCCGTACTCGGCCGCAGTCTCGGCCTTGTTCAGTCCCTGCAGCGCGCCGTAATGCCGCTCGTTGAGAAGCCAGGATTTGGTCTCGGGGATCCACATCAGATCCATTTCATCCAGGACTATCCAGAGCGTACGGATCGCCCGTTTCAGGACAGATGTGTAGGCCTCGTCAAACTCAAAACCCTCAGCTTTCAGCAATTTGCCGGCGGCATGGGCCTCCTCGATGCCCTTTGCGGAAAGGTCAACGTCCTTCCAGCCCGTAAAGCGGTTTTCCTTATTCCACTGACTCTCACCGTGACGGATCAAAACTAATTTATACATAACCTAATTATTCAATATTTTCCTTGCTTCTCCAACAAGGTAGAGTGACCCTGTAATGAGTATCGTACCGTCGCCCGGCGTTACCTCGCGGGCAATATTGATAGCATCGCGGACGCGGTCGGTCAGATACACGCTCCCCTGATCACAATGCCCGGCTGCAAACGCGGCTAGCTCGCCGGTGGGCATCGCCCGCGAATTGTCCGGGCGGGTCAGGATAAGCGCCGACGCTTTCGGAAACAAGCGGTCGGCCACCGCCGCAATATCCTTTTCGCGCATCGCGGCGAAGACGATCGTCAACGGCGATCTGATCTCTTCGTCAAGATATGCCCGTAATGCCGCGGCACCGGCCGGATTATGGGCACCGTCAAATAGAAACCGCCCCTGCCGCTCGAGCCTGCCGGGGTGGCGGGCATTTTCGAGTCCCGCCGCAATATTTGACCTTGAGATCGCAAAATAACGCTGCAGGGTTTCCGCAAGAAGTATCGCTACCTTTGCGTTTTCGAGCTGATGTCTGCCGGCAAGGCCAAGCCTCCCGGCCTGATACATCTCGAATGCAGTTTTAAATCGGATGCCGGATCCGTCGGCCTCGACCGAAACGTCGTCGCCCAGACGAGCCTCGATCCCGAGTTGTGCGAGCCGTTTGCGGATGAGTGTTCCGGCTTCGTGATTTTGGCCGCCGACGACGACCGCTGAACCGTCATGAATGATCGCCGCCTTTTCCGACGCGATCTCCGTGAGCGTTTGTCCGAGATATTCCTGGTGGTCAAAATCGATCTGTGTGATCGCCGCGATCTCAGCTCGGGCGGCTGTGGTCGCGTCGAGCCGGCCGCCCAGCCCGGTCTCGAGTATCGCGAGTCGGATTCCCGCTTCGGCAAATGCGGTCAAAGCGATCGCCGTGATCTGCTCGAAAAATGTCGGGCGATATTCTATTTTGCCCTCGGCGAGCAGCCTTTCAGCGGCCTTTCGCACTTTCCCGGCGTAATTGGCAAATTCGTCCTCGGTGATGTCCCGGCCGTTTATCTGAATGCGCTCGGTGACCGATATGAGGTGCGGCGACGTAAAAATGCCGGTGCTAATGCCGGCCTCGCGGCAGATCGAACCGAGGAACGCACAAACCGAGCCTTTGCCGTTGGTACCGGCAACTTGGACCTTAAGATAGCTGTTTTGCGGATCGCCGAGCGCGTTAAGAAGCGTCCGGATATTCTCGAGGCCGAGTTTCATCGCGGCGACCTCGTTGCCGAGTGAGAGCAGATAAGATTCTGACTCGCGGAAATTCACGGGGAACTATTTGGTCAAAAGCCGTCGATGGTAGTTGATCTGACCGAGGTGATAGTCAAGATGCGTCGCAAGGTGGACGATAAAAAACTCGGTCGTCATCGAGTGGCCAAAGACGTTAATAGGATATTCGGCGGCAAGCTCGGCCGGGGTCAATTTGGCCATTGTCTCGCTGACAGCAGACCGCGTTTCGTCGATCGCGGCGACAAGCTGATCGCGAGGCACGTCCTCATCGGAAAACTCGAGGTCGCGGTCCCGAACATATTCGATACCGCCGAGGGTCGCTCCGATAAAATGTTTTAAATTGCCGACGAGATGCAGTGTCAGATTGCCGGCGGAATTTGGGATCGCACCGCTCAGTTTCCAGAGGTCGCTTTCGTGCGGGTAACTTTCGACCTCGGCCCGAAGCTTGAGCAGGTCGCGTTCGAAGATCTCAGCGAGTACGTCAGTGATCATAATCAACCGGTTACGGCCGGATTCATCATAAAATCGAGCATTCTTACGATCGTATCTTTCATTTCGCGGCGATCGACGACGATGTCGATCATTCCGTGTTCGAGCAGAAACTCGCTCCGCTGAAAGCCCTTGGGGAGTTTCTGCCGAATCGTTTGTTCGATGACGCGCGGGCCGGCAAAGCCGATAAGCGCTTTCGGCTCGGCGAGGATGACGTCGCCGAGCATCGCAAAACTCGCTGTCACGCCGCCTGTCGTCGGGTCGGTGAGTACCGAGATGAACGGAAGACGTTCTTCGTGCAGTCTCGCAAGCGCCGCCGAGATCTTGCCCATCTGCATCAGGCTGAGCGTGCCTTCCTGCATTCGAGCACCGCCGGAGGCTGAAAATATGACCACGGCACCGCGATCGCGAACGGCGTATTCGACAAGCCGCGTGATCTTTTCACCGACCGCGGAGCCCATCGAACCGCCGATGAACGACATATCCATCGCACCGGCGTAAACCAAATGTCCGCCCGCCAAGCCCTTGGCCGAAATTATCGCCTCCGGCAGGCCGGACGACGCTATTGCCTGATCGATCCGGTCAGTGTAAGGTTTGGAATCAAAAAACCCGAGCGGATCGCCGGATGTCACTTCCTCGTCCAGTTTCTCGTATCTGGCGTCGTCATAAAGGTCGCGCAGGCGGCCTTCGGCCGAATAGCGAAAATGATAACCGCAGTGAGTACAAACCTCGTGCGATTCCTTTAATTCGCGTTTATATAACGCGCTGTCACATTCCGGGCATTTTACAAATATGCCTTCAGTTTTGACTGTTCGTTCCTCGTCGATCTCGAGATCTTCGATCTTCGGTTTGTCCCGGCGAAACCATGACATAAATATTTGCTCTGAACCAATTTCAAAGGTTATCACACGACCTTTCTACGGTAAATGAGTCGAACCGAATTTGGAGGCTCGAAGGTTGGCGTCATTTCAGCGTATGTGATAAATTCGCTGGTATTTGACGAAAGCCGGTCGTCCCGTGGAGCGATATATGCGATACCTTTTTCTGATCACTTTGATATTATCAACCGCCGCATCGGCCTTTTCGGCCACCAAGACCTGGGACGGCGGCGGAGGCGATGCCAATTGGAATACCGCCGCGAACTGGTCCACGGACGTCGCTCCGGTTGCGGGTGACGACCTCATTTTCCCGGCCGCCGCTCTGCAGCAGACGAACAATAATAATTTCTTTCTGCTAACCAGTTTTAATTCGATCACGGTCGAGGGCGGGGCATACACGTTCGGCGGCAACCCGATCAGGCTCGTAAACGGACTGACAGTCAATGCCGGTACCGCTACATTTAACCTGGCGATATCGCTCAACGGGCCGCAGACCTTTTCGGCGGCGACGGGCGGCACCGCTACCGTTGCCATCATATCGATCGGCAGCTTTCCGTTGACCGTTGACGGAGCCGGGATCGTTGGTTTCGGATTGATCTCGGGCTCGGGAACGGTGACCAAGAACGGCAGCGGGGCCATTGCGATCATCGCAGCGTCAGGATTCAGCGGCCCGATCACGCTCAACAACGGCATCTTTGTCGTTGACGCGTCAATTCCGTCGAGCGTGGTGACCGTCAACAACCCGACAACTACCGGCGGAGGCCTCGCGTTGAGCGGATTTGGCGGAACAGGTACGGTCGGAGCGACCACGGTCACCCAGGGTGTCATCAGCGCCGGGACACTGACCTCGCCGACGGGCATTCTCAATCTTTCAAACGGCGTCACGTTTACGTCGAACGGCACTTACCTTTGCAAGATCGCCGGCCCCGCTCCCGGGGCGAACGGCCATGATCAACTCAACGTCACCGGCACGGTCAATCTTGCCAACGCCCGACTCGCACCCTTGCCATGGAACGGCTACATCCCGGTCATGGGCGATGAATATAAGATCATCAACAACGATGGCTCGGATCCGGTCGTGGGGACGTTTGTCAGTTTGCCTGAGGGTTCGATATTTGCCGGAGCCCTCAATACAGCGTTCCGCATCAGCTATACGGGCGGCGACGGCAATGACGTGACGATAAAACGCGTGCCTCGCGCCCAATTTGATTTTGACGCTGACGGCAAGACCGATATCTCCGCTTTCAGGCCCTCGGCCAACAACTGGAACATCCAGTACAGCGGCAGCAACTCTGCGTCGTCTCAGCTTTGGGGCTTCGGCACCGACAATATCGCCCCGGCGGACTATGACGGCGACAACAAGACCGATCTCGCGGTCTTTCGGCCGTCGAACGGGACGTGGTACGTGTTCGATTCCGCCACCTCGACCGGCACGACCGTACAATTCGGGGCTGCGGGTGATCTACCTATGCCAAACGACTTTGACGGCGACGGAAGGGCTGACCTCGCGGTATTCAGGCCGTCGAACGGCGTCTGGTATCAACTGCGAAGTATCGGCAGTCAGTTTTTCGCTCAGCAATTCGGAGCCAATGGCGATATTCCGCAGATGGTCGATTATGACGGTGACGGCATCGGCGACCTGTGCGTTTTTCGCCCGTCCGACGGGACCTGGCACTTTTACCAGAGCTCGAATAGCTCTTATGTGGCATTCCCCTTCGGAACCGCCGGCGACAAGCCGATCGCGGCCGATTACGACGGCGACGGCAAAACTGACGTCGCGGTATTTCGTGCGACTGCGGACTCTAACCTGCCGGATTTCTACATCCTGACGTCCGGTACTTTTAACTATTACGGGTTGTCGTGGGGCGTGCCGGGCGATTTGCCGGTCGTCGGTGATTATGACGGCGACGCCAAGGCAGACGTCGCGATCTTCAGGCCATCCAATACGACATGGTACCTGTTGCGTTCGAACGCCGGATTTACGTCGGTTGTCTTTGGAGCGGCAAATGACCGGCCGGTGCCGGCCGCGTATGTGCCTTAAGCCTTAGTGCCTCAGGAAAGTATCTTGAGCATCTGCGAATGCAGAAGGCCGTTACTCGCGCAGATGGGCGGCGTGTAAATGCTGAACGGACGGCCGTCATAGTAGCTCAGTTGTCCGCCGGCTTCCTCGATCAGCAGGACGCCGGCCGCAACGTCCCACGGGTTCAACCCCTCTTCCCAAAAACCGTCGAATCTGCCGCATGCAACATACGCCATATCGATCGCGGCCGAACCGTCGCGACGCACGCCTCTGGATGAAAGGAGCATCTCGGTCAAATGACCGGCGAAATTTTCCCGGTGCTTGATGTCATACGGAAAACCCGTAACGATGAGAGCGTCGCCCAGATCCTCGCAATTTGAGACACGGATAGGTTTGCCGTTCAACGACGCACCGCAGCCCCTTTCGGCGGCGAACAACTCGTTTCGCGTCGGGTCAAAGGTCACCCCGACCACGATCTCGCCGTCATGCTCGAGTGCCAGCGTTACGCAAAAACAAGGATAACCGTGGGCAAAGTTCGTCGTGCCGTCGAGCGGGTCGATGATCCATTTCCATGTATTTTCACCGCCGATCACCACTGCATTCCCGGACTCTTCGGCAAGTATCGAATGCCTCGGCTGGTATGATTTGATGCGTTCGATGATCAGGGCTTCGCTCGCCAGATCCGCCTCGGTAACGAGATTTATGTCGCCTTTCTTATGGACCGCGATACCGCGGTCAAACTTTTCGAGCAGCAGTTGCCCGGCCTGACGAGCTGTTTCGATTGCAAAATTGAGCATTTATTTGAACTTCGTGTATGTGTCAACAAAAGAACTAAGCCCTGCCGATCGGTACTTCTCAATATCCCGGTCGAGGTATCCGTTCTCCTTTGAGTAATATGGCCCGGTGGCGTGAAAACAACATTGCCCCTTAATTATGCCACTCTTGAGTCCCAGCCATTTACCGATCAGGCCCGAAAGCAATCCGTCCTCAGACTGCTTCATGTCCATCCGCTTGAGGTTAAACAGGTATTTTATCTTGTTATAATCGCGACGCCTGAGGCAAGTACACCAACCGCCTGTCGGCCCCAACAATACCGTCTTGTCCCCGCGATCAATGTCGGTGTAAAATTCGGGCCCGGGTTTGGCTCCGTTTGTGTGCTCGTTCTGGATCACGTCAAGTGCAAGATACCCGAAGTCAGGAAAATCGGTCATAAAGCCGCTGAAAACACCCTTGATGTCATCCGGGAAAGAGAGCACGTCGTCATCGACCACCACTATGTATTCGCCGGTCGCCAATTTCAACAGTCTCTTATAGGAGTTGAGCCCAAAGTTCTTCTTGAGCCTGACCACCTTGAACCTCTTGTCGTTTTGGAACTGTTCGAGAAAATCCGAGGTGCCATCCGTCGAGCCGTTGTCCATCACGATGATCTCGGCATCGCAAAAGTCTCCAATGCTTGAGACCAACGACGAAATACAGCGTTCGAGAAACGCCCTACGATTCCAAGTCAAAATGACGAAGCTAAATCTCATCGGCAACTATCTTTTCGTTCGCCTTGCTGCAACCGACAAAAATTCGCGGACCTGGTCGTTCCAAAATACCCAGTCATGGACGCCCGGATGTTCGCGATATTCGTGAGCGACCTTCTTTTCATTCATCAGCTCCAGAAAATCGCGGTTATTGCCGATCAGGAAATCCTCAGTCCCGCACGATTGATAGATGAACGGCATCGCCTTGATCCTTTCAGGCGAGGCCTCACGGATCAGCTTGAAAATGTCGTTTGCGGCCCGCGACTCGCTTCCCTCCGGACCGTAGATCAGGTCGATGCCTTTGCCGATATTTGGCCCGGCGTTCTTTTCCGTAAATGATGCTGCCCCGAGTGCCCCGCTGAAACTGCCGACCAGCGAGAACATTTCCGGATATTTGAGGCCGAATTTTATCGACCCGTAACCGCCCATCGACAGGCCCGCCATAATGCGGTGGCCGCGGTCGGCTATAACGCGAAATTCCCTTTCGATCTCCGGGATCAGTTCTTTGACGATGTAGCTTTCAAACTTGTCGTTCGGCGCGGTAACGCTATCGGTGTACCAACCGTTGTTGCCGTCGGCGGTGACGATGACGAAATCATAATCAGCCGCAAACTGCTCGACATCGGTCTTGTCGACCCAATTGCGGAAATTTCCGGTCAGGCCGTGAAGCAAATAGATGACCGGAAATCTCTCGCTCTTTTTCGAAGTGTAGTTTGCCGGCAGTATCACACGGTACGGCATGTCGCGGGCCATCAGCTTACTTTTAAGCTGACGCTCCTCGACCTTGTTCGACCGGACCGCCGGCGCCGTCTGTGCCGATACCGGAAAAACAAAAACGCTTGGCGCTCCGAACAGGAGCGCCAAGCCTAAAGCAAAAGTCAGTGAGAGTTTTACCCTCATTTTTTTCTCCTCCGCCGGAATTAGCTGAAAAGTTTGCCGAACCAACCGCCGTCCTTCTCTTCCTGATTAACGACCTGCGTAAGTTCGCCTGCGTCCAACCACACGCCCGAGCACTTATCGCAAACGTCGATCTTGATATTCTCAAAATCCGATTCGACCAGTGTTCCGTCACATTTAGGACATTTGATCGCCAGGTTCCGGGCGCTCTCATCCTCGAGCTTTGCCTTCATTTTGGCGATCAGTTCCTGTTCCTTGCGGTGAAAATACTCTGATTCGTGAGCTTTACCGCGCTCTCCTAAAGGGTTTGACATAAATAATGGTTATTCTCCAATAAAATTACTAACTTTCGGTCTTATGAACGCTCCGCATACGCTGGCGGGCCTTCTTTGATCGTCGGATCGTGTTGCGGCGTTTCAGATTGCTTTCAGCCCAATCGGAAACCTGCTTTAGCGGATGCCATTCGAAATCTTCCAGTGGCAGGACCTCGCTTGACGAATCTCGAAGCTTAAGCGTGCTGAATGCCACAAAAATAACGATGAAATTGAACATCAGCACAAAGGTCATCACCATCCATCCGGGCGCGAGCCCGACTGACGCCCTTGCGACAAACTCAGACATAGTCGCCGGCGGCCCGGGGTGAATGTAAACCTTCAACATCCAGCAGAGACCCAGCAATATGAATATCCAAAGATAGTTGGCTCGCAATCGTCGGCCGACCGCTTCCCACTCGCTGATCGTAAAGTGCGGTGATACAAGGTCCGCGGAAATGTGTTCAGCCCACTCCTTATCCGGCGGGATCGTCCGCGACGACAGCATCGGGGCAAAATATCCGGTCTCCAAAACGCGCACCCGATTGGCCCATAGCTCGTAGTAGCGGTATCGCCGGGCCTCCATAAAGAGAAATATCGATACCAGAATCGTATTGATCGGGATCGCAAAGTGCGGATTCTGCGGCGAACTGAAAACAAACGAAAGCGTCGCACCGGCGGTGATCACGGCCCAGTTGGTCGTCGCATCGAGGCGGTTGCGCCAGATGTTTGACCGCTGGATCTCGCCGCGATAAAAGTGGACCATCGCCGTGTTGAATTCGGCCGGCTGCAGTTTCTGCGCGATGGTTATCGGTGTCGTTTTTGGCTTTTGATTGCGCCGACGCACCTCATCAGCAAACGCCCGAAATGACTCGGGTATGCTGGTGGTATGTATGTCGTCGTCAGTGGTCTGCGTTCCGAGCCGGACCTCATCACTCATAAGCCGAATGGAATGAACATTTTGGGGCGAGCGGTCATTTCCCTGCAACTAATGGTTTAACACTTTCGCCTGCCGGATGCAAGAAATAACCGCCGGACGCCGCCGGTTCGTTCATTTGGCCGAGGTTGCGTTAGAATATCGCCGTGCCCGATACGACCGACGAAAAATGGATGAGAGTCGCACTCGATGCCGCACGCGACGCTCAAAAGGCGGGCGAGGTGCCGATCGGAGCCTGCATCGTCGACGAACATGGCGACCTGATTGCGACTGGCTATAACCGCACAATAACCGACAATGATCCGACGGCTCACGCCGAGATCGTCGCTATACGCTCCGCCGCGTCAAAGATCGACAATTACCGGCTAGGCGGTGCAACCGTTTATTCGACGCTCGAGCCGTGCGCCATGTGCGCCGGGGCCCTCGTGACCGCCCGTGTCGGCCGGGTCGTATTTGGGGCGCATGATATTAGATTTGGCGCGGTCGACACCCATTTCGGTATCGGCAAGGGCAGCGAACTCAACCACCGGATCGAATACGTGGCCGGCGTAATGGCCGAAGAATGCCGGGAATTACTGCGGTCCTTCTTTCAATTGCGACGAAAACAGTAAGCGAACTTGATATTTTTGAGTCCAAACCCTTATCATTGAAAATTCGCGGAGAGGTGCGAGAGTGGTTGAATCGGGCAGTCTCGAAAATTGCTGTGCCTTAACGGGTACCGTGGGTTCGAATCCCACCCTCTCCGCCATTACTTTTCAGTCCTTTTGAATCGTAACAGCACTCATTGGTTAACAAACGACGGCTATATCTAACCTCATAAAGCGATCATTAATTCATCGGAGGATTTCAAGTTATGCCATTGACCAAAAGATTGACAGCAGAGTTTTTAGGCACGCTTTGGCTCGTCCTGGGCGGTTGCGGCAGTGCGGTCCTCGCGGCTGCTTTTCCTAATTTGGGTATCGGTTTTGCGGGCGTTTCGCTTGCGTTCGGACTTACGGTGCTGACCGGAGCTTACGCCTTAGGGCATATTTCCGGCGGCCATTTCAATCCTGCGGTCTCGATCGGCCTCTGGGCCGGTAAGCGTTTCGATGCCAAGGATGTCCTTCCCTACATCGTAGCTCAGGTCCTGGGCGGTATCGCCGGTGCCGGCATCCTTTACATAATCGCCAGCGGCAAGGCCGGATTTGGCTTGGCGGGCGGATTTGCGGCAAACGGTTTCGGTGAACATTCACCGGGCAAATACGAGATCCTCGCCTGCTTTGTCGCCGAGGTGGTAATGACGTTCTTCTTCCTGGTCGTCATTCTCGGATCGACACACAAGCGTGCACCGAAAGGCTTTGCCCCGATCGCGATCGGTCTGGCACTGACATTGATCCATCTCATCTCGATCCCGGTCACCAACACCTCGGTCAACCCTGCACGCAGCACGGGCCCCGCGGTATTCGTTCAGGGATGGGCGTTTAGCGAACTCTGGCTGTTCTGGCTTGCTCCGATTCTAGGTGCACTTTTGGCCGGATTTGTGTACAGTTGGTTAGGTGATGACGATGCCGCGGACGTAGTCGTCATCGAAGAAACGGTCATCATTGAAGGTTCGTCCGAATGATCCGTGTGCCGGCCGGCAACGACGACACCGTTTGAAAATTTATTTAGTGCGGAAAGGTGCAAGAGCGGTTGAATTGGCTACATTGGAAATGTAGTGAACCTCAAAAGGGTTCCGTGGGTTCGAATCCCACCCTTTCCGCCACCGCGTTAAGAAAAAAGGCGTTTGGAAAAAAGAGATAGGTACGGGTTACTGGCTTTCTTGGTTTCCTTTCGCCTTTTTTCGTGCCGTCACGATCGAACGGACGGGATCACGATCACCCAAGTTAGCCGGCCGGCAGGCGATCCCTTGAGGTGCCGCATGGCAAAATTCGCCTTTCAGACTTTATCCTTTCGCCCTAATCCATTATCCTTGTAGATGGTCTCAGGCTCCGCACAAGGTTTGAGTTGTGAACTCCGCTAGGCGAGGAATCGAGCAACGGTAGCGATTTCAGCTTGTGTTGCGGTAAAGTCTGAGACCATCAGATCCAGTTAGTTCGGGCCGCCGCGGCGGCCGCGTCGAACGAACCTTAAGAGGCGAAAATGCGGTCCCAACTGGGATTCCCTTTTCGCCTCTTTCGCTTTTCTGTTTTAGTTCGTTGAAATGATATAAATACATATCGCTCGGTTGGTTTGGTGAAAATATATGAAACGTACCGCAAGCTGTTTGCTCACGGCCATTATCATGTTTTCGGTGTCCGGCATCGGGACCTTTGCCCAATCTGCGGGCGGCGACGACGCATTGATCGCCAAGGCAAAAAAGATCCATGCCGAGGTGATAACGCTCGATACTCATAACGACATCGACACTCGTAATTTCACTGACAAGGTCAATTACACACAGGATCTGCCAAATCAGGTCAATTTGCCGAAAATGATCCGCGGCGGGCTCGATGTCTCGTGGATGATCGTTTACACGGGGCAGGGCGACCTTACCGAGGAAGGGTATAAAAAGGCTTTTGAGAACGCCATTGATAAGTTTGACGCTATTCACCGCCTTACCGAAAAGATCGCTCCCGGGCAGATCGAGCTCGCTCTGACATCAAAGGACGTCAGGCGGATCAACAGGGCCGGAAAGAAGGTCGCGATGATCGGCGTCGAAAACGGTTATCCGATCGGGACCGATCTCAGCAACATCCGCAAATTTGCCGAACGCGGAGCCCGCTACATGTCGCTGGCGCACAACGGACATAGCCAGCTTGCCGACTCAAACACCGGTGAACGCGATAATAAATGGCTTTACAACGGCCTCAGCGACCTAGGAAAAAAGGCGATCTTCGAGATGAATAAATGGGGAATAATGGTAGACCTTTCCCATCCGTCAAAACTCGCCAATATTCAGGCATTGCAGTTGACCAAGGCCCCCGTAATCGCCTCACACTCCGGCGCGAGAGCACTTTGCGACCACAGCCGAAACTTGTCAGACGAGGAACTGGAACTCATCAAACTCAACGGCGGCGTCGTCCAGGCAGTGGCGTTTAGGAGCTACGTGAGCAAAGAAAAGAGCGAATTACGTGCAGCCAAGACCGCTGAGATATCAAAAGAACTCGCCGAAAAGGAAAATTTTACGATCATTCCGCGTGCTGACGTCATGAAGATGCCCGAAGCCGAACGCAACGCGTATATGACGCGGATCGCCGCCTTTCGTGCAAAGACGAATCCGATCATCAAGGAACGTCTGAAGGACATCGCTCCGGACGTCAATGTAAAGGATTTTGTCGATCACATCGATTATCTTGTCAAAAAGATCGGGATCGACCACGTCGGGATCAGTTCGGACTTTGACGGCGGCGGCGGCGTCGAGGGATGGGATGATGCCGGCGAGACGTTTAACGTCACGCTCGAACTCGTGCGGCGCGGCTATACCAAAAAACAGATCGAAAAGCTCTGGAGCGGCAATCTTCTGCGGGTACTCGACGAGGTCCAAAAAGTCGCAAAGAAAATGCAGTCCGGCCGCTAGATCGGTTCATCGCACTGCGTCCCACGGGTTCCGAAATGGTTTGATTTACTATTTCCGGCATCCGAACTACAATTCACATAAATGTCTTATCAGGTAATCGCCCGTAAATGGCGGCCGCAAACATTCGAAGAGGTCACCGGTCAGGAGATCATTACGCACACGCTGCGCAATGCGATCGAACACGACCGTTTGCATCACGCATACCTTTTCTCGGGAGCACGCGGCGTCGGCAAGACCACTACCGCCCGTTTGCTCGCCAAGTCGCTCAATTGCCATAAGACCGAAGGGCCAAACCTCACGCCCTGCTCCGGAACGATCGACGCGATGTGCCCGTCGTGCCTCGAAATATCCGAAAGCCGCTCGATCGACGTACTCGAGATCGACGCCGCCTCGCACACCGGCATCGACGACGTCCGCGAGACGATCATCGAAAGTATCAACTTCAACCCGGCACGCGACCGATACAAGGTCTTTATCATCGACGAGGTGCACCAGTTATCCAAACCGGCGTTCAACGCGCTGCTCAAAACGCTTGAGGAACCGCCGGAAAGGGTCGTCTTTGTCATGGCGACGACCGAATTGCACAAGGTTCCGGACACGATCTTGTCCAGGTGCCAGGAGTTTCAGTTTAGGACGATCCCGCTTCAGAAGATCTATGACCGGCTGAAATTGATCGCCGATGCCGAAAAGATCGACATTACCGAGGATGCCCTTCGCGAGATCGCGCGGTCCGGTGAGGGCTCGATGCGCGACGCCCAGTCAAATTTTGACCAGGTCATCAGTTTTTCGGGCGAATCGATCACGGCCGCCGATGTTACCAGTTCGCTGGGATTTGCCGGCGTCGAGATCCTGACCCGAGTGGTCGGAGCGGTAAATTCGCGTGATTCGCGTGAGATATTGTCAGTCGTCGACGACCTGGTCGGACGCGGACACGACCTCCGCAATTTTTGCCGCGATCTGCTCGGGCTTTATCGCGATATGCTGGTCTTTAAGGTCGCGGGTGACGATCCGAAGTTTTTCGAGACCGCGGTGATCAGTTCCGAGATGATGAAGGAACTGAGCGGCGGTTCGACCGAATCTGACCTTTTACGCGCATTCAACTCGCTGGCGGAGACCGAGGCCAAGCTCAAAGAAGCTACACATTCCCGCTACGTTGTCGAGATCGGGCTTATAAAGTTGATCGAACTGCGTCGCGTTGCACCGATCGAAGAGCTGTTGAAGAGACTCGAGGCGATCTCTGGCGGCGACCCGCGGCCGAACACCGGCCCCGACACACCGGCCGCCGCCCTCGCAGAAAAAAAAACTCTTGAAATAGCCGCGAGTGCCGCTCCGAAAGTGGCGGACACACCGCCCGCCGTACCGGCGATCCGCGAAACTCCGACCGAATCGCTTCCGGAAATCTCAGCGGAACCCGCCCCGGAGATCATCATTGCCGGCAGCCTGGAACCCGAATTCCCTCCTGACGGCGACATTTTTGAAGAACCGCCATTCGATCCGCCGTTTGATGATCTTGTCGTCCCGGAGATTCCCCCGGCCATTCAGCCGTCGGCCCCAAAACGTGCGATGGACACCGCAAGGTCGCAGGTGCGCCTGCCGTCGCTGACCGCGGAGGAGCTGGAGCATTTTGACGACAAAAATCTCGATGCCCTCTACGAGTTCAAGCTATCGCTAACGGGTGATGATCTGATGCCGATGGGTGCGAAGGAGGTCATGGTCAAGGCTCTTTTTGGCGAGGAGATAGAGGTCATGGCACAGATGCAGCGTCCCGCGGCCGTCCCGCGGCGGGCAATAACGGCCAAGGCATACGACCTCGGCGATATGATGCCTGCTCCTGAGGAGGACATTCCGGCGGCCGAACTGCCCAAATTGAGCGACAACCCGACCGATGAGGAACTTAATGCCTACGCGGCGGCACATCCCGGCGTTCGACGCGTCGTAAATGTATTCCGCGGCAAGATAGTCGAAGTAACTGATAACCGCTCGAAACCCCGAACCTAGCTCGGTCGGAAGTCGTATTATTTTGATATGATCGTAGGGATAGCTGCGTATCGAATGAGAAGACTCACCACATTTCAACGGATCGTCGTTTTGAAGGCGGTTTTGGCAATATTTTGCGCGGTTGTCCCGGCCCTCGGCCAGGTGCCGGGCCCGTGGTCGCAAAACACTTCGCCGCTGCCGGCCCCGACCGGTTTTGTCAATGATTATGCCGGTGTGATCGACGCGGCGACCAAACAACAGCTCGAAAGCAAACTAAAGCAGTTTAAGGAGACGACGTCTCCGTCCGTCGAGATCGCCTTGGTCACCGTCAAAACGACCGGCGATCGGGCGATTTTCGACTATTCACTTGCGGTGGCACGCGGTTGGAAGATCGGGTCGAAGCAGGATGACAACCCGAGTGCTCTTTTGCTGATCGCGGTCGACGACCGAAAGTACTTTACACAGATCAGCAAGGACCTCGAGGACGAACTTCCTGACGGCATCGCCGGCAGTCTCCAGCGCCAGTATCTTGTTCCGGAGTTTCGAAAGGGCAATTACGGCAAGGGCATTTCCGACACTATCGACGCCTATATCGAGACGATACGCAATAAGGGGAACGCCCCCGCGGCAAAACCGACGCCTACGCCGGCGGGGATTTCGGGGAGCGGCGGATCGTCGATCTTTACACTGTTCTGCTGCCTGTTGATCGTGATCGTGATCATCGCGTTTATCATTGCAACCCGCGGAAAAGGCGGGCCGTCAAAGGGCGACAGGAGTCGATGGGGCGGCGGCGGCTTTGGCGGCGGCGGAAGCGGGGGCGGCGGCGATTCAAGTGCGTTGCCATGGATCGTCGGAAGTATTCTGAGCGGTTCGGGCGGATCCTCGTCGTCATCTTCGAGTGACTGGGGATCGTCGTCGAGCAGCAGCGACTGGGGCGGATTTGGCGGCGGCGGCGATTTTGGCGGTGGTGGTGCCGGAGGAGACTGGTAAGAGATGAAACAACACTTTCAGGCATTTATTGACGACCTGCGAGCGACGCACGGCAGCAATCTGGAGTCCGTGATCCTATACGGATCGGCGGCGGCGGGCGATTTCGTGCCGCGTCAGTCGGATTACAACATTCTGATCGCTCTCAATAAGATCGGGCCGGCTGACCTTCGCAACGCTCACAGCTGCATTCGCGAATGGCGCCGGATGGGCAACCCCGTGCCAGTCTATTTCACAGTCTCGGAACTGCAAAATGCCGCTGACGTTTTTCCGATCGAGTTTCACCAAATGAGCGTTGCTCACAAGGTACTTTTCGGCACGGACGTGCTTGCAGGCCTCACGATCTCGGATAAATTTTTACGTCATCAGGCCGAATACGAGCTTCGGTCAAAACTCATACAGCTTCGCCGGCAGTATATTCCGGCGTCGATGTCGGTCGAGGGGTTGACGAGTCTGATGGCGGAGAGCCTTTCTAGTTTTGCGGCGTTGTTTCGAGCGGTCCTGATCATAAAGGGTGTTCAGCCGCCCGCGACAAAGCATGAGATCGTGGCGATGACCGCCGGACATTTGGGGGTCGATATCACGCCGTTTGAAAAAATATTCAACATCCGTGAAAATAATACATCCGGAAAATTGGATGAAATATCTGCAAACGCCCTATTTGGCGAGTATATGGAGCAGATCGAGTTGGTTATTGATGCAGTAGATGCCGCCGGACAGTGACAAACCGCGGTTTTTTTGACAGATTTATCACTATCAGGAGATCTAAGATGAAAAAAGCAATCTTATTATCAATCGTACTTTTTGCGGCATTCGGCCTTAGCGGCTGTAGTTACAACGACCTGACCGCCAAGCAGCAGCAGGTCAAGGGCAAGTGGGCCAATGTGGAAAGCGCTCTTCAGCGGCGTGCTGACCTCATCCCGAATCTTGTCGAAACGGCTAAAATGGCCGGGATCCAGGAGCAGGAGGTCTTCGGCCAGATCGCGGATGCCCGTTCGCGTTTGTTGAACGCGACCACTGCGGCCCCGGCGACCGCCGGCGGCGACAAATCGCCCGAACAAAAACAGGCGATCATCGACGCCAACAACAGTTTTGGCGGAACGATCGGCAGGCTGCTGAGCCTTCAGGAAAATTATCCGGTGCTGAGATCCAACGAGGCCTTTATGAAGGTTCAGGACGAGCTTTCGGGAACTGAGAACCGGATCAATACCGCCAGGTTGGATTTTAACGACGCTGTTACGACCTACAACACTACCCGTAACTCATTTCCGGCGGTGCTGACGGCCAGCCTGCTCGGGTTTAAGGAAGAGCCGTTCTTCCAGGCAGATCCGGCGGCCAAGACCGCTCCGAGCGTCGGCGACGCCAATTCGATGCGAAAGCCTCAAACGGCTGCACCCGCCGCTCCGGCCGCCCCTGCGGCTCCGGCGAACTCGGCACCCGTCAAACCGTAACCCGATCACGGTATAAGGCAAAAGGACACGAAACAGTTCGCACTTGTTTCGTGTCCTTTTTATTTACTGAAGCAGCCAGAGGTCAGAAACCTCTTGAGTTACACATCGAGCAATGATCGCAGGGCTTGTTGCCGGGCTCAAAACCGCAGGTCGCGGCGTTCGCTTCATTTCCGAACACCTTATCAGCCAACCCCTCGAGCATTTTCAGCTTTTCCAAACTCGGGTGCTTATGTGAATGCGATATCGGGATGCCCGCACCGGAATGTGACGATTCAAGCTTATCGAGCCGGCCGTTTATCTTTTCGAGCGACGATCTGATCGATGCGAGGTCGCCCATACTCGACTTAGTTGCGATCAGTTGGGCGATCTTGGCTGCCAGATCGTTGATGTTGCCGTTCTCCATATCAAAAACTACTTTTTGTCGGGCAAAAGCTCTACGTAATCGACAACACCCACAATAGCCGAATCGATCGCCGCTCCGGCCCGCCCGGTCGACGCGGTCGAGGCCGACCAGCCCTCCTGCACAATGATGACGGTGTCGCCTTCGCCTGAGTTTACCGAATCGAGAGCGATGCAGGTATAGTCCATATCCCGTCCGTCGGGCGTGATCTGGCGGCAAAGCATAACGCGCGAGCCCTCGTAACGCTGATTTTTCTGCGTCGCGACCACGTTGCCTATAACCCTAGCAAGAAGCATCTTTCTAACTCTTTCCCTGAAAAACGTGAGCTTCGGAATCGATGATACCGACGATCGTGCAATCGGTCGGGGTCTCATCGCGTTTGAACGGAAACGAAGCTTCCTTTCCTCGGCACCAAAACACAAGTTCGCCTTCACCGGCTCCGACGGCGTCAAGCGCGATCATCGGCGAGCCCTTCGGCCGAAGGTCGGCGTCGAGCGTCTGTACGATCAGCATCTTGCGGCCTTCGAGTGCCTGATTTTTTATTGAGGAGACGACGGTTCCGATGACGCGGGCGATCTGCATTTGAACTATTTCGCGAACGTTAAGGAATTACTTCCCGGCGGCGATGAAATCGATCTCGTCGATCACACCGATAATGGCTGCATCGACCGGACAGTCCTTGTTGCCCTCGGCAAGTCTAGCCGACGAACCGGAAACGACAATTACCTTTTCATGGTAACCGGCCCCGACCGTATCGACCGCGACGGTGTAGCCGCTCTGGTCAGACCCGTCGAGATTGATGGGCTTTACGATCAGCAGCTTCTTGCCCAATAGCCGCTCATCCTTTTGGGTGGACACGACCGTGCCTAAAATGCGTGCGATTATCATCTATTCGTGGATCGCGGATCATGGATCGTGAATGTGATCGTCGATCGATCACATTCCACTGCTCACGGCCTGCTATTTCTTGACGATCGGCAGCGTTTCGTCGACGCTGGCATGCGGCCGCGGAATGACATGAACACTGACAAGTTCGCCGACGCGACGTGCCGCCGCGGCACCTGCGTCCGTTGCCGCCTTGACCGCCGCGACATCGCCGCGGACGATGGCTGTCACAAATCCGGCCCCGATCTTCTCGTATCCGACGAGTTGAACGTTTGCCGCTTTGACCATTGCGTCAGCCGCTTCGATCATCGCCACGAGGCCCTTACATTCGACCATTCCTAATGCTTCTTGCATCTAGTTTTGCTCCTGAAAATTACTTGTAGATCGCTACGTTCCGTTAAGTTTAACTCAAATTGGCCGCTTGGCTCAAAAGCTCTATCAATTCTTCTCGCGAGAGCGAGACTTTCATGCCGCCGCCCGTCGTTTCGGTGGTCGAATTGCCGCCTGAACCGCACACGACACCGTTGTCATGAAGATAGCCGCAAGCCTGGCACCTGGCCGAACTGGTGAGGTAACCCGCCTTTTCGCGAATGTTGATCAGCTTTTCGATCGCGTCCGACGGCAGATCCACTGCCCCGCCGAGCGTTTTTGCAAGGATCGCGATCTTTGCCGTGTGTTCGAGCGTTTCCAGACGGTCAAAAGCCTGCCAAAGGTCCGCACCATACGCGACGGCACCGTGGTTCGCCATCAACAGAGCGTTATGGTGCTCGACATACGGCTTCATCGCCTCGGTCAACTCATTCGTCGAGGGTGTACCATAATCGGTCAACGGCACGCAGCCAAGCGTCAGGATCACTTCGGAAAGGATCGGCTTGTCGATCGCGAGGCCGGCAACCGCGAACGCCGTCCCATGCGGCGGATGCGCGTGGCACACGGCCTTGACGTCCGGGCGCATTTTGTAGATCAGCAGGTGCATCGCCAGTTCTGACGATGCCCGCCTGTCGGTAAGCGGTTTACCGTCCATGTCGGTGAGGGCCAGACAATCCTCGGTCATTCGCCCCTTGCTGGTCATCGTCGGGGTCGCGAGCACGGTGTCATTATCGAGCCGATAACTGACATTGCCGTCCGACGACACAACGTAGCTGCGTTCGTACAACAGCCTGCCTATCTCGACGATCAGTTTTCGGGCTTGAGATTCGTCCATAAAAAAAGGAATCCACAGATTAACATAACAGCTGTGTGTCAGTTAACCTGTGGAATCGAATTTACGCAATGCTATCGGTGAGCGTGCGGGGCTGCCGGCGGCATTGGCGGCAGCGGCGGCGGAGGCGGCACATCGATAAGCGGCATCGCTTCAACACGCTTCAGGTCCGAGCTAGGGCCGGTCGCCGAACGATCCGACTGCAGCTCGCGAAGCTGATTCTTTAATTCGAAGTTCTCCTGGCGAAGGCGTTCCATCTCCATTCGGAACTGGCGCTTGTATTCGCCTCTCATTCCGCGATGCCCGCCGCCCATACGCGGGAGGCCGATCGATACGAAAAAGCTGGCGATAAAAAGCCCGAGTGAGAATGCGCCTACAAATGGCAGGATGCGTTTGATAAATCCCTTGGTGTTCATTTAGTTAAAACCTCAATACTACAGTCGATCACTATTAGGAAATACGTCGGATTCCGCCGATCGGTTTCAGACAAAAACCGCTAACGTGCATCTTCCGATGAAGCCAGAAAATACGACAGGCTCTCGAGCGAAGTCGTCAGGTCGATCGAGTTGACCTTCACGTCCGGGCCCGACCTCAGCGAAACCGGGGCGAAATTGAGTACCGCCTTGATCCCTGACCTTTCAACCAGGTCCAGAGCGGACTGAGCAGCCTCGGCCGGAACCGCGATCACCGCTACATCGATCATATAACTTCGGGCGGCCCGTGAAAAGTCTTTTGCGTCAAGAACGGCCACTGAGCCCAATTTAGTTCCGATCTTCGCCGGGTCCGAGTCAAATATCGCCGCGACGGTAAAGTTCGCCTTGCGAAAACCATAATAGTCCGCCAAGGCGGCACCGAGCCGGCCGGCTCCGATAATACCGACGCGGTGCTCGCGATCGAGTCCCAGAATACTCGTAAGATGGTCGCGCAGCGTCTTAACGTTGTATCCGACACCGCGTGTCCCGAATTCGCCGAAATTCGCCAGGTCTTTGCGGATCTGCGCCGAATTCATATGAAACCGCCGGGCCATCGCGTCGGACGAGACCGAAGCCTCGCCCTCGGCGTCGAGTTCGTTTAGACAACGCAAATAGACGCTTAACCGGTTTGTCGTGAGTTCGGATATCTTATCGCCTTTCATCGGATGTTAGATACTAAAACAAATTGTGAAATCCTGCGCAAGCGTTTGCATCCGAAACACGCGAAAATGGGCGCCACCGCGTTGCCGACGGGCGTATTTTGCTCTAAACTCAGCGTTTTAACGATAAACCGCAATGATCGCATATTTGTCCGGCAAACTTCTTGAAAAGCACGCCAACACCGTGATCGTCGATGTCGGCGGAGTGGGATACGAGGTATCGATCCCGCTCACGACGTTCTACGAATTGGGTGAGGTCGGCGGTGACGTCCAGCTTCGCGTCTACACACATGTTCGCGAAGACGCGATCCAGTTGTTCGGTTTCAAAACGCTGCGTGAACGTGATCTGTACTTAAAACTCATTTCAGTTCAGGGCATCGGCCCAAAATCCGGCATTGCGATGCTTTCCGGCATGAGCGCGGATGAAATAATTGTCGCGATCCGCTCAAATGATCTGGCCCGCCTGAAATCGATCCCGGGCGTCGGCCTCAAAACCGCCGAACGCGTGGTCATCGAACTCCGCGACAAGGTCGGCGAAATGTCCGACACAACGCCGCTGGACGCGTCCTCACGGTCCAGTTTGCCGTCTGATGCGGTTTTCGAAGACGCTCTCTCGGCCTTGATCAACCTCGGCTACCAGAAAAACGCCGCCGAAAAGGCACTGAATCAGGCCGCTCAGGAGGGCGTCGAGATCTCGGTTCAAAAGCTGCTTCGCCGCGGGCTGCAGATCCTGGCCAGGTAAGCTGTCGCAAATGCTCGAGATCGCCCGACATCTTCGTGACGACCTGGCCCGCCTCGACCGCAAGGCCCTGTTTGCTCTGGTGTACGCCGCGGTCGGACTGACGTGTATCACCTACCTCAAGAACCCCGACTATCTCGCCGCGATACTCACAAATACGCGTTTATCAGCGATCGGTGAAGAGGCCGCACGCCCAACTGCCAACAATCTTTACGGATTGGTCTGGTGGGTCGCCGTTTCGATGCTGTTCTACTTTGTCATTCCGGCGTTGTTCGTTAAGTTTGTCCAGAAGCGCAAATTGAGTGAGATCGGCATCGCCCTCAGCATCGAAAAGGGGTTTCTGAAACTGCTCTTCTTTTGCATCGCGGTCATGCTCCCGATCGTTTATTGGATGTCGCTGACAGCGAGTTTCTCGAACAAATATCCGTTCTTAAAGGTTTACAACGGCGATCCTTACTTGAGTTCGACCCTGCTGGTTTGGGAATTGGTCTACTTTCTGCAGTTTTTCGGGCTCGAGTTTTTCTTCCGCGGCTTTCTGGTACATAGTCTGAAACCGTCGCTCGGTTTTTACTCGATACTGGTAATGACCGTACCGTATTGCATGATCCACTTTCAAAAGCCGATGCCCGAGACATTTGCCGCGATCTTCGCCGGCATATTTCTTGGCTGGATCAGTTACAAGAACGGCACGATCTGGCTCGGCCTTGTGCTCCACTGCACGGTCGCATTTTCTATGGATATTTTGGCTTTGTACGCTAAAGGGCTATTATTCTAGGAGTGGAAACTCCAGACGCGATCGATTTACGCCGCATCGGATCGGACGAGGAAACTCAGTTCGATGCATCACTGCGTCCGACCCAGTTGGCCGATTACATCGGGCAAAAAAAGGTCAAGGAGAATTTGCGCGTCTTTATGAAGGCCGCTCTCAAACGTCGTGAGGCTCTCGACCACATACTGCTGTCGGGGCCGCCCGGACTGGGCAAAACGACACTTTCCAATATTGTCGCCAATGAAATGGGCTCGGCGCTCAAAACGACGTCCGGCCCGATCATCGAAAAAGCCGGCGATCTCGCCGCTATCCTGACCAATCTTGACGAGGGCGACGTGCTCTTTATCGACGAGATACATCGGCTAAATCCGGCGATCGAGGAGATACTGTATCCGGCGATGGAGGATTACAGCCTCGACATTATGATAGGCCAGGGCACGGCCGCCCGGTCGATCAAACTCGATCTGCCCAAATTTACACTGATCGGGGCGACGACCCGGCCGGGAATGCTGACCGCTCCGCTTCGCGGCCGGTTCGGTATCGTGTTTCATCTCGATTTTTACGGGCACGAGGATCTGCAGACCATTTGCGAACGTTCGGCCGGGATCCTGAATGTCGAGATCGACCCGAGCGGTTCGCTTGAGATCGCCCGCCGGGGCCGCGGCACGCCGCGGATCGTCAATCGGCTGCTGCGGCGGGTGCGCGACTTTGCCGAGGTCGATCACGACGGCCGGGTCACAGCCCATGTCGCCGGCGACGCCCTCGACCGGATGGAAGTCGACAGCTTTGGCCTCGACGAGATCGACGCCAAACTGCTCAAAACGATCATCGAGAAATTCGACGGCGGCCCCGTCGGGTTGGGGACGATCTCGGCAGCGATACACGAGGAAAAAGAGTCGATCGAAGAAATAATCGAGCCGTACCTGCTCCAGATCGGCTTCCTTAACCGAACGCCTCGCGGCCGAATGGTCACCCGCAGGGCATACGAGCATTTCGGCATTCCGGCCCCGATAACAGCCGGAACTGCCGCCGGACTTTTTGACGAACCGCCAGCCGTCTAAATCCCCTTTCATTATTACGATAAATATTGCCCATATTGGCCGATTACGCGATAATTAGGTCAATATGAAAATGACCGTAACGATCGCCGCCGCCGTCCTGGCCCTTGCCGCCGGAATTTCCGCTCAGAACCGCTTTGACGGATACAACGTCATCGTCGATGCGGTCCGCACACACACCAAGGCCACCTGCGCCGTTCGGTACGTTCCGCCGTCAACTACGATCACGATCACCGACCTTAATCCCGCGACCCCGATGAAGGTCACTTCGTGCGGTGGCTCGGGCGCCTCATTAACGCAGAAAACGGCGACCACGGCACAGGTCCGTGCCGCTGACACCGACTACAAATGGTGCTTTCAGGGCGAGGACAAGGCGTATCGGATCACGTTTCAGGGCGATCAATATTCCGGGCCGGTCACTTACGTCGTAGCGGCAAGATCAGATGACCGCTCGCGCGGGTTTTACAACATTCGCGACTTCGGAGCGGTCGGCGACGGCCAGACAGATGACACTATTGCTTTCAAAAGCGCGATGGCCGCGATGGCAACGAATAATGGCGGAACGCTGACCATACCCGATGGCGACTATATTGTCTCATCGCCGGTCACGGTTCCCTCGGGGGTAATTATCCAGGGGACGAACGGCCTTCACTCAATGGCATCAACCAGCGACCTGACGCGTAAGAATCCCGCACGGATAACGCTAAAAGGCACAAAAACCTCGCTCTTTCGTGTTGGTGAGTGCACCGAAAACGTGTCATTCAGGGATATCGAACTCTATTCGCTGAGTAATGACGACACCAACGGCCTCGAGGCGTACGGGTCATGGATCTCGTCGCAGGGTTTTAATTTCGACCGTGTCACCTTTCAGAACTTTAACCGCGGCATCAACGCTTACGGGCTGCCGCAGACCAACCTCTCGTGGCAGTTTGATTACATCAAGATCAACGCCTGCCGCTTCATTTTCAACCGCGACACCGGCATTTACGTTAACTCGCGCAATACAGACTGGAAGATCATGGGCAGCCTTTTCGTCAATCCGCGAAAACAGCCCGGCCAGAACGCCAACGCGATGCACTTTGAGCGAGTTGGGATGGTGTTGATCCAGGACACTTTCAGCGGCGGATTTTCGAACGCGCTCGGCGGGACCTTTATCAACATCCTCGACAGCGGAACAACGACTATCATCGGCTCACAAGCCGAAGCAATGACCGCGTCGATCGTCTACAACGGCGTCGAGAACCCGAACGCCGGCGACTATTCGTATCCCATCACGATCGTCAACTCGATCTTCGAAGACCCGATCATTTTCAAGGCACGCCGGACGCTCGTTTCGACGGGCAGCCTGTACGGAGCTAAAACCTGGTCCGCCGATGACCGCTTGCGCGTCTACTCGACCGGCGACCGCTTTTGCTATGACGGATACATCCTCGGCTGCCGCGGGCTCGGCAAGGCCAATTTTGACCGTGCGACCGTCGTATTTATGACCGGTCAGCCAACCGAAGGTCAGGTCAAGGGCCACCCGACGTTCTTCGGAACGGACGTGCAGTTCGGCTCCGGTGTTCAGTTCCCTGCAATGCCGGTAAATACACTGCCCACCGGTAAGCCAAACGGAACTATGGTCTATTGCTCAGACTGCCGTCGCAATACGACCCCCTGTCAGGCCGGCGGAAACGGCGCCCCCGCAATGATGGCCGGAAATCAGTGGAGTTGTTTGTAAAATTTGATGGACCCGGCTGATAAGATGTCAATCCTTCCATTCCGGAGTTCCTTCAGAAAAAGCGTTGAAATTCGGCTGTTTTTCGCGCCAGCCAGATGTTAATATATTGAAAGCCTGTCTGATTCGAGACCCACAACATTGACCAGACTTTCGCTCCCGTTGAATTCGATCGTGGATGAGTTGTTTTAATTCCCGGAGGAATTTTACATGCGGAAAATCGTTACTAATTTCAATTCGGTATTTTATCGCCAATTTACCTGCCTCTTATTGATCATTGTAATGCTCTCCGGTGCGGCCAGTTCGGCAGCCGCACAGGAAACCAAGCTTGGTGCCGGTTCGTCGAAGCTCAGTAAAAAATCGACAAAACGAACACCACGTCCTTCAAAAAAGGAAAATGATCGTCGTTCGCCGTCTCGTTCTGATGACCAGATCGAAGGCGTGCGCTATGTCGGCGATCCGCCGATCGTGGAAACGGTCGCCGCGATAATGGATCGGCAAAAGGCTCAGCCTTTAGAAAAATTTGACCCGAATTTCATTCCTACCAAGATCAGTCATGAGCGATACCGTCCGAAGAAGGTCTCTCCAGATCGCAGTTCGTCCGCCTTCGCGGATCTTGTTGGGCAGGTGATCGATCCGACTTGGCTGCTGCCGCAGGTGGTTGGCACAAGTATCGCCGGGCCGGGACGTACGAGCGACAGTATTAGCAGCATACCGCCGGATAGTGTCGGTGATGTCGGCCCAACACAAGTCCTGATGCACGCAAACGGCCGGATCAAGGTATATGACAAATTCACTGGCGCGGTGGGCGGGCTGGATGTTGCCGATACGACGTTTTGGAATTCGGTCCGAAACGGTGTCGGAATATCGGATCCGCGTGTAGAATACGATCGGCTCAGCGGACGCTGGTTTCTGTGTATGATCAACGTTGCAAGCACTCAAAATCGCATTTTGATCGCGGTCAGCAGCGGTCCGACCATTACCAATTCGTCAAGTTTCTCGTTTTATCAGATAACGCCAGCTGCCAATTTTATTGATTATCCAACTTTGGGCGTCGACGCAAACGCACTTTACATAGGCGGCAATATATTCACGTCGTCATCTGGTAGTTTTGCAAGAACCGACGGTTGGGTTATCAACAAAGCAAATCTTATCGCGGGATCATTGACCGCGACGTATTTTGCAAATTTGGCCGCCGGCACCGGAGCGGGACCACTGACACCTCAGGGAGTTAGTAATGATGATCCGTCCGCAACCGAAGGTTACTTCATTGGAGTCGATAATGCGGCATTTAGCCTTTTGCAGATTCGTCGAGTCAGTTCGCCCGGCGGCACACCGACGATCTCCGGCAACATTAGCGTCACCACCGCCTCGACTACCTATCCGATGGGAGCAACCGGAAGCGGCGGAGTGCCGTTCCAGGGAGCGACCTCTGGCCGAACACTCGACGACCTCGACGACCGCTTGTTTCAGGCACAGATCACCCGCGACAATATCACCGGCGTATCTAGACTTTGGACATCACATAACATTGAGGTGACCACTGCCGGCGTCGCCAGCACCTCCGGTAATCGAGACGGGTCGAGGTGGTATGAAATAGGAAATCTAACGAGTACGCCGACAATAGTCCAATCGGGAACATTATATGACTCGGCAGCGACGAATCAGAACAGCTATTTTATTCCAAGCGTAGCAGTCTCAGGCCAAGGACATATGGCTCTCGGCGCGAGTTCTGCCGGACTGGCGAGATTCCCGTCACTTTACGCCGCGGGTCGCCTTCGAACAGACGCAGTGAATACTATTCAAGCCCCGACGGTTATGCAATCTAGTACCACCGCCTATAATCTGGAGGGCGCAAACGTCACTCAGCGTTGGGGAGACTACTCTAAGACAACGGTCGATCCGTGCGACAACCAAACGTTCTGGCATGTCGGCGAATATTCGGACGCTTCCAACTCGTGGAGAATGAGGGCTGTCCAGCTACGGGCCGCGGCACCGCCGGCCACGGTTACCCCTTCGCCATCATCTGTTTCCGCCGGTCTCGCAAGCACGAACGTGACCGCGACTGGTGTCTCTATTGCCGGAACCGAGTTTTACGATAATCCGGCCGGTTTTACTTGTAGTCCTTCATGCAGCACAACCGGCACCGGAACGTGTCACATTGCTGCCAGCGTAACCAGTTCGCCGCTTGCTCCTCAGGTAGCACTTACGGTCAATAGTGTTACTTTCAACTCTCCTACACAAGTGACTCTAAACATCAATACAGTCAACGCCTCACCAGGTACCCACACCATTCGGGTAACCAATCCCGATGGTCAATTCACCAGTTTCTCCGTAACAGTCTTGGCTCCGACAGCCGCGAGCGTTCCGGTATCGGGACGAGTCTTGACGCTTGGCGGACTTGGTGTTCGAGGTGCTGTTGTAACAATGACCGACGATCTGGGTAACGCAAGGACCGTTCTTACCGGAGCCTTTGGCTTCTATTCGTTCGAGAACGTTGAGGCAGGCCGAACCTACACGGTTTCTGTTATGTCGAAGCGCTATACGTTCTCGTCGAGAATAGTAACGGTGGATGACGCAATTGACGGACTTGATTTTGTCCAGCAATAAACAACCGGGCATCAAATAAAAAGGCCTCGCCGTCAGGCGGGGCCTTTTTATTTGAGTCGGTCGAACGCGGTTCGGACTAGTCGTCTTCCTCGTCCATTGCGAGTAGTGAAGCCGACGTGACGAGGTCATCTTCGCCGCATTTGATCAGGGTGACGCCCTGAGCACTGCGGCCGGTCTCGCGGATCTTATCGACGCCGAGGCGGATGAGTTTTGCCTGCTGCGTGATGATCATGATCTCGCTGTCGTCCTCGACGGGAAACGCGGCGACGACCTTACCGGTCTTATCGGTCGTTTTCATATTGATAACACCGATACCGCCACGCTTGGTCAACCGATAGCTGTTGACCGTCGTCTGTTTGCCAAATCCTTTTTCTGAGACAGAAAGGATCTTTTCCGTGCCCTCAGGCGAGACAGCACAGACCGAAACGACAAAGTCGCCGGGCCTGAGATTAACGCCCCGAACGCCGCGGGCGACGCGTCCCATCGGCCGAACGTCCGATTCGTTAAATTTGACCGCCATTCCGTCGTGGGTCGCGACAAAGATCTGCCGCTTGCCGTCGGTACGGATGATGTCGAGCAGTTCGTCGCCTTCGTCGATATTGATAGCGTTGATGCCCGAAGCACGAATATTCTGATAGTCGGCAAGCGAAGATTTTTTGATGATGCCCTGCTTTGTGACCATCGTCAGGTAAACCTCTTCGCCAAAATCACGCACGGGCATGACGGCGACCAGCTTTCGCTCAGACGAGAGTTGAACGAGGTTTACAACTGCCTTGCCGCGGGCCGACGTGTCGCCCTCAGGTATCTCGTGGACCTTGATCTTAAAGACCTGACCGTCGTCCGTGAAGATCATCAGGTAAGCATGGGTCGACGCGATGAAGAGATGCTCGACAAAATCGTCGTTCTTCGCCTTGGCACCGAGCCTGCCCTTGCCGCCGCGTCCCTGACGCGTGTACGCCGTCACGGGCGTCCGCTTGATATAGCCGGCATTGGTGACCGTGATCGCGACGTCCTCGTCCGGGATCAGGTCTTCGATGCTGAGTTCGACGCCCGCATCGACGATCGTCGTCCGGCGGGCATCGCCGAACTGCCGTTTGACCTCGGTCAACTCATCGACGATCACCTGCCGCAAAACGCTCTCGTTTTGGAGAATATTCTCGAGTTCGGCAATGTACTTGATGATCTCGGCGTATTCATCGAGGATCTTTTGACGCTCAAGTGCCGACAGTCGGCGGAGCTGGAGGTCGAGGATCGCCTGGGCCTGAATATCAGAAAACTCGAGTGCCGGGATGACCTTGTTCAGTTCTTTGACAAACTGCTCCTTGGTTTTGTCACCCGTTACTCCGCGCCATGCCGCGATCTCGCCGGCCGTCGCTAGATTGCCGGTCAACCATTGTTTTGCCTCATCGACCGACCGCGAATTGCGGATCGTCGGGATGATGTAGTCGAGTGCGTCGATCGCTTTGTTCAAGCCCTCCAAAATATGCGCCCGAGCCATCGCTTTGCGGAGGTCAAACTCGGTACGGCGCCTGACCACCTCGCGGCGAAATTCGACAAACGCCTCAAGCATCTCCTTGAGCGTCAGGAGTTTAGGCTGACCGTCAACGATCGCGATGTTAATGATGCCGAACGAAGACTGCATCGGCGTTAGTTTGTAAAGCTTGTTGAGGACCACCTGCGGGACGGCGTCGCGCTTGAGTTCGATAACGATGCGCATCCCCTCGCGGTTTGATTCGTCGCGAATCTCGGAAATGCCGTCGAGGCGTTTCTCATGGACCAGCTCGGCGATCTTTTCGATCAGTCGTGCCTTGTTGACCTGATACGGCAATTCGGTGATGACGACGGCGTCCTTTACGCGGTCACCGCGGCCGATCTCATCGACGACGGCTCGGGCCCTGACCTGAATGATCCCGCGGCCCGTTCTATACGCCCGATGGATCTCTTCACGGCCGTAGATAAATCCCGCAGTGGGAAAATCCGGCCCGGGAATGAACTGGATCAGTTCATCGACCGTCATCGCCGGATTGCGGATCAGTTCAATAGTCCCTTCGAGGATCTCGGTCAGGTTGTGCGGCGGTATCTTCGTCGCCATTCCGACCGCGATGCCCTCCGAACCGTTGACCATCAGCAGCGGGATGCGTGTCGGCAGCACGGTGGGTTCAGACAGCGATTCGTCGTAGTTCGGCTGAAAATCGACCGTCTCTTTCTCAATATCGTCGAGCACCTCACCGGTGATCTTTGCAAGGCGGACCTCGGTGTAACGCATGGCCGCCGCGTTGTCGCCGTCGATCGAACCAAAGTTGCCCTGACCGTCGACCAGCGGATAACGCATCGAGAAATCCTGCGCGAGCCTGACCACCGTGTAATAAACCGCGGTGTCGCCGTGCGGGTGATATTTACCGATCGTATCGCCGACCACACGGGCACTCTTTTTATACGGTTTGTTGTACGTATTCCCGAGTTCGTTCATCGCCCACAATACGCGGCGATGCACGGGCTTAAGCCCGTCGCGAACATCAGGCAGGGCCCGGCCGATGATGACCGACATTGCATAGTCGAGATACGACCGCCGCATCTCGTCTTCGATATTGATCTGGTTACGTTCTAGTGCGTCCATTTATAAACCTGTACGGTTGAGATCCTGCAATTTCTATATTTTCCCGGAGAATGTCCAAGGCAAGATGCAAAAACTTTTTTGGAATAAACTCAGTTATGTCCGTTTTCTTATAATACAGGCGTCCAGCCTGATTCGCAACCGGCGAAACTCCCGTAAAACCTAGTATTTCGAGTAAATTGACAGCACAATTCCGGCTCTTGACTCAGACCGGCCGAATACGGGAAATCAACAAATGGAAACAACCGTAGCAGAAAAAGAGAACAGACGGATCCAGCGAATTTCGCTTCCGCTACCGGTCCGCGTCGAGGTCACCGTCGACCGGACCGTAAGCTGGAACGAGATCACCAGGCTATCTGACATTTCTGCTTTCGGTGCCGGTTTCACTCTAAGACGGCCGATAAAACGCGGACGTTTGATGTTGCTCACTATCCCGATGCCGCGACAGCTTCGCTGCTACGATTATGGTGAGGCCCAGTACCGGATCTGGGCATTGGTCCGCCGTTGTATCGCGGTCGAAACCCGCGATTCCGAGCAATTATTCTCAGTCGGTGTGGCGTTCATCGGGAAGAAGCCTCCCGAAGGCTACCTCGAGCATCCTTCGAGGCTATACGACACGACCCATCAGGAAACACAAGGCCTTTGGCACATAACGGAAGCCGATCTGACAAAGGACGACAGTGACCTGCCAAAGAACCTGCGTCGTCAGACAAGATTCCACATCCCCGAAACTCTGATCCTTGAGCTAATGGACGAGAATGGCGACGTCCTTAGCTCAGAAACAACTGTTACCGAGAATATCAGTCTCGGCGGTGCCGCGGTTTTCACCCAATTTGACGTCGAGGCCGGTTCTTTCATACGTGTTACCAGCCAGCGTTTCAATGTTCAGATAATCTCAGTAGTGCGTGGTAAGCGCGTCGGTCCTGACGGGATCAACCGGCTGCACATCGAGTTTATCGATAGATTTTTCCCACTCGAGGGCATCGAATGACGCACTCAAGAAACTAAACCCACACTCACACAACACCTCCCTGAAGTACCCATGAAAAATCCCAATAAACGTACCAAGAACGAAAAACGCTCGGCCGAAAGGTCATCAGCCGAACTCCGAACCATTGTCCAGGTCAAAGAAGCCAAGGACGAGGGGTGGAAAGAAATAACTAAAGTGACGACCGTGTCAAAAAACGGTGCGGGTTTCACGCTCACGCGGCCCTGCACCGTCGGCAGGCTCATATCGCTCGTCCTGCCGATGCCGCCGGAACTGCGGGCCTATGATCATAAGGAAAAGGTCTACCCGATCATGGGACTAGTGCAGTACTGCAACGCGGTCAATGTCGACGGCGTCAGCACTTACCACGTCGGTGTCGGCTTCGTCGGAAAAGAACTCCCCGAGAGCTACATGGCCGATCCGCAGCAAGGCTATCGTATAACGGGCGTGACGGATGACGGCCTGTGGAGGTTCACCGAGGCAGGGACGGCATTCAAACCCCGCCAAAACCCGCGATTGTGGGCCGCGGTCGATGTCACAATATCGCTTATCAAAAAGGACCGACAGCCGTCTGATAAGGAAGCCGTCGCCACCAGCAACATCAGCGCGAGCGGGCTGTCGGCCATTTGCCAGCTAACGGCGGAGATCGGCGACCGGGTAAAGGTAGCGTGCAAAGAATATGACTTCTACGCGATCGCTATTGTCCGAAACTGCAACCCGGCTGACAACGGCAACTCGATTCACCTCGAATTTGTCGAACACAGTTTCCCGATGGAAAAACTCTACGCGGAACGTGCCGCGGCCCTGATCAGGGCTCGCGAGGCGCTTGAGGCATCGCTCGAAACGGATGACGAGGCCGAAGACAGGGATGACGACGATGCCGTTACCCGACCGGTACCCGCAGCTGCAGAATACACGCCGTCAGGGTTTGAACTTCTTAGGTATTGAACCTAATCTGATAGGTCGGAGCAAGTCTCCGGCCTTTTTTGTGACCAAGCCAACACCCGACCGATATCCGCCGAAGATCGCCGTCGCCGCTGTGCGGCTGCTTGCCTATTTGATCAGCAAGCCGCTTTGGTTCGTGCGGTTTAATGGCAGGCAGAATATTCCGCCCGAGTCCGCCGGCGGCATCATCATCGCGTCTAACCATCAAACATATATTGACCCGGTCTGGATATGCATCCCGCTCAGCCGGCGGGTTCGCTATTTGGCTATCGAGAAGGCATTTCACTGGCCTGTGATCGGATCCGTGATCAAGTATTTGGGGGCATTTCCGGTCAAGCAGACCGATGGTCTGAGCGTGTCGACGATCAAGGTCGCTCTTCGGTCTTTACGTGAGGGAGCCGCGGTGATCATATTTCCTGAGGGTGAACGCGAATTTGCCGATGGCAAGCTGCTTCCGTTCAAACAAGGGGCCGCGAGATTGGCGGTGCAGGCCGGCGTGGGCATCTTACCGGTGACCGTCAGCGGCGGTGATCGAATCTGGCCGCAAGGTCAAAAATATCCTAATTTATTCAGGCGCGCGGTGATCACCTACCATCCGATGATCGAGATCCCGTCTGGGTCCGGCAGTAAAAGTGATGAGGTCATCGAACGGCTCACGGCGGAGCTCGAAACGGCTATCGGCGGCAGGGCCGATCAGCCGCAATCGGGTATTGAGTTTCCGGCTTAATATTTCGGCGGTGACGGCGGCCTGACGCCCGGCGGGATTCCGTTTGCCCGACGCATCGCATCGCGCAGCTTTCGTCGTTGTGCCGGCGTCAACTTACTCATATCGATCCCGTTAATGGTCGGGCCGTCAATGTTCATGTCCGGACGGACACCGGTCGGCGGCGGCTGTCCAGGCTTTACGATCCGCATCGTCGTAGTCGTCCCGTCAGGATTCTTCCTGGTGATCACCATATTTTCAGGAAGGTCCTCATCGGGCGGAGCCTGTATGTCGATCGTCGAATCGCCCGGGTTGAGATCTCCGCCGGTCGTCGATTTGCCGTTCTTGGCCGCGGCGGGCTGTTTTGCTGCGGTGTCGCCGGCCTTTTCCTTTTCAGCGGGCGTCGAAGCCGTATTTGAGGCGGTTCCGACCTGAACATTGCTGTCGATCGAAGTATTTCCGATCGTGCTCTGGGACGAGTCCGGCACAACGGAGTTCTTTTCGGCGGCCGGTTTAGTGTTACCGACATTTTGCCCGGAACCGCCGCTCGAACCGAAGATCGCCGGGTCGTAAAGATATGCGCCGCCGGCCGCCATCCCGATGATCGCCAATACTGCGACCGCCGCCGCTGAGGCCGCCATGCCGCGGCGTTTTTTCGGTGCTGCGTTAGTGTTTCCGCTGGCCGCCGAGGTCGCTCCGCCAGGCGGCGTGACCGCCGACGAGAGGCCGCGGACCGATGTCACCTGCGAAACGTCCGCGGGCATCACCTCGGTCTTAACATCGGTATGCTGGACATTCCCGGCATTTGTCTGCTCGGGCATCAAACGCGTCGGCTGAGCAAACACGTGTGCCTCGGTCCGCTCGGCGGCATTCGCCCCCGCAGTCGCCAAATACGCATAATTCTCGCTGTTGACAAGCATCTGCCGCATCTCACGGGCCGTATGCGGCCGCTCGCTGGCGTTCAGATCGAGTGCTTTTTGCAATACGCCGGCAACACCGGCCGGTATCTCGGGCCTGATCGAATTTGCCGCGACAAGCGGGTCGGGCTTTTGGCTTAGAACCGCCATGGCCCTGGTCAGAGCGTCTTCGGGGGCAACGCCGGTCAGGAGGTGATAAAGCGTCGCCGACAGCGAATAAATATCGCTTCGCGGGTCTGTCCCGGTTCCCTGTATCTGTTCGAGCGAGGCATAGTTTCGCGAATATCCAAAAATGCTCTTGGCCGCGGTCTGATGGCCGGCATCGGTCGGATTCCCCTTGGCGAGGCCAAAATCGAGCAGGATGACCTGGCCCTGCGGAGTGACTTTTAGATTCTGCGGTTTAATATCGCGGTGAACGACCGGGATCTCCTGATTGTGAAGAAAGTCGAGCGCGTCCAGCAGCTGATCGGCCCACCTGAGGACCTGTTCGACATAAAACGGCTCGCCTTTTGTCTCGAGGATGCACGAGAGGTCATCGCCGGGGATGAACTCCATTACCAGAAACTGACTGTCATTCTCCTCAAAATGATCCGAAACCCTCGGCAATGCGGCATGCTTCAGGCTGTTGAGCAGCCTCGCCTCGCGCTCGATCGCCTTACGAAAGTTGTCGTCCATGCAAAGGGTCTCTTTGATGGCGACCATACTGTTAAATCGCTCGTCCGTGGCGACATAAACCGCGCCCATTCCGCCCTGACCGATCTGTTTATCGATCCGATAGCTATTTTGCAATTTCTTTCCGGTCTCTATAATAAAAACTGACTCCGCCTCTTAATTCGCCTATGATACAACAAAAGCGACCCTGCTAATAAAGAAAAATGGCAGGCAATTAGAGCCCGCCATTTGATACGTAGCGACCGGACGCAATGTTCTAGCCATATACCATTGCACTGACCTTTGGCAGATTGTAGATATCCGCGAGCGTATTTAGTTCAAATCGTACCCGATCCCAATTTTGCTCGGTCACCGACCCATACTTGTTCCGCCTGATGTTGAGATCAATGTCGCTCGCGATCTTCAGGCATCTTCGAACCTCTTCTTTGTTTTCTGCCCACGTATCACGGCGATCGAACTCACGTGAGAGTTCGTCCGTTGCGGATTCGAGATCGCGGGCCCGTCTCATCAGCCAGTCCTCTCGCGACGATCCGTCGAGTTTGCTTCGGTCAAGCGACCTGTCAAAGTTCTTCACAAAATTATCAACTCGATCTTCAACCCGCTTTATGACCACCTTGACCTGAGCTTTGGTCATCCCGCGTCCCCGCGTTTCACGGCGGCGCTGTGCGTTGCCGGTATCAGCGAGGCCAAGCAGTATTACCAACGCCGCGAGGCCTATCGTCAATCGTAGAAAGCTGTTTTTAGTCATATTTGCTCCTTTTAGATCTGGTATGAATTATTACCGGCGGTCACGCCGCCTGGGGAATAAGATGTACTGTCCAGATAGAAAGTCGAAGAATTATTGACTTTTTTTCAACTGCACACATTCCGTAAACCATTACGCAAAAATGACTTACGATTTACGTCAAATAGGATTTACCGGCGGCGGATCAAACCAGCTTTCGGTCATATCGCACCAGATCGCCAGGCCCTGCCATTCGCCGTACTTTCGATAATGCCGGGCGATCTTGCTGTCGCTGCATTTTTTGCCGCCGTTGTGTTTGGCGTAATACCCGGCCCTTAACCACGAGTCCAGTGCCAGCCCGTCGTAACGGCCGACCAACTTCAAAAGGTTCTCTGCGGCATAGTCGCCCACGCCCTTGACCTGTTTCATCTCTTTTTTCAGGTCGGCGGTCGAGAGGTCGGATGTTAGCCACGATTCCGGGTCGGTTTTGCCCGATACGACCGACCGGGCAAGTTCGATGAAATAGGGCGACCGATACCCTGCGCGTATCTCATCGCGGTAAAACGACTCGGGCATCTCGGCCATCGCCGACGGCGTCGGAAATGACCGCCTGCCGTCATTTCCGTGCTCACCTAGTTTGTCGACGAGGTTTGCGACCATTATCCGTGTCAGCGACCACGAACAGTTCGTGGTGCAGATGGTCTTTACGAGGTCTTCCCAAACGGTCGACGATCGCAGCAACCGGCCGGCACCGTTCTGCTTGGCCCACAGTATCGCTTTGCTCTGTTCGATCCGGGAATAAAACCCGGTCAGGTCCTCGTCGATCCGCAAAATGTGCTTGACGTCGGCCTTCACGCCGTCAACGTCGCATTCCGCGTCAATCTCGACCTCGATCCCGCCGGCATGTTCGCTGACAAAGACCGTGACCGGACCGCCGCCACTACCGCGTGATACCACAAAACTCAGCCGATCGCCCTCAAGCTGAAATGGGGCGAGATCGTACCAGCCGTGGCCGCGTACGGTAAACCGATAAGAAAAATCGTCGGGAACGCCGACCACAAATTTAGCCATACTTTACCGTTGGGCCACCTGTGCGGCCGTTGACTGGATAGTCAACATATTATAGATTTGCTGAATATTTTCAATTGATATTCGGGCCCGGGCGTTAGAGAACTCTTTGCAGAAATTCCAGCTGACCTTCTTCGATCCGGCGATCACAATCTTACGGCCGCTGCGGCACAGACATCGGCCGGATTGTTTTTCGGCCAAACCGGTCTTTGGTTCGTCTAAGATGATTATTGACCCGAGTTCACTGCTAAAAAATCGATTGAGTTTCTCGGCCCAATAGTGTATTCTCGAATGGTAAAACATTTTTTAACGGCGTCGCTTCCCTTGCGCCTTTCGTTTCGAAGACAATTCTTTTTCAGTCCTCAGGAGGAAAACGGTTATGTATAGCTGGATAGCGAGTTCAGCGAAGCGTTTGACGGCAATTACCTTGGTATTGTCGGCGATCGCCGCATTCGCATTTGCCCAAGAAGACCCCGACCCTAATTCGCCGACGCCGGTGCTCATCACGGATGCTGCCTCGACGAGGGCTATCGCAACCGACGGGACCTTAAAGTCTTCGAATGAGATCGCAAGATCGGAACCCAAGGCCTTTGCTCTGGGTTCCCGAGTCGTCTTGTACGCGACCAATATTAGCCTTTTGCCGGGCGAGGGCGCCAATGCATTTCGCCTTTACGCCACCGACAAGAACGGACGGCAGTATCGGTTTCCGGTCGTGGCGATCGAACAGATCACCAAAGGGACATCCGGCATATACGCTTTGACCGCCGAACTCAACGACGCGATCGGATTTTGGTCCGCTCCGGAACAGGACGGCGACATTCTGATCCAGTTGACATGGCGCGGACTCGGCAGCAACTCGGTACGCCTGGGGCTCGGGCAGGTCGGCGGCAATGTCGCTGACGCTCCCGGTTCGGTGCCGACGCCTGTTGGATTCAACGGCTCACGGTTGACGAAGGGCACGCCTGCAGCCACCAATACACCTGATTTTGTCGGATACCGCTGGTCAGGCGACCGTATGCGGTTCCTCGAGCAGGCGACGTTCGGGCCCAATCCGGCGCTTGACGCACGGATCCGACGGATCGGGCTGCGTACGTGGCTGACCGAACAATTTGAAGCTCCGTATCCTTCGGCAACCAATCCATATCCGAATCAGCCGCTAAAACCGGCGAATATCGGAACCGATCCGCTGTGCGATGGCGGAGCCGACGACGTTCCGGTGACATGCGTCCGCGACACTTATTCGATGTATCAGCCGCAGATCTGGTTTTTCCGCGAGGCGTTCTATGGCGACGCTCAGCTTCGGCATCGGGTCTCGTGGGCTCTCAATCAGATCTGGGTGACGTCGGGCGTCGACGTCCAACAGGGTCGCCACATGGTCGAATACCACAAAGTGCTTTCGAAGCACGCCTTCGGCAATTTCCGCAACCTGATGAAAGATATGACGCTCAATCCGGCGATGGGCGGCTATCTCGACATGGCGATCAGCACCCGCACAAACCCGAACGAAAACTATGCACGCGAGATCATGCAGCTGTTTTCGATCGGGCTGTTTATGCTGAATCAGGACGGCACACTGATGCTTGACGGCAACAACAACCCGATCCCGACGTACGATCAAAACGTCGTTAACAACCTGACCAAAGTGCTAACAGGTTGGGGTTTCTGCCAGACACAGGCACTTTGTCCGAATCTGGCAGTCGGCACGGTCAACTATATTGACCCTCTGCTGCTCAACGTCGGTGTCGCAACCGTCGGAAACAACCGCCACGATCTGACGGCCAAAACGCTGCTCACTTATCCGGGATCTACCACCACGAACGTCGCGGCTTGTACGAACTGCACGACGCTGCCAAACATCGAGACGTATGCTAACAACTCGATGAATCAGGCTCTCGACAACATCTTCAACCACCCGAATGTCGGTCCGTATATCGGCAAGATCCTGATCCAACAGCTTGTCACCAGCGACCCGACGCCCGCGTATGTCGGCCGCGTCGCGGCGGCATTCAACGATAACGGTTCCGGCGTCCGCGGTGATATGAAAGCGGTGATCAGGGCGATCCTGCTCGACCCCGAGGCACGCGGCAACGTCAAGACCGACCCGAATTACGGCAAACTCCGTGAGCCGGTCCTTTTTGCGACAAATATCCTGCGGACGTTTGGTGTCAGGTCCGCCGACGGCCTTTCCCAGTCGGACGGCTATCTCGTCGGACGTGCGGAGTTTACCGGAATGGCTCAGACGCCGTTCATGTCGCCGACCGTGTTCAACTTTTACCCGCCGGACTACAAGGTGCCCGGAACGACGCTGCTCGGCCCCGAGTTTGCGATCATGACGACGGGAACTTCGATCGGCCGTACCAACTTCGTCAACCGTTTCGTATTTTCGACGCTCCAGATCCCGAGCCCGACAAGTGCCCCGGTGCCGGTCAGCGTTCCCAATTCGCCGAACGGCACGACCTTGGATTTTGGCGACCTGATCGCGATCTCAGCATCGGATGCGACCGGCAACCTTTTGCTTGACGAACTAAATAATCGAATGCTGCACGGTACGATGTCAGCACAGATGAAAGCGACGATCCTGCCGGCGGTCACCAGCGTGGTGTCCACCGACAATCTCGGACGCGTTCGACAGGCAGTTTACCTTGTGGCTACATCGTCACAATATCAAGTACAGAGGTGACATCAATGAAAGAAACAAGACGTGACTTTTTGAAAAAATCAGGCGGTTGTGCCATGGGTATGGTCGCACTCGCCACACAGATGCATCACCTCGGAGCTATGAGCGCTATGGCTCAGCGGGTGATCGACAGTCAGTCCGCCGGCGGCGACTCATACAAGGCACTCGTGCTTTTGTTCTGGTCCGGAGGTAATGACGGCAACAATATGGTGATACCGAACCATAGTGACGCGACGGTCAGCAACTACGACGCCTATGCGGCAGCCCGCAACACGCAGGGCCTGGCGATACCGCAGGCTCAGCTGCTGCCGATATCGGTGCCGCGGATCAGCAATCTGACGTATGGCCTGCATCCGTCGCTCGGCCCGCAGACCATCAACGGGACCACGATCGTCAACAACGGCATTCACGAGCTCTACGGCCTAGGGAAATTGGCGATCGTGCCGAACGTCGGCAATCTCGTCCGTCCGTTGACCAAAGCCCAGTACCAGAGTTCGGCTTTCCAAAAGCCGTATCAGCTCTTTTCGCATTCGGATCAGGTCAATCAGGCACAAACGAGCATTTCCAATACTCAGGCGTTCACCGGCTGGGGCGGAAAGCTTGCCGACCGGATGAATACGGCCAATAACCCGACCGGATTGATCCCGATGGTGACGTCGATCGCCGGTTCGCAGCTATTCACGGCGGGCCAGACGACGCTGCCGCTCGCGATCGCCGACTCGAACACGTCGCTCGCCAACGTTCTGAATCCGGCCGGATTCGGCACGGCACCGACGGGTTCGACGCTGGCACGATTGAATGCGTTCAACGCTCTTCGTCAGCAGGACCTTTCGGCGAATTACATCGCGGCCGCCAGCCACGTGACCGACCTTGCGATGCAGGCTAACTCGGCACTTCAGACCTCGCAGGAAGTGACCGTTACATTCCCCGCGACGAGTATCGGACGTCAGTTCAAACAGGTCGCCCGTTTGATCAAAAAGCGACTCGACCTGAATGTTAACCGGCAGATCTTCTACGTCCAGATCGGCGGATTTGACACTCACACGAGCCAGTTGACCGGACAGGTCAATCTGTTCACGCAGTTCAGCCAGGCGATGCGTGCTTTTTACGACGAAATGGCCGTCCAGGGCGTCAGCAACGACGTCACGACGTTTACCCTTTCGGATTTTGGACGCACGCTCAATCCGGCGGGTTCCGGCGCGACGGTCGGTTCGGACCACGCGTGGGGCAACCATATGTTCGTTATGGGCGGTTCGGTCCTCGGCGGCGACTTTTACGGCAGCCTGAGGCCCGACGGGACCGGAACGTATTTCCCGACGCTCGTTCAGGGCGGCAGCGACGATACCGATTCCGGCACCGCACCTCGCGGGCGTTGGATACCGACGACATCGGTCGATCAGTACGCATCGACGTTTGCCCGCTGGTTCGGATTGTCACCGGCAGATCAGGCATCGGTATTTCCAAATTTGGTCAATTTTCCGGGAACATTCTCACAGCTCAATTTCCTGCCGTAACATTGATCGGAGCAATATAGACAAAGGACGGCCCTCGGCCGTCCTTTTTTTTGCTAACCGCCTAATTCTTGATGTTTGTCCGCCATCGGCTTAAACTCTAGCTAAGAGTTGTGAATCTTCCGAATTACATTTCATTGGGCCGGATAGTGATCGTGCCGCTGCTTGTGGTCGTTCTGTTGACGCCCGTTGCCGAAAAGTGGTTTGGCATCAGCGGTTACGCACTCGCCATCGTGATATTCCTGATCGCGTCGCTTTCTGACATTTTGGACGGCCAACTCGCACGTCGCCGAAATCAGGTATCGACGCTCGGTAAGTTCCTGGACCCGATCGCGGACAAACTTCTGATCTCGGCGGCATTGATCGTCCTCGTCGAAAAACATCTGGCTCCGTCGTGGGCAGTCGTTTTGATCCTCGGCCGCGAATTTATCATCACCGGGCTTCGTTCCGTCGCCGCCAGCGAAGGCGTGGTCATTCAGGCCCAGAATCTCGGTAAAATAAAGATGTGGGCCCAGTGCGTCGCGGTCGTAGCCCTTCTTGTCGCGGCGGCGAACGGCACACCGCCGGTGTCGAATTTCGGACTCGATTATCCGGCGATGTTCTGGAAGGTCGAAGAGGTTCGGGTCGCTTTTGCCGATCTTGCCAATTTCGCGATCACGGCCAATGACTGGAAGGTCTTTGGCTATCTCGTCGGCCGCGGGGCCCTCTGGATCGCGGTTATTACGTCGATCTGGTCAATGTGGGACTATTTCTCGTACTTTTTCGTCGAACGAAAACGGATCGCCCTTGAAAAGAAGGCGGTCGAATAGAAAAGCGGGCCGTATATAAATACGGCCCGCCCTTTTCCGATCGATCTTCTGACCGAAGCTATTGTATCTCGACCCAGTCTCCGGTGTGGACCTCTTGGGCCGTCTTTGTAATAACGATCGTCGCCGTCCGCTCTTTCACGTTCAGCACGACCGCCTCGCCGACCACCTTTCGCAGTTCCGGCCTGTTTTGTTTGGCCTCGAACGATGTGACAACACGCCCCTCGGCCTTGTCGCCGTCACGCCTTTGAGCCTGATTTGAGAACTTGCCGCCGCGATATACGTCGCTCTGAAAGCTCTCGTCGCGGGCACTTACCGCTTCTTTCTGCGGGGTCTGTGTGATGTTGCCTTTGCCCAGCGGGCGATAGACCGTCAGCCTGTCACCGATCTGGGTATTGTCATCCATCCCGAGGTCAACATACGCGATAAAGTCACGCCCCAGCATCTCGGCACCGTCACGCGACATCAGGATCCTGCCGCGGGCCTTTCCTGAGGGATCCGCAAACTGATCCAACTGGCGGCCGACATTTGCGATCGGGCTAACGCGCTTTGCCGTAAGCTGCACGATATCGCCGACGTGAATGCTGTCGCATGAAACCTTTATTCGAACGATCGAGTGATCGGATTTGACACGCACGACCTCGACCATACCGAGTTCCTGTACGTAAAAGCCAAGATCCGTCTTATTCGACCATCGGCTGTTAACCTCGCCGCGGGGACGGACGACAGCAAACGTATCGCCGACATTGACCCCTTTGTCCGTACCCATGTTGATGTAGAGAAAGTCCTTTTCATCGTAATTATAGGTCTCGGCCTCGGAACTGCCGCCGATGATGCGGTTACCGGTCGCCATCGCGCTTTGCTGAATGTAGCCGGCACAATACAGGTTGGTATTGCCCGCGATGGCTTTTGGCTTCGCCGCTTCACCCATTACGAGTGTCGGGGTCGCTCTCGGCGTTTGTCCTGATACGATGACCGCCGAAGTTGCGGCTAAAATGCATCCGGCAAAGAAGGTTCTCTTGCAAAATGTTTGGAAATTCACGATTTTCTCCTTTTAACTACTCAGGTATGGGTGAGTTGATTATTTTTAATATGGCCAAAAAGTGCGGGCGAGGTCGAAATATTGACCATCAGACTCCTTAGATCATAGCAGTTTCCTTGTTCCAAGGTCAACAAGTTTTTTCATTGTTCAACACTTATTCGGTGGTATTCATTTGGACACGAAATCGACTTTTTGCTATCATCTTCGCTTGCGGTCAAACGCACTCGCCGGTGTAGCTCAGTTGGTAGAGCAGTTGATTTGTAATCATCAGGTCG
>CAZQGN010000004.1:129308-130377 GCA_964592865.1 uncultured Chloracidobacterium sp. | reverse complement strand
GCGTTTGAGGCCGTGATCGTGTATGTGGTCGAACCGCCTGCCGTCACGGTCGTTACGCCGTCGGTCTTGGTGATGCCGAGATTGGCCTGCGGCGTCAGTGTGTCGGTGTCAGTCGCCGAATTATTGCCCGGCGTCGGGTCGGTCACGCCGCCCGGTGCCGCGACAGTCGCGGTATTGGCCAGCGATCCCGTTGCCGAGGCTGAGATCGTACCGGTCGCGGTGTACGTGACCGAGCCGCCCGCCGGCAGATTGACCGTGTCGCTGATGTTACCCGATCCGGCCGCAGTACAGGTACCGCCGCCCGCTCCGACGCAGGTCCAGGTAACGCCCGAGATCGACGCCGGGAACGTATCGGCCACTGTCGCACCCGTAACGTTGCTCGGGCCGGCGTTTGACGCGGTGATCGTATAGGTCACGCTCGTGCCCGGAATTTCGGTCGCTGCACCGTCGGTCTTTGTGATAGCGAGGTCTGCCGATGCCGTGATCGTGTCGGTGTCGGTCGCCGAGTTGTTGCCCGGTGTCGGGTCGGTGACACCGCCGCCGGTCGCAACCGTCGCCGTGTTGGAAAGCGAACCCGTAGCCGACGCCGAGATCGACGCCGAGACGGTGTAGGTCACCGAACCGCCCGCGGGAAGATTGACGGTGTCATTGATGTTGCCCGAACCGGCCGCGGTGCATGTTCCGCCGCCCGCTCCGACGCAGGTCCAGGTTCCGGTCAGGACCGCCGGGAAAGTGTCAGCAACGGTCGAACCCGGAGCGTTGCTCGGTCCGACGTTCGAAGCCGTGATCGTGTAGGTCGTCGAACCGCCCGCAGTCACGGTGGTGACGCCGTCGGTCTTGGTGATGCCGAGATTGGCCTGCGGCGTCAAGGTGTCGGTATCGGTCGCCGAGTTGTTGCCCGAGTTCGGATCTGTGACCGAACTTGAAACGGTGGCCGTGTTTGAGAGCGATCCAGTGGCCGAGGCCGAGATATTACCGACCGCGGTGAACGTGACCGAACCGCCCGCGGGCAGATTGACGGTGTCACTGATGTTGCCCGATCCGGCCGCGGTACAGGTACCGCCGCCCG
>CAZQGN010000004.1:0-129208 GCA_964592865.1 uncultured Chloracidobacterium sp. | reverse complement strand
CGCCCGAGATCGACGCCGGGAACGTATCGGCCACGGTCGCACCGGTGACGCCGCTCGGGCCGGCATTTGACGCGGTGATCGTGTAGGTCACGCTCGTGCCGGGGATCTCGGTGGTCGCGCCGTCGGTCTTGGTGATCGACAGGTCGGCCGACGCGGCGTTGACCGTGATGTTAGCGGTCGCCGGGCCGTTGTCGACGGTCGCAGTTGCCGTTCCTGCACCCGGCGTCGTCGCATTGTAGGTCGCCGTCGCCGTACCATTAGACTGGATACTGGCCTGCGATCCCGAGATGGTGCCGAGCGTTGCACTCCACGCGACGCTGTTGCCGATGATCGTATCGAGATTGGACGCAGCGATCGCCGATCCGGCCGAGTTGAGCAGGAATGACGCCGTCAGAGATGATGTCTGGCCGGCCGTGACCGTGGTCGGCGAGGCCGTTAAACGCAGCTGCAGCCACGGATCGGCATCGACCGAGCCCGAGCCTGTGGTGCCGACCGTATCGCATGGCCCTGCGGTCGGTGTGGTCGCGCAGCCCCACCAATTGTTCTCGGCAATTGCCGTACCACCGGCGGTCGCGAGGCCCTTGAGCCCGCCACCGGTGTTATTGACGATACGCGAAAAGCTGACGTTGAGGACGTTGGCGGTGGTCGTCGAACCGAGATAAATGCCGCTGCCGGTGGTGGTCGCCGAGTTGATGCGAATGGTCGATTTGGTGATCGACGAGGTCGTGTTGCTGTGGTTGATAAAGATCGCTCCGCCGAATCGGCCCGACGTATTGCTGGCAAAATTGCTCAACGCCTGGATATCGACCCGCTGTGTCGAATAAAGACCGCCGGCGTCACTCGGAGCCGTGTTGCTGGTAACGGTGGTGCCGGAGATCGACGAGTTGCCGCCTGTCCCGCCCGGACCGAAGGCGAAAATGCCGCCGCCCTGGCCCTGTCCGCCCGAACCATTGACGCTGTTGCTTGCAACACCCGCGGTTGAAATAAAGAACGGCGTGCCGGTACCGACGAAAATACCGCCGCCGAACGGTGAGCTGCCGCCGGTTCGGGCAGGTGTGTTTGATGAGATCACGCAGCTGCTGATCGTGACCGCTCCGGTTCCTGCCACCGAGTTGGTGGCGACGATGCCGCCGCCGTCGCCGTCGAGCGTGCTGTTGGTCGAGACCTCAGAGTTTGTGACCGAAATGGTACCTGTACCGGAGCCTTCCCAGTCAAATCCGCCGCCAAAACCGTCACCCGCAAAAGAGCTCTGGTTTCGTCCGTTGCGGATCGTCACGCCGGTGATGCTGGTCGCAAATGCCGAGGTAAATGTCGGGTTGATCGACATCACTTTGTCGATGCCGTTGGACGATGTCGAGCCGGCCTGAAGGATCGTGTTGAGCGAACCGTTGCCGGTGATGGTCGTCGCCTGTGTGATGTCGAGATCGCCGGTCGCCGCGGTATTTTCGTTGCCGCCGGCGATGGTCAGTTGGTGCGTACCGCTCAGACCAAACGTGATCAGATCGGCTCCGGCCGCTCCGTTTGCGGACGTGACGGCCTCGCGGAGGCTGCAGTCGGCGTTACATACGCCGTCTGCCGTATCGGCGGTCTTGGTGACCGTAAATGTCGCCTGCGGAGTAAAGAGTACAGGCGTCGGCTCGAGCTTGCCGCTCTCGAGCATCGTTATTCCCTGTTGGCCCATTACGTTCAGACGCATCGGCACGACCGCGGCTATGCTGCCGCCGGCGGCGAGATCGCCCTCGCGGGTCGGCCCTGTAAATGAAGTTCGATCGGCGTCGTAGTTCGGCTCTTTGAATAGCAGTCTGACCTTGTTTGCGGACGGGTCGATGACGATCAGATCGTCGGTCTCATTGCCGGTCACGCGGGCGCGGACGAGCATCGGGGCGGCCGTTTCGCGGGCCGGATTGATGATGCCGAGGTCACTTTCCTCGGCGATGCTCCAGTCATTTGCAAGCGAGCTCTCGTTGTCGGTAGAGGCGGCGACGCGTGTACGGCCGCGGCCGCTGCGTGCAAATTCGGCGCGGATCTCGGCCTCGGTGAAGGGCCGCGTGTCGATCGGGCCGTTCTTGAAATAATAGACGACGCCATTCTCGCCCAAAACGGCGAGTTCGGTCTTGGCTCGGCGGTCGCGGATAAATTCGCCGGCGGCAACGTCACGTACGCTGACCGGCAGATCGATGCTCTCGGGGGCCGCGGAATTCTTTCCGACGGCGGTGATGCGGCTCAACTGTCCGCCGCCGAGGATAAAGACGTCCTTTCCCAGCGTGACACCGTCGGGGTTTGCCAAAATGAGCGAGTCGGCCGGCTGAGCGGTCTCGATCGAACGCATTTTTGCATTGTCGAAACCGACCGAACCGTCGGCGATCACGAGCCTGAAGCCACCGTCGCCGCGCGTGCCGAAGATGATGCCCGCAAACGACTTCGCCGGGTCAAATGTCCCCGATGCCATCGCGGTCACTTCGCCGCCGACGTCAAACTTGACCGGCGTGCCAAAGCCGCCCTTGCCGGTAACCGGGATCAGATATACCTCGGACGAAGTGCGTGACGCGACAACGATGTCGAGATCGGAATCGGCCCGGAAACGCCCGGCAGCGAGAAAGTCGGGGCTCACGGGTACGTCGATGGCGGCCGCTTCGCGTTCGAAGCTCGACGGAAACTCACCGCGGCGGATGCCCGCGAGCGTTTCGGGCGACTCGGGGGCAAATGCCTCGCGGGCGGCACGGTGGAGCGTTATCACGCCGCCGCTGCCCGAGCTGTATCCGCTGACCGCGTCGGCGAAACCGTCAAGATCGGCGTCAGCGGCAATGACCGTGGTTGGCCGCAGCGAACCGCTCTCAAACAACGAGATCGCGGACTCGGGGCCGGCGTAGTCGGACCTCACCGGTTTACCGGAGCGCAGATTTAGCCATGGCGAATCATCAGCCGAGACGATCTCGGGCCTGACCGCGTCGGCCGGCGGCGAAAACCGCTTGCCCCCCGCGGCGTCATTGGCCGCACCGGCCGGGCGCACAGAGACGCCCTGAAAATAGGCAAAGCCGGCGATTGCCGTCGCTAATAAGATCGTCGAAAAGAGGAATTTGGTGGCGAGTGATCTGGATCCGCTTGGTCTCATAGTTTAAGCTCCGTCGGCCTCATTGGCCCAAAAAATGTTTGTGGTCGGTCCGGTTTAGGCTCAGTTGCGGGCCGGGAAGACGCCCTGAAGGGCGATGATGAAATAAAGTCCCAGGTACGGCTGACGATTGTTGTGCGGCTGGCTGCCGCCGCCGATGCCGGTCGGTGACATCTGCACGGACGGCGCGGTGCTCGAGTATATCGCGGTACGGCCGCGGCCGATGGTGCCGAAACTGGTGCCGCTCGGGTTGTCCGACGACCCGGAACTGCTCGACGCCGCCAGCGAGTGCGTGTGCTGGGGCATCTCGGACGAGATCAGAGTCACGTTCGACACGCCGCCCATTTCGCCGATCACCCGCGGGGTCAGTCCCGGTCCGCTGCCCCAACCCATCGGGGTCCGGTTCTTAAGGTCGGGCAGGCCGAACGTCGACGTGCCGTTGCCGCCGTAATTGGTGCCGAGCAGCGAGAATAGGGCGGTATTTTGAGCGATGGCCAATAGCTGGCCGTCGCAAAAGGCATAACCCCGCGGCGGGAAGTTGCCGGCAAACATCTTGATCTCAGCTATGAACGGATCTGACATAGTTCGAAACTCCTATTAATTCCTGGACGGGAAGACGCCCTGGAGGGCGATACAAAAACTTACAACCTGATACGGCTGGATGTTGGTGTGCGGCTGACTGCCGTTCGACAGGGCAAGCCCGCCCATCTGGGCGTTGGCGTTGGCCGCGATCGTGTACATCGCCTCGGTCGGCTGGGTCGTCAGATACGTTCCCGACGGCGAACCGCCGGTAACGGCACCGGCCGAGGCGTTGACGGTGTGAACGTGCTGTGGCACCTCGCTGCTGATCAGCGTCACCGTTTCTGTACCACCCTGCTGGCCCTGAATGATCTCGTTGCCCGGATGCACCGGGGCACGGCTCTGCAGGTTTGGCAACCCGAACGTAGTCGTGCCATTACCGCCATAGGTCGTGCCGACAAGCGAAAACAGGGCCTGATTTTGGGCGATCGCCAGGAGAGCCCCGTTGCACAGGGCCCAGCCGCGCGGCGCAAATTGAAATGCGTAAATCTGGATCTCGGCTATAAATGGTGTTGCCATAACGACTTAGTTCTCCAATTTTGGGTAACTGCCTTTAATTCTGTGACGGAAAGATGCCAAACAGCGAGATCACGAATGTGACCGCGATGTACGGCATCATATTTTCGTGCGGCTGTGAGCCGCCCGCGGTGCCGATGGTCAACGGCCCCATCGTGACGTCCGTCGAACCGGTCGAATACGGGTTGAGGGCGGTGCCGGCGACGATGTTACCGGCAGGCGTGGTCGAACTGCCCGTTTTGTTGTTGGCCTGGATCGCGTGCGTGTGGCCCGCCTGATTGCCGGTCAGCGTCACACTCTCGACGCCGGCCTTTTGGCCCATGACGTACGTGCTCAGACCCGGACCGGTGCCCTGATGGATCGGGATCCGTCCGCGCATATCCGGCAGGCCGAACGTGACCTGGCCGTCGCCGCCGTAGGTCGTGCCGATCAGGGCAAAGAGTGTGTCGTTCTGAGATATTGCCTGCAGCGAACCGTCGCAAAACGCCCAACCCAAGGGGGCGAAATTGCCGCCGAACATCATGATCCTTCCAATAAAATTATCTGCCATAATTGTTACTCTCCGGCCAAAACTACTTCCTTTCGCCGCTCGTCAGCACCGGTGACATACGGTTGATGATCGCCTCGTACCGGACGGTGCTCTTTCGCGTGACGCCGCGCGTCACCAACAGGTCGAACGTGCCAAGTGCAAAATGCTCGACGGTGTAAACGCCGTGCTTGAGGGCATTGTCGGCCGGCCCGGTAAATATCAGCGAGAAACACTCGCCCGAGGCCCCCATCGCCGGCGTGCGGTTGTCGGTCATTTGCGTCAGGCGCATCTCGACCGGTTCGCCCGCCTCGCTGCGAAAGGTAAACGGCGTGGTCACGTACGGATAGAAACTATTCCACGCGAACAACTCGGCCGAGGCCGAGCCGACTGTATCCGGACTTGCCGACAACGCGTTGCCGGCGGTCAACAGCACTCCGGCCGCGAGTGGCGCGGCGGCAACAAATTTACGCCTTGAGATCTTCATAATTCGCGATCCTCAGACCGAGCGTTCGCCGGGCGAACGGGCCTTATTTCACCAACAATTTATTGAAAACGGCTTCGAAGAAAAGCCCTTCGTCATTTTGTTTGACCGGTACGAGAAACAGCAGCATTTCACCCAACACGTCATGTGCCGCGTTGTAAAGGCTCTGGACCGGCTGAGTGTCGGCCGGAGCCCGGAACAAAAGCGAAAAGCTCAACTGGATGGCGTTTGACATCGTCTGCTCGGCCTCGACCAGCTCGGCGTCAAATGACGGCAACGCGTCGGATGAGAATTGAAATGTCGTATTTAATTGCCCGGCAAAATCGTCGAGGGACGGTAAACTGGCAGTAACTTCACCCATAGCGCCGATAGATAGACCCGTATCCAAAACCAAAATCGTGTTAAGAATCGATAACTGTCCTGAGATGAACGAGAACCATACTACCACACAAACATTTGGCGAATCTACGAAAAAAACTTACCGTGGCGGAAACTCTTTGTTACGATGTGCGGGCAAGCCGGTAAAAATATGAAGTAAACTGTCAATACCCGGCACGCGGGCAGCGAGCGATGACGATGATCAAGGCAAAACTACCTTTGACGTTCGACGCCGAACGGCTGGCGGAGGACGCCTCGCGTTTTCAGGCGGACGAGTGGGTGCCGCATTTCAACATTCACAATTATCAGGGCGAATGGAGCGTCGTGCCGCTGAGGGCCGTCAAGGGAGCGGGCCTGGCGATCTATCCCGACCCGACCTCGACGGCGGGCTACGTCGAGACCGATCAGATGACCCGCTGCTCATACGTCGGCGAGATACTTGCCGCACTGGAATGCGAGTTTGAGACCGTCAGGTTTATGAAACTCGCCGCCGGAGCCTCGATCAAACGCCACCGCGATTACGCTCTCGGGCTCGAGGACGGCCTTTGCCGCATCCACATCCCCGCCGTGACCAACCCCGATGTCGATTTCATTCTCGCCGATGAGCTCCTAATGATGTCGCCGGGCGAGGCGTGGTACCTCAATGTCAACAACTATCACAGCGTCGAAAATCGCGGCACGACCGACCGCATCCACCTGGTCGCGGACTGCGTCGTCAATGACTGGCTGAGGACGATGATCGAAAATTCGGCTCAGTGAGCCTGCCAGCGGAAAAGAATGTGGACGGCGTCGGGCTCGACCGCCTCGGGCTCAAATCCGAGTTCGGTGAACAATTTCTGCGACGGATTGTACGACTCGACGTAAACACGGACCGAACGCCCGGCGGCCTCGGCCTTGAGGCCCTCGATGATGTGTGTCCCGATGCCGCGGCGGCGAAATTCGGGCAGCACGTTGACGTCGAGTATCGCGATCTCGCCATCCGTGCGGTTGACGTAAAGACGCCCGCACGGCACGCCGCCCGTCAGCACGATGTCGTGTGTCGCCGACGGATAAGCCTCGAGATAATGGGCGGTCTGGGCACCGTACTGATGCTCGACAAAGGCCCGTTTCATCGCCTCGTCCCACGGCAGCACGGCAAGTTCGGACTCGCGTGACGAAGCGTAAACCGTCAGCAGGAATTCGCGGTCGTCGGCCGTCACGGGCCTCATAGATATCTGCAGGTCGTCATTCATTGCCGGTTTCCGTCCCAGGTCATCAAAAATTGGATCTGATCCTCGCCCGTTATCTCAAAACCGAGCTTTCGGTACAGTGCGAACGAGTTTTTGTTCGTGCGGTCGACATGGAGCGTCACGGGCACGCCGGCGGCGGCCGCCTCGTCCTGCAGACGCCCGATCAGAAGGCTTGCGATCCCACGCTGCCTGAAAGCCTCGGCGACCGCGATATCGACGAGGACTAAGCCCGTTTCGCCGCGATCGACGATCATCCGCCCGGCCGGGCGTCCGCCGTGGACGATCACATTGTCATCGACCCGCGGGTACTGCACCGCATAGGCTCGCGTCCGCATATCAAACTGCATACGCAGAAAGGCGTCCGCCGACGCTGCGTCCCAGCCGAACATCGCGACCTCGTCCCGCCGAGTCTCGGCGTAGAGGCCGTAGAGAAAGTCCGCGTCGCCCTCGGCGACCGGCCTCAAACTGATCTCTGTGCTCCGGGCTTCAATCTGCACACTGAAATTGTGGCTTAACCGCCGGCTGTCCGCAAACCGCGGCGGCCTCAACACGCCGCTTTTACTGTTCGCCCTTGATGATCACCATGCCGCGGCCGCCGCTCTGTGAGTTTTGGGCCCACGTCGCGGGATCAGAATCGAAGAACGTGTATGTGCCGGCCGGCAATTTTATTCGCTGATTCACCTCCCAGTAAACATTTGCCCGGACCGTCACCTGCCACGGCCCGAATGTATCGCCGTTGGTGTTCATCAACCAGACCGTACCGCCCGGAGCACCCCGGCCGTTGTTCCAGTGATAAGAGTTGATCTGTGTCACGACCGTCGGCACCGCCAGCGTGAAAACGGGCGGCTTGCCGCCGTTGGCGACGCCGTAATCGTTGCCGGACGAAAAAACGATCTTTTCGGAACCCGATGCCGGCGGAGCGGGCCGGATGCCGGCGAGATTCTTTTTAGCCGCCTCGTCATTCGGATTGATCGAGATCGCCTTTTCATAATCGGCGACCGCCCCGGCCGTATCGCCGCCGCGTGCCCGGGCAAGGCCGCGATTGTTGTACGCGCCGCCGTTTGCCGGATCGAGCTCGATCACACGGTCAAAGTCGCGGATCGCGGCGTTGTGGTCGTTCTGCCCGAGCTTTAGCAAACCGTGATAGAAGTAGGCGTTGACATAGGCCGGGTCAAGGACGATAGCGTAGTCATAATCGGCCAATGCTCCGGCCGGGTTGGACATCCGCTCCCTGGTGATACCGCGGCCGACGTAGGCACGGCTGTTTTTGGGATCAAGCCTGATCGAATTATCAAAATCGCGAAGTGCTCCGGGCAGATCCTTCAGTTCGCGTTTTGCCATGCCGCGCTGACGCAGGGCGTCGGCGTCATTCGGGTCGATCGCCAATGCCTGATCATAAGCCGTCAGCGCCTTGTCATATTGTTTACCGGTAAAGAATGCCGCTCCCTGCTTGATCAGATCATCGGCGGCCTTTGACCGGTTCGCGGCGGCCGGAACGCCTCCCGCGGAAGGTGTCTTGACGACCGGGACGGGCGGCCCGGACTGAGCCGACGCAACACCGTCCTTTCGCGAAAAGTTGCCGACCACGCTGATACCGCGGCTTTCACCGGCGGCGGCCGAACCATACGTTCCGACCATACTGATCGAAATGCTCGCACCGGTCGCACCTTTAGGTATTTCGACCGATACGTCAAAGTTGTCCCACGGCTTTTTCGTCGGGGTCACCTCGGTGCGCCATTCTTTGGTAGCACTGCCGGCGGTCACCGTGACGACGGCCGCAGCCGAAAGGCCGCTCACCATCCCGACCGAACCGGTGACCCTGATCGTCCCGGATGCGGGTATGCCGCCGCCGAGCGTCCTGATCCAGCAGCAAAACGGCCCGCCCTCCTCGGTCGAGGTCACATTTACACCGCTGATGTTGTACTTGATCTGCATGCCGTTCCAGGGACCGTCGGGGCGCCACGTTGCCCCGGTCGATCCTCCGCCGGCCGGGCTGGCCGCCTTTTTGGGATCGAACGGAAAATACGTGAGGGCAAATTCGATGCGGTCCATCTCGCGCTTTGTTTTCGGGTCCTTGACCTTGTCCTCGGCCCACGCCAGGTCGCCATATCGCCAGTAGAACTTTTCGCCCCATTTTGCGAGAAGCTGGGTCTGTTTCTGCCGCTCGGAATCGACCTTTTGCCGCAGGGCGGCCAACATTGCCCGATCGCTCGGGTCAGCCCCCAAGAGGCCAAGCGAACTCATCGATGCCGTCGCAACGTCACCGAGCGTCTGTTTGATCTGAGCGGTCGCCGCCGCCTCGGCCGCGCGGCTCGCTTTGTATTGATTGTAGATCTGCCAGCCCTCGGCCTCGTCGGCGTCGCGCGGCTGAACGTTGCCCTGTGCCAGGACACTGAGTCCGGCAATAAGTATCAAAAGCGTCGTAAATATCCATCGAGTGACCATGTTGTCACCTCCTATGCCCGCAATATCGGGCCCATCCGATGAGCCGGCCGAATTACCCCGGCTTAGTTGCCCGTGTAGCCGCACGTCAGGCTGCTGCCGTTGAAAACGATATAGGGCAGCCTGGTCGGAGCCCGTGGATCCTGCCGCCACGTACATGAACCGAGTGTCGTCCCGAGAATACTCGACTTATCGGGCGGCGGGCCGGAGCTGACCGTGAACTTGATCAGGCCGCTCGCTGACACGTTGACGACCATTTTTCGTTTCGTACCCGGAGCGACGCGAAACTTGGCGGTGTCGGCCAGCGTCTGCGGCTTGAGGTCGGACGTCCAGATCAGCACGCTCTTATCGGTCGTATTTTCGAGAAGAGCGGTCACCGTCGCGGCCCGCCGACTCGCTTCGGCCGACGCAGCCGGCATTGATTGGCCGCGGCCCGTGACGACAAACGTCCCGGCCAGCACGATCACGGTAATGATACCGATAATTGTATTTTTCATTTCACACCTCATTTATCGCAGCCCGGTCGTTATCAGCAGCTGCGAACCGTCAAAGATGACCCGCGGATATCGGCTCGCGTCGCCCGCGACACCGTTCCATATCTTGGTCGCGATCACCTGTCCGTTGCGGCCGGCGGTAAATTTGATCCGGCCGCTCGAATCCATGGTTACGTTCACGTTTCGCTTCTCGCCGGGAGCTATCTTGTTGCCCGGCCCGAAATTATCGCCCTGAGCGAAGATGTGCGTCGGCATATTCGAACGATTTTCGACAATGGCGACGAGCGACATGCTGCCGCCCGTGGTGGACGGCGGTTTCGGCGGTGCCGGAGTGCCGCCGGCGGACGTCTGGCCCGCACCGGCGGGATAACCCTTGACGACCGCGAAACCCTTGCCGCCACTCTGGGCGTTATGCGACCAGGTCTCGGGCGACGAAACCACGATCGTATATGTGCCCGGCGGCAGGACGATGTTCGGCCTCACCTCCCAATAGGCGTTGCGGACGCCGCCCTGTCCGGGCGTGCCGCCGGCCCGCCACGGCCCGTACTTGGCACCCGATTGGTCGTAAATGCCGATCCATCCGGGGCTCGCTCCGGTACCGCTGTTCCAGTGATAGGTCTGTATGTAGGTCAGCACCCATTTTGCCGTCACCTTAAATGTGGTCGGCGATGTCGGGCCGTTCGCGACGCCGTAAATGTTGCCGTTATTCAGGATCGGAGATTCCTTTCCGGCCGGTACGCCGCCCGTGTTGGCGGGTGTCGGCGTCGGTTTGGCCCCCGGGATCTTGACCGTGCCGATGCCCGGTATCTTGATCTCGGACGGCACCTTGAAAGGCGTGCCCGACGGTTTAGGCGTCGGCTTGGGGGTCGGTTTTGGTGTCGCCGCAGGCTTGGGCGTCGGGACCGGCTTGGGCGTTCGCACCGGCGTCGGGATCGGTACGGGCGTCGGTTTGGGCGTCGCAACCGGCTTCGGCGTCGGAGCGGTCTTGATCTTCAGCCGGTCGCGGTTGGCTACCGCACGGGTGTTTGACGGGTCGAGCTTGACCGCCGCCTCATAGTCCTTGAGGGCGTTCTTCAGGTCGTTGCCCGCCTCGCGGCACTCGCCGCGGCCGTTGACCGCGTTGCTGTTTCGCGGATCGAGCGAGAACGCCTTTTCAAAATCGCGAATGGCAAGCGGGCAGCTGCCGCTGGCCTGATACGCCATTCCGCGGGCGAGATAGGCCGAGGCGTTGGCCGGCTGGAGGTTGATGATGCGTGTGTAGACGTCGATCAGCCCGGTGTAGTTATTGGTCCGGACGTAGATTGCCGCGAGGGCGGTCAGGGCGTCCATGTTTCGCGGCTCGACGATGATGACGGACTGATAGTCGCTCACGGCACCATTGGTGTCGCCGGACCGGTCGCGGGCGTCGGCCCGCTTCATATGCCAGGCGGGCACGCCGGGCTTGAGCTCGATGCCCCGGTCAAAGTCCTTTAACGCTCCCTTGATGTCGTTGACCGCCATCTTGGACGTTCCGCGTTTGATATAGAGCTCGGGGTCGTTCGGGTTTGCCTTGATAGCCGAATCGTACGCCTTGATCGCCGCCTTGTGGTCGCCTCCGGCCGCGGCGGCGTCGCCTTTCGCCTCGGAATCGTCGGCTTTTGCGCCCTTTTCGCCGCGCGCAAGGCGGTCAGCGATGATCGCCTTGTATCTGGCAGCGTCAGCGTTCGACGGCGAGATCCGCAGGACCTCGTCCGCGTTCGTGAGGCCCAGCTGAAGCTGCTTTTTATCAAATTTGACCGCCTCAGCCGCGGCCTTGACCTGTGTTAAGAGCGTATTGACGCGGTCGCGGCGTTTGAGAGCCTCAACCTTGATGCCCTCGGCGATCTTCGGTTCGGGATCGACCGTAAAGCTCCAGTACGTGTCAAAGTTCTTCCACATTTCGTCGACTCCGGCGAGGGCACCGTCAAAGTCGCCGGCGTTGAGCTTTGCCTCGGCCTGTTTGAGGATGCCGCGGCGGCGTTCCTTTTCGGTCTCGTGCTCGCGGGCCCAGTCCTCATAGCGTTTGAGCTCGGCCTCGCTGGGCGGCGTGAGTTTGAAATTGGTCCGAACCGCCGGGATAAGGCTCAGTGCCTTTTTGAAATCCCTTGCCTCGTTAGCCAAACGCACGGCCCCGATCGCCTCCTTGACGGCGGCGTCGTGCTTGCCCCATTTGTCGTTGATCTCCTGATCGAGATCGGTGACGGGTTTATAGAGCGGGTGCGTCGCTTTGGCAACATTGAGCGCGGCCGATGCCTCGACAAACCTGTTTTGGTCGAGCAATCCTCTTGCCTTTGTGACAGCGGCCTGGACCGCGGTCCGTTCTTTTTTCCATTTTGCGGCCAGGGTCCTGGCCTCGGCGTTGGCCGGATCTTCGGCCGCGGCCTCGCCAACGAGCGTTATGCCCTCGTCAAGCTGGCCCTTGCGGACCATTTCTTTCGCCCTGACCACTTTCTCGGCCGCCGCCTTCTTTTTCGCGGCTCCGGAGTTTGCATCCGCGGCTTTTGTCTTGGCCGTCTTTATGTCGAGGGCCGACACCGTGACCGAGAATGTCGCGGTTCCCTTGCCGAGCAATACGCCGTCCTTGTCCTTTGCCTCGACCGTCAGTTCGGCCGTTCCGACCTCGTGACGTGAAACGGTTATCTCCTGGGCGATGTTGTTGCCGATGGTCGTGCCTTCGTTCGCTGTCCAATTCCATCGGATCTCGGCCGGTGCGCCCGGCTCAACGATCGATGCCTTTACCCGCACCATCTCATCGGCGCACCAGACATTCTTCTCGACGGTCACAAGCCCGACGCCCTCGCGCCAGATCTGCGGCTTCGGGCCGCCGCTGCCGAGCACCTCGGTCTTGATGCTGAACATCGTCGGCGTATACGTGCCCGTGATCTCAGCGATAGTATCGCCCCAGTGCGGTACTCTTGCCCGAACATTCAGTTGAACGGGCTTGGCGTCTTTTAGCGTAAATCCGATCTCGCCGGCATTATCCTTGTACTCCATCCGATTGGATGACGGCGGATCGGTCCAGACAAAATCAACGAGCGATGGATCGATCGCGGGAGAGCGGACAGGGTCCTCGGTAATTACGGCCCTGACCTCCTGGCCGGCCTTGCCCTGGCCCTCTGGCGGAGTGAAGGTGATCACGTATTTCGGCCCCTTTACCTCGATCTCCTGTTGAGGCGTTTCAGTGATCGTCCGGGTTCTGCCCTCCTCGGTGAGCATTACCTGAGCCCAGACCTTTATCTTTCCCATCCGGTCGAATCTGCCGATAGTGGTCGGGCCGCCGGTCGTCGCCGGAAGAAACGTGATGCCCGGCTCGGATTGCCAGATGATCTTTACTGCCGATCCGCCTTCGTTGACAGGATCGGGCACGCACGCCTTGCCGGGAGCACATCCCTTTTGAAAGGCGGCCCCGAGCTTATTGAGGCCATTGACCTTTGCCGTCAATGAGATCTCGGATCCGTAGAGGACGGGCCCGTTCACCTTTTCGAGCGTCGCTGAGACGCCGCCGACCTCATATTCAAGGCTGGCCTTGCCGATCGCCCCTTTGGGACTTGAGACGGTGACCGAAAGCTTATATTTTCCGACCTTCTTGCCCTTGATAGTTACTTTGCTTGAACTCTTGAGTTCTGCGGGCGAACCTTCGAATGTACCGCTCCAGGCGTATGTCAGCGGTTTGTCGTCGGCGCCCACATTGGCGACGACCGCTTCGATCGACGCGGTCTCGTCGATCTCGAGGGCCTTTAACGCTGCCGGCACGAGTTTGACACGGCTCGCGCCGGGTATGCTTCCGCACGTGAGGCTGCCGTCCGCTTCGTAAATGACATTCGGCACCATATCGGGGGCCGCCGGGTCCCGCTGCCAGGTACACGTTACCTTGACGGTATTGGTGCCGCCGGTCGCAGCCCCGATCGAGCCGACCTTGAACGTGACCGTTCCGTTGGCCGGGATCGTGACCTTGCGTCCACCCTTCCAACCGGCCTCAAAATGAGCTTCTACCACGTCCAGAAGTGTCTTAGGCTCCCGATCCGAGGCCCAGATGCTGGTGGTGGTCGCCGAACGGTTTTCAATTCCCGCGTTAACGACCTGCGGGGTCATTTCGGGTACCGGCGTCGGGCTGGGCGTCGGCGAAGGCGACGGTGTCGGGGTCGGGGTTGCTCCAACCGGCGTCGGCGTCGGGCTGGGGGTCGGCGTGACGCTGGGCGACGGTGTCGGGCCGCCGGAAACGTCAAACTTCACTTCCTTGCGGATCAGCGGCGTGGACTTGCCGTCGGCGCCCTCGACCTGCAGTTCGCAGGTGACGGTCGAGGCACCCGTTTTCGGCGCCGTTACCGCGGTCCGCGACCGGTCAAAGTTGTCGACCTTGCAATTAGTACAGCTCCAAACATAGTGAAATCGCGGTTTACCGCCAAAGAAACGCTCGGGGATATTGGCCGTTATGCCCGCGATCGCCGCGGGTTTCGGCTGCGGCGGCGCAAGCTCAAGAACGAGAAAATCGTCCGGAACGGCGACCTTCATCGTAAAGCTGAGCGACGCTTTCGCCTTGTCGGTGCCGCCGCGGGTAAGGACGACAGTCAGCTTGACGGGCTCGGGGCTGAACGGCGTGTAGTTGACGGCCGGCTCGCGGTCGGTCGGCGTATATTTGCCGTTTCCGGCGGTGAACCAGCGGAGCGTCAGCCTGCCTTCGGTCCTGAGTTTGGTCAGCTCGGGATCGGTGAATTTGAGTTCGATCGCGGTCGAACGGTCAAGCGTGAGCGTCTCGGCCGCCTTGACGATCTGCGAGCCTTTTTCGACCTGTGCCTGAAACTCGGCGCTCACGGCGTAGAGTTTCTTGACCTTTTCGACGGCCGCGGCATACTCGGTAAAGTACGCCGAACCCTGCTCGGCGGCCGCCTTGTCCGCCTCATCGAGAGCGACCCGCCACGGGAAAACGACGTCGCCCAGAATGCTGAACGCCTCTTTATCAACCGGATCGCCGACGAGCGGCTCACTGCCCTTGATAACGGTGATCTCGCGGGTGATACGCGCGAGTGCCGAGGCAAATCCCTGACGTGACTGTTCGGACTTTCGTTGGTCATCGACCGGGTCGCCCGTCCAGGTGAATCGCAGCAGTTCGACGCGGTCCCAGCCGGTCTTGGCGGCGATATTCGACTTGATGTTCCGCTGCCAGTTGTAGATTCGAAGATAAGCGGCGTAGGCGTCGGACCAGACCTTGCCGCGTTTCAGATCACGCTCTTCCTGCGTGTCGGAACGGACGGAATTTGCCTCATCTTCGGCGGCCTTTCGAACGACGTCCGAGAGTTTGACCTCGAGCGGTTTGCCGCGAAGCTGTTCGAGCTTTTCCTGCAGGATGTCGAGTTTGGGAGCGGTGTCGGTGACGGCGGCCAGTGTCGCCCGTTTTGCCTCGGCAAGCTCGATGAGCTGCGGCAGCATGACCTTTTCTTTGACCACCTCGCGACGCTCGGTGATCTTTTGCTTGAGCAGGCTGAAGACCTTGCACCAACGCTCCTGGCTCTTTTCGCAGACGGTCTCAAAACCGAAAAGCCAGCGGCCGTAGCCGACCGACGAAGCGAATATACCGTCAGCGGCGAGTGCCTCGGCCCGGTTGATGGCCGCGAGCTGCTGTTCGGCGGCCTGCCGCAGCTGCTGGGTCACCGGATCTTCGGGAATGAACGATCCGTCGAGCAGGTTGGTACTTGCCGCCGAGAGGTCGTTCATCAGATATTCCTTACCCGTATGCCGGTAGCGCAGTGACTTGGCCTCGAAAAAGAACTTTGCCAGGGCGTCGCGTTCGACGACGGGCCCGGACGGCAGACTGAGGCGGAGGAATTTGGGCCGGTCGCCGGTCAGATCGAAATCGCCGTTATAGACCAGCAGATCGACCAAACCCTGCTGCTGCATCTGTATCCTGTACGCGGCGCCGAGATCGATCGACAGCACGAGCACGTCGCCGACGAGCGCGATCGGCCACGCCGGCGTCAGGTAGAGAGCGTCCTTGATGAAAAGCAGCAACACGTTCTTGTCCATTCCCTCGGTAAACAGCAGCTTCACACCGCCGCCGCCGGGAACGAAATCCATCAGGCCGAACGCCGCCGAGCTCAGATCCTCCTGAAAATTGCCCTTCATCCACGACTGATACATCGCGTTGAGGCACGCGGCACCGCCGGTCGCGACGAGGCTCGCCAGGACGACCTTTTTCGCGGCCGGATTGCGCGCCATTTTCATAAAGAACGTATCGCCGAGGTCGGTGCCGAGCATTTCTTCGAGAGCGGTGAGCGATCTCACCTCGGGCGAATTTGGCTTTTTGGCACGGCGGGCGATGACCTGCTGCAGGCGGGCCAGACGGCCCTCTGACTTGACGAGCATGTCGATGAACGCCTCGCGGGTGCCGCCCGAGGCGATCCACTGATCGAGTGCCTCGACCAAGTCCTTGCTCTGCTGAAAGCTGGTGTAGAGCACGCTGTAAAGTTCCTTGTTCTCGCCGGCCATCGCCTTGAGTTTGGCGATCATCGCTTCCGGGTCGACGTCGATCACGCGGTCGCGCATCAGGGCAAATCCGGTCGTCAGCTCGTTCATCATTCGGCGGACCTGCGGGCTTTGGGCGAGCGAATAGCCGTTCTTTTCGGCGGCGGCGATCACCGGAGCGAGCTTTTGCGGTATTTCCTTAAAGGCGAGGTCGATATTCTGCGCCCGCAGGGTGTTGAGCCACGCTTTTTCTTCAGCGGTCAGGGTTGTGCGGACCTTGAGTTCGGCCCTCAGACGGGCGAGCCGGGCCAGATCGGCCGCGGTCGTGGCCGTGGCCTCGCCGGCGACCTCGCGCAAGGCACCCGATTCGCTCAGGGCGAAACGCTGCCGCAGCACATACTTGACCTTTTCGGCGTCGGGCAGCGTCTCCCAACCGGCGTGCGTCTGTACGATCTGGCGTTCGCAGCTGCCGACAACGGTCAACGCTCCGAACTTTTGCACCGTCGCCCGGACGGCACTGTCATCCATCAGGTCGGCGAGCATACGGCTCTTTTTCGCCTCGACGAACTGCCGCAGCGGCCGGGCCGTCATTCCCATCGATTCGCCCGAGCGCTCGGCGATGACGGCGCCCTTGTCGAGCATTTCGCTCTTGATGCTGCCGATGCCCGATTCGCCCAGGAACTTGTCCGGTTCGAGCAGGTCGAGTGCCGTCAGGTCGATGCCGCGTATGTTCTTGAGTGAACCGAGGTCCATGCCCTTGACCTTGAGCTTGGCCAGGCCCTGGCTTTCGAGAATGCCGTTGAGCATCCTCGCGGCCTCTTCGGCCTTGGGCCCGACGAACGAAATATCATCGTCGGAAAAGAACGTGCGGTAACCCGTTCCGCCGTCGCCCGAACCGCGTATCTGTAGGTAACGCTTGCCTGAAGATCCGGTCCGGATGACCGCCTCGAGATCCTTGCCAAACGCGGTCAGGACCTCCTGGACCGCGTCGTCCACACGCGCGTATCGGCGTCGGTCGAGCGTCTCGCGGACCGCCTCTTCGAACGCCGCGGGGCCGCCCGAATAAGCGGCGCCGGCCGCACGCAGCCTGGCGATCAGATCGAGTTCCTTTTGCTTGGAGGTGATGTCGAGTTCGAGCATCAGGCGGTCGACAACGGCGGCGTCGGGCTTGCCGGTGCGCGCCCACTGGGCAAGCATCTGGTCCGTGTCGTCGGGTGCGGCGAGCGTCGGGAAGACCGATACGAGCGAGAGTACGTCAACATCCGCCGCAAACGGCGCAAAGCCCGGCGTCGCCCAATTTGCCGCTCGCGGCGGCGAGATCTGAGCTGAAACTGAAAGTTGTGTGATGAAAAAAACCGATGCCAAGACGACGCACAAGACGCGGATCACTCTCATACCGACTCCTTGGCCCGCAGGCGAAGTCCCGCCCGCAGGCGCAGAAACTGACTGATTGTCGAAGATCAAACTGCTGTACAGAACTTCACCGCAAGCCGCGTGCCGAAAAGCCCGGCCGCAGATGCCGTAAAATGCTGAGAAAACGGGCTTTGCGGGCGGGCGGCGGGGCAGATCCGGCGAATGTCGGGAAATATCTCACGGTGACGCGTGGACTTATTCGCAAATCGGCCGGCCATGGCCGAATGTGAGCGCAAAAAGACGGGCCCGATGAGCCCGTCCGTTCTGATCAGTTTGTGACGCCGATCAGCCTAGTATCCAGCCGGCAAACTGCGTCCAGGCCTCGGTCCGGGCGATGAAAAGGCGAACCGGGCCGGAAAGTACCAGCAGGGCGATGGCGGCCGCAAACACGCGATTGAAACGCTCGTTTCGCCACGTATCCACCAGCAAAAAGAGTACCGCGATCACCGCCGGAACGCCCCAGAACCACCATGCGCCGAGGTCGGGAATGAACGCCAGCGGCAGGCGGCCGATGGAGGGTGGGAGAAAATTGAGCACCGTCACGAGCATCAGCCGCTTGTGGTTGGCAGCGTTCTTGCGGTAGTAGATCGCCGCTCCGAATAGCGCCGCGAAAACGAGCATGTCGCCGATCGGCACGATAAAGAATTCGATCGGCGTATAGCCCGGGAACGCGGCTCCGCGTGCCGCCGAGGCGTAGCCCGTGGCGATGCCGATGACGATCATCGCCGCCGCCAGCACCACGCCGAAAATGCCCAACGTCATATGCAGCTTGATCTGCTTTGACGTGATCAGATATGTCTGTACCAGATAAAGCACGATCCACAGCGACATCGAGATGCCGTGAGCATGAACGAGGCCGCTCGGCAGCGGCGGTGTAGCAAAGAGGGTCTTGAGGTAGTATGAGGGGGCAAATCCTATGACCGTGATTATCGGAAATAGTATTGCAACTGTAAGAAAAAAGCGGTGTTCGATACCGCGCCGAGCTGCTAGTTCATTGACCGCGGCATTAGCCGCAAAATTGGTAGCCATATCGTTAGTGTCTCCGGGCTGTGAATTTACTTTTTCGGCGTGCGGCCGCGAGGGCCGCATTTGCCTTCGATCGGTAAGGCGAAGCGGGCCGCGAAAAAGTATCAGGCGGCGTCGATCTTTTTTTCGGACAAGAGAAAAGGGCCCTTTCGGGCCCCATTTTCGTGTTATTCCAATGTGCGGCGGCCTAGGCGGCCCATGTTGTGACCCACGCGGCAAAGTTCATCCACGCCTCGGTCGATGATATGACCAAACGCAGCGGATACGACACGATCAGGACCACGGCTCCGGCGGCAAACATCTTGTTCAGCTTGCCGTGCTTTCGCGTGTCGTATATCAGCAGTATTATCGCCGCCAGAGTCGGTACGCCGAAGAAGAAGAGCGGTCCAAAAGCCTGCAGCTGAGCGATCGGTATGCGTGCGCCCGCTGGCGGCAAGAAGTTAATGGCCGTCAGCAGCATCAGCCGTTTGTGGTCGGCCGCCCGCTTTCGGTAATAGATCGCCAGGCCGAATACCGCCGCGAAATAGATTATATCGACGAACGGAACTATGAAGAACGACAGCGGCGAGATGCCAGGCGGCGAGGCGGTCGAACCGTATTTGGCCGAGGCCGCACCGGTCAGGAATCCGACCGGGATGATCGCCGCCGCGAGCGCGATACCGAGCAACCCGAGGCTCATATGCACCTTGATTCGCTTGGCCGAGATCAGATAGACCTGTGTCAGGAAAAGCACGACCCACGCCGTCATCAGGACGCCGTGCAGATGAACCAGCGTGCCAGGCAGCGGCGGCGAATCGAACGCGAATTTCAGATAGTACGTCCGGCCGAAACCGGCCAGAACTATCAGCGGAAACAAAATCGCGATCCCCAAGTACAGGCGATGCTCGGCAGTTCGTAATGTTCGTTGGTCTGCAGCCATATGATCGATCACGGCCCGGCGAGGCCGTTGGAACGGCACCCGGCCGGGAATTCATAAGATAATAGCCTCAAATTGCCCGTGCTGTCATCCGGCACTTTGATTCCGGCCGCGTTCGAGGTAATATCTGTTTGTAACTGCACAACATACGTTGAGTCACCATTATGAACGACGAATTTTCAAAACGCCTCCAGCGCGCCTTCGACTACGCCTCGATGGCGGATATCGCCCGCCGCATCGGTGTCCCCCACGCGACGGTCCGTAATTATTTCGGCGGCCGCCTGCCGGCACCGGATGTGCTCATCAAGATCGCCAATCAAACCAGCGTTTCGCTCAATTGGCTGCTTACCGGCAAGGGCGAGATGCTCGTCGGGGTCGCGCCAAAGCTCGATCTCGGCCGCATCTTTGAAGAGCGGATCAATGAGATCATCGACCGCCGCCTGGCCGAACGCTCGGGCGTCGGGGTCGAGGACCTCGGCACGATCGACGCTCCGCCGGGATTTGACCTCGAAACGGCCGTTCGAATCCACGACGACCCGCAAAAGGTCATGAGCGATTGGTTTCGCTTCGAGGGCCGCGAGTATCCCGAGGATTACGGCGTGGTGTTCTTTCAGGGTTGGTCAAGCTACTCCAAGGCCGAAAAGATCGAGGCCGTTCGCGACGCCAAAAAGGTGCTCGACCGCACGCTCAAGTCAAAATAGGCTCGAAAAAGCTGGCGCATTGCCGCCATACGTGTTACATTGTTTCACCAGCAGCACGCTCCCGATCAATGCGATTTTTAACCGAAACAGCGTCAGCCGCCTGCCGTCAGTGGAACCGCAAACCGCTGACGGAGGACGACTTTTACCGAATGTGCCGCCGGCTGAAGGTGTCGGTCACCGAGATGCCGCTGCGGACCAACGGGTTTTACTACTCGGTCAGGGGCCGGCATTTTATCGCCATCGACAGCAAACTGCCGCCCGTCAAACGCCTGTTCGTTATGTTTCACGAACTCGGCCATTTTCTGCTGCATCTGCCCGACTCGGGGACGACCGCGAACTTTCACGGCGTCGGGCACCGCGACCGAAAGGAGCGTGAAGCCGACATTTTTGCTCTGTGCTCGCTCATACCGAGGTCGTGGATAGCCGACCGTACGCCCGACGAACTGATCGGTGACGAAGGCCTCGACCCCGAGATGGTCGCCGAGCGGGCCGCGATCTACAGGCTGCGGGGCATTTAGCACTCCGGCCATCGGTTTGCTTGACACATTAGCGGGCAGCAAGTATATTATTTGATTCGGCTTAGCCGAAAAGAGCCGGTACCGCCGCACCTCTCAGGTGCGTCAAGGCATATAAAACACTGGATGATCTCGTATTTTCCGGTGACGCTGCGGCCGGTGTTCACTAACCAATAGGCCGCCCTAGCTCAGTTGGTAGAGCATTCGATTCGTAATCGAAAGGTCGTCGGTTCGACTCCGATGGGCGGCTCCACATAATTAACTGCAGTAAATAATATACTTACCTTAAATACCAAAGCGGCCCGCAAGGGCCGCTTTTCTTTGTTTAGATCCTGGCTCTAGTTTTCGACACGCGGGCGTGTCTTGTAGGTGATCAGCCATCCGAGAAACGCTCCGACGGCGATGCCGGCACCGAAAGTGATGCCGACCGATGCGAACGGATCCTTTTTGATCCTGTATTCGGTGTCATCGATCAGGTCCTCGGCGGCGTAAACACCGCGTTTGACCATTCGCTTGGCATCGATCATGCCGTCCTCGATCGCGGTCGCGGCACGTGCTTTGAGCTTTTCGACCTTTAGTCCGGCAAGCGCGACGTCCTCGGCGGCCTGGATCGCGTTCTTGATAAAGCCCTCTTTAACGGGCTTGGCATCCACAGCTTCTTTTAACATTGTAAACCTCCTGACCCACGGCCCGCCGGCGCCAGGCCGGAAGGCTCTCATACCGAATAACGCAAATTTCATTCCCGACAGATGCGTGATCACGGGCAAATATCCGGTGTTTCCGGGGCACTTATGGCCCGCCGCTGGCGGACGGGCGCGAGATAATTCGCGACGGGCGGGATTTTTGACCCAAAGGGGCCGCAACGCTCGCCCCGCGGCGGCCGGACCGCTCGATTTTCGGGCGTAAGGCGGTCATTTTTCAGGCACGTTTCTTGCGTTTTACCGATACGAGGTGACGAAATGAACAGCTCCAGAAAGTTTGATAATCAATCGTACAAAAAGCGTGTCGATCACGAGGGCGGAGCACATCGGGCCGGTATGAAACTGCCGGAACCGGCTTCGTGCCCAAAGTGCGGTTCGGTCTACAGCGAAGGCCGCTGGGTCAGCCCTAAATTTGTCCGTGAGAGCGGAAAGCACATGCACTGGCGGCCGTCCAACTCAGTCGTCTGTCAGGCGTGCAAGCAGATCGAAAATCACATCGTGGGCGGATATCTGACGATGAACGGCGGATTTCTGGCCAGGCATCATGACGAGATCATCAGGTTGATCGAGAACGAGGCGATCCGCGCCGTCGAGGACAATCCGCTTTCGCGAATAATGGAGAGGATCGAGACGGCGGACGAACTGCTGGTCGAAACGACGACCGAACACATGGCGCAGAGGCTCGGCCACGCGCTCAACCGTGCGTTTGCCGGCAAGGTGACGTACGATTTTTCGCATGAGAACAAGGTCGCCCGCGTCAACTGGCACCGCGATTGAGCACGCGGGCAATTACGCTGCGGCGGACGGGCAGATCGTGCTATACGGGCAATAGCCGCAGGCCGCGGGTGACGGCCGCGGCGTGTAGTCGCAGGAGCGGATGCCGCCGATCAACTCATGCGCCTCGGCGTCGAGTTCGGCGAGACGGGCAGCGTCAAACTCGTGCAATCTGTCGTGGCGAAGGTTCGCGATCAGGGCCCGCGGCTTGTTAAATGCCCGCGCGTACGCCCACAGCTGAAAACGGTGCTCGTCGGGGCTGACCTCAGCGTCGGTCTTGTGATCGAGCACAAAATCGCCGCCGACCACGTCCGCCACACACGTCAGAGAAAGTCGTCCCAAGCTCAGTACTGCCTTTAGTTCGCGGCCGTCACTTCGGTCGCGGACCGCGTCGTACGCCGGATGCCGGCGAAACCTTTCGGCAAGTTCGACCGCCTCGGCCAGTTCACCGTCCTTTGCCGACGGCCTGCGCATTCGCAGGTCATCGATATTATCGATGTCCAATTCGAGCGCGAGATGGGTCAGGGTGCCGACCTCGCGGGCCCTCGCGTACCCGTCGGAAATGCCCGGATTGCCCTCGATGACCTTGTACGCAAACGAACGCGGACACCGCGCATAAAGTGTCAGATCGGTCGCTGAAAGTTCGGCGATGCCGATCTTGACCGGCTCGACGCTGATCACCGACGGCAGGCCGAACGCCTCGGGGTCGCCCGGGCTCGGGGCGACGGTCCGGCTATGGTCGAACTTGATCGTTTCGGCCGCAACGCCCGCATTTTCGAGGCCCTCGGCGAGGATGTCGAGATCGTTGCCGCTCGGTTTGCCCGCGGTCAGAATCACCTTGTCCTTGGCTCGGGTCACGGCGACGTAGAGCAACCGGCGAGCTTCCTCGAGTCCGCGCTTTTTTCGACGGAGCTTGATCAACTTATAGATGCCGGGCTCGGACTTTTCGTACTCGTCGCCCTCCATCTGGAACGCCACGCCGAGTTCGCTGTCGATAAGGATCGGTGAACTGTCGCCTTTTCCCTTTGAAGTCAGGTCCGGAATGATGACGACCGGCCATTCGAGGCCCTTGGCGTGGTGGATCGTCATCAGGACGACAGCGTCGCCGGCGTCGACGGGCGGCCGCGTTATTTCGGTCTCGGTCAGATAGAGTTCGCGCAGTATCCTTGCGGTCGTAAAGACGCCGCCGCCGGAGCGTCGCTCGATCGTTCGCAGCAGGCCGTGAACACCCTTGATGTCGGCCGTCCGCCGCAGACCCTGCGGCAGATTGGCGGCGACCGCGCCGTAACCGGTCAGGCGGTCGGCGAGCCGGACGAGCTGTTCGGCGGTGAGCAGGTCGCGCTCCGCCATCAGTTCGTCAAGCACCCCGACGACGCCGTGAAATTCGGAACGCGTACGGATCACGCTCCACCAGCTCGTGCCGTCACGCAGGTCTTTTGCCGCCGATTCGAGCACGATATCGCTAACGGCAAAATATGGGCTCCGCAGCACGGCCGCGAGCGGTATCGGATCGTGCGGCTGGGCAAGAAACGAGATCAGCGAATAGATGTCGAGTGCCTCGCGGGTCGAAAGCAGGTTGCCGCCGCCGGCGTTGACGGCCGGTATGCCTTCGGCGGAAAGCACGCTCTGATAGACCTCAAGCGGGGCCCAACGCCGTGCGATGACGGCGATATCACGGTACGCGACGCCCGTCGCGTGAAGCCCGGCGATCTGTTCGGCGATGTACCTCGCCTCGATGACCTGCTGCTCGCGGGCCGAACTTCCCTTTTCCGCCTCGACGGCCGCGAGCGTGATGTACGGCGGCTCAAGCGGCGTTTCGCTGCGGCTGGCGTCGAGCGGCTGATGCAGCGGGCCGAGCACCTTTTCAAACACCCGGTTCATCGAACCGACAAGCGCGGTGTGCGTCCTGAATGTCTGGCTGAGCGGCACGCGTTCGCCGCCGCGTGTGTCAACGATCGCGTCGCTGACGCGTGAAAACACGCCGACATCGGCCCCGCGAAAACCGTAGATCGACTGTTTCTCATCGCCGACGATCGTGAGTGCGGCGGCCGCGGTGAGGTGGTCGATGATCTCGGCCTGGACGGGGTTTGTGTCCTGAAACTCATCGACGAGAAACGCCTTCCAACGCAGGCCGTAATGCTCGACGGCGGCCGGATGGCCGAGCACCTTGAGTGCGTAATGCTCGAGGTCGTTAAAATCGAGCACCTTTTCGCGAAGCTTTTCGGCGGCCATGTGATCGCGGACCTGCCTGAAGGCGGCGGCCAGCGGCGGGATGCGGCGGGCTGCCTCCTCGTCGTCCGGCCCGAAGGTGATCGAGACCACCTCAAGCGTGGATCTGACGAGCGCCTTGAGGTCGATCAGGCAGGCCCGCAGGCTTGCGAGATCGTGCTCGTCCCATTTTTTCGCACTGCCGGAATTCGATCTGAACGCCTTTAAGGTCTCCTCGAGTCCGGCGACGCCGTCGGCATCTTTGACGGATGTCATCGCGTTCAAAACGTCGCCGCGGATCACCTCCAATTTGTCGTCCGGGTCGCCGCTGCATCGGCTCAGCGTGTGCACGGCGGCATTCCAGACATCGGAATTGATGAGATCGTTGAAAGCGGTTTCGCGGGCCTTGTCGATCGCCGTTCGCCAGTTGTCAGCACCGAGGCGGAGAGCCTTTTCGGACGAGATCGGATCTCTGAGCAGCTCGTTGAGCACGCGCACCAGCCACTTAAAACCGAGTTCGTCGGCCAGATCGGGGTCGATCGCGCCGAGTGCCTCTTCGAACTTTTCGGCCGCCCAGAGCGGCGATTCGGTCTCATCGAGGACGGTAAAATCGGCCGGAATGCCGGCCAGGTCGTAAAAGTCGCGGCAGATGCGGGCCGCGAGCGAGTGGATCGTGCTGATCTGGGCGGCCTCGATCTCGGCGATCACCTCTTCGCCGGCGAGGTTTTCGATCAGCGTCAGGCGTATCCGCGAACGCAATTCGGCAGCGGCCTTTTCGGTAAAGGTGACGGCGACGACCGCCAGCGGCGACAGGCCGTGCGTGCGTACGTGATAGAGATAACGCTCGGCCAGCATGCGCGTTTTGCCCGTGCCGGCACCGGCCGTCACCGCGACACAGCCGGCGGCCTCGGCGGCACGTTTCTGATCTGTTGTGAGATCTATCTTCGCCGTGACTTCCTCCTCAACCGCGGGCCCTTGCGGCAGACGGCCCCGAGTTCGCAATATTTACAGACCATTTCGGAAACGTCAGGATCGACGGCGAACGCGCCCTCTGCCAGCATCGTTTTGACGTTGTCGATGAGGTCATTCAGCTTGTCGATATCGCCCTCTTTTTCCGTCCGCAGTATCTTGCCTTTGGTCAGCGAATAATAGGCGCTGTCGCCGTAATTGCCGTCAGGGTAGAGTGCCTTGAGAGCCGCATTGGCGTAGAGCGGTATCTGGACATCGACGTCGAGTTTGCCGTCGCGGCCCTTGGCGCCGAGCGGTTTAGAACTGCTGGTCTTGTAATCGACCGCGATCAGTCCGTCCGGCGAATCATCGACGCGGTCGATGCTGCCCGTGAATCGTAATCCCTCGTGAACAGTGTCGAACCCGACCTCGACGCCGACGACCCGCGAGCCCGGTGCGATAAAATCCGCGGCCCGGATCGCCTTTTTCAGTTCCTGTATCTGATCGGCGCGTTCCGATTCCCAGTTCGGCACATTCGGGAGTTTGACCTCGGGGTGTGCCTCGGCCTCAGCAAATGCCTCATCGATGTACTCAAGCGTCGCCGCACGAATGTCAGCCGCCGCCATAGCCCGCGAAACGGCGATCTCGAGCGCCTTGTGATAGAGCGTGCCGCGCGTCGCCGGGTCGAGGGCGAGTTCCATCTCGTCAACCGGTTTGAGCCTGAGGATACGCTCGGCGAACCAGCGGAACGAACATTGGCCGATCTGCGTCAACTGCGACGCGCTCCATTTGCGGGCGGCAGCGTCATAGCGCACGCCGATCACACCGTCGTATTCGTCGTAATCACCGGTGTCCTCGCGGCGGCGTTCGACGCCGTAACGGTCACGCGCCGGGCCGATAACGGCATCGCCGTCGAGAGGCACGCCGGTCCGCAGCATTCGGGTGCGGAGTTCCTCGGGGCTTGAGGCGATGAGCAACGCGGGTGCCTCGGGCACACGCTCGACGCCGAGCCGCTTGAAGAACGAGCTTTCGACCGACTCGCCGTCGTCAGAGACCTTCGGGAAACTGAACGTAATATCGCCGCGGGCCGACAGCAGGGTGAAATAGAACGACAATTCCTCCCAACGGGCGACCTCGGCCGCCTCGGCGAACTCGATGCCGTGCGCGGCCAGCAGGCGCCGCTCAAAGAAATCAATGACCGGATCTTCTGACGCGGGCCGCGGAAAGGCGCCTTCGGCCATACCGAGGACAAAGACCCGCTCGAACGAGCGGCCGACGATGTTCTTGGGCTCGACGACCTCGATCCCGGCCGCCGCCGGGCTGTACGGCACGCTCTCGTCGGCGAGCAGTTCGCCGATCGCCGCGGCAAAGGCCTCGGGCGGCATCATCTGGCGGCCGTCAAGCCGTGTCAGCTCATCGAGCGACTCGGTAAATTTGCGGTAAGCAAGCAACTCGCGGGCGCGTGGGGCGGCCTTTTCGCGGACCTTGATCGACTTAAGAAACGCGGTCAGGCTGTCGGAGCGTTCGGCCAGCGTCCGCGGTTCCTCACTCAGGTCGAGTGATGCGAGCTCGGGGCAAACGGCGGACCATTTCTCAACGCCGGACGTGCGCTCGACCCGGGCCTCGGTCCATTTACTCTCCGGCATTTTCGGGCCGAACGGGTGCATCAGGAGCCTCGCGGCGGCCTCAAACCCGAGCTGCTTTTCGGCGGCATCGAGAACGAGCCCGATCAGCGACCCGAAAGCGGTCCGGGCGACCGGAACGTCGAGCGTAATGTTGACCGGCAATCCGTACTCGGCGGTGACGGCCGCGATGACCGGCGCGTAGTCATCGATCCCGCGAACGGCGATGGCGATCTCGCGTGGGTCGGCGCCGTTGATGACCATCTGTTTTGCCTCGGCCATACAAGCTCGGACCTCAGCGTCGATGTCGGGATACGCGCGGGCGTCGATGGGCGGCGGGGCCGAGATCGCGGCGTAGGCGGCGGCGAGGCTTTCGCCCGTGGCGGTCGGCCCGTTTCTCTCGTCAACCGCGTCCCAGCCGCGTTCGGACAGATACTGCGCCCATCGGCGGTTGACGGTGAACATCCCCTCGCTGCCGCACGGCAAATACAAGACGCTGCCGTCGCCGGCGATGGCGTCGATGAATAATATCTCCTCTTTTCGGGCCCGATGATAGCCGTAAATGACGAGCGGACGACGTTCCGGGCCAAGGCCGGCGGCGGTCAGCAGCGTTTCCTGGCGGTCGATGAGATCTTTTTCGCGAAGCAGGCGCTTGTACTCGGCGGCGATCCGGCCGAGCTCACGGACGCGGTGCGAACCGTGCTCGACGAGCCTTTCCGGATCGACGCCGGTGCGCAGAACGATGTTGAGGATCGATGAGATACGTGACGCGAGCGATGCCGCGTGGGCCGCGGGCAATGTCCTTGCGATAGCCGTGCGGAGCAGATGCCGGGCCGTCACACCTGCCGCCTGTGTCAGGCCGTGTTGGCGGATAACGTCGCGGGCCAGCCGCTCGAGCGTGACCGACGAACGTCCGCTGCCGTCATTTGCCGCGCGCGGATGGAGCGCGACGATGGCCGTTCCGTCGGCGATCTGACCGGGGAACGCAGGAAATAGTCCGGTTTGAAGGAGTCGTGACATCGGGTCGAGTAGGATTATACAAGAAATCCGGCTCGAGGCGACCTAACGCCCCCGCTTTTTTCGGCCGCGGATCACGGATACCAATCGCCGAGCGTGATGCCGCCGGTTGTCCGGCCGCCGCGTACCGTTACGGCGATCTTTCGCTTTGACTTACATTCGACGCTCATGCCGCAGCGAACAAACTCGTTGTAATACGCCTTGTAATTCTCATAGTCGGCGACCGGTGCCCTGCCTTTGGGGAACATCGCGTACAGATAATAGCTGCCCGCCGGCAGTTGCACCTGATACGACGCCGTGCGGTAGTTGACCCTGAACGCATAGCCGGCACGGCTAAGGTTTGACGCCTTGTCGGTCGAGCAGTAACGATCGGCGGACGACCCGTCGGCGGCATAGACGCAAACGGCCATCGTGGTCGGAATGTAGTCGCTGGGATAGGTCAGTTTGCCCGTGATCTTGCCGCTCTGGGCCATGACCGACAGTGACGCAGCCGTCAGCACGGCCGCCAGTACCAATAGTCTCTTCATTTCACAAAACCTCCGGCCCGCTCAATGTTCGCGGTGCTCAAGCTCATCGTAGTCGGCCTGACAATCGTCGCACACGAACGGATTGTCCAGTCCCTGTTCGATCGACCGGCAGATGCTCGCGTACGTCGTGTCGTCGGCAAAGTGCGGCCTGAAGCAAACGCCGCACATGATCTCGTGAGTATTACGGCCGGTTCTGAGTTCGGCGATACTGACAAAATTCTCAGTGCGGTCGCTGTCAAATTCTTGTCTCAGTCTGGTCTGCATATAACCTCCCCCGGAAAATCATCTCCGATCTTTATGTGGTTCGATCCGGCGTATTGCCCTGGGTCAATGAACGTATACGCAAAGCGCGTACCTCGCGGCCGGCGGCCGTTTGCGTCGATCGGCACGGCTGTCCGGCGGTGCCGCAACGGCCTCGTGCGAACCTGTCCGCGCGCACTGTGAAAATACTCGCAACGGCCGCCGGGAAAACACGCGGCCGGGCGGACGGGAACGCGTCATTTTGGGCCCGCGGCCGCCGCCGACTGGCACATACTTTGCGTCAACTATAGGTGTACACGATGCAGTCTGATAATGAGGTTTTATCTGCAGATCGCGTACGAGTGTGTTTAGGGAGGTACAAACCAATGAAAGCCAAGTTAACCAAACCGGCCGCTAAGATGCCGGTCAAAAAGACGCCCGAGGCCGCACCGATGTGGAAGCCGCTCGATATCGAGCAGGCGTTCCCGGTCTCACCATTCAAGATGATGAGGCGCTTTACCGACGATTTCGAACGCATTTTTGACAACTTCAACGCGTTCAATATGATGTGGCCGCAATTTGAGGCCGAAATGATGGACCCGATGAGGGCAGAGATCGAAAAGGCCGAGTGGTGGCCGGTGATCGAGGTCGCCGAAAAGAACGGTGAGCTCCGCGTTCACGCCGACCTGCCGGGCATCAAGAAAGAGGACATCAATGTCGAGTTCTTAGAAGATGCTCTGGTCCTGTCAGGCGAAAGAAAGATGGAGACCGAGGAGGAAAAGGACGGTTTCTTCCATACGGAGAGAAACTACGGCAGCTTTTACCGCGTCATTCCGATGCCGGCCGGCTTTGACCCGGACAAGGCCCATGCCGAATTTCACAACGGCGTTCTCGAGGTGACGGTCGCGATCCCGAAACCCGAGATCAAGAGCCGCAAACTGGAAGTCGCCGAAAAGGCGGCAAAGTCCCACGCCAAGGCCGCATAAGCGTGCGTGCCTATTGTTAGAGCGACAGATGCCCGCGGCCGATGCAATTGCAAAGGCCGCGGGCATCCTCTTTTTTAGCCGAACGGCCTAGTCCGCCTTAGCGGGTGTACGAACCACCATCACCGAGCATGGTGCATGATGAACGACCGAGTCTGAAACCGAACCCAGAAGGTTGCGTTCCCAAAAGCCGTAGCCGTGCGAACCCAGAACGATGAGATCGGCATCCCAGTCAGCGGCAGCCTCGACGATGACGCGCGAAGCACGGCCGCGTTCGACCTCGGACTCGATAGTAAACTTCATATCGTGTACCTGCTCACGCAGCTGGTCGCCGGCATTGATGACCGCCTCTTCGGCAAGCTTTCTTGAGGCGTGCTCGGCCTCGCGGTAATATTCGGTCGAAACGCCGAACGGCTCGGCCGCCATCGGCCCGAGCTTTTCATAGACCGAGATCAGTTTGACCTCAGTATCTGATCGGTTAGGCAGCATCTGCGCACATCTCTGTACGGCGGCGGTGCTGAACTGCGATCCGTCGGTTGCAATGAGTACTTTCATAGCTCACCTCCACAATAATAAATAGTGCCGCGCCGCTAATATCTTGACGCAATCGCCGTGCCCGTGTAGGCTCATTGTCGGCGCGGACGATATGAGGCGGGCCCGGACCCGGAATGATAGCTGATCATGGTAGAAAACACTCTTAGAGTTTCAGTAATTGGGCTGCTGCTGGCATTTGCGTTCGCTCTCTCGGCCTGCGGCGGCCCGGCGACCAATACCGCACCGGCAAACACCAAACCGGCGGTCGAGACCAAACCGTCAAAAGCGACATTTCTGGCCGTCGGCGACATAATGCTGTCACGCGGCGTCGCCCGGCTGATCGACCGCGAGGGCGAACTGGCACCTTTCAACTCGATGGCCGATGTGTTTCGTTCGACGGATTTTAACTTCGGCAATTTCGAAACGCCGGTTTCCGGCAATGACACCCGCGTCGGCAAGGGCCTCGTCTTTAACACCCGCAAAAAGGACGTCGAGGGCCTCGTAAAATACAATTTCAAGATCGTCGGGCTCGCCAATAACCATGCTCTCGATCAGGGCGAGGCCGGCCTGCGGCACACGATGGCGTTCCTGCCGGGCAAGGGCATCGAATATGTCGGCGTCGGCGAGACGCCCGAGGAGGCCTGGAAAGGCAAGATCATTACCGCAAACGGCATCAAGATCGGCTTTATCGCCGCGTCATATTCGTCTTACAACGATAACGGCTCTCGCCGAAACCCGTTTGTCGCCCGGATCGAGGACGTCGAGCTGATGCGAAACTCCATTCAGCGGCTGCGTGACGAGGGATGTCAGTTCGTCGTCGCCACGATGCACGCCGGGATCGAGTACACACGCCGGCCGCACCAGCCGCAGATCGATTTTGCCCGGGCGGCGATCGACAACGGTGCCGATATCGTCATCGGCGGGCATCCGCACTGGATCCAGACGACCGAGGTCTATCGCGGCAAGTACATCTTTTATTCGCTCGGCAATTTCATCTTCGATCAGCGCAAACCCGACACGATGGAAGGGCTGGCGATCAAGGTGACCGTCGCCCACGACGGCGGCGTCAATGTCGAGAAAACGGCACGGCTCGACCGCGTCGACCTGATACCGGTGATCGTCGAGCGCTTTGGCGCTCCGCGAGTCGCGAATCAGGCCGAATCGGCCGCGATCCTGCGCAAGATCGGCATTAACGACCCTGTAATTTCACCAAAATAGAACGACCTTAGATGACCGCTGGTTCAAGGTAGGTGAGCGTCGCGTTGTCGGCGTCGAGCTCGGCCTGAACGCCGTACGGCAATGTCAGATTGTCGCGGATGTGTCCGAACGAGAGGCCGTAAACCATCGGCACGCCGAGGTCGCCGAGACGGTCGCGAAAAACGTCCAACACCGGCTGTGCGGTCTTGGCCGGCGTTGCTCCGCCCTCGTCGAAAATGCCGAGCGCGATTCCCGCAACATCACGCAGGTCGCAGCTCTGCCGCAGCTGCGTCAGCATCCGGTCCACGCGATACGCGGGTTCATTGACGTCCTCGATAAAGAGCAGCCTGCCCTTGAGGTCGCCGAGGGCGTACGGCGTGCCGGCGACGGCCGTGAGCAGTGCCAGATTGCCCCCGATGAGGCGGCCGCGGGCCTTGCCCTTGCGCAGCGTCTCGGTCCGGAAATACGCCGATTCCCTGGCGGCATTAAACTCCGAAACATCGACGCGGTGCGTCGCCGACGGTTCGCAGAGCACGCTCATCACGTGTTTGCGTGTGTAATCGGAGTATTCGGACGACGCGACCGGGCCGTGGAAGGTGACGAGGCCGGTTCGTTGATGGATCGCCACGTGAAGTGCGGTAATGTCGGAAAATCCGATAAATATCTTGGGATTTTTGCGGATCAGGGCAAAATCAACCTCCGGCAGCAGGCGTGGTGCACCGCCGCCGCCGCGGACGCACCAGACGGCGCTGATCTCGGGGTCGGAAAATGCCCAATGCAGGTCCTCGAGCCTTTCCTTATCGGTCGCGGACAAAAAGCTCAGCCGCCCGCGGGCGTTCTTGCCGATCCTGGCCTTAAAGCCGAGGCTCTCGATATTCCTGACCGCGCGGTCCCACGTCTCGGGTGCGACGCCGCTGGCCGGTGCGATAATGCCGACAGTATCGCCGGGTCGTAGGCGTTTGGGTTTGAGCATTTTTGATCGTGCCGGCGGGCCGGCCAACATAGCCTGGGCGAGCACCGGGATCGCCGCGGCACCCTTTAACATTTCGCGTCGGTTCATCTCTAGTTGATAAATATAGCTCTAAACCGTCGGGCGGCATAGCTAGCGGCACAAAAAAGGGGCTGCCCTTTGCGGACAGCCCCGTTATCAAGTAAGCAATGACGCTTACGGATGCAGTACAGCCGGTACGGCCGTATCCGATCCGATGCCGAACGGAACGGCAAAGAATCCGGCGGTCGAACGATTAACGTACCAGGTGCCACCGCGGTAAACCGCCACGTCATCCTTGCCGTCGCCGTCGTAATCTCCCGGGACAGGTACGTCGCCGTTGAGGCCAAACGCGGTGATCGTTACGCCGCTGTCCGTGCTTCGGCGAATGTACCACGTACCGTTTGACGGACGGAACACGGCAACATCGTCCTTGTTATCGCCGTCATAGTCGGCCGGAACCGCGATATCGCCCGCCGATCCAAACGGATAAGCGTCGAAATTGGTCGCCGGCGTGCCGGTATTACGGGCGATGTACCAGGTGTTGTTGCCCGGCCGATAGACCGCAAGGTTGGTCTTGCCGTCGTTTTCGAGGTCAAACGCCATCGCCTGATCGCCTGATTGCCCGAACGGAGCGACGGTATTTGACCCGTTGCTGCTGTTCAGGATGTACCAGGTGCCGTTCGACGGACGGAAGACCGCAAAGTCGGTCTTGGCGTCGCCGTCGTAATCGCCGACGACGGGGACGTCACCCGGGACGCCCCACGACGTTCCCTGGAAGACGAAACCGTTGCTCTTGAGCAGGTAGTAGTCGGAGTTGGCAGGGTTGGCGTCGGCACGGAAAACGGCCGTGTCAGCCTTGCCGTCGCCGTCAAAATCGCCCGGTACGAGCACGTCGCCGCTCACGCCCCAGTTGATCGCGCCAAATCCCGCGGTCGAACGCTGTATGTACCAGACGCCCGTTGACGGACGGAAGACCGAGAGGTCCGTTTTGCCGTCACCGTCAAAGTCGGCACGCGACTTGACCGCCGACGGTACCGCCGCACAGATGGTACCCGCGAGGACCTGAACGTCGTCGACATTGACGCCGGTCGATGCCACCGACGAGTCGGTCGCCATACGCCAGCGGAGCTGGACATTCTGGCCGTTGGCCGACGCCGGCAGGTTTGCCACCGTGTCGATGAAACCGCCCGATGTTCCGGTCCACGCCTGCCGGCCCGCGATCGGGCTCGAAAACGCGGTCGAGATCGAACCGTTGTATCCGCCCGAGGTGAACGTGCCGCCGGCGGTGACGATATCGGTGTAGGCGCCGGCGCCGATCTTGATCTCGAGGACCATGCCGTCAAACGTCGATTCGGTCACGTACTTGTTCTTGAACTTGACCTGCGAGTTTGCCGAACTTACGGCAAACACCGGCGACTCGAGGTACGAGCTGCCGATCGTCGCCGGATCGTTGGTAAAGGCCGAGTTGGGTGCACTGTTCGGGCCCGTGGCGTTGGTCGTCCAGAGTGCCGGCGGGCCGGCTCCCTCGTTGGTCGACGCCCATCCGGCCGGAAGTGCCGGTGCGGTCACGCCGTCAAAGTTCTGCGACAAGCTGACCGCCGGCGTGCCGAGCGAATACACCTGTGTGACGTTCTGCGAGTTGGCACCGTCCTGCACCACCCACGTCAGAGTGATCGTGCTGCCGCAGACGCTCGACGGATCGACGACGAACGTAAAGCTGCGGGTGACGGCCGGGCCGCCGAAGGTCAGCGTACCGTAATTCTGCAGCGAGGTCGGATTGGTAACGCCGCCTGTCGGCTGCAGGGTCGCCGTGACGCCCGAACCGGTATCAGCATTACCCACGTTCTGCAGGCCGAGCGTGACGGTAATGGTCTCGCCGGGATCGGGAACACCGTTGATCGGCGTGCCGTTCTCGGCCGTGATCGCGACGCCTGCACCCTGAATGATCGGGGCGGGCGGCGGCGGCGGGCCGAGCGAGATGAGTGCGGTCCAGATCTCTTCGCGGGCGTTGTTGCGGCGGTCGGTCCACGACGGGAAGAACGAGTTGGCGTAGCCGCTCAAACCGTTGTAATCGCCGTACTGATTGCCGCTGTCGGCACCGGCGATCGTCTCGTCGGTCATCGCGGTCGTCACTTTCTCAGCGGTCGACCAGGTCACACCGTCGTCATACGAGGCCTGGAACCAGATGTCCGATTTCTTGCGGGTCGGATCGGCGACGGTGTCGTTATAGATCATTACGAGATTGCCGTTGGTCTCGTCGATCGCCAGCCACTGGCTGAACTGGTCGTTATTGGTCGCCTGATTGTTGATCTTGACCGGCGCCGACCAGGTCGCACCGCCGTCGGTCGAACGCGAAAACCAAACGCGCATCTTACAGGTCGAGGCGGCGTTGGTGCCCGGTTCGTTGGCGGCCGAGGTACAGCCGGTCTCGCCCGACAGATCGGTCCACGAGGCGTAAACGTTATTTTTGGCCATCGTGCGGTAACCGCCGCCCGAAACGTAGATGAAAGCACGCCGGGTGGCAAATGACGGAATGCCTATGTCAAATCCGTCGAAGGTCGTCGCGACCTGAATGCCCGGGGCCCAGGTGTTGCCGCCGTCGGTCGATTTGACCATTATGATGCGGCGGTTGGTGGTCGTCGGCCAGAAGCCGAAAACTTCGCCGACGCTGTTCGAACGAATGTCGCCGCCGATCGCCGTTCCGGTCGATTCGGCACCGCTGACCTGTATCGGAGCAGCCAGCCATGTGCCGCCCGCACCGGCCGTGCGGCGGTTAACATACGCCGGATTGCCGTTGTGCCAGATGGCGTACGTCTGGCCGAAGTACGGTGACGTCGCGCTCTTATCGACCCATACGATCTGTTTATCGACATTGGTCTGCGAGCCGGAGGGCGTTGCCTCAAAGGTCCAGGTAGCTCCTCCGTCGGTCGAATAGTAATTACGCAATCGAAGTGACGACCCGACGATGCCGAGGGTAGATGACCAGGCACGGCCGTCGTTCGTAAAATCTACCGTCGGATCGGAGTGCGACGTGTCGCCGGGAGCGAAGGGCAATGTCGTCTGTGCCCATGTCGTACCGCCGTCAGACGAGCGATAAATGCCCTGCTGGCCGCTGCCGCCGATATTGTTTGAGCCTACGAGGATCTGCGATGGATTAAAGAAGTTGATCTGAATGTACGATTCGCTGCGGGGCACGGTCTGTGCTCCCGATGTGCGGATGTTGGTCCCGACCAGCATATCGACGAAGGACGAGCCGCCCTCTCGATCGGACTCGGCTCCCGGGCCGGCCTTGAGGTCCTGGTGCGTGACCATCCATTCGAGTATCTCTTTGAGTACGAGCGGATAGCCCTTGGTCGGGTCCTCAGCCGAGTACTCGCCCTCGGGGTGAGCCTTGCGCCACCAGACACGCAGCCAGGGCGGCAGTCCGCGCTTGTCGCTGAACTCGTCCGACCGCAGCATCTCAAATTCCTGGTTGGCGGCGATCAGTTTGGCGAGTTCGCTGCCGGCAATGACAGATTCGCCGTGGTACTTCTCGGTGAGCTGGCGATCGAGCGTCGGGTAATCAAATTTAGGGTTCTTTTGCGCCGGTGTAGTGCTCGGCACGGCGAGCCACACCAGCATAAAAAATGCCGACGCGGCGAGTACATTCAGTTTTTTCATTTATCCTCCGGGGAATTGTGTTCGCACAACTATATTCCTGTGCAAACTCGTATGCAAACGCCGACGGGCGTGCAGCTAAAATATTGCGGCCGGATCACGGCTCGAAACTAAAAAAGGCGCTGTTCACCGCAGTGAAAAGCGCCGTTTTGAGGCTGTCAACCTCACCGAAAATATACTACCGTTCGCCGCTAAAACACAACCTAAGGCGGCACATCGCCGAATAAGACGCTCAAACGCGAAATTTTACGCACCTGCATCTCGCCCCGCGGCCGCCCGACAACCTCTAAACTATGTATTTGCAAGGTTTTTGGGATCCTCTTTCGCGGAACGGCATTTGCGCTCGGATATGTTGTAAAAGGAGAGTTTTATGACCCACGCTCCGACATTGGCCGAACCGGCATCCGAAAACGCGGTCTTTCAAATTCGGGGTGTTTCAAAGGTCTATCAAATGGGCGATTGCGAGGTTCATGCCCTCAGATCGATCGATCTCGATCTCTATTCAGGTGAATTGGCCGTTCTGCTCGGCCCGTCGGGCAGCGGCAAATCGACGCTGCTCAATATCATCGGCGGACTCGACACACCGACGGCGGGCGAGGTGATATACGCCGATCACGACCTGACGCGGGCCACTGACCGCCAGTTGACCGAGTATCGCCGCGATCACGTCGGATTCGTGTTTCAATTCTATAACCTCATCCCGAGCCTGACCGCTCTCGAAAATGTCCAGCTCATCACCGAGATCGCGTCACATCCGATGCGGGCCGAAGAGGCGCTCGAGATCGTCGGCCTCGCGGACCGCAATAACCACTTTCCCGCACAACTCTCGGGCGGCGAGCAGCAGCGGGTCGCGATCGCACGCGCCATCGCCAAACAGCCGGACGTGCTGCTGTGCGACGAACCGACGGGTGCTCTCGATTTTCAGACCGGCAAGATCGTGCTCGAGGCACTCGAACTGGTCAATCACAGGCTCGGTACGACCACGGCGATCATCACTCACAATGTGTCGATCGGGCAAATGGCCGACCGCGTGATACACATCGGCAGCGGACAGATACTGTCGATCGACCGGAACCGCACCAAGGCCCGGCCGGCCGACCTGAAATGGTGATATATGCAGCGTGCCCTGCTCAAAAAACTGCTTCGCGACATTCTGCACCTTCGCGGACAGATAATCGCCATGGCGTTGGTCGTCGCCTGCGGCGTCGCGTCGTTCGTCTCGATGCGGAGCACGTACGACTCGCTGTTGAAGACGCAGCAGAATTACTATTCCGAATACCGGTTCGGCGATATATTTGCACACGTCACGCGGGCGCCTGAGAGCGTGCGGGCACAACTGAGCCTGATCCCGGGCGTCGCGGTCGTCCAGACGCGTGTCGTTGCCGAATCGATCCTTGATCTGCCGAATATGCGCGAACCGGCACAGGGCCGGATCGTGTCCGTACCCGAACGCCGCGGCGCGATGCTAAACGATATCCATCTGGTTCGCGGCAGATATGTCGCGGCCGGGCACCCGGACGAGGTGATCATCAGCGGAGCGTTTGCCGACGCGAACAAATTTGATCCGGGCGACACGTTTGAGGCGGTCGTTAACGGCCGCTGGCGCCGATTGACGATCGCCGGCGTCGGGCTGTCGCCTGAGTATATCTATGAGATCCGCGGCGGCGATATCTTTCCGGACAACAGCCGGTTCGGCATAATCTGGATGAGCCGTGACGCCGCCGGTGCGGCTTTTGATATGGAAGGCTCGTTCAACGACGTCTCGCTCACGCTGGCGCCGGGCGCCGACGAGGGCCAGGTCATTGACGGCGTCGACCGCGTGCTTGCCGTTTACGGCGGTACCGGAGCGATCGGACGCAGCGATCAGCAATCTTACCGGTTCATTTCAAACGAGTTCTCCCAACTGCGGACCTTCGGGCTGTTCCTGCCGCTCATATTTCTCGGTGTGACCGCGTTTTTGCTGCATCTGGTACTTTCGAGACTGGTAAATACACAGCGGGAGCAGATCGGGCTGCTGAAAGCCTTTGGCTATACGAATTATGAGATCGGCGTCCACTTTTTGGGCCTCGCGTTCGCCGCGGTCTTTGGCGGCATCGTGTTCGGCATCGCACTCGGCGTCTGGATGGGCGACGGAATGACGACGATGTACGCCGATTATTTCCGGTTTCCGGTGCTCGAGTTTCAGTTGCGGCCGATCCTGATCGTCTATTCGATATTGATCACGCTCGGCTCGGCCGCGATCGGAGCGGTCTCGGCGATCCGGCGGGCCGTCCTGCTGCCGCCGGCCGAGGCGATGCGGCCCGAAGCTCCGGCGGCGTTCAAGGCCGGACTTCTCGAAAAGTCCGGCTTACGGAAGCTGTTGTCGCCGGCGAACCGCATCGTATTTCGCAACCTGTCTCGCAACCCGCTCAAAGCGGCACTGTCCATTTTCGGCATATCGGCGGCGGCGGCGTTGCTCTTTACCGGCTTTTACTTTTTCGACGCTATCAACCGCATCATCGAGGTGCAGTTCAGACAGGCGATCCGCGAGGACGCGATCATCACCTTTAACGCACCGCGGCCGCAGAACGCGCGTTTGTCACTGGCAAGCCTTCCCGGCGTTCGCCGGGCCGAGGCGTTTCGGGCCGTGGCCGCAAAACTGACCTTCGGGCATCGCTCGCGGCGCGTCGGGCTGACGGGCGTCGATCCCGACGCCGATCTTCACCGGATCGTCGATCGAAATTCGAACATCGTACACGTTCCGCCGCAGGGCCTGGTGATATCAAGGTCGCTGGCCGACCTGCTCGAAGCCGGGCGTGGCGATGAGGTAACGATCGAGGTGCTCGAGGGGTCGCGCCCCGTAAGTAATGTCGGCGTCACGGCGATCGTCAACGACATGATGGGGATGAACGCCTATATGGACGTGCGTGCCGTAAACCGGCTGATGAACGAAGACGATGTCATATCGGGCGCGTACCTTTCGATGGACGCGGACCGCGAGGACGAGATCTATTCGCAGCTCAAGCGAATGCCCGCGATCGCGGGCGTCGGGCTGCCGGGTGCGATCCTCAAGAGCTTTAACGACACCTTTGCCAAAACGATCGGCATATTTACGTTCGTCCTGGTCATATTCTCAAGCGCGATCGTCCTCGGCGTGGTGTATAACGCGGCGAGGATAGCTCTCTCGGAACGCGGGCGCGAACTTGCCGCTCTGCGGGTGCTCGGGTTTACCAAGAGCGAGATCTCGTGGATACTGCTCGGCGAGCACGGGCTGCTGACCATTTTGGCGATACCGCTCGGGATGGTTTTCGGGCTGCCGATCTGCGCCATGATGAATAACCTCGTCGATACCGAGATGCTGCGGCTGCCGCTGGTTTTTACCGGGCGAACGTACTTTTTGACAGCCCTGATCGTCATCGCGGCCGCGATATTCTCGGGACTGTTGGTCGCGAGACGGCTGAGGCACCTCGATCTGATCGCCGTACTCAAAACCAGGGAGTGACGCTATGGACACGAAGAAAAGGAATACGATCTATATCGGCCTGGCGGCCTTGGGCGTCGTCATTATCGTATGGTTCATTTTTCGGGAAACGCCGGTTTCTGTCGAGGCCGCCGCCAGCAAACGCGGGCCGATGATCGTGACCATCGACGGCGAGGGCAAGACCCGAGTTCGTGAAAAACACATCGTGACCGCTCCGATAGCGGGCAAAATGTCCCGCATCCATCTGGCTGAGGGCGACACGATACCGCACGATTACGAGATAACCACGATCGACCCCAATCCGCCGCTGCAGCGTGCGCCTGACGTTTACGACGACCGCCCGAGCATCTACGGGGCAAAGGTCTTTGCTCCGGCTGCCGGCAAGGTGCTGCGCATTTATGTCAAAAGCGGCGGCATGGTGGCCGCCGGAGCACCGCTGATCGAGATCGGCGACCCGAACAATATCGAGATCGTCCTCGACGTGCTGTCGACCGACGCTCCGCTGATACCGCCGGGTGCACGGATCATAATCGACGACCAGAACGCCGCCGAGCCGATCAAGGCACGCGTGCGGCTGGTCGAATCGCAGGCGATGACCAAGGTCTCGGCCCTCGGGGTCGAGGAACAGCGTGTAAATGTGGTCGGCGATCTTCTGACCAAAGGGTTACGGTTCGGCGATAATTTCCGCGTCGACCTCCGCATCGTCGTTTGGGAAGCCGGCGACGTGCTGATGATACCGGCGAGTGCGATCTTTCGAAACGGCGAGGAATGGGGCGTTTTCGTGGTCACGGGCGGCAAGGCCCGTCTGCGGGCGGTCAAGATCGGCCACCTGAGTACAGAGTATGCTGAGGTGCTCGGCGGTGTCGACGAAGGCGAAAGCGTCATTCTCCATCCGCCTAATCAGCTTACCGACGGCAAGCGGGTCAGCGTTCAATAGCTCCGCTTTTCAAACAGAAACTGAGCCTGCAAACGTGATGTCTGCAGGCTCATTTCATCTCTCATGCGGTCGATCACGCATCCGGCACATCGCCGGCGGCTACGGTCGAGCGGTAAAGTCGAGGCCCGCGACGCTGTCGCCGAGCGTCACGACACGGCTCGGTGCTTCAAACACGTAGCTCTTGGACGCGACCGTCACGACGTATGTCTCGCCGGCCGTCAGCCCTTCGACTCGATAGTTGCCAAAGGCACCCGTCAATGCCGTCAGCGGCTGTGCGAGATCGCCGCCCGATACGGTGATCCGTGCGTTTCGAATACCCGTTCCGTCAGCCGTCACGACACGCCCGGCGACCGCAACCTCGCCCGCGGTCGGAACGAGCGGAACGAAATGTATCCCCCAGCCGTAGTGATGTCCGTTACCGGCCAGCGGAGCCAGCGGCGTCGAGTGGTCGCGGACATATAGTTTCCAAACGCCGTTCGGGTCCATTCCGCCAAAGACCGACGCAAATGTTGCTGTCGGTGAGCCGCTGCATCCCGGTTCGCTGTACGGCCCGGCCGGTGCCGGTGCCGGAAAGTCCGATACGCTCGCGACACAGTTGGTCGGCTTGTAAACGGCACCTTCGGTTATCGGTCCCGGATCGGGCACAAACCCGGCCGCGGTGTCGGCAAACCTGAACGAAACATTGCTGAGCGGCTGTGAACCGCCGGCGTAACTCATTATCACCATCTTTCGGGTTCCGTCCGGCGAGACCAGCAGGATGTCGATGTCGTCAGGGACGTTTTGGGTCACTGCAAACAGTGACACCGTGAGGCCCGAAATATTGCCGGTAAAGCCTGAAACGGTGATCGGCACAGGGTACGTCGTCGCGGTCCCGCCCGCGGTCGTGTCAAATTCACTTGTGTTCAGATAGTCGGCATCGGTGTCGATGATCCGGACGCTGCCATCGTCAGGCGTGCCGAGGACCGCACCGGTCGGCGAGCTGATCGTGACGCCGATCGTTTCGTCGGGCGACTCGGTGACCGCGTCGCCGCAGAGCGTGACGTTGACCGTCTTAGTGGTCTCGGACGGGCCAAAGGTCAGTGTGCCCGAGCCAGCGACATAGTCGGCACTGCCGACGCCGCACGTGCCCACCGTCGCCGTCCCGCCGGACAGCGCGTACTGAACGGTGCTCGTGCCGGTGGTGACGCCCGTGCGGGTCACGGTGACCGCCGCTGTCGAACCCTCGACGCCGATGAACGAGCCCGCTGCGCCCAACTGGACAGTCGTCAACGGGGTAAAGTTCGCCTGGACCGTGGCATTGCCGGCCGTCAGTGTGACGGTCGTGACCGCCGAACTCGGGTTCGCGATCGACGCGGAACCGGCCGTGACCGTCCAGTTAGTAAATGTATAACCGACATTCGCAACGGCGATGATGGTCGTCGGACTGCCGTGATCGACGGTGGCCGGCGACGTGCCCGGTTCGTTGATCGCGCCGCCGGCTCCGGCGTTGACCGTCAGCTGGTACGTTATCGGATTCCAGACCGCGAAGAGCGTTGTATTTGCACCCGGGAAAGTGAACGTACTCGACGGCGCATAGCCCGTGCCCGAGCCGTCATCTGCCGTATTCCATCCGCCGAACGTGTATCCGGACCTCGTCAGCGTGCCGGCCCCGGCGACCGAAACGCTCGTGTTGTAATTTTGGGTGACGGAGCCCGGAGCGGTCCCGCCGGTGTTGCCGTTGCCATTGTAGGTCAGCGTGTATTGATTGATCGTCCACTGGGCATAAAGCGTAATATTTGCCGCGAACGAGTACGTCACGCCGTTCCCTAGGATGGCCGGGCCGCCGGGCGACGTTCCCCAGCCGGCGAAGGTATATCCGGTCCGCATGAAAGCGTTGGCATTGAGCGGCGTCGGCGTATTGGCGGTCTGCGGCGCCATCGTGCCGCTGCCGCCGTTGCTGTTGAACGTCACTGTATAGCTCGGCGCGACACCGATGCCGCCGGTTTCAAAGGTCTTGACCGCCGCGGTACCGCTCGAACACTGGACCTGTCCCGGGATCGATCCGCCGGAGGTCGGCGAAAATCGCGTGTAAAGCGTGCCGCTTGCATTGCCGCCCGATTGGGTGAATGTCGCAAAGTTATTCCACACGGTGCCGTTTGACGAAACCTGATAGTCGGGCGTCGACTGACAAAGGATGTCGGCCGGCAGATTGCTGCCCGAGACCGCCTTGGTCTGGCCGGGAGAGTCTGCCCCGACCGTGACCGAGCCGAAATCAAGGGCCGTCAGGTCTAGGTTGAGCACCGCGGCGGGCGTGACGCTGACCATTACCTCGACGGGCGAGACCGTCCAGTGGCCATTGTCGAGCGTGACCGCCAGATAATAGATCTGGCCCGATGCGACACCGGCCTGGACGCTGTCGCGTACGTCCCAACTGACTAGTCCGTTTGCCCCGACGGTCAGGCCCGGCGGCACGACCTGAGCCGATGGCACCGCCGGATTCGCGACAAAATCGCCGGCCGTTCCGATCGCGGCCGTCGTCGTGTAGCCGTCGAACGAGGTGATCGGAAGCATGAATGACACGATGCTGTTGTCCTGAACGTAAAGGACAGGCGTCACGGTCGAGCGCGATGAGCGGGTCGTCGTGACCGTTGTCTCGATCTTGACGTCGGCCGCCGAACGCCAATCGCTGGTGCTGAAATTGTTTGCCGCTGCGAGGCGGCCGGTGCCCTTCCACACGGCTTTATACGTCGCGTTCGCCGTCGGATAGGTGTAGGTCAGTGCCGCACCGCCGACCTTGACCAAAGTGCCGTAAAACCAGCCTTCGCCGGCGTTTACGCTCGTCACCTTGAGCCGCACGTCCTCAAGCGCGGTTCCGTCGCCGTAATCAAGATCGGCACCGACATCGATCAGGTCGTTGATCGCGACCGTGCCGAAATCGCTCGTTCGGAATGCCGCCTCGGCCGTGAACGTGATGTTGGCGATGCCGGATTTCTGCCAGTCGATGCGGCCGCCGCGATATTGCGGGTTAAAGCCCGTACCGCCCGCGGTAAAGCTCTGCGTCGCGGCAAAATTGCTCGTACACGAGACGCTGCCCGATTTGACGCCGGTCGATCCCGGATTGAACCGCGTACGGAGAGTTCCGCTGGCCGATCCGCCGGATTGGGTGAATATAGCAGTGCTGCCCCACGATGTGCCGTTCGACGAGACCTGGAAATCGGCCGGTGCCGTGCATGTGATGTCCCCGGTCAGGTTCGCTCCCGATATAGCCTTGCTCTGCGGCGCCGAACCGAATCCGGTGTTGCCGTTGCCGAATGCCAGTGCGGCCGTGTCGAGCGTGATCGTCGGAGCGGCGATCCACTGGGCGTAAAGCGTCGTGCTGGCCGTGAACGTGAATGGTGCTCCGACCGCGTAAGTGTTGCCGCTGCCGTTTGAAGCGGTATTCCAGCCGGTAAAGGTGTAACCCGACCTAACGAGCGTGCCGGGCGCGGCCGCGGCGACCGTCGTGTTGTAATCCTGCGTAACCGGTGACGGTGCCGTGCCGCCGGTGTTGCCGTTGCCGTTGTAGGTCAGCGTGTATTGATTGATCGTCCACTGGGCATAAAGCGTTACGTTAGCTGTGAACGGATACGTCGCTCCGTTGGCGTATGCGGTTCCCGAGCCGTTGGCGGCCGTGTTCCAACCGCTAAATGTATAGCCGGTGCGTGTAAATGCGTTCGTCGTCAATGCCGTCGGAGTGTTGGTCGTCTGGTTCGCCATCGTGCCGGTTCCGCCGTTAGCGTTGAACGTAACGGTAGAGTTCGGCAATACGCACGTTCCCAATCGTACCGACATATTGGCAGAGGTGGAGTTAGTTACCGCAAAGTCCTGATAACCGTCAGCGTTAAAGTCGCCCAGCGTGATCGACCCCGGGTTCGTTCCTACGGTGTAGTTGGTCAACCCTCCAAAATTTCCCGCACCGTCGCCGGTCAAAACTGACACATTGTTCGTAGAAAAGTTTGCCGTTGCGAGATCCTGTTTGCCGTCGCCATTCACGTCGCCTACGGTCACAAAATACGGACCACCACCAACTGAGAAGTTTGTCGCCGCCGCAAAACTTCCGGCGCCGTTGCCGATCAGGACCGAAACAGTAGTGGTACCGCCATTCGCGGTTACGATGTCCTGTTTGCCGTCGCCATTAAAATCCCCCAGCGAAGTTGTATAAGGGGAACTTCCGACTGTGAAATCCACCTTCGCGGCAAAGCTGCCGGCGCCGTTACCGATGAAGATCGATACTGTGTTCGAACCGCGGTTTGCGACTGCGATGTCCTGTTTGCCGTCGCCATTAAAGTCGCCGACCGTTATGGAGTTGGGCGTTGTCCCGGTAGTGAAGTTGGTAGCCGCACCAAAGGTTCCGGTGCCGGTTCCGAGCAATACTGATATATTTGCCGAATTGCCGTTTGCGGCAGCGATATCCAATTTGCCGTCACCGTTAAAATCGCCAACGCCGACGGCGTAAGGGGCCGTCCCGACCGCGTAATTAACCGCAGCCGCAAATGCTCCGGAACCGCTTCCGATCAATACCGACACATTGTTCGTAGTGTAATTAGCGGTCACCGCGTCGTCTTTGCCGTCGTTGTTAAAATCGCCAACAGCGACGACCATCGGCCATGTCCCGACGGAATAATTTACTGACGCACTGAATGTCCCCGCACCGGTTCCGGTATATCTTGTTACAGAGTCCGATCCGCTATTAGCGACAATAAGGTCCTGTTTGCCGTCGCCGTTAAAATCGCCTACCGCGACCGATTGCGGCGTAGTGCCGACAGTGTTACTGACCACCGAGCCAAAACTTGATGTGCCGACGCATGAGGTCGGGCTGACCGTCAGGTTAAATGTCTTTGTTGTCGAGCCGCCGGACCCGAACGCTGTGACGGTTATCGGATACGCTCCCGCGGGTATCTTGGCGAGTGCCGCGTTTGTGATCCGCACAACACCGGTCGCCGTATCGGCGGATAATATTCCCTTAAAGCCGGTCGGTGCGGAAACATTAATGCTTGTCGTATTGGACGGAGCGGCGTCCGGCGTGACGGTCGTGTTACCGCTCAGGGCGATCGGTGTCGTCGGATAGTTGCCAAGAGTCGGCGTCGGTATTGGGCTTGTAAAGTAAAACTGATCAAATTCTGCCGTAGCGACCGCGTCCGGAGCGGTCGAATGTAAAGCGGCAACCCCCAGGTAACCGTTCGAAGCCGGAACGAGGGTATTATGGGTCGCCGAACCCTGGCTGATCGTCGCACTTTCAAAATTTGGTGTATCCGTAGCGATCGCTCCGGCGCCGTTAGCTGTCGGAAGCGCAGAAGTGAATATCTGCCAAGCTCCGGTGGATGATCTCGTGACCCTTACAAGAAATCCGACGTCCGTCAAACCATTCGCGACGGTGCCGGACGAATTGATAACAGTGGCGCTTAGAGCCCCATTGACAATGTACTCAAGGCGGATATTGTCACCACCCGAATCGTCACCGATCGCGATCCGATACCCGTCAACAGTTGTATTGTTCAGTGTCGATTCATTCGCGTATAACCATACGTATTGCTGGTTCGCCGCCGTGAAAGCCTGAGCTCGTCTGCCTATCCAAACGCCCCATTCCTGACTTGTTCCCCACGAACTGATCTGACTACTTAGATATTCCGTGGTTGCAGTTGCTGGACCCGCAAGTCTGAGTGTATTTGAGCTGGTCGCTCCGGCCGCAGCGTCGCTATTTGCAACGATCGTCCAGTTAGCGGTATTGCCTCCCCACACCGGGCTCGAGGTGAAGTCGCCGTCGGAGAATGAATCGAAAGGAGATTCACCTGCAAAAAACGTCGGCTCGGCGGGTTCGGCAGTCGGTGAGCTGTTAGTAGTCGAAATTGCGGGTTCGGGCTCGGCAATGCCGAAAAAGGCGCGGACCTGGTCAAGGGCATTGCTCGCCGATGCGTTCATTGCGGCGAATGACGCGACGCTTGTGAAAGCGACAAGGATGGCCGCAGCGATAGTTATAGTTCTCAGGCGAGTCGATCTCGTCATTATTATTGGGTTCCCCGACTTGTTGCCTATAGTTTCCCGGTCTTGATGCAGAGACAGCCGCGGCTGAAGCCCGGATGATCCGTCGACAAGATCATTTATTTTGGACGATTATGTACCCCATTATTCGCGCGCTTCCGGTGGATGTCAAGGCAATTTTTCTATGTATTTCAATGGGTTAGCTCTGTTTGCCACCAGTACGCGGGATAACGGATCGCGGGATTTCTGCTCTCGGCGGGCGGCGATTTTTGGATAATGTTGTAACATCAGTGTTACAAAGTTGTTACACGCCCAGCGGACGCCCGGCGGCCGCTGCCCGATCAAAGTGAATATTCGCCTGTCATTGATACTTTCGGCATTGCTGCTCGGGTGCGCCGCGGCCGTCCCGGCACAGTCGCTGCCGTCGGAATTTGAATCGTGGAACGAGATCCAGTTGATCGTGCCGCTGATCCGCGACAAGAACAGCAAGGGCAAGATGGTCGATAAGGTGACGGCGACATTCAGCGGCATCTCGCGGATCGGGCGTAACCCCGTCAGGCCGCTCGACAGCCGTGTCAGTGCGACCATCGACTATCGGGTCAATAAGTACCTTTCGCTGATGGCCGCCGTGCTCTATCGGCGTGACGAACTAACGCCGCGGGTCGATCGGTACGAAACACGGCTGGACCTCGGATTCGTGCTGACCAAGACATGGGGAAATTTTACGTTTCGCGACCGTAACGTCATCGAGCACCGCTTTCGCAACAGCCGAAAGGACATCAACGTCTATCGCAACCGCGGCCAGATCTCGTACTCGATCAAACACAAGAACAAAGAGCTGTTCGCGCCATTTGTCGCCAATGAGGGCTATTACGACCTGACCAACAAACTGTGGTCGCAGAATGAGTTTCACGCCGGCATCAGCCGCCGTCTCAATAAGCGCACCGTCCTCGACGTCGCCTATACGCGCAACGATTCGCGGCCGTTCAACGCCAACGCCCTGAACCTGACACTTAAGATAAAGCTGCGTTAATAATGACGCGGGGCACTATGCCGATCGTGCCTGGCGTACGATCTCGACGAACTGGCGCGCCCGCTCGGTGACGATGTGGGCGTTGCCCTCGCGGATCGCCTTGACGTCGACCAGATCGGTGCCGACGCCGAGTGCCGAGGCTCCGGCCTTGATAAAATCGGCCGCCGTCGTCAGCGAAACGCCGCCGGTCGGGATGATCTTGACCTGCGGAAACGGGCCTTTGAGATTCTTGACATAACTCGCACCGCCGACCGAGCCGCACGGAAATACCTTTACAAGATCGACGCCCGCACTCCACGCCGTGATCACCTCGGTCGGAGTCAGGACGCCCGGTGCGATCGGCGCACTGTAACGATGGCAGAGCTCGATCGTCGCAAGGTTGAGCGCCGGACTGACGATGAACTGCGCACCGGCGAGCAGGCACGCCCGGGCCGTTTCAGGGTCGAGCACCGTGCCGGCACCGACCAGCACATCAGCGCCATATTTGTCTGCGACCTTTTCGATCACGCGGACCGCACCCGGGACGGTCATCGTGATCTCAAGCACGTTGACGCCGCCGGCCTTGATGGCATCGATCGCCTGCATCGCCTCGTCCGCCGACGAAGCCCGCACGACCGGCACGAGCCCGAGAGTTTCGATCTGTCTGACTATTTCTGCTTTGTCCATAAACTATTTGCCCACTAAATACACGAAAAGCACTAAATAAAGAATCTATTTTTTCGTGAATTTCGTGTATTTATTGGGCGATCTCCTGTAGTTATCTTGCTACGCGGGCGCCGCCGCCCTTCATCACCCGCAGTACGTCCGCGAGGCCGACCGTCGTCGTGTCGCCGGGCGTCGTCATCGCGAGCGCGCCGTGCGCCGCACCGCAGTTGACCGCCCACTCGGGCGACTCGCCGGTCAGAAAACCGTAGATCAGCCCCGAGGCGAACGAATCGCCGCCGCCGACACGGTCAAAGATGTCCAGGTTCGGCCGCATCGTCGCCTGATAGAGTTCGCCGCCGGTAAAGCAGACGGCTCCCCAATCGTTGACGGAGGCGGTCTTGGCGTTGCGCAAGGTCGTCGCCGCGACCGCAAAATTCGGAAAATCGGCCACCGCACGACGGATCATCTTTTCAAAATTGGCGATGTCGAGTTTGGAGTGGTTTTCGTCCTGCCCCTCGACCTCATAGCCGAGACAGGCCGTGAAATCCTCTTCGTTGCCGATCATCACATCGACATATTGGGCGAGGTCGCGGTTGACCTCCTGTGCCTTTGCCTGGCCGCCGATGGCCCGCCACAGCGAGTCGCGGTAATTGAGATCGTACGAGATGACGGTGCCGTACTTTTTAGCGCACTGCATCGCCTCTTTGGCGACGTCGGGCGTCGTCTCGCTGAGAGCGCAAAAAATGCCGCCCGTATGGAACCACCGTGCGCCTTCATGCCCGAAGATCCTCTCCCAGTCGATATCGCCCTTTTTTAGCTGCGAGACCGCCGTGTGGCCGCGGTCCGAACAGCCCAAGGCCGCGCGTACGCCGAAACCGCGTTCGGTAAAGTTCATACCGTTGCGCACGTCGCGTCCGACGCCGTCGTATTTGACCCATTTGACGTGCGACTGATCGACGCCGCCCTGATACATCAGGTCCTGCACCAGGCGTCCGATCGGATTATCGGCAAGGGCGGTCACGACGGCCGCATCGAGCCCGAAACAGCGTTTCAGGCCGCGGGCGACATTATATTCGCCGCCGCCCTCCCAAACCTCAAAGGAACGTGTTGTGTGGATACGCTTATCGCCCGGATCGAGCCGGAGCATTACCTCGCCGAGGGAAACGATGTCCCATTTGCATTGATCTTTCGGTTTAATATTCAACATAAAAAAAAGTAGTCGGTAGTCGAAAGTCGGCAGCATGCGGTTCGGCGTTTGTACTGCCGACGACAGTCCGCCGTCTGCTGTCGATCACCTTCCCATCCATCCGCCGTCCACGACGAGGATGTGGCCGTTGACATAATCGCTCGCCGACGACGCCAGAAAGACTGCCGCACCGGCAATATCCTCGGGCCGTCCCCAACGCCCGGCCGGAATGCGCTCGAGTATCTGGCGGTTACGCGTTTCGTCCGCCTGAAGTGCGGCCGTATTATTGGTCGCGATGTAGCCCGGCGCGATTGCGTTGACGTTGACGCCGAGTTTTGCCCACTCGTTCGCCAGGGCCTTGGTCAGGCCGGCCACAGCGGATTTTGACGCCGTATATGCCGGCACCGTTATCCCGCCCTGAAACGAGAGCAGCGAGGCGATGTTGATGATCTTGCCCGAGCCGCGGGCGATCATTTCGCGTCCCGCGGCCTGACAGAGCTTGAAAACACCCGTCAGATTGACGTCGATCACGGCTTGCCAGTCGTCGCCGCTGTATTCGGCGGCGGGTGCACGGCGTATCATACCGGCATTGTTGACGACGATATCTATTTGGCCAAATGCGCCAATGGCGGCGTCAACCAACGCCTGCGGCGTCGCCGGGTCGGCCATGTCGCCTGCGGCCTCGATCCCACGGCGTCCGAGCTTTGTTACCGCCGCGACCGTATCGACAGCGTCACCGGGTTTGCGGCAATGGCAAACAACATCGGCCCCGGCGGCGGCCAGCCCGAGGGCGATCGCCCGGCCGATACCGGTATTTGATCCCGTGACGAGCGCCGTCCGGCCGCTGAGGTCAAAGGGCAGGTTCATCATTTACGCGAGGCCTCAAGCCCCGAGCCGCCCTGTGCGTATTCCGGCTGGACGTTAACGACGCCGAACTGACGGTCGTCGCCCTCGCGGTTGGCGGCCATCATCCACAAAAAGTTGATCGAACCGCCCGGAGCCGCGACATTCGGATGGTAGCCCTGCGGCATTATCACGACATCGCCCTCTCGGACGACCTGAGCGATCTCGGGGCACTCGGTGTCGGTATAGACCATCTGGATGCCGAACTGCGGAGCCGGCATATCGATATAGAGATACGCCTCTTCGAGCATATTCTGATGCTCGTGCGGCGGCCACGACGTCCAGTTGCCCTCGGACGAAAACGTCACGCCGGCCATGATGCGGCCCGCCTCGACATTCTTACCGATCAGGATGTTGAGGTCGCGCTCGGTCGGCGGTTTGCCGGCGACAAAGTGCAATGCCGGATCCTTTCGGATATCGGCGAAGGCGACAAATTGCAGCGGATATTGCCGCTCGACCGGCGACGAAAGTTCGGCGAGGTCGAATTGGCCGCCACTCTCGACGGTGATGGACGAGTCGCGCGGTACGTACAACGCGTCGTATTGGGTCATCGCAAACGTTTGCCCCGCGGTTGTGACCGTGCCCGAACCCTTGAGGCAGATCAATCCGGTCTCATGCCCCGCATTCTCAAAGGCGATCGCCGGATCGCCCGCTTCGATGATAATGCGGCCGTAAAACAGGTTGCGCGTCGCGGTCTTGCCGGGTTCGACGCTGATCGTGCGGCCCTTTTGCCGGTCGGTGCCCTTGACGACGCAGGTCGCCGGGTCGATCTTTTCGAGTTTTATCTGTGTACTGCTCATAAATTTGATGATCGCGGGCCGCGGCGTCTGCTTTACAGCGAGACGGTCTTTTCAGCCCAAAATTGAAATTCGCGGTGCTTGAGTATCTCGGCCTTGGCCTGGATCTCGCCGCTGGCCGTCCGCCGAACATGCTCGAAGAGCCGCGTGCCGACCTCGACGATGCTCTCGGTGCCCTCGATAACGTTGCCGGCCGAGATGTCGAGGTCGTTGGCCATCCGCTCAAAAACGCGGTTGTTCGACGCGAGTTTTATCACCGGCGTGATGGCGTTGCCGATGGTCGTGCCGTTTCCGGTCGTAAATACGACGACGGTCGCGCCCGACGCGACAAGGCCCGGCGTCGATTCCTGATCGTAGCCCGGCCCCTGCATAAGGTTGATGCCGCGGGCGGTCGGTGTTTCGGCGTACTCGATGCAGTCTTCGATCCGCGTCGTGCCGGCCTTGACTATCGCCCCGAGCGATTTGATCGTGATATTCAGCAGCCCGCCAGCCTTGTTGCCGGTGCTCGGGTTTTCGTTCAGGACGGCGCCGAACTTTGACGCGTAATCCTTGTACCAATCGACCATCGCGTAGATCTTGCGGCCGATGACCGAATCCTTGGCCCGATTTGCCAAAATATGCTCGGCACCGCAAAACTCGGGCACCTCGGTAAGCAGAACGGTGCCGCCGCTCCTGACCAGCAGGTCTGAGCAGTAACCGAGTGCCGGATTTGCCGAAATGCCAGAAAATCCGTCGGACGAACCGCATTTTACGCCGAGCACGAGTTCACTGACCGGAAACTCCTCGCGGACGCACTTGTTGACCTCGGGCAGCATCTTTGCCACCTCGGCGAGCCCGATCTCGATCGCCGCCTGAGTGCCCCCGACATCCTGGATGCCGATCTTGAAGACGGGCTTCTGGATCGGCTTTTCACGTTTTGTCAGATACTTTTCGACAAAGGAAAGATTGGTCTTTTCGCAGCCGAGATCGATCAGGATGACGCCGCCGACATTCGGATGATCGGCGTAGTTCGACAGCGTCCGCATCATCACATCGAGCGTCGATCCGTCCTGACAGCCGCAGCCCTTGTTGTGCGGGATCGCGACGACACCGTCGACATTGGGGTACTTTTCGCGGCTGTAATGCAGAAACTCGGCCATCATCGAGATCTGTGTCGCCTCGTGGCTGGCACACATCGATGTCGGCACTATAAGGACGAAATTTCGCGTCCCGACGCGGCCGTCCGCCCGCCTGAAACCCGCAAATGTCTCGATCCGGTCCGCCGGGAAATAGTCAGGTGCGGGCGTGTGCAGGTCGTCGGGCAGATTGCGCACGACCGGCACATCATCGGTCATATTGTCGTGCGTAACCCATTCGCCGCGGGCAATGCCGAGGCTCGTGCCGATCGGCTGGCCGTACTGCCGTACAAACTCGCCCTCCGGAATGTCGCTGGTCGCAAAACGGTGTCCCGGCGGCACGGCATCGCCGATCGTAAGCGGTACGCCGTCCGGCAAAACTACCGTCAGGCCGGCCGATGTCTGATTCTTGACGACCGCGACATTATCGTCCGGATTGACGATGATCGCGTAGTCGCTGACCGGAACGGCCCTTTCTGCATAGGTATCCAACATAGTATTTACGAGAGCAGATCCGGCAAAACGTATGATCGCACATCAGGATGCAGCCGGATCAGCAAGCCCGGATTCTCATCGGCCTGGCGGGCGAGCTCGGCATCATCGCTTGAAAGCTCGGTCTCGATCAGCCGCTTAAAGCTCGCCGGTTTGGCCGTCGCGGTCGAAGCGTCGACGATCGACTGGACGACGCGTTTTGCCCCGAGGATCGCGGCCGGCCCGAGCGTAAGTATATATGCCGCCCGCCGGCACTCAGCCTCGTCCTCGGCCGAAACCTCGCTGCCGCCGACCTTGAATTTGGCGATGTGATGCTCGAGTATGCTCGGGCTGATCGGGATGATGCCCGCAAAATCGCCGAACGCGGCCCCGCAGCCGGGCTTGATATAACAGAGGTGCGACGCCGCCTCGGCCTCGGGCCCGAGCCCGAGAAAGAACAGGTCGATGCCGCCGAGCGAATCGAGGCGTTCGAGATACTTTCGCAATTCGCCCTCGAGGTCGTCGGTCTCGGTGATCATCGGCGTAAAACTCTTGATCTTGGCAAAGAACCGCGGGCCGAGCAGGCGTTCGAAATCACGTACAAAGCTGAGGCCGTTGGCCATACGCATCGGGGCGAGTGCGTCCTGGGTAAAGACGTGGAGCCGGCCGAGCAGTTCGTCGATCTCGTCGGTCTCGGCGAGGCGCTCGATCAGGCGGTACATCGCCTGAGCTCCGCGGCCTCCGAGCAGGACCATCGTGATATCGCCTTCCTTTTCATCGGCGTATGCCTTGAGTTCGGCAAACATAGCGCGGCCGACCGCGACCTCGGAATCGAGCACCGTGTACCTGAAATCTCCGTCGGGCCTGACGGGCCGGGCCGGGTCCGAAAACCCCAGCCAGACATTTTCGCCGGCCGTGCGTCGCTGGATCGTCTTTTGTGGTGATGTTTGCACTGGTACCAATTTCCTTGTAATGTTCAAATATAATAATTGGTTTGACCAATTAAAAGCAAGTGGTATTTTGGCTTTTTCGCCGAATTCGCCGCCGCAGCACCCTTTATACTCGTAGAAATTAACAAATATGGGCACTTAGAATACTTGACATTAGATATAATTGTGTTTCACACTTACTGCGTCAACAGCCAAATGGTAATACCTTTTTGCTTATATCACCTTTACCAATAGTTCGATTTAAGTAGATTATGAGTTACTCCAAACTTGACCTCAACGGGCGGACCGCGGTCGTGATAGGCGGAACGTCGGGTATCGGACGGGCGATAGCGCACGGTATGGCCGAGGCCGGCGCCGACGTGGTTTGTACATCGAGACGGCAGGAACAGGTCGACGCGGCCGCGGCCGAGATCGAGGCCAAAGGACGCCGCACGCTGCGGGTCGCGTCCGACGTGTCGGACATGGCGTCGCTGCAGAATTTACTCAGTGAATCCGTCGCCGCATTTGGAAAGGTGGACATTCTGGTCAATTCGGCGGGCCGCACCAAACGCACGCCGACGCTCGAACTCGATATCGCCGAGTGGGACGAGATCATGGAGACCAACCTGACCGGTACGCTGCGGGCATGTCAGGTCTTTGGCCGGCATATGGTCGAAAACGGCTATGGCCGGATCGTCAATATCGCGTCGCTCTCGACATTTGTCGCACTGTACGAGGTTGCGGCGTACGCGGCGAGCAAGGCGGCCGTCGCCAGCCTGACCAAATCGCTGGCCGTCGAATGGGCAAAACGCGGCGTTAACGTCAACGCGATCGCGCCGGGCGTCTTCCGCACGGCTCTCAACCAAAAGCTGCTTGATGAATCGCCCCGCGGTGCCGAGTTTCTGACGCGAACGCCGATGGGCCGATTCGGGCAGGTCGAGGAGCTCGCGGGAGCGGCCGTCTTTCTGGCGAGCGAAGCGGCAAGTTTTGTGACCGGCGAGGTGCTCGTGGTCGATGGCGGATTCTTGGCGAGCGGTGTCAACCAATAGCGGCCGATGAACGAAGAGCTCAGCGAAAAGACAGGCCGCATCGTTGAAATGCTCGTGCGCGAAGGCCTCGACGCGGTACTGCTCAATGCCCGGCACAATTTTGCCTGGCTGACCTGCGGCGGCACGAACGGCGTCGATACGAGCCGTGAGAACGGCGTCGCGACGCTGATGGTCACCCGCGACGGCAGACGCTATGTGATCGCGAACAATATCGAAACGCCGCGGATGCTGGCCGAGGAAGTGCCGCAGGCGTATTTTGAACCGCTGAGCTACACCTGGCAGGCCGAAAAGGCCGACGGCGGCACGGTCGCGAAGACCGCTCTGTCGGTGCTCCGGCCCGGGGCCGTGATCGCCGCGGACATCGATATCGGCGGCGGCGTGCCGGCGATCGATGGAAAGGTCGCGGCTTGCCGGCACCGTCTGACGGCGGATGAGGCCGTCCGGTTTCGCCGGCTCGGGAGCGACGCCGGTGCGGCGATGCGGCGGGCGATAGATAAATTCGAACCGGGCGACACCGAGATCGCCATCGCCGAAAAGATCAGGCATGAGCTTGCCTTGGCCGGGGCCGTTTCGGTCGTGACGCTGGTCGCGGCCGATGACCGGATCAAGCGTTTTCGTCATCCGGTGCCGACCGCAGATCGTTGGCGGCGGACGCTGTTAGCGGTCACGTGTGCTCAACGCGGCGGTTTGATCGTCAGCCTCAGCCGCATGGTCACGCTCGGCACGCCGGACGAAGAACTTATCAGGCGGACACAGGCCGCGGCAGACGTCTTTGCCGCCCTGAGGCACGCGACCCGGCCCGGGGCGACCGGACGCGAGTTGTACGAGGCCGCCGCGAGAGCGTACCGTGCGGCGGGTTTTCCGAATGAGATCGGGCTGCACCATCAGGGCGGTGCCGCCGGCTACAAGACCCGCGACTGGGTCGCCCATCCGGCAAGCAGCGAAGAGGTCAAACTCGGCCAGGCCTTTGCCTGGAACCCGTCGATAACCGGGACCAAGGTCGAGGAGACCTGCATCGTGACCGACGTCGTCACGGCGTCGCCCGACTTTCCGCTGATCGGGACGATGATCGGCGGGACCGAGTATCTGTCGCCGGGAATTTTGTCTTTATAGAGTTTAAGGAGCCGACCAAATGGAAATGGAAAGTGCACAGCCGACAACGCCGGGCAAGGTGGGAAATTTTCGCTGGGTGATCTGTACCCTTCTGTTCTTTGCCGCGACGATCAACTATATCGACCGCCAGGTCATCGGCATTCTCAAACCGACGCTCGCCGAAGAATTCGGCTGGACCGAGCTTGATTACAGCTGGATCGTTTTCGCGTTTCAGACCGCGTACGCCATCGGCCTGCTCTTTGTCGGCAAGCTGATGGACAAGATCGGCACGAAAAAGGGCTTTGCACTCGCGATCGTCGTCTGGAGCATCGCCGCCATCGGGCACGCCTGGGCGGTCGGCATCGGCGAGATCTCGTCACCGGTCGTCGCTCCGATAGTCGCCGCCGTGGTCGCGGCGATCAACGCGATCGGCTCGATGTTCGGTGCGGCACCGTGGACCTTCGCCCTGTCGGTGTCGGTCGTCGGCTTTATGGTCGCCAGATTTGCCCTCGGGCTTGGCGAGGCCGGTAATTTTCCGGCGTCGATCAAGACGGTCGCCGAGTGGTTTCCCAAAAAGGAGCGGGCACTGGCGACGGGCATCTTTAACGCCGGCACAAACGTCGGAGCCCTGGCGACGCCGCTGCTCGTGCCGATGATCGTCATCGCGTGGGGCTGGTACGAGGCGTTCATCTTTACCGGCATCATCGGCTTTATATGGCTGGCGTTCTGGCTGTTCATCTATAAGCGGCCCGAGGAGCACAAGAGCCTCTCGGCGACCGAACTCGAGTACATCCAGTCAGATCCGCCCGAGCCGACGCAAAAGGTCGCGTGGCGGCGGTTATTTCCGCACCGGCAGACGTGGGCTTTCGGTATCGGCAAATTCCTGACCGACCCGATCTGGTGGGTCTATCTTTTCTGGCTGCCCGATTTTCTCAAAAAGCAGCACGGCCTCGACCTCAAGACGTTCGGGATTCCGCTCGCGGTCATCTATATCATCGCCGATGTCGGCAGCATCGGCGGCGGCTATATCTCGGGCGCTCTGATCAAACGCGGCTGGTCGATCAACCGTTCGCGCAAAACGGCGATGCTCATCTGTGCACTGGCGGTCGTGCCGATCGTGTTCGCCTCGATCACGTCGCACCTCTGGGTCGCCGTTATTCTGATCGGCATCGCCGCGGCCGCCCATCAGGGCTGGTCAGCCAATATTTTTACCATCTCGTCGGATATGTTCCCGAAACAGGCGGTCGGTTCGGTCGTCGGCATCGGCGGCATGATGGGTGCTGTCGGCGGTATGATCATCTCGCCGCTGGTCGGCTATATCCTCGACCGGACGGGCAGTTACGTCCCGATCTTTATCATCGCAGCATCAGCTTATCTGGTAGCTTTGCTCATCATCCACCTTTTGGCCCCCAAACTTGAGCCCGCCAATATCAGCTACGACTAAGCCGCCTTGGCCGCAGACTGACACGAAATAAGCACGAGCAAGGCCGGTCCTTGTTCGTGCTTTTGTTCGCTCAAAACGGCGGTGCCGGTCAGCGGTTCGCTTCGAATCGGATCCAGTCGATGTCGGCCGAACCGGCGTCGTTGAATCTGGCAGGACGCGTGAACACGAATCCGATCTTGGCACCGATCCAGCGGCCTTCGCGAGCCGTAAAACTGTCGCCGAGCACCTTGAAACTCTTGCCGTCCGAACTGTAGCTGAATGTGCAGACCGCACCCTTTGCGACCGAGACACGCAGATAGAACGGTGCCGAAACGTCACCCGAAAGCGTCTCAGCACGGCCGAGATCGCCGGGCATCCCTTTATCGGCGTCGATGGCCGTGGACCGCTGTACCATCAACATATTTCCCTGTTTCTCGACGCCGATGAGCGAGTAACTCGAACCCATGACCATCAGGCCGAACCGCTCGCCGTCGACGCGGCTGGTAAGCGTCACCTTGGCCGTGGCCGTAAATTCGTCAGCCGGAAACTTTTGCAGCAGCAGATTCGGGGCTTCCCAAAGTTTGTTGGACCCGAGTTCGCGCTCGACCGAGTTCATCCGCAGGACGCCGCGGGTCGGAAACGGGAAAGCCCACTCGGCCTTCGGGTTGGCGTGCCATTGCCACTGCGGGCCGAGCGTTGTACCGTCAAACTCATCGCTGTCCTGCGGCGTTTCGATGGGATACGTCTTTCCGACATTCGGTTTTTTGAAGGTCAAGACCGGTTCGCCGGTACCGTCACCGTCGGGGTCGGAGCCCATGACGGGAAAGCCGTTCTTCCAAACGGTCGGCTGCAGATGGACGACGCGGCCATACGGCCCTTTGTCCTGAAAATGGAGGAACCACCATTCGCCCGAGGGTGTGTCGACCAGAGCACCCTGATGCGGGCCGTTGACCGCCGTTCTGCCCTGAGCGAGCGTCACCTTGCGCTCGTACGGTCCGTAAATGCTGTTGGACCTGAGGGCGAGCTGCCAGCCCGTCGGGACGCCGCCGGCCGGGGCGAGGATGTAGTAATAACCGTTGAGCTTGTAGAGTTTTGGCCCCTCGACCGTCGGGTCGGCGTCGTGCCCGTCAAAGACCATTACGCCGTCGTCGAGCAGCCGCGTTCCGTCGGCGCTCATCCTGTTGACGACGAGAACGCTCTTGATGCCGGCCCGGCTGCCGGCGAAAGCATGCACGAGATACGCCTTGCCGTCGTCGTCCCAGAACGGGCAAGGGTCGATCCAGCCCTTGGCGGCCCTGACGAGCAGCGGCCTGGACCATTCGCCGGCGGGATCCTTGGCCTTTGTCATAAATACGCCGAAGTCCGGATCGCCGTAATAAATGTAATATTCGCCGTTATGGTACCTGATCGCCGGAGCCCAGACGCCGCCGCCGTGCTGCGGTCGGGCAAAAATATCGGCGGGCTCAAGTTCGCGGATCGCGTGATTGATGATCCGCCAGTTTACAAGGTCCTTTGAGTGCAGTATTGGCAGGCCGGGCACCGAGTTAAAGCTCGACGCCGTCATGTAGTAATCGGCCCCGACGCGGACGACGTCCGGGTCGGAATAATCGGCGTTGATGACCGGATTTTTGAACGTACCGTCGCCATTGTCGGCGACCCAGGCCTTGGAGGGCGGCTGCGAATGCCCGGCGGCGGCAAACAGCAGCAAAACGAGAACGATCAGCTTGTTAGACATTATCGGATGAGGCCGAGGACGCGGCTGACCGGGCAGCGACGCTCTGCGGACTAAGCACGTTTGCGTTCGGCCGCGGCGGATTGCTGCTCCTCGAGCCGCTGGGCCTTTTGCGTTTCGATCAGGTGCTCACGCATGGCGGCACTTGCGGCCTGCGCGTCGCGTTCGCGCATGGCGCGGTAGATGTTCTGATGCTGTTCGGCCGACTGCTTGAGGTCGAGTGCACGGTGGACCGTTTTGCTGCGTGAATCAAAAAGGATCGTCGCGACCATATTCATCAGCGAGGTGAGAATCCGGTTATTGGATGCCGCGGCCACCGTCTGGTGAAACTGCATATCGTGCACCAGATACTGTTCCGGATCGTCGAGCGACGCGTACATTCCGGCGATCTCCTCGCTCATCAGTGTGATCTGTTCGGCGGTCGCACGTTCGGCGGCAAGGCCGGCGATGTGCATTTCGAGCGCGAGCCTCGCCTCAAACATCTCGTCCGAGGTAAAGCCGTGAAGGGCGGCCATCATCCGCAGCGAACTGCTGTCGAGCGTCGGCGATTCGTCGGCCTCGGCGACAAACGTTCCCGCACCCTGTTTTGACTGTAAAATGCCGACGGCCGTCAGCGACCGGATGCCGGCCCGCAGTGTCGGTCGGCTGACGCCGAGCAGTTTGGCAAGGTCGCGTTCGGGCGGCAGGCGGTCGCCGAATTTCAGTTCGCCGCGATGGATCATCTCCTTGAGCTGCGCGACGACGCCCTCGGCGGTTGTGGCCCGCTCCTGCGATTCCAACGATTTGAAAATTCCCGTTCTGGTCCTTGTCATTTGCCCTTTTTCAGCACGACGATGCGCAATTATAGCCCCTCGCGTGCGTGATGTCGAAATTTGCCGGCCGGCGCTATTTCGCCGGCTGATCCGTCTCAAATATCTTGATCAGGATCATCGAAAAACCCTTGCCGGTGACCGTCCGCTGGTGCGGCGTGCCCCGCGGCACGAATACCAGATCGCCCTTTTTGATCACGTACCGTTGTCCGCCGACGGCCGTTTTCGCACGCCATTCGCCGGGCGATGTTTCCTTGGGGTCGACCAACGAACCGCCAAGCAGCAGCGTCGCCGTACCTTCCAGCACGTAGTAAACGTCGTCCGAACCGTCGTGGACCTCATTGAGGTCGTCAACCCGCTTTTCGTCGTGAAAAACCGCGACGCGCGTCTGCTTGCCCGCCGCGGCGACGACATCTTCGTTAGTATTGCCGGGCTTTTTTTCCAGCGACTTTTGAATGTCGGCGACCTGCTGTTTTGACTTGATGACGATCGGGCCCCTGGGCTTTGACGGCTGCCGCGTTTGAGCCGAGGCGGCCGACGCGAGTGCGACAGCGGCGGCGATAGCGATAAATTTGAATTTCATATCTTATTTTCCTTTCGCACGGGCGATCAGCCAGCGGCTGAGGTCGCGGGCGGCCTTAAAATTTTCAAACTCGGGCGGCAGCCGGCGGCCGTCAACGTACTCGTTGTAGAGCCACGGGTCGCCCAGCACGAAGACCGTGCCTTTGCCGTATTTTGCAGTCGCCATCACTGTATCGCCGCGGGCGGTGAGCACCGAGCGCGCCTTGCCCGTGAGCGAAAGCGACGCGATCTCCTTGACGAATATCTTGCGGGCCGTGGTAAATATCTCACTGCCCGGTGCGATGTCGATACCGCCCATTTTGTAATCGTTGTTGATGACCTCGAACTTGCGGTCCTTGTTGAACCGGATGCCGAAAGCACCGGCGAGCGTGTTGAAACGGTCGAGTTCGGCATTCTGGGCGTCGTTGCCGAGCAGGACGAGCACGCCGCCGCGCTTTACCCAATCAGCAATCGCCTTGACGTGCTGCGGTTCGACGAAATTGGGTTTGGCGGTCTCTTTGTCGGTGTCGGGATCGACGATGATGTAGATACTTGCCCCCGCGAGGTTTCTCGCGTCCGGTGCGGCCGAAAGCTGGCTGATACCGGCCCCGAGTTCGCGAAACAGCGTGCCCCAGGCGTAATAACCGGCGTCGGGCCGCTCATCCCATTTGTAATGCCACGCTTCGTCGCGGCCGGTCGACTTGCTCTTTCGGATCTCGTGGTTGAAATGATCGTCGAGGACGACTAATTTGCCGCGTCCGGGCCGGCCACGCTGATACGCCTCCATCTCGAGCGCCGCACGGATCGCCGGGCCGAGGCCCTTAGCGTCGTTGGTGCGTAGCTTTTCGCTCATATAGTAGTCAAAGCTGCCGTCGCGGTACGGATTGCCGCCGAGGCCCGAGACCGACACCGTGCCTTCCCAGTCGGTCTGTCCCTGTGCGTTAGTACGGATAAATTCCTTCTGAATGCCCGCCCATCCGCGTGTCGCGACCTTCATATAGCGTTCAGGCAGATAGCCCTCGCGAACGCCGCGGGCGATGGCGTAAACGAACATCGCCGAGCAGGATGATTCGAGATAATTCTTGCCCTTGCCGCCGAGGTCGAGGATGTCCCACCAGACGCCCGAGCGGGCGTCCTGCACCTTTTCGATCGCCGCCGCCTCGCGTGCGAGGATGTCGATCAGCTCTTGCCGCCGCGGATGATCTTTCGGAAAAAACTCGAGCACGTCGACGAGGCCCATCGCGTACCATCCCATCGCACGGCCCCAGACGTGCGGCGAGCGGCCGGTCGTCTTGTCGGCCCATTTCTGCTGCCGCGACTCGTCCCAGCCATGATAGAGCAGGCCGGTCTTGGGGTCGCGGGCGTGCTTTTCCATCCAGACGAACTGATTCGCGATATCGTTCCAGTTATCCTCGCCGAAAACCTGTGAATACTCGGCGTAGAACGGTTGGCCCATATAAAGCCCGTCGAGCCACATCTGGTACGGATAGATCTTTTTGTGCCAAAATCCGCCCTCGTTGGTCCGCGGATGCGTGCGAAGCTGTGACCGGAATAGATCGGCCATCTTGCGGTATTTTTCGTTGCCGGTGACGCGATAGAGCATCAGCATCGCCGTGCCGGGCGTGACGTGGTCGATGTTGTACTCGTCGAGGTCATAGTCCTTGTGGCCGCCTTTTTCGTCGATCCAATAGTCCATGCCCTTCTGGATATGGCGAAAATATTTGGCGTCGCCGGTCGCGTACCACATCTGCTCGATCGCCTTGAGGATGACGCCCTGCTCATAATTCCACTTCGGCGGTATGCCGGGAGCGTTTCGCTGATCGACCCAGATCCGGGTCATAGCCGTTTCGGCGAGCCGCTCGGACAGCGGTGCCGTCTGAGCGAGTCCCAACGCGGTGCAACAGGTAAGAATGAGTATTGCGATTATAAGTCTCATTATTTCAGATATTTACGCAGCTTCAATTTAGCGTCGCGGATGCCGTCCGCCACAAGTTTTGCCATTATTTCGGCACCGGCCGGATTAAAATGTGTGTTGTCCTCGATGCCCTTCGGATAATTGGCGTTCTCGCCGGGTTTGAGCTGCAGGAACAACGATCTTGACCCTTCGGGGCCGTATTTAACGAGCACGGCCTCGCTCAGGCGGTGCATATCGATGAGCGGGACCTTGAGTTCGCGGGCGACGGCACGAAACGCCTCGGGGTACTCGGCCGGATGCTGATCGACGAACTTACCGTCCTTATCAAATTTTCGCCGCATAACGGGCGTCAGCAGTACGATATTCGCACTCTTTGCGCGGACCTCGCGGACAAAGCGTTCGAGGTTGGCCTTGAATGCGTCGGGCGGCGTGTACCGCTCGCCTTTTTCTTTCGATTCGTCGTTGTGGCCGAACTGGACAAAGACCCAGTCGCCCTTTCGCAGCTCGTCGATGATCTTTTGCCAGCGGCCCTCTGAGATGAACGTCTTGGTGCTGCGGCCGTTCATCGCGCGGTTCTCGATCTTGACCTTGCCGGCCTTGAAATGGGACCCGAGCATCTCGCCCCAACCCGTTTCGGGCCGCTTTTCGGGCAGTTTTTCGGCACAGGTCGAGTCGCCCGCCAAAAACAGCTTGACCGGCCCGCTCTGCGCGGCGGCGACGGCCGTCAGAGACGTGATGAGTATTGCTATGAATACGACCTTTGCCATTTAGAGCTTATCGGCCAGCTTGCCGCCGATGCGGACATTTTCGAGCTTGAGGCCCTTGACGTTCTTGATCACGCTCGGGTTTTTCATCTCGCCGAAGGTGCAGTTCTTTAACACGACATCATAGATCGGCGCGTTCTCAAATCCCTGCAGATCGACCGCACGATTGCCGGCCGTGCATGTCAGGCCGTCGATGTACAGCCCCCGCATCTCGGGCGTAAAGGCCCCTTTCGCCCCTTCTTCGTAATTAAAATCGATCTCGATCACCGCCCTTCCGACCTGGCCGACCTTGTTATTTTTGTAGTAAAAATTTGCCAGCTTGCCGCCGCGTGAGGCGTTATTCTTGACGCGGATCGCGGTCCAAAGGTCGGGACTGTCGAGCAGATTGTCGTGAGCAAACAGGTTACGGACGCCGCCCGAGATCTCGCTGCCGACGGTGATGCCGCCGTGGCCGTCCTTCATCGTACAGTTGCGGACGATGATGTTTTCGGTCGGCGTGTTGATCCGGCGGCCGTCGTTGTTGCGGCCTGATTTGATCGCGATGCAGTCGTCGCCCGTATCAAAAAAGCATTCGTCGATCAGCACATCCTTGCACGATTCGGGGTCGCAACCGTCGTTGTTCGGGCCGTGCGAGGCAATGTGCAGCTTGCGGACCGTGACGTTCTCGCACAGTACGGGATGCACCTCCCACATCGGCGAATCGACTATCTTTACGCCCTCGATCAGGACATTTTTGCACTTGTAAGGCTGTATGAACTGCGGCCGCAGATAATCTTCAGGCCCGCCGAAGATGCGTTTTTCGACCGGGACGTTGTTGTCCATCATCTCGTAAAGGCGTGCGCGTGCCGCTTTCTGGCTGAGCTTTGCCGGGTCACCGCCGTAATTGGGGTTGCCGTGCCATTTCCAAAAGAACGACTTGCCCTGGCCGTCGAGCGTGCCCTCGCCGGTGACGGCGATATTGGTCTGCTCGTAAGCGTAGATCAGCGGCGAGAGGTGCATCAGTTCCATTCCCTCCCAGCGGGTGTGGACGATCGGCATATATGCCCTCGGGTCGGTCGAGAATTTGAGCGTCGCCCCTTTGGAAATATGCAGGTTGACGTTGCTCTTGAGCCGGATCGCCCCGGTCAGGAACGTGCCCGCCGGCACGACCACGCGTCCGCCGCCCTTTCGGCTGCATTCGTCAATAGCCCGGTTTATCGCCGTACGGCAATCGGTCACACCGTCGGCCCTGGCCCCGAATTTTATGATCGAATAGTCCTTTTTCTTAAATTTCGGCGGCACGATCCGTGCCAGTATCTGCGGATAAACGGTCTCCCAAGGGCCGTCCGCCCGGGCGAACGACATCCGCGGAAACAGTGCCAGTCCGGCACCGCCGGCGGCCATCAATTGCAAAAATTCTCTTCGGCTGGTCATACTCATTTTTGACGTGCTTTCCATTTCGGATATGCCTTTTCGATCAGTTCTCGCGGCGAATCGACATACCATGCGTAACCGTCGCGGCGCTCGGCCTCGATCTCAGATACATTGTAATGAATGACCGAGTCGCGGCCGATAAAGATAGGCCGCATCGTGTCGATCTCGTAAAATCTCGCCCATATCGGTCCGGCGGTCTTGTCGGGGATAAGCGTGTTCGCCCCCTTGACCCGCTCCCATCGATAGCCGTTGATGCGGTTTGCCTCAAACCAGCGGACGGCCGATTCAATGGCGTCGCGGATCTCGGGTGTCTGCACCCGTTCGTCCATCAGATAGCGGACGATGCCGACGCTCTCGGCGGACGTCAGCGAGACCGGTTCGAACTTTCTCGCGGCCGCCGGTTTGAGCGAAAATTCGTCGTACTGCGGCGCCCAGACCGTCTTTTTGCCGCCGGCGACGACCTGCAGTTTGAGTATCAGCGGCAGAGCTCGTTCAGCGGCCTTTTGGCACTTCAAGCGTCGGTCGGCGTCAACGAACTTGTAATCTTCGCCGCCGCGGCCGACCTCCCGCAGAAACCGCAGGGCTCCGATCATCGCGTCGTCGTTAAAAGTGATGTGCGTGTAATAGCCCTTCTTGAGCGGAAAGAACTGCGGAAACCCGCCATTTTCGTACTGCGACGACAGAAGGTAGTCGACCGTCTTGTTAAAGGCGTCGATGTACTTCGGCAGATTGGCGGGCGGCGACGGTTTCAAAAGGCTGGCCGTGATGACGCGGCCGAGAAACTCGGCCTGTGTGTAGGTCGTACGGTTGTCGATCGTCGTTTCGCTGATGTCGGAGCGGCGGGCGGCAAGGTCGGCACGCTCTTTCATATTGAGCATCAACGCCATATCGACGTTCTTTTCAAAGCCGCCGTTTTCCTTTTGGTAAATGATCACCTGATCGGCGATGCGGGCCGCTTCGTCGGTCTGGTACCAGAGCGGAGCCTGCCTGAAGACCTCGCTCCAGGTAACAAGCCGCCAATCGGGCCTGTTCTTAACGAGCCAGTCATCCTTGGCCGTCAGCGGGTTCCAGCCGTCCTTTCCCTTTAGGAAATTAACGGTTGAGAATGCGTCGGCCTCGGCCTTCGTCAATTGCCGTGACCACTTGACGCGGCCCGCGGCGACAGCACCCTTTCCGGTCGATCCGTACTCAGCCATAAAGGCGGTCTTTTCGCGTTCGGGCAGCCAGTGATGCCAACCCTCAGGACGCACATCGGCGTCCATCCGCGTATCGATAAAAACTGTCCGGCCATAGTCTCGCCATGGCCGGCCCAGATAAATGCCTTCTTTGGTGTTGTTGCTGGTCAGAAGACATTTTATGAAAACAAATCCCGCCGGTTCGTCGGCCGAAAAACGCATCGGGGCCGTTATATAACCGTCGCCCTTGCTGCGGATCTCGCAATTTTCGAACACGGCCGCGGCCCTGCCGAAGATGTAATCGACGTGCCCCTCGATATAACAGTCGCGGTAATACTGGCGGCCGTCCTTGGCGTACAGCGTGTCCTGCCATCCGAGAAAGCGGCATTTCTTAAAGACCGAACGATCTGCCTCGACCAACACTGCGACCGCCTGCGAGCCAGTGCCGAAGGAGTTTTCGAACGTCACATTTTCGGCATAAAAATCGTGCCCGCCGATGTATGCCGCAAATGACGCCGAGGTCGAACCTGCCTGCTTGTTTGAAAGGCTAAAGGTGATGACGGTCCGCTCGGCACTGTCACCGACGAGCGAAATGTACGGCTTGCTCGCGGGCACGCGGATCTGTTCGTTGTAGGTGCCCGGCTTGACCGCGATAGTAAATCGTCGGCCGTTGCCGTCGGGCACACGGTCGATCGCCGCCTGAACGCTCCTGACATCGCCGCTGCCGTCGGAGGCGACCACAATATCAGCCGCCGCCGCGGCCGCCGCCAACGTCAGCGTCCAAAATATCAGCAATGCGAACCGTTTGAACCTCATTACCTTTGCTGAAAAAAATGCGTCACATAATCGGCCCTTAAAAAAGCTCGGTCGCTTATGTGACGCAGGTTATTTTCTACTACCCCGGGCGTCCGGCTAGAACGAGAACTTTCCGCCGATCTGAATATCTCTGGGCGGCTGACGCTGCGTGTTGGCGAGGCCGAACGCGGCGTTGGTCGGATCCAGATTCAGGCCAGAGAAATACGGGTTGTTAAGCAGATTGATAGCCTCGACGCGAACCTGCAGCTTCATCCCCTCTTTGATGCGGAAATTCTTGGACAAGCCGACATCAAATTTAAGGAATCGCTGATTGCGGAACCGGCCCATCGTCAGCGGCATCGTGCGGACCGTATTGGCCGAGCTGCTGGTGTAGTTATTGGCGTAGCCGGGGACGTTCGCCGCCGACTGGACACCGCCGATAAAGAATCCGCTGATCGCGAACGCCGGGACGTCGATGCCGTATCGACGGCCGTTCTCGTCCTTTTTGCCCAACAGGTTGCGAAGCTGGTTCGGGTCGCCGTTGTAGTAAACATTGGCGAACTGGAGCGGTTCGCCGCTCTGCCATTCGTAAACGGCCTGAAGCTGCCATCCGCCGAGAACGGCCTCAGCGACCGGGTGCCATCCGCTAAAGAACTGGCGGTTCTTGCCGAACGGAAGCTCGTAGATGCCCGAGAACGTGTAGCGATGCGGACGCTCGGTCGGGGCAACGATGTCGACCATATCGGTGTCCTGCGGATTGAGGTACTGCGACTTTTGATGCTCGCGCGAGAACGTGTACGAACCGCTGAGCGAAAGCCCCTTGGTGAACCGCTTGGACAACTGCAGCTGGAACGATTGGAATGAGCTCGTGCCGTTGTATTCGGTCATGGCGATATTGCCGTACTGCGGATACGGGGTCAGCAAACGCCGACGCTGGATCGTGGTCGCGTTCCAGGTCGTGCTGTCGGGTACCAGTCCGCGGAACGGGTTGGCGACCGTCGCGTTAAGGAACGTGTTGACGGCCGTGATCTGGCCGAGGATCGTTGACGGATCGGTCGAGCTCGTAAAGTTGTTGAGATAGATCGTCGGGATCGCGTTCAACTCGCGGGCGACCGCAAGGTCCTTGCCCTTTGAGAAGATGTACGACGCGTCGACGCCGATGCCGAAGAATATCTCACGCTGAACGCCGAACATAAATCGTGTGTAATTGGCGTTCTTACGCTGATACGGCAGGACCGTCGTGGTCGGGCCCGTCGCGTTTGACGACGTCACGTCGCGGCCGACAAATGTCATCAGGCCGAGAGCCGCACCGGGTGACGGCGTGATGCCGGTCGGGAACGCGTTGGCGAGCGTCGCATTGAACGTCAGGCCGTTGTTCGTGCTCGGCGTAAAGAGCGTCGGGGTCGAAAATCCGGGCTGGAAGATCGCACCGATCTGGAACGGAGCGGTAAAGATGCCGAATCCGGCACGAACCACCGTCTTATTATCGATGCCGTACGAAATGCCGACACGCGGCTGGAAATTGTTGCGGTCGGTCGACTGGTTGGCGTCCTTCGGGCCGTCGGCGAAAACGAGGCCGCCCGTGAGGTTGGCGATCGCTCCGACCGGCGTGCTGACCGGCACATTCGAATTGTAGTTGGCGAGTGCGGCAGCGGCGATCGGGCTGATCGCGTTGCGGTCAAAATTCTTGACGATGCGGCCGCCGGATTCGCGAACGCCGCTTTCAAGCTCGTACCGGAGGCCGATATTGAGCGTCATACGCGGCGAGATGCGGAAATCGTCGTGGACAAAAAATCCCTGATAGATCTCGCTGGTGTCGTACTCGGTCGGGTTGTCGATCAGGCTCGTCGATGACGCGACCGGCACGCCGAGAAGGAACGCGGCGAGGTCGCGGCCGGCACGGTCACGCTGGGTCGAACCGGAGTTGGACGCCTGCATGGTATAGGTGCCGTCGATCAGGAACCGGCCCGCGGCATAACCCGCGGTCGAGAATCTCTCACGCAGACGGCGGAAATCGTAACCGTACTTGAGCGTATGGTTGCCGAAGATCTGCGTCACCGTCGGCTGGATCGAAAACAGGTCGAACGGTCGCGACTGGCCGTCGTTATAGTCCGAACGCTGTGAACCGAGCGTCATATAGTTGCGAAAATCGAATCGCGGAAAGATGTTACCCTGACGCGACGCCGGAATGCCCGTAAATCCGAGCTCGGCAGCCGTCGGCTGGCCTTCCTGATAACGCAGGAGCTTGAACTGATTCCAGCTGCCGCGAATGTCGAGGATGAATTTCGGGCTGAGCACCGACGTATAGTCGATGTTCATACCATTGTTGCGGCGGTTCTCAAAACCGCGGGTGATCGAGTCGGGCGTGCCCTCGAGATTGTATCGGTCCTCGGTATTGCGGCTGTGATACCACTTGCCGAAGATTCGGTTGTTCGAGTTGAAGTTGTGGTCGAGTTTGACCAGATACGAGCGGTAAGGCCGGATCAGGTTTTGGTCGGTCACAAAGTTGTTGACGATGCCGGCCTGATTCGGTGCCGGAAACAATTTGAGGAACGCCAGTGCCGGTGCGTACATCGACGCCGTCGGGATGATGTTGCAGGTCGAACCGGTCGGCACCGCACCCGATGTCGGGCAGCCGAACGACGTACGGACCACGTTGCTGCCGCTCAGGACGCCCGAGAACGGATTGTAGATGATCGTGTTGTTGGCGTTGGCGATATTGGTCGGATCGACGATCAGTTCGGTAAAGTCGCCGTTGCGCATCTTCATCGTCGGCACCGAGTAGGTCGTCGGCTGGGCGACGTTGTCCTTTTGACGTTCGAACGAGAAAAGGAAGAACGTTTTGTCCTTGCCGTTGATGATCTTCGGGATATAGACCGGCCCGCTGATCACCGCGCCGTAGCGGGCGTACTTGCGGCCCGGACGCTCGCGGCCCAAACGGTTGTTGAAAAAGTTGTTGGCCGTGCGGCTCTTGTCGCGGTCATAGTAATAGAGCGAACCGTTGAGGCTGTTGGTGCCGCTCTTGAGCGCGACGTTGACGGTCGAACCGGCCGTAAAACCGTTCTGCGCGTCAAAAGCGTTGGTCTGGACCTTAAACTCCTGTACGGCGTCCGACGGCGGCGTGAACGCTACCTGGCCGCTGTACGCCAGATTGGGCGAACCGTCGAGATTGATCTGGTTGCCGGCGGCACCGTTGGTGCGAAAACCGGCGAGGTTGCCGTTAGCGGTCGGGCCCTGAAAGTTGGGGTCACCGGTGTAAACCACGCCCGGAGCCTGTGTCGCCAATGTATAAGGAGCTCCCTCGGCAAGCGGCAGCTCGGCGATCTGACGCTGGCTGACGCCCGTGCCGACCGTCACCGAACCGCGCTCGAGCACCTCGGCGTCGGCGATGACATTTACTTCGGCTGATGTTCCGATCTCCAACGTGAAATCAACGGTCAGGCGGTCATCGACGGCGACTGTGACCGAATCTCTGGATGAGGTCTTAAATCCGTCACCGGTAGCGGTGATCTTGTATTCGCCGGGCGTAAGGAACGGCACTGAGTAGGAACCTTCGCTGTTGGTCGTGACGGTCGAGGCAACATTGGTCGCCTTGTTACGGATAACGACCGTCGCACCGGCGACCGCGGCCCCATTCGGATCTGAAACGCTGCCGTTTATCGTACCGCGAAATTCCTGGCCGAATACGGCGGCCGCACCGATCATTAGAATGATCATCAGGCCGATCACTCGCTGCTGCAGAATTGCTTGGATTTTCATTACTTCTACCTACCTCAAATTGATTTCTAGTTGGAATTCTTTGAATTTCCGGAAAATCATAATTGGTTTTACCAATTATTGCAAGCCACTTTTTATTATTTTTCGACAAAAGTTCGCGATTTTCGATCAAAAATCGACAAAATACAATGATTTAGGCTTGTTTTGGTGGTAGATCGGCCCGAAGCTATGGTCGCGATCACGTTTACCAATTTATTTTGAACGGTATATGGGTTTTACCAATTTAGCGGATAATGAAGTTGTTCGAGGGCGTCGGCGGCCGGCCTTAACGCTTGATAAGGTCGGCAAATGAGGCGGAACGAAGCTGTTCGATCGTAAGGCCCGTCAAACTTGCGGCATAGTCCGCCGACACGGCCCCGCAGTTCACCGCCCGGACAAAGTAGAGCAAGAGGCCCTGTCCCGTCGCGGCGTCGTCAAACTGATCGCCGACGAGCGTCGCCCGTGCGGCCTCGGCCACGAAGTTGCGAAGCCGGATCGCCGCCGTTTCGATCCCCTCCAGAAAGAAAGCGTAAACCGCCGCGTAGCGTGTCGGGATCTGCGCCGGGTGAAGGTCCCATCCCTGATAAAAGCCGTTCGCGAGCGAATGGCGGACGTGCCCGTAATGTATCTGCCACGCACGATGCACGGTCGAACGGTTCTCGGCACGCTGTCGGTCATCGAGGTCACGGCCGCGGTGAACGCCGACCGGCATAATATTGGTCGCTCCGTCCGAGAGAAAGACGCCGGTCCCGCCGAACGCGGCCTGCATCATATTGCGTGCAAAGTCGCATGCCTGATGGAGCATATCCTGATTCGCCGAGGTGATGCCGCAGCTCGCCGTATGATCGTAGGCACCAAAATGCGCTCCCGCGAGCCGGCCGGCGGCGGCATCGAGAAAGAGCGGCATTGCGAACCGCCCGTCCGCCGTGACGATCGAACGCGTCGATTCGATCATGATCTCAAACCTCAGCGTGCCGCCCGGTATGCCCAACTTCTTTTCGAGGCGGTCGAGCACGTCGGCAAATGCCGAGACCTGTTCGGCAAGCACGACCTTTGGCAATGTAATAAGGAAATTGTCCGGCAGGCGGCCGGCCGCCTCGGTCAGACGGGTAAGAAAAAGGTCCAGCGTCCGGATCGAACGCCCGTGAGCCTCGGCCGACATCGCCTTGACGCGAATGCCGACGAACGGCGGCAACGCACCGCTCGCCAGAGCCTTTGCCATCTCGTCGGCGGTACTGACGGCGTGGGCGTCCTCTTCGTCATCGGGCCGGATGCCGTAGCCGTCCTCAAAATCGATCCGAAGGTCCTCGACCGGTTCGCGGGCAAGCTTTTCCCGGACTCGTTCATGCACAACGCCCGACAATTCGCCCGGTATGCCGAGGACCGAGGCCAGCACAGAAGGGTCGCCCGCGTATTCGTCAAATGCCGCCGCCGCGAGCCGGCCGAGCTTTGCCGGTGTCTCGGCGCTGAAAAGCTGGGCTCCGCCGTAAACTGTGTGAACCGGCTGGCGGCGATGCGAGTCTCCCGGAAAACGCTCAGCGTCGCGCGTAAGCGCCGCACGGAGCCCTTCGGTCAGCGATCCGATCAGTTCTGCGTCGAGGGTCGTCTGCATAGATATATATAAAGGAATCGGCGCCGAACGCGTCAACGCTCGAGCAGCTTGCCGAGACGTTCGCTGGCCTCAGAATATTTTTCGGCGTCGCCGTCCGGCGAAAGGGCCCAGTTCCGCCGGGCCTTTTCAAAAAGGTCGTCGATCAAAACGAACGGCCGAAGCTCCGACATGCGGCAAGCCCATTCCCGGCTGCCGCCGCACTCGCGCAGGACATACTCGGCCTCGTCGGCCGGCAGTTCGTTGAGCCAGGTCAGCTTTTTGTAGATCTTGATCCGTTTCAATTCAGCAATCATTCTAACCGATTTTCGCAAAAAGGGCGGAATCGTCACAGGCGGCGAACGCAGGATGGTGGTTACCGCGTACGCCCGTCACGCATGGCGCATACATATTCGCATTTACGTATATGTATTGCGCACACGTACGGACCGCGGCCCTTTTCCGGCAAATACTCGTGCCATCCGGCGGCAATTGTCAAAGACCTTAGACGTGACGATGCCGGAACCGGGCGGATCGACCTCGACGAGCGAGCTCGCGCGTGCGGCCTTGGCGAGCCATGCGGCGGCGGCCGCGGCGTTGATGTCATAGGTCGGCGTCCACGCTTCGTGCGACGGTTCGAGGCCGTTGATGTCGGCGAGTGCGGCACCGCCGAGGATCGCCTCAAGGTCGTCCTCAGAGAGTGCGGGTTCGGCCTCCCAGGCGGAGAGCCGCTTCAGTTTTTCGAGATCGGTTTCAGGCATAAGTTATTTTCTCCTCGGGCTGGATAAAAAGGCGGCCGCTGACAGCGAGTGCCCGCGGCCGCCCGGGTTTTTTGCGGTTATGATCTATCGGCGATCAGCATCGCGAGTGCCGCCGGACGGACGACCTTGGCCCCGTAAACGTGTAGGCCCTTGACCGCGTCGCCAAACCGCTTTTCCGGCTTGTACGTCTGGACGTCTAGCACCTGCTCGGCAAAGGACGTCGCCAACCTGTGGCCGGCGATGATCTTGAACTTGGCCCCCGAGGTGTTGGGCACGTTGTTCGATTTCAGGATGCGAAATCCGGCCGCCTCGCCGACCTCGCCGTTCGCCAGACGGGCGTCGCCGCGAAACGTTCCGGACCGCACGAAACGGTCATCTTTGAGCAAGAGCCCGTGGAACCACGCCGGCACGATGACAAAGCGGTCGTCGATCGGAACATTGCCCTCGTCGAGCAGTACGCCGAGATCGACCAGATATTCGTATGCGTCGTCCTTGGTCGGCGCGACCGGGTCGCCGACGGTGCCGATCTTGTTGCCCGACGGCACGGCCGACTCCATCGCGGCCGCCAGAAAGGTATCGGCCGCCGCCCGCAGCGACCATGCCGAGCGACGCATCGCCTCATCCATGATGTTGGCGTTCGCCTGGGCACGGTCGACGCTGTCAACATAAAAGTTAAAGTACTTGGCGTTGTCGATGAGCAGGGTCTGCTCTTCGTCGGTCAGCGATTCGGGTTCGCCGATGTCGGTATTCTTGACATAGTCGGCGACGCTGACGTCTCCGATCGACGCGATCTTGACGGTATTTCCGGCCTCGCGGATCTCACCTTCATAATCGCGGTTACACACATTCGCCTGTCCATATACGAGCGACTTGTCGAGGGCGACAAGCAGCCTTGCCGCCCAAACGGTCGGGATAAATTCAATTGACATAAGGTTTTTCTCCAGTTTCTAAGGTCATCGACGGCCGGCCGGGCCGCCGCGGTATCTATCGGTGACGGTCACCCGGCCGCGAGCGCCTGCTTGACCGCCGGCCAGTCGAGTGCGGCGATCTCGGCCGGCGTCATTTTTGCGAGAGCTGCGCGCGTCAACACGGCAGTTGCGGTCCGGCCGGCACCGGCGTCGATCGATGTCGGCGGCGGAGCGGCGAACTGCTCGGGAAATGCCGCCTTGAGTCTTTCGACGATCTCGCTGCGGCCGGCGACGGAGCCGTCCGCCTCGATTCGGATGTCGCCCTTGACCGCGTCAAACAGCAGCCGCGGCGAGCGTGCACCGGCGGCCGTCAGGTCGGCGACGACCGTATCGCGGGCGTTCCCGATATCGAGGGCCGCGCGAAGCTCGGCGTTCTCAGCCGCGAGTGCCGCAAGTTGTCCGAACAATGCGTCGTCCGGCAATGCGGGCAGCGGCGGCGGTGATGGCTGCGGTTCGGTCGGGGTCGTAGGTTCAGTAGATGGTTGCGTCTTCATAGTTTTTTGTGTCATTTGTTCTGGGTGGAACGCTCAGGGCCCTTGCGGGCGGCCGCGAGCATCGTCTTAATGTCTGCCTCGCCGTAGCCGGCCTCGGACAGAGCGTACTGATCGGGGAGCCCGATCTGTTTTTTGAGAATGATGTTTTCGAGCACCTCGCGTTCCGAGATCGGCGCCGGGTCCTCCCAACGGGTCAGCAGTCCCGCGTCGTCGGCTATTCCCTCGACCAGCAGGGCAAAGGCGATAACGTCGCTCCAGACCTGTCCGAAAGCCTCCTGCCGGTCACGCACCTTTGCCAGAAAGCGCGACTCGTTACGCTTGACGCCGGCACCCGTCCGAAGGGCGTCCGAGCCCGGTGTAAAGTAATGGAGCGGCGTGCCCGTGACCGACGCGATGTCGACGCGAAAGCCGTCCTTGACCTTGATGAACTGGTCAAGCGCCGAGGCGTTAAAGTCGCCGAATTTCGTGTCGGGGCTGCTCGTCATCCAGACGTGATCCGCCCCGGCCGTGAACGGCGTGGTGGGCCGGCCGTCGAGGTCATATTCGACCTCGATGCCCGACGCCCAACGCTGGCGGTACGCCGCGTACTCCATCGCGACGAGCATATCGAGCACCGATTTGTTGAGGCCGTCCTGGATCGGCACCGCCGATTCAAACTCTGAACGGCCAAAGGCACCGATGTCGGCATTGTTGGCAAAATGAAAGACCGGAACGACGCCGAACGGATTGGGCACCGGCGGCCCGGCCGGCGAAAGTGCTGCCCCGTCCGACAGGATGTCCGCCGGGCGCTCGGTCGCAAATTTCTCGATACGGTCGGGATAGAGAATATTCATCCGGATGCGCCGGTCCGGCGAGCGCCAGTACTTTGCCGCGCGTATGACGCGGCCGGGAAATTCCTCGTCATAGGTCACGGTGCAGGTCGAGGCACGGTTGGGATACAACGCGGCCCGGCCCGTGTCGTCAGGCCAAACGATCATATATGCGTCGCCGCATTTGAGAGCCTCTTTGTGTACCTCGCCGGCCCGCAGACGCATCCGGTTGGCCGTCCAGATGCGTCCGGCGGCGGCCGCGAGCGCCGCTCCCGCTTTTCCGTCGGGCTGATCCGGCGAAAAACCGGTAATGCGCAGCTTGTCGCGGACCGCGTCGCAGATAGCGGGACACAGATTCAGCGCAAACTCGCGAAACAGTGACCCGAACGCGTTCTTGAACTTATCGGTCGCGAACGCCAGGTCGTGATCGCCGGCGTAGTACCGCTCGGCACGTGTGTATCTCGCCGTTCGAGCCCGAAAATGCTCGACGGCCTCCTGCAGATGTTCTTTCATTGTCGATCTTCTCCAATGGATCTATTTGAGGATCGCGACGGCCGCCGCCCCGATCAGGATGTCGCCGAGCCGCCGCCACGGCGACGCACGCTTTTTCCTCAGGCTTTCGATAAGCCGGTCACGGGCCGCGATCTCGGCGTCCTTGGCGGCGATGACGCGGGTCGCGGCCGAATACGAGAGCCTGACGGCGTCGACCTCGGACCCGCGGACGGCGGCCAGCCGCGTGAGCTCGGCGGTTGCGAGTTTTTCGGCGTCAAGACGCTCGGTCAGTGCGGCGTTCTCCGCCGTCAGGGCGTCGGTGAGCCGGCGTGTGGCTTCGAGATCGGCCGCCGCGGAAAGGCATGCCTGCCTGAGTGCCGCGTCAGCACGGGTGGCCGAGGGCGGTGAGCTTTTCGCAGACGGACTCGGCGGCGGGGTCGGCACGGACTGCGCCATTGCCGCGGGAACGCTCGACGTCAGCACGAGCAGTACGGGTAGTAGTTTTTGTATCTTTAAGTTTTTCATCGAGTTTTGTGTTGGCCGATCTGATACCGGCGATCTTTTGTTCGAGTTGTTCGATCAGCTTTGTATATTGGGCGGCCTCAAGCTCGCGGGCTGCTGCCTCGCGTTCGGCCGCCGCGGTTGCCGCCCGTGCGGCTGACAGAGCCCGTTCCGCGCGCTCGATCTGTATCGCGGACACCACCCATCCGGCAGCGGCGATGACGGCGGCCGCCAGCAACGCGGCCGCGATAAGTTTAAATTTGGTCGTTTCATTCATAGTCTTTCGGTTCGGGCCGCGGACCAGAACGCCCGCGGCGAAGGTAGATCTGCAGCCAGACGTCGATCGCCTTGCCGCAGACAAAAAATATGACCGGAAGCACCACCGCCGAGACGATCGTTATCCACGTTCGGACCTCGATGGCCGCGAGGAGGCAGGTGACCGAGCTGAGCCAGGCGATGAGGATATTCTTTGCATCGTTCATATTTGTGTGCCTCCGGAGGCCGCCCTTTCACGGATTCGGCCGAGTTCGATCTGGCGGTAGAGATAGGCGAGCATCAACGCTCCGGCGATTACGGCCGAGATGATCCAGACCTCACGCGGCAGGCCCGCCAGAAACGCCGCCATTGCCCAGAATGTCTGCCAGACCGTGCCCGCGACCGTGGTCCAGAGCGATTTTGCGGCGTCGGCCCGCGTAAACGCGTTGCTGACCGCTGACTCGATCCGGTCGTAGCTCCTCGTAAACTCGCCGACCGCGGATCGGTCGCTTTCGCCGGCCGGCTGCGGCACGGGCTCGGGGAAAACGGTGCCGAGCGAGACTGACTTGAGCGTCGATGCGGTGATCCTGACGCCGTGGACATTGAGCGGAAGTTCCAGCTTCCAGTTCGAAATGGCGATCTGACCGAGAAAGAACCGCATCCTGTATCGCGTCGGCGCGAGCCGCGGATAGCTCAGCAGCCAGGCGTCACGGCGGCGAACGTACGCCGTGATCCATGCCCTCTCGTCCGAGATGTCGGCCGCGACGCCGCGGGCGACCCTGTAAAACGAACCGTGGACAACGGAATCGAAGATGACCGCGAGGCTCAGCGGCTCGACGAACCCGAGCCGCCGGCAGGCCGTGAGGGCGGGCTTGAAATAAAGGCGGTCGGTCTCGGCCAACTGTGCGGCCCGCATCTCAGGGGTCGCGGCGGCGGCCCGCAGAGCGGCCCGGAAACGGTGATCGGCGACGATCTGCCTGATCGCCCGTCCTGAGATGTCGCGAAGCGTCGGCAGTCGGTCGCGGATGACGTCGGCGCCCGTCTTTGCGCCCGACGCAACGTATCGCTCGGCCACCGCATATAGCGAACCCGAGCGGTGCGTGAACTGGCTGATGCCGTACGAAACTCCGGCGCCGTCGTTCAGGACGACACAGGCGGCGTAATCGCCGGCCGGATCTGACGTTTCAAATGTCTTGACGATGGCGAATGCCTTTGCTTTGTCGGTCGGTATAAATGTCATATTAGCTGCTCCCTATTTTGTTTGAACCGTTGTTTCGGCCGTGACGCGGATAAATTTGATTTCTGCTCGTTTGTTTGATATTCTCCAACGTATGGACGATCTCGTACGACAATCGATCGAGGCGGCCGGCCGCGGCCGTGATCTGTCCGGCACATTTCCAGACTAATACAGAACGCCCGGTATTCGATTTACGATATTTATGATATTTACGATAATTACAATGTTTATGATGTTTATGATATTTACGCCCATTTCGGGATGGCCATGACGGACATCGCCGGCCGGGCCTTTTCGGAACGTCACACTCAAGCTGCAACCAACACTCAACACAATGAATATCACAAAACGTTTGTTAGAACTCTCACCCCGCCCCGCGATCAGTTTGACCGAGATCTCACGCTTGATCGAACACCACCGCATCATTACGCCGGTGCCGTCGAGGCCGTCGCTGATCTCGCTCTGCGAGAACGGGACGTTTGAAACCGTCGGCGGACGCCCGACGCGATTTGGCTGGCTGGTTTACGAAGACTCGTTTCTCGAGTGGGTCAAAAGCCTCTCGAAAGACGGCGGAGCACGACCGCGGCGCAGACGAAAACTTTGACAAAGACGGCGCCGAAGTCTAACGTGTAATTGATGCCGTCATACGCGGCGTCACCCTATATGTTTGAGCTCAGCGGCAAAAATAAACACCCATTCGGGCCCGTCGATCCGCGGGACGATCGCGACATCGATATCGTCAGCCTCCGCAGCGAGTCGCGCCAGGGCATTTGGGCCGAGGCTCTCAGGTTGCTCCGCGATATCTTTCTGATCATCGTCGTGTTTATCCTGTTCGGCGTTTTCTTTGTCCAACCCGTGGTGGTCGAGGGCACCTCGATGCTGCCGCAGCTGCACGACGGCGAGCGGCTGCTCGTTAATAAGCTGGTCTATTACAAGATACAGAGTGTCAGTTGGGGCCACATCGAGCGCGGCGATATCGTCGTATTCTGGTTCCCCAACGACCCCGACAAGAGCTACGTCAAGCGGGTCATCGGCATGCCCGGCGAGAATGTCGAGGTGCGCAACGGACGCGTATTTATCAACGGCGTAGAGCTCAAGGAAAACTACCTCGACGCCGAGCATAACCAGTCGCTGCCGAGCTGGCCGGCGAAAAAGGTCGACGAGCATCATTACTTTGTGATGGGCGACAACCGCGATAATTCGTCCGACTCGCGGTATTGGGGCCTGGTGCCCGAAAAGTATATCTACGGCAAGGCATTTTTCCGCTATTGGCGGCCCTCGAACGTCGGCTTTTTGGAGCACGGCGAATATGACAACACGGTCCCCAAACCGACCCCGACCGCGACGCCGACCGACCCCGAAGATCTTCGTGCCCGCGAGGCGCGATAGAGAGATAAATTAACCACAGATCGATCCAAAGCAAGCTAGTTCTACCTATCTTCCTGATCTGCTTTCATCTGCGTTCATCTCTGGTCAAATTTCCGACTTTTCCCCGGTCGAACTTTGGGCACTCTACTCAAACAGAAATAAAGAGACGTCCAACCACAGATAAATAAGGATTGACACAGATAGATCCAAAGAGATTTAGATATTTCTATCTTTATGATCTGTGTTCCTCTGCGTTCATCTGTGGTTAGATCTCCTGCTTTTAATGTTCGGACTTTGAGCATCCTACTCGAATGGACATTGAGAGTTTTTCAACCACAGATAAATAAGGATTGACACAGATAGATCCAAAGAGATTTAGATATTTCTATCTTCTTGATCTGTGTTCATCTGCATCCATCTGTGGTTAAATTTCCCTCATTTCGCGGGCATATTTCCTGCTTTTCACGCGATACGCTAAAATCTAAGTCTGATGGACAAGGCAAGAAAGGCAATTTTGGTGCTTGAGGACGGACGGACGTTTACCGGGACGTCATTTGGGGCTGACGGCGAGACATTTGGCGAGATGGTCTTTAACACCTCGATGTCCGGCTATCAGGAGATCCTGACCGACCCAAGCTACGCGGGGCAGATCGTCTGTATGACGTACCCGCTCATCGGCAACTACGGCACGAACGCCGAAGATGTCGAATCGCGTCGGCCGTGGGTCGAGGGCTTTGTCGTCCGCGAGGCGAGCCGGATCGTTTCGAACTTTCGCTCGACGATGTCGCTGCAGGATTATCTGAAGGCGAATTCGATCATCGGCATCGAGCACATCGACACGCGTGCCCTGGTCCGCCACATTCGCGATAAGGGTGCGATGCGGGCGGGAATTTCGACGATCGATACCGATGCCGCCAGTTTGCTCGCAAAGGTCACGGCATCGCCTGAAATGGAGAACCGCGAACTGGCGACCAGCGTGACCGTCGATCAGAATTACGACTATCCGGCGTCCGGAGCCGAGCGGTTTCATATCGTGGCGTACGATTTTGGCGTCAAAACCAACTCGCTGAGAGAGTTTTCAAAGTTTGGCTGCCGCGTAACGGTCGTCCCGGCCGAGACGCCCGCCGCCGACGTGCTGGCGCTCAAGCCCGACGGCATCTTTCTGTCAAACGGCCCGGGCGACCCCGCGTCGATGACAAATGTCGTTAACGAGGTCAAAAAACTGACCGCCTCGCACACGCCGATGTTCGGCATCTGCCTCGGCCATCAGCTGATCGGTACGGCGTTTGGCGGATCGACCTACAAACTCAAATTCGGCCATCGCGGCGGCAACCAGCCGATCAAAGACCTGACCACCGGCAAGATCGAGATCACCGCGCACAACCACGGCTTTGCGGTCGATGCCGACAGCCTGCCCGCGGACGTTGAGGTGACGCACATCAACCTCAACGACCACACCGTCGCCGGCCTGCGGCACAAAACGCTGCCGGTCTTTTCGGTGCAGTATCACCCGGAATCGGCCCCAGGGCCGCACGACTCTGAGTATCTCTTCGAGCGGTTCATCGATCTGATGAACGTGTCAGCAGCCCGTAATTAACCACACTACAGGATCACAGAGATCATTTAGCAACATATCTCTGCGTACTGTGTGCCTCTGTGGCGAATTTCTTATTTTCCAGATCCGCCGATCAGGACGATGTCTTTGTCGTTTCGCCGCGGGCGTGGGCGATCTGTTTGCCGTCCCATCCGGATAAACGGAAAAGGACCGGTCGAAACCGATCCCTTTCTTTACTGCGATGAAGTTCGCGAAAGCGAGGCCTTCAGTTAGTCGAGGCCGAGCCGCGTTGTCGCCTCGGCTTCCATATTCTCGGCCGAGACCTCTTCGATGCTGTACCGCATTTTCTTGACGATCGTGGTCTTGGTGGTCTCGCGTTTTCCTTTGCCGACGGTAGTGATACGCTTGCCGGTCAGGTAATTGGTGCTCTCGGTCGAAACGTCACCGGCACCGCGGTCGCGGCTGGCATAGTCAAACCCGATAAGGATGAACATATTCGGCTGTTCGTCATATCGAAAGCGGAACGTCACGTCGGTCACCCAGCGTGAACCGTGATCCTGATTGACGACGAGTACGCCCTTTTCGATCGTGACCTCGGCCGGAGCGTCGCTTACGCCGTAAAACGCGCCGCCGCACGCTGTGCACTGCAGCAATTTGTCGGTCACCGCCGCCTTGGTCAGCGTACCGCTTTTGTCGGCAAAAACGAGAACTAGGGCCCGGCTGCGGTCGGGCATCGTGCCGTCGCTCTCAGCGGGTTTGTCCTCGACCAGCTTGAGCGCGTGGTCAGCGATACCGTCGCCGTTGAGGTCGCCCTTGACGTCGGCCTCGAGTTTCCAGCCCTTTGGAACAAAATCATTAACGCTGTCACCCGAGTCGGGAATGGCCGAGCGGTCGATGACAGGGTTATCCTCATTCATCTGATCCTGTGCGTTCACGGCCGTCGGCATGACGGCAAAAATTGCGAAGACCGCACAGCAGAGTGCGCCGTAAATAGTGTTTTTAAGCATAGTTCTAAGTTCAGTCAATTGTTCTGCAGATAGATATCGTTACTTCGAAAGCAACAGATGCCGGCTAACGAGTTTGTGGTTGCACCTTTTCGACACCGGCTATTGGTATTTGAATTTACAGGTGACAGATACAAATTGTCCAATCTTTAACCTGCAATGTCCGCTCGCACAGCCATCATTGATCATAACGGGTCGAAACCGGTACATCGTCGGCCGTCGCACCAATAAGGGCGGGCATCGTCACGGCCGCAAATCCCTCGCGGCTCTTCAGCAGATACCAGACGCCGCCGCGATAGAGCGCAATATCGTGCCGGCCGTCGCCATCGTAATCGCCCGGAACCGGGACATCACCCGCCAGTCCGAACCGGATCACGCGAAAGCCCTCGGTCGTCAGGTACTGATACCAATTGCCCTCAGACGGGCGATATACGGTGAGATCGGCCCGGCCGTCCGCGTCGTAATCGCCGGTGACCGGGATATCAGTCGCCACGCCGAACTTTACGGCGACCGAACCGCCGTCAGAACTGCGCTTTATCCACCACGTACCGGTCGACGGACGATATACCGCAAAGTCGGTCTTGCCGTCATAGTCGTAATCAGCCGGAACAGGCTTGTCGCCGGCCGTACCCCAACTGACAAATCTGATCTGGTCATTTTCCCCGAATATCGAATACCAAACCCCGTCCGAAGGCCTAAAGACAGTCATATCCAACTGGCCGTTTCCGTCAAAATCGCCGCCGGTCGGTATGTCGCCCGCGAGTCCCCAAACGGAATTAAAGTAAACCTCGCCTGTCGTATCAGATATTCGTCGATAAAGTCCGCCGCTCACATTGGGAATGCCGCGGAGGGCAAACGCGACGGTATTGCGGTCGAGCAGGAGATTCGGCAGACGTTGTTCCGACATTTCGGGGATGACGGTCGCTCCGAAGAATGTCTGAAGGTTTAAGATCGCTCCGCCGCCGCTTTTCTGTGCGAAGAAATATGATCCACGCTGGATCGCGAGATCTGTCTTATCGTCGCGGTCAAAGTCCGCCATTCGCGTCCCCTGTGACGTCAGCCGCGACAGTGCGGTCAATACTAGTTCACTAGTGTTTGTGTCGATCCGCCCCATAATGATCCGTCCGTCCGGTGCGGCAAACGGGCGACCCGGCGATGATGCCCGGCCGATGATGCCCTGATCGCTGTAGACCTTGATCCCGCCGGCCCGGGCGGCAGGCAGCGGATTATCACCTGAGCCGAGTAAATTGCCGTTTGGCATCCGTTCGATCCACGTGGCCTCGAATGGCAGATCGCGGACAAAGCTGCCCGTTGATTCAAACACCGTTATGCCTGACGTGTACGCCGCGACAAAACGCCCCGCGGGCATCAGTTCGAGATCGACGATCTCGTTGTACCCATTCGGTGCGGGACGGCTCGCCAAAGAGGTGCCCTGTGTTCCGAAGGTCTGGTCCAATGAACCCGCCGACGTCAGCCGGGCGATACCGATACCGAGCGCGATGCCGGTCGGGTGTGCAAAGTTGATCGGTGCGGCGGTAAGGATACTGCCATCGCCGAGTATCTTGACCGTCTGGAGCTGACGCGGTGACGCGTGCGGGTAAGGCGGAAACCTGAAGAACGAAATTCCGCCGCCGAATGTCGGGTCCAAACTGCCGTTCGCATTCAGACGTAAGACCGCCTGAAAGCCTCCGGCGTCTGACGTGTAACCGGCGCCGACGATCTTGCCGTCAGGCTGAAGAGCGATCCTGTTGATGACATCAAACGAACCCTGATTGATCGAAACTATGCCGGCATTGCCAAATGCCGCGTCGGGCGACCCGTCGGGATTTAGCCGGGCCATAAAGAAATCTACGGCGTTCCCGCCCGGAAAGTGCGAACCGGCGAGCAGGATCTTGCCGTCGGCGAGCATCGCGGCATCGTAAACCCGGAAATTCGGGGCCGGGACCGACAGCAATCCTTGGGTTCCAAATGTCGTATCGGGCTGGCCGTTCGAGTTGAACCGGGCGATGTTGAGCACACCGTAATCACTGAATGATACTGCCGCGATCTTACCGCCCGGCACAAACAGGATATCGATCAAAATGCTCTGCTGCCCGATCGGCATCCGTACCGATCCATCGGTGCCGAACGAACGATCGGCCACGCCGGCGGCAAATACACTAAATGCCGCGATGCAGAAAACACAGGCTAAGGCTAACGATCTGACGACGGTGTTCGTATTTCTTACCACTTCATACCCCTTGCGGACCCCAATGCACGGTTTGGCAGCCGCCGGGCGGCACGACGCTTTTTGGGATCGCTGTTTGACCTAAATATAGGCGTATTTCAGGGAAAATGCCAGAAAAAGCGGCGGCCCCGATGTATGGAACCGCCGCTCGTTTGCGTGCATTGATAATGCAGCAGGTTTTGTTATTTACCGATGCCGGCAATGAACGGTGCGATGACCAGCGAAACGATGGACATCAGCTTGATGAGGATGTTCATCGACGGGCCCGACGTGTCCTTGAACGGATCGCCGACCGTGTCGCCGGTGACCGAAGCCTTGTGCGGCTCCGAGCCCTTGTAGTACATCTCGCCGTTGATCATAACGCCCTTTTCAAACGACTTTTTGGCGTTGTCCCAGGCACCGCCGGCGTTTGACTGAAAGATGCCCATCAAAACGCCCGAAACCGTGACACCGGCAAGCAGCCCGCCCAAAACCTCGGGGCCGAACAGAAAGCCGATGAGCACCGGCACGTTGAGTGCGATCGCGCCCGGCAGGAGCATCTGTTTGATCGAAGCGTTGGTCGAAATGGCGACGCACTTTTCGTACTCCGGTTCGCCGGTGTGGTCCATAATGCCCGGTATCTCGCGGAACTGACGGCGAACTTCTTCGACCATCTCCATCGCGGCCTTACCGACCGCCTGTATGCACAGTGCCGAGAAGATGAACGGTATCATGCCGCCGACGAACAATCCGGCGAGAACGTTCGCCTTGTAGATGTCGATGCGGTCGATGCCCGCCATGCCGACAAATGCCGCAAACAGTGCCAGCGACGTGAGTGCAGCCGACGCGATGGCAAAGCCCTTACCGGTCGCGGCGGTGGTGTTTCCGACAGCGTCGAGGTTGTCAGTACGCTCACGAACCTCGGGCGGCAGCTTGCTCATTTCGGCGATACCGCCGGCGTTATCGGCGATCGGCCCAAAAGCGTCGATCGCGAGCTGCATGGCGGTCGTCGCCATCATTCCGGCGGCGGCGATCGCAACACCGTACAAACCGGCGAAATAATACGAAGCCATGATGCCCGAACCCAGCGTCAGGATCGGAATAACGGTCGATTTCATACCGACGGCGAGGCCGCCGATGATGTTGGTCGCGTGTCCGGTCGACGATTGCTGGACGATCGAAAGCACGGGCTTTTTACCCATTGCCGTAAAGTACTCGGTCACGACGCTCATGATCGCACCGACCACCGTACCGACGACGATCGAATAAAACACGTCGATCTTGGTAAACGTGCTCGCACGCGATGTGAGCGGGCCGTCAGGCAGCAGCCACTGTACGACGAAAAACGATGCCGCAACGGTCAGGATCATCGAGACCCAGTTGCCGATATTGAGCGCGTTTTGCACGCTCGATTTGTCGTCATGGATACGGACGAACATCGTGCCGATGATCGAGAAAACGATACCGAGTCCGCAGATGACCATCGGCAGCAGGATCGGCGACATATTCCCGAACGCATCCTTTACGACGATCTCCTGTCCGAGGACCATCGTCGCCAGGATCGTCGCCACATATGAACCGAACAGATCGGCTCCCATACCGGCGACGTCGCCGACGTTGTCGCCGACGTTATCAGCGATCGTGGCGGGGTTGCGGACGTCATCCTCAGGAATGCCGGCCTCGACCTTTCCGACCAGATCAGCGCCGACGTCAGCGGCCTTGGTGTAGATACCGCCGCCGACACGCGAGAACAGCGCGATCGACTCGGCGCCGAGCGAAAAGCCCGTCAGCACCTCGATCGTGGTCTTGATCTGGTGAACGCCGAGACCCGCGAACATCGAAAGAAAAATGATGAACAATCCGCCAAGCCCGAGGACCGCGAGGCCCGCAACGCCGAGGCCCATAACGGTACCGCCGGTAAACGACACCTTCAGGGCCTGTTTCAGGCTGGAGCGTGCCGCCTGTGTCGTGCGGACGTTGGCCTTGGTCGCGACCTTCATCCCGATGTATCCGGCCGTTGCCGAAAACACGGCACCGATCAGAAATGCGATCGAGATGACCCAGCTCGAATGGATCTCCTTGCCGTTGATCGACGTGATCGTTCCCGAATAGGTCAGGAAGATCATCGTGAGCAGAACAAAGATGCTGAGCACCTTCCACTCGGCCTTCAAAAACGCCATCGCACCGTCCGCAATGTGACGTGCGAGCTCCTTCATCGTCTCGTCGCCGTCATCCTGCTTGCTGACCCAAGCCGATTTAAATGCCATTACGACAAGTCCCAGGACCCCAAGTGCGGGCGTTAAATAAATTACGTAATCGTTCATATTGTTTCTAATCTTATTTGCTTTCGCCGAACCGCCGCTGACGCTCTTTACAGAGAACTATTGCTTCGGTTTTTTCAAACGACGAACAAACAAAAATTCCAGGTAACATCAAAACCATTGATTATCGAATAAATATGCCATTTAATCAATAACGCAGGTCAACATTGCGCACCTTCGAAGGGCGGAAATTTGGGTAACTCGTGCTAAATTCGCTCTATGACGACGGGATATTCGGGTACGCCGCTGGCCAGAAAACTTGGGATCAAGGAAGGGATGATGGTATTCACGGTAAACGCGCCCGCCGACTTCGATCGGCTTGTCGATCCGATCCCTGAGGGCGCCGAGATCAAAGGCGTCACACGTGCCGGCTTGGAGCATTCCGAAGCTGATATCATCCACATCTTTACAAACAGCCGCGACGAGCTGTTTGCAACGCTCTCGAGATCTGTGAGATCTATCAAACAGAACGGGGCGATCTGGGTCTCGTGGTATAAGAAGGCCGCAAAATTGCCGACCGAGATCACCGAAGATACCGTCCGCGAGGCCGCGTTTCCGCTTGGCCTGGTCGATGTCAAGGTCTGCGCCGTGGACGAAAAATGGTCGGGATTAAAGTTGGTTATCCGCAAAGAAAATCGTATATAATACCGTGCACTTAACAAGCCCGGAGGAATTAGCTCTATGCCGGTAACCGACCCGAGAGTTGACGCATACATTGAAAAGTCCAAGGATTTTGCCAAGCCGATCCTGAGGCACGTTCGCTCGCTCGTCCACGAGACGTGCCCGGACGTAAAAGAGACGCTGAAATGGTCGATGCCGAGCTTTGAGTACAAGGGCATTTTGTGCGGCTTTGCGTCATTTAAGGAACATTGCACCTTCGGTTTTTGGAAGCAGTCGCTGATGGAGTCGGATGCCTTTTCGGAAACAAAGACCGCGATGGGCAGCTTTGGCAAACTGACCTCGCTCAAGGACCTGCCGAGCGACGCCGTGATGAAAAAGCTCATCAAACAGGCGATGAAGCTAAACGACGACGGCGTCAAGGTCATCAAGCCGAAGCACGAAAAGAAAGAGGTCGTCATTCCCGACGTACTGCTCGAGGCACTGGCCAAGAACGAGAAGGCGGCCGAGACATTTAACAACTTTCCCCCGAGTTGCCGCCGGGAATACGCCGAGTGGATCGCCGAGGCCAAGACCGACGCGACCCGCGACAAACGCCTCGCAACGACCATGGAGTGGCTGACCGAGGGAAAACGCCGAAACTGGAAATACGAAAAATGTTAAACGAGTAGATCGCAGGCGCCGGAAAACGGGCCGCAAACTACTGAACACTTATTACTGACTACCGACTACTGACTACTGACTACCCTATATGAGTGAACCTATTTTAGTCGCAAAGAACACCGAAGCCGAGTTTTTTCTTATGCCGCAGATGGCCAACCGTCACGGCGTTATCACCGGGGCGACCGGAACGGGCAAGACGGTAACGCTGCAGAAGCTGGCCGAAGGGTTTAGTTCGCGGGGCGTGCCGGTATTTATGGCCGACATCAAGGGCGACCTGACCGGCGTCACACAGGCCGGCGGCGGCAACCCGAAGATCGACGCCCGCAACGAATTGCTCGGCATCACGCCGACGTTCGAGGGATTTCCCGCGACCGTCTGGGACGTTTTCGGCAAACAGGGCCATCCGCTCAGAGCGACCGTCTCGGAAATGGGCCCGCTGCTCATCGCCCGGCTGCTGCAGCTCAACGACACGCAGGAAGGCGTTTTGTCGATCGCGTTCAAGTACGCCGACGACAACGGCCTGATGCTGCTCGACCTCAAGGATCTTCAGCAATTGATGCTGTTCGTCGGCGAAAATGCCGATCAGCTGACGCTGCAGTACGGCAACGTCTCGTCCGCGTCGGTCGGGGCGATCCAACGCGGCCTGCTGCAGATCGACGAACAGGGCGGCGATATGTTCTTTGGCGAGCCGGCCGTCAAACTCGAAGATTTTATGCAGTCGGTCGGCGGCAAGGGCGTGCTCAACCTGCTCGCGGCCGATCATCTGATCAACGCGCCGAAGCTGTACTCGACTTTCCTCCTCTGGCTGCTAAGCGAACTTTTTGAGTCGCTGCCCGAGGCCGGCGACCTCGATAAGCCAAAGCTCGTTTTCTTTTTTGACGAAGCCCATCTGTTGTTTTCGGACGCACCGCAGGCCCTCGTTGATAAGGTCGAGCAGGTCGTTCGCCTCATCCGCTCAAAGGGCGTCGGCGTCTATTTTGTTACGCAAAATCCGGCCGACATCCCCGAAAAGGTGCTCGCCCAGCTCGGCAACCGCGTCCAGCACGCACTCCGCGCCTATACGCCGCAGGAACAAAAGGGCGTCAAGGCCGCCGCGTCGTCATTCCGCGTCAACCCGAAACTCGACACCGAGACGGTCATCACCGAACTCGGCGTCGGCGAGGTCCTGATCTCGACCCTCGACGAAAAAGGCGTCCCGACCATGGTCGACCGCGCTTTCGTCGTGCCGCCAGTCGGCCACATCGGCCCGATCACACCGGAACAGCGGGCGGCATTGATCGCCAACTCGCTCGTCGCAGGCGTTTACGAAAACGCCATCGACCGCGAATCAGCCTACGAACTGCTCAAGGCAAAGGCTGACCAGCGGCTGCTCGAACAGCAGCAGCAGGCCGAGGCCGACGCCCAGGCCAAGATCGCCGAGGAACAAGCCAAAGCCGAGGCCCGCGAACAGCGTTCGTCCGGAAGCAGCCGCAACGATTCGGTATTCGATGCGGTGACAAAGAGCGTTGCCCGCAGTGCCAGCTCGTCGATCGGCCGACAGGTCGGCAACGCGATCGTCCGCGGCGTTCTCGGCAGCATCTTCGGCGGCAAGAGCAAAAAGGGCAGTTGGTTTTAGGTTACGCTTGGCGTCATCTATCCACGCCCCGGCGAGACAGGGAATTAATTAGTAATTATTAAATTAGTAATTACTAATTATTCGTGAAATATACGTACATCTGAGCGGCCGTCTATAAGCTCTTGCCGGCACCGCTGATATTAGGCGAAAGCAGGGCCCCGATACGCCGGTTATGTCGGGTGAGATTTATGCTGATCAAGAATGTAGTTCTCGACGACATCAAGGCAGGCAGGATAACACTCATCTTTCGCCGGTGGAAAAAGGCCGGCGTCAGGGCGGGCGGCACGCAGATGACGCAGCGGGGCGTGTTGGCGATCGACTCGGTCGATGTCGTGACCGAGAGCAAGATCACCGAGGCGGACGCAACCGCGGCAGGTTTCGAAACGAAAAAGGATCTGCTCGCTCAACTTCACGAACGTGAAGGCGAGGTGACTGAGATCTACCGCATCGGCGTTCGGTTTGCCGGCGAAGACCCGCGAAAAGTGCTGCGGGAACAAGCCGAACTATCGCCCGACGAGATCGCCGAGATCATCGCCAAACTCAGCAAGCTCGACGCCGGCGGCAAGCGCGGGCCGTGGACGCAATTGTATTTGCAGATGATCCACGACCAGCCGAACACCCACGCCGCCATCCTCGCCGAACAGATCGGCCTCGACATCCCGCGTTTCAAACCGTGGGTCCGCAAACTAAAAGCCCTCGGCCTGACCGAATCGCTCCGGCCTGGCTATCGCCTCTCGCCGCGGGGCCGAATGGTTCTCGACGCTTTGCGTCGGACATGACCGGTCAACCTTAAGTATCCTCAAGGAGAAAACTATGTCGCCAACGATCAAAAAAGTCATCAAGTGGACAGCCGCGGCCGTCGCGGTGATCATACTGATCGCCGTCGGGCTGGGCATCTATGTTTATACGCTGATACCAAAGCCTATCGGCGAAAAGCCGGTATTACAGGCTGAGCTTTTCAACAAGCCAGAGAAAGAGCTACCGGTCTCCGGCAAATTTATCTACAAGTCTGCTACTGAGCTTGCGGCGATGATCAAGAACAAGCAGGCGACCTCGGCCGAGATCGTTCAGGAACACATCAATTACATCAAGAACAACAATTACAAGACGAACGCATTCGTCTGGCTGTTCGAGCAGGACGCTCTCGATGCCGCGAAAAAGGCGGATGAAAAAGTTGCAAAGGGCGAAAAGCTCGGTTTGCTCGAGGGCGTGCCTGTCAGCATAAAGGAAGAATTCGCCGTTAAGGGCAAGCCGTTTACTTGGAATGCCGAGATGTTTCAGGGCGTGGTAGCTCAGAAGAACTCGGGGATCGTCGACGCAATGATCAATGAAGGAGCCGTCATCGTCGGAACGACGAATGTCCCGAGAATGCTCTTCGACGTGCAGGTCATCGGCGACATTTATCCGACGGGAAATAATCCATATGATCTTACGAGAGCTCCGGGCGGCAGTACCGGCGGCGGGGCGGCAGCGGTCGCGATGGGTGTTGCCCCGATCGCGGTTGGCGGAGATTTTGGCGGCAGCATCCGCATACCCGCGGCGTTTTGCGGCCTGTACGGCCTAAAGACGACGGACGGAGCGATGACGGATTTCGGTGGTTCTCCGGGCGAACCGGGTGACCCTAAATATCGCCGAATGATGGTCACCGGCCCGATCGCGAGTACGGTGGACGACATCGACCTTGCCTGGAACGCGATGATGAACAAGTGGCCCGAACAAAAGGCTAAAATGCTCGAGCCGAAGGGCGAACTGAAGGATTATAAGGTCGCGTATCTCGACGAATGGAAATTTGGCAACGATAAGGTGATCGTCAGCCGCGATATCAAAGAAAAGCTGAGCAAATTGACTGAAACACTCAAGAGCAACAACGTTTCGGTGACTGCCGATCAGCCCGCCGATTACGACAAGATGGTCGCAATGCACCGGATGCTTGCTATTTACGTGATGTTTGAGAAAGTGCCGTGGCTGTTTCGGCAGTTCGTCATTCGTGACTTTAAGAGCTCGGACAACCATCGCATCGATATGTCCGAGGTCTTTGACCGTATGTCGGACATGGACAAGTCAAAATACGACGACATTTTAAAACGCCGTGACGCTCTGCGAGACCAGATGGAGGCGTTTCTTAGCAAGTACGACTTTTTGATAATGCCGGTCACGGCCACGCCCGCGATCAAACATAACCCCGAACACACGCCGATCTCGATCGACGGAACGAACGTGGATTACTGGGATAATTTTCTCTATCCGGTGGTCTTTAACGCGACAGGCCATCCGGCTCTCGCGATCCCGCTCGGACTGAATGCCGAAGGTATTCCGATCGGCGTTCAAATAGTCGGGCGGATGAACTCGGAGAAGCAGCTGATCAAATTTGCCAAACTGATCGAGCCGCTGCACGACGGATTTGTCCGGCCCAAAGGATAATAGTCCGGTGCTGTGAGTTGGATCAGTAAAGCAGAAAAGGCTTTCGCTGGTTAGCGAAGATCTTTAATCCATCCTGCCAGTCGGAGCTGATCTCTGCCAGAGACCGGCCTGCCTCGATCTGTTTTCGTATCTTGTCCGTGCCGCAGACGACGTCGAACGGGTTGATGTCAAAGACATATTCGTAAGGGTCGCGTTTCCATTCAAATTTGTCGGTGTACATATCGTAGACCGTCTTGATCATCGCGATACCGACAATGACTGGCGTGAATGCCTCGCGGTCGGTGACGTGGATCTGGACGCCGCCGCAGACCTGCTCGGCGCATTTTTGAAAGGTCGGGCGGAAAAAGACGTGTCGAAACTTGACGCCGGCAAAATTGTAGGCGTCGAGCGCCTCGACCCACGGGTACGGGTCGATGAACGGTGCACCGTTCAGCTCGAAAGGTTTGGTCGTGCCGCGGCCTTCGCTGAGTTCGGTTCCCTCAATATGCACGGTCGCCGGAAACACGACGCAGCTGTCGACGGTCGGAATGTTAGGTGACGGCAAGATCCACGGCAACCCGGTCTCGTCGCCCCACATTTCGCGCGTCCATCCGGTCATCTCGACGACCTCCAGGTCGCAGCCGATACCAAAATGTTCGTTGAACATCCGCGCCAATTCGCCGATCGTCATACCGTGACGCGTCGGTATCTCAAACTGGCCGACGAACGATTTGAACTCGTGCTCGGTGATGTTGCCCTCGATGGCGTTGCCGTTGATCGGGTTCGGGCGGTCGCAGACGATGACCTTTTTACCAAACTGTTTTGCCGCCCGCATACAGTTTGCCATCGTATAGACAAACGTGTAGATGCGGCAGCCGACGTCCTGCAGGTCGATAACAAAGGCGTCGATGTCCTTTACCATCTCGGCCGTCGGTTCGCGTGTCTCGCTGTAAAGCGAATAGACCGGCCGGCCGGTCCGCTCGTCGACCGAGTGTTCGGTCTCGATCATATTGTCCTGAACGTCGCCCCGGATGCCGTGCTGCGGCCCGAAGAGCGTGGTCAGTTCAAACTCTGTCCGCTCACCAAACACATCTGCTGAGTGCGCAAATGTGTCAGGCATTACCGACGCCTGGTTACACACCAAGCCGATCCGCATGCCGCGAATGAGATCGATCTTTTCATTAAGCAGGCGTTCGACGCCAAGGTGAGTTCTAGTCATAGGTGAAAAAGAAAATGCCCACGAAACACACTAAACACACGAACAAAAAAATTGCTTTTCGTGCTTTTAGTGTATTTCGTGGGCAAAAATAAAGATCCTAGACTTCGACGGTCTCGGCGTCCGGGCCGTTCTTCTTGACTGATTCGATGCCATTCTCCATCGACGCTGCTGACTCGTACATCTCGCTCTTGCCGATGACCTGCCCGTTCGAGGCCTTCAGACTAAAGTACGGCTTTCCGTTCGACGATTCCTTACGCTCGTAGCGGGCGTCGTCGCCGGCATTCTTCTTGACCGAAGCGATGCCGTTCTCAGCGGCCGCTTTCGATTCATACATTTCGCTGGAAAGGATGATCTGTCCGTTTCCGGCTTTCAGATTGAAATGATATTTACCGTTGCTCGATACTTTTAATTCAAATTTTCCTGCCATTTAAGTACTCCTCCGAAGTAATTGCCAAAATCATTCTAGTCACAGAAATCTACTGTTGTTTGAACGCATTGAGCATAGCATATGCCCGGCCAAAATTGAATCAATCAGTGCCGTCGGCCCGGTCGGGATAGACCTTTTCGATCTTATCGGCGAGCCGCTCGCCCGTCAGGTGACATTCAAATCCGCGAAGCACGTCCATTCCGCCCTCGAGCAGCCATAGTTTCTGCATATCTTTCGACTCGAGGATAACGGGCATCGCCCGGTGATATGCCGACATAAATTCATTCGCCGCGGTGGTAATGACGGCAAATGACTGCCGACGTTCGCCGTTCTCAAACCAGTTGGACCACAGTCCCGCGAGTGCGAACGGATGGCCGCCGTTGGCAAATATCTCGAGCGGCGGCTTGCCCTTTTCGGGCCATTCGTAAAAGCTCGTGACCGGCATCAGACAGCGTTTGCTCTTAAGCAGGCCGCGCCACATCGGGCTCGACTCGAGCCGCTCGATATTGGCGTTAAATGTCGCGTACTTGGTGCTCCACTCTTTGGCACCGTCAAACTGGCACCACCAGCGGGCATCGACGTTGCGCACCTCGCCGCGGTCGCTGATAACGATGCTGACATCCTGGGTCGGTTTGATGTTGCCACGAAATAGGTCGCCCTGCGGGTCAAACTCGTAAACGTAGTTCTTAAAGTCTTCGCGCCGTCCGCGCTGTGATGCTCGTCCGCACATATACGCTATTTTGCCACGAAAACGGCCCGGAGTTTAACGGCCGCCGCCGGCTTGTTATTTCGGGCCGCCGCGGTGATACTTCTAAGATTATGGATCAGGATATCAGGGCCGAGTTTCCGATGCTCGAGCAATACGCATATCTAAACAGTGCGGCCGTTTCGCCGATGCCGACCCGAGCGGTCGAGGCCATCACGTCGCAGCTGCGCGACGTCGCCGGACACGGTTCGCTGCACTATCCTCAGTGGGTCGCGACCAAGGACCGATGTCGTGCTCTCGTCGCCGAAATGCTCAATGTCCGCGGCGATCAGGTCGCATTCGTTCGAAATACGTCGGACGGTTTCGCCTCGATCGCAAACGGTTTGAAATGGCGCACGGGCGATAACATCGTCAGCTTTGACGGCGAATTTCCGGCGAATTTCTACCCATGGCGGCGGGTCCGCGACGCTTACGGTGTGGAACTTCGCCTGTGCGGTGAGATCGGCGGCCGCGTCGATATCGACAGCCTGATCTCGATGATCGACGCCGACACACGCGTCGTCGCCCTTAGTGCGGTCCAGTTCGCTTCGGGTTTCCGGGCCGACCTCGAACGCGTCGGACGTGCCGCACGCGCCGCTGACGCACTGTTTTGCGTCGATATTATTCAGGGCTTCGGCGCGATGCCGTTTGACCTGCCGGCACAGTTCGTCGACGCGGCGTGCGGCGCGAGCCACAAATGGCTCTGCGCGCCCGAGGGCTGCGGCATCATCTACCTGTCCGATCGGGCACGGGAGCGCGTCGAACCGACGCTTGTCGGCTGGATCAGTGTCGAGGAACCGTGGGATTTCGCCGATCGCGAACAGGCGTTCAAGCCGGCCGCCCTGGCGTGGGAAAGCGGTACCGGGCCGTTGTCACTCTTTTACGGGCTTGAACAAAGCCTCACGCTGCTCCACACGACCGGTGCCGAACGGATCGAGGCCCATCTCGCCGGCCTTTCGGATCAGATCTGCGACGGCCTTGCCGGACGCGACTATGAGATCGTCAGTTCACGTCTGCCGGACGAACGCTCACAGATCGTCTGCGTCAAACATCGCGGCGGCCTGACCTCCAATCAGGTTGCGGCCGAACTGCAGGCGCACGACGTCATCGTCAGCCCCCGCGGCGACCGCCTGCGGATAGCTCCGCACTTTTACAATAATGCGAGTGATGTCGAGAAACTGCTCGATGCGATGCCCTAGTCGCCCAGTAACCTCTCGGGCAGTATCTCGGGCGTATAGCCGTCGAGATTGAGGCGTGTCATACCGCCGGCGTCGGTAAACGTGGTCATTGCCGCACGCCGTTTGACGCGGAGCCTGAAATAAACGATCCCCACCATCAAGCCGCCGATTATCGACAGCCCGATACCGATCAAGATCACCGCCACCGTCGATGTAAAGATGCCCGAGGTCGTATTGATAAAGGCCCGCTCGGCACGCCTTAGCAGAAACGGGTCGTCACCCAGCCACTGCACGTTCTTTTCGTACTTGACCTGATCGATCAGGGCGTTTGCCGCCGCCGGATCGCTGCTGTCAAAAACAAATACGCTGTAGTTGCCGATACGTCGGTACGCTGTGCGGCTGTCGCCGAGGTCGGCGAGCCGGGCCGTAAAACGGCCGTCCGCCTCGACCGACACCTGCGGCGTCGTGTATTCCACGATCAGCAGCGTTCCGGCCGGATACGGAGCGGTCACCGCCTCGGCCCCGGCCGTCAATTCGACGAGATCGATCAGCGGCTTGTCGCCGAGGGTCTTTTTGAGCGTCGCGGTATCGGTGATAAATGTCGTTTGGTCGCGGTGCTTCTCCCAATCCGGAAGATGCTTGACCAGGACCGGAATGCCGTCCGATTCCGAAACCTCCTGGCTTTTTGGCGGTGACGCCGGCGACTGGGCCATTGCTCCGGGCAGTGCCGCCAGGCAGATCATCGCCGCCGTCAATAAAAATATTACCCTCGATCTCATCTATTACCTCACCGCACGGGTGCCGCCATGCGGAATTAAGATTCTAGCACTAAAGCCCGGCATTTACCGCCTGCCGACATTGGTGTAGCAAAGCGCACCAAATCGTATACGATCTGACGCACTCGTCGATCAGCGGGTTTTCGAATCTATTTTATGATGACCGGCGAACTTGAAAATATGTCCGTAAATATTGGCCCAAAGGTATCTTTTTTATTGGCGGACGGACTTTATTAACGTTGATCCAGGGTTTGGCACGGCAATTGAATATGTACTCGGCGAGGGGGGAAATACAATGACCACAGATACATTAACTTTTCCGGTTTTTCACAGCGAGCAGGGCGACGAAACAGACAATGTGAGCTTCCCGATGGATTCAGCCGTCGGCGATCTCAAAACGGCCGCGGACTTTCAACTGACGCAGTTGGCAGGCAAGGGCGACATGGGAGCCTTTGAGGAGATCTACACACGGCATCATCGCAGGGTGTATTCGATCTGCCTCAGAATGCTGCAGAACGCCTCGGAGGCCGAGGACCTGACGCAGGATGTCTTTATCCAGCTCTATCGCAAGATCGGCAGTTTTCGCGGCGACTCGGCGTTTACGACCTGGCTCCACCGTATGACGGTCAATCAGGTTCTGATGCACTTTCGCAAGCGAAACGTAAAGTTCGAAAAGACGACCGAGGAAGGCGAGACGCCTGACCAGATCGTCGCCGGCAGCAACAACCCGATGAAGATGCAGATCGTCGATAAGATCGCACTCGACAACGCCATCGAGCAGCTTCCGGCCGGATACAAGAATGTATTTGTGCTCCACGACGTCGAGGGCTTCGAACATGAAGAGGTCGCCCGCATCCTCGGATGCTCGGTCGGCACATCAAAATCACAGCTGCACAAGGCCAGGCTGAAACTGCAGAAACTGCTCAAGAAGAAAGCCAATCCCCGCCTCGTCGGACTGAGTGTATAGGTGATCAGACCAATTTTGAAGAATGGCTTCTCAGCAATGAGAGGCCATTTTTATTTTTGCTGACGTCGAGACGGCGTGACAGAAGATTGGGCCCCAAAACGCCAAAAAATAGTCAAAATTTGTTGCAAATTGAAATTAATTCGTATAGAATCATATAGGTTTATCAATTTAGTTTGATTTTATTGTTGTATTTCGTATAGATTCGTTTATGGAAAATGTAAAGCCGAAAGATGCGGCAGATCTGATCGGTGTCAGTTACCCCACCGTTAAACAGTGGATCTATGACGGTAAGATCAGATCGGTAAAAACGCCCGGAGGCCATCACCGTATTCCATTAAGCGAGGTGCAGCGGATAGCGGGCACAAGATCGGAGCGAGCCGTGACGCGTGAAGACAGCCGGCGGCCGCCCGAGCAGATCAGCGTCCGCAACCAACTGGTCGGTGTGATAACCGGGATCATCTACGACGGCTTTTTTGCCGAGGTCACGGTGGACGTGGGCGGCCAGCTCATTCTTTCGATCATTACCAGGCAGGGTTGCGATGAGATGGGGCTCAAGGTTGGAATGAAGGCCTATGCCCTGTTCAAGGCGACCGAGGTGATGATCAGCCGGCGATAGACCGTATCGTTCCCATTTTCCAAACAATATAAAGCGACGCCGCTCTGATGAACTTTTAGCTCAACGGAGACGGTGAAGTGTGCCCTGCTGCCCGAGATGATCGGCGTAAGGTGCGGGACGAAAATTATTTATACAAGAAGGAAATCATATAAATGGCAAATTCTAAGACACCTATCACAGTAGCGCACGGCGACGGCATCGGCCCGGAGATCATGGACGCCACGCTGAAGATCCTAAATGCTGCAGGCGCCGCGATCGATGTCGAAACGATCGACATCGGCGAGCGGGTTTATCTTGCGGGCAACACGGCCGGGATCGCACCGGAGGCATGGGAATCGCTCCGACGAACCAAAGTTTTCTTAAAAGCGCCAATAACGACCCCGCAGGGAGGCGGTTTTAAGTCCCTGAACGTTACGGTTCGAAAGACCCTTGGCCTCTATGCGAATGTCCGGCCGTGTGTTTCGTATCACCCCTTCATCGACACCAAGCATCCCGTCATGGATATGGTCATCGTTCGCGAAAATGAAGAGGACCTTTATGCCGGCATCGAGCATCGCCAGACCCGCGAGGTGTATCAGTGCCTGAAACTGATCACACGGCCCGGCTGCGAAAAGATCGTAAGGTACGCATTTGAATACGCTCGGCAGCATGATCGGAAAAAGGTGACCTGCTTTACCAAAGACAACATTATGAAAATGACCGACGGTCTGTTTCATAAGGTCTTTGACGAGATCGCCGCTGAGTATCCGCAGATCGAGAATGAGCACTGGATCGTCGACATCGGTGCGGCAAAGGTCGCCGACACACCCGAAAAATTTGACGTCGTGGTGATGCCGAATCTGTACGGCGATATCCTCTCCGACGTCGCCGCCCAGATCACCGGTTCGGTCGGACTCGCGGGTTCGGCGAATATCGGCGAGCATATTGCGATGTTTGAGGCCATTCACGGTTCGGCACCTGATATTTCCGGCCGCAATATCGCCAACCCGTCCGGCCTTTTGCACGGAGCGATAATGATGCTCGTGCATATCGGTCAGCCGCGGGTCGCCGAGGCGGTGCATAATGCGTGGCTCACCACGATCGAGGACGGCGTCCATACACCGGATATCTTTAAGGAAGGCGTCAGTTCGCGATCGGTCGGCACCCGCGAATTTGCCGAGGCCGTGATCGAGCGTCTGGGACGTTCCCCGCAGACACTCAAGCCGGCCAGATACCCGGATTCAGGTGAGTCTATCTCGATGGCCTACGTTCCGTCGTGGGATAGACGGACGATCCGCAAGGAAACCGTCGGCGTTGACATTTTCCTTGAGTGGAGCGGCGGCACGCCCGACGAACTTGGCGAGATCCTGACGCAGGCGAACAGCAGCGGCTTGAAATTGCAGATGATAACGAATCGCGGCGTCAAGGTGTTTCCTGGCGGGATGCCCGAGACATTTTGTACCGACCACTGGCGGTGCCGCTTTCTGGCGACGAACAAAGGTACGCGTGTGAGCACGGCCCAGATCGCTGATCTGCTCGCCAGGGTCGACGCACTCGGGCTCGATTTTATCAAGCTCGAAAACCTCTGCACCTTCGACGGCGAGCCCGGATACTCGCTCGGCCAGGGCCAGTAATACAGCAGCAGGGAGGTGGCCATTGTGCAGAAAGAGCGTCCGGTACCCGAATCGGGGCCGTCAGATCACACCATCGACGTCGGAAAACGCGAGGCCGGTCATTTTTTGCTAGTTTGCTCGGATTGTCAGGCGTCTGACCGCCGGATCCTTGGCATTGATTCGCCAAGCGTGATCTCGCACAGAAACCTAGGCGGGCTGGTCCAGCCGACGGATATCAGCTGTATTGCGACACTTGAGACGGGCGTAGATGTCCTCGGGGTCGAGAAGATCGTCGTTTGCGGGCATTATGACTGTCCGGCGTTTTCGACCGCGTTCGGCGGACAGCGGTCAGGCATCGCGGGCAACTGGCTGCTTGACGTCGAGCGAACGGCGGCGAAGTATCGTCATCAGTTGGGGATCGTCGAAAACACGCCGGACCGGCTTCGAGCGTTGTGCGAGCTGAACACCATCGAACAGGCAAACCGCATCTGTTCTCTGGGATTTGTTCAGAACGCGTGGGCTCACGGCCGGCCGCTGACGGTCACCGCAGTTATTTTCGACAATGTCTCCGGCCGCCTGATCGATCTCGGTTTCACGATCTCGTCCGCGAACGGGATCGACGATTGTCTGAACGAGGCTGTCAGTCGCATCTCGGCCGATCGCAGCCTAGACGGCAGTTGGGGTTGATGCCAGGCATCGCAGAACGCAGCTTCGTAAGGCCTCCGTTTCGGGGGCCTTAACTTTTTCCTGCCGGATCACAGTGAACATTTGTGACGACGATCACTGCAAAAGATCGGAGTTTCGGCGATGCTGGTGGTACGGTAAACATCAGTCGGCGCGGAGGTTTTATGTCGATATCACCGATCGTGCAGCGGGTCGCATTCCCGGCCCTTTTTTCGACGCTGGCGCTCCTTACGTTACTATCGCTCGCCGGCACGACACTCGGACAAAAACAGGATTGCTCGCGGCTGCTCGACGAGTTGAAAGCCGCACAGACGGTGTGGACCAACGCCGAATCGAACTGGCGGCAGGCGGCCGACCGGATGGCCAACGCTCAGCGCCGCGTCGCCGACATCAACAGTCAGCTCAGCAAGATCCATGGCGACCTGACGCGAGCCGAGTTGGACCTTGAATCGGCCCAAGCCCTGGCCCAGGACTGCGCCAGAGCGCAGAGCGACCCCAAGCTCGCCCCGCTGACCGACTGTTCGAAAGTGCCCGAGCGGGTCCGGGCCGCGAGCGAAAAAGTGAATGAACTACGCGCCGCCTACCAACAACTGCAGCAGGAGCTGAAAGACCTCGAAAAACAAGTCGAAAAGCTCGAAGACGCAAGTGCCGCGGCTCACGCCGAGGAACGCAAAAGCGCCGCTGCACTCGAGAACGCCCGGCTCGCCTATGCCAAATGCGGGGCTTTTTGGACCGGCAGGATCACCCGCCGGCGATACGCGGGCGACGCTACACAGAGCACCAAAACGAGCCTTGTGATGGGCAAGGAACAGACCTACACGGAATCGAAAAAGTTCTCGTTTGAGGAGGTGATCGAGGTCGACATTCTGCCCGACCCGCCGCTGCCGGGGATTACCAATCCCGAGGCACGGGTGAGCCGACGTTATCAAACCAGCGAGTCTTATCGATCGACATCAGACGGAATGCTGCAGTGCCGCGTACCGCCGCCGACACATTGGCAGCGGATCAGCAACGAAACCCGAAATGAGAAAAACGAGAAAGGTTCCGGCCAGTCAAAGATACCGGTCTACATTCCGCGGATCAGCAGCGGCACCTACCGGATCGAAATAGGGGTTCCCGAGATCACCTATGAGATCGAGAAAACCGGTACACGGACCAACGCCGGCTGTGCCGGAAAGGCACCCGACACAGTGACCAACTTAATGTCCAAAGGCACGTTGTCACCGACAAAATTTTTTGTCGAGGGGTCAGTTAACCCAAAAACGCCGGATATCTATAAGGGAACCGTCAGCGACGGAGGCGACCCGAAACGCGGCGGCGAGGTCACGCTCACATGGGAGCTTCGGCTGATAAAACCCAGGAAATGATCGGCCGGACTAATCGTCCAGCCATGCCTCGCTGATCCTGATGTCGCGGCGTGCAAGCTCGGCGACAAATTTCGCGGGGTCGATCGCTTTTTCCTGAGGCGTCGCTCCGCGCGACAGCACGTCGCCCTTTGCCATCATCTGAGCGATGATCGACGCGGGGAATGCGGTCGTCCGCATCATCGCGCTCATACCGGTAGCCTCGTCCTGTTTATCGACTATGTCGTAGCGGAGCCTTTTTTCCGCTCCGTCGCTGGTCCCGACAAAGTCCAGCCGAACGAGCACGTAATCGGGGCCGTCGGCCGGCAGGTGTTTCTGGAGCAGTTCGCCAAAGACCTTTCGCGGCTTTACCTTTTGAAAGTCAACGACCATCTCGTCGCTCGAACACAGGCCGAGGTCGATCATCGTTTTGAATTTGTCGCAGTGGCCGGCGTAGCGGATCGTCTTGTAATCGAGTTCACTGATCTTGCCGAGAAAAGTGTCGGGCAGCGTCGACGTTCCGCCCGAGGTCTGAAACGCCTCGAGCGGCGGAAATCCGTCAAAGCTCAGCGATTCGAGCTCGGTCATCGACTCGACCTCGGTTATCCGGCCGCCGCGGATCACGCGTGCGACCTCGATGTACTCGTTGATCAGGCCCTCGACCGAGAATACGAGCTGATAGTTGAGCGGCGGTTCGGGCTTTTGCGGCAGGCCGCCGACACGAATATGGATCTCGGAAACCTCGTCAAACCTGGCCGCACCGTGCATCGCCAGGATCGACACCATTCCGGGTGCGAGGCCGCAATCGGGAATGATATTGACACCCGCGGCCCGAGCCTCGTCATCAAGGCCGAGCTGTTCGTCAACAATGTAGTTATTACCGCCGAGGTCGCAAAAATTGGCTCCGGTCGCGATGGCCGCCCGCGACAGCGACACGTTATACCAGTAATTTACGCACGAGATCACCGAGTCGTGACCGGCCATCAGGCGTGCGATGTCTGATTCGTTCGACGCATCGACGTGGTGCGGTACGACGCGTGCCCGATCGACCGCGCCGGCGACGGCCTCGGCCTTTTTCAGATCAAAATCGGCGACCGTCACGCTCTCGACGCCCGGCGAATTATGAATAAGATCAAAAACGGCGCCGTGTCCCATTCGTCCGGCGCCGAGCACTAAAACTTTCATATTTGTAGTTATTTACCACTCGTCGAGCGGATCGGGCTGCTGGGCGGCGATGATCGACCCGGCATATTCCCAAACTTTCTTTTTCCAGACCCGCAGTCCGTCGGTGAGCTGCAGTGCGACCTGCGGGTGAGCGGCGTTTCGCTCAAGCCGTATGACCTGGGCCGTCACCGACACTTCGTCGTCCGGATTTTCGGTCACGGTCAGGCTGACCTTGCCGCCGACCAGCGGGAGATTGCGCGGTAGATAGACGAGCGTTCCCTGCGGGCCTACATTTTCGGTCAAACCGTCCTGGATGACCTCTTTTCCATCCGAATTTTTCCACCGCACACGAACCGGAAATGAGATCATGTGCCGGCCGCCGCGACGTCTTTCGTCCATAAGATTTCCTCTGAGTTACGAGGTTCGGCCGCAACCCTTTCAGACTAGGAATATACGCGAAAACCGGGCTATAAGTCCATCTAAAACAAAAATTTTTGACGGTCGTAAGCGCCTTCTATTTCAGCAATTGCATATAACATAAGGGCTTGCGGTTTTTTGGGTGGTGGACAAGATGCGTCAAAAGCGCTATTCTCTCAATATGTTTCGATCCTAGCGATACGAAAACAGGCGGGAATAAGTCCGCCGAAACAGTCTTCGTGAAGTGCGAATAGTGGCTGATGACCCAAATCTCAGACACTATTTTTGCGTTTAGACGGAGTCGCTAATTTTGGAGAATACTGAATGAGAAAATTTGTAACAGGAGGCTCGATACTGTCGCTATTTAGTTTGCTGGTAGTGTTTATCTACGCACAAGCGTCGACGGAATCAACACTCGCTAAAGCGACTGATCCGCAGCCTAAGATCAAAAGTACAATTTCAATCGATAATAATATTTTTTTAGAAGACCAAATTTTAGATCAGCAGTCATTTAATCAGCAGGAAGACGGTAAAAAGTTAGTTAAAAAGACCGTATCGGTCACTTCGGCAGGAGCCGGTGCAAGCAAGGGAACATTCTCAGCCACCGCATACTGCCTGCAGGGAAAAACAGCAATGGGACACGGCGTTCGCCGCGGCATCATCGCTGCCGACCCAAGATTTTTGAAGCTCGGATCGCGTGTTACCATCAGTGCCGGGCCGTGGAGCGGAACGTATCTCGTTTCCGACACCGGCGGTGCGATCAAGGGTAAGAAGATCGACATCTGGGTTCCTAGCTGCTCTGAGGCTCGCAAGTTCGGACGCCGCGGCGTTCAGATCTTCTCAGCCCAGTAGTATTTAGTACAACAAACAAAAAGGGCCGCCCGAGTGATCGGAGCGGCCTTTTTCATTGCCCGACGGCGGCTATTTTGACGCGGGCATGATCAGCGTAACCGCGTCGATCGCGGCCAGCGACGCGAGTTTAGCGAGCGGCACACGGCCCACGACCGCATTCCTGCCGGTCTCTCCCGTGACCTCAAGCCCGGCGGCCCGGAGCGACGCAACGGCCGATGCCGACCTCGTGCCGAGCTCGACGCGGACGCTGGCTGTGCCGTCACGCACAAAACTCGCTTCATTGGCCGACGGCTCGCCCGAGCCCCTTTCCAAACGCATTACCAGGTCATAGATCCAGAAATGCATCTTCGCGGCCATTGCGCCTGCCCGCCTGTCCTCATCATTGAGCGGTTCGGCCTTCATTTTCTTCAGGAAGATGTCGATGACGCCGCCCTCCTTGAATTCATAAGTGATCGTACCGGTCACGCGAACGGCAAAACCGTCGACCACCGTCGGGCCGAACCGCGTCAGCTTTGCCGCCGTCACGGCCGCATCCCTCAGCAGTTTGTCGCCGCGATCGGCCGTTGCGGACGTCACCGTTCCGTCGCGGGCGATGCTGATATCGACATCGACCTTGCCGCGAGCCTTGGCGGCAAGCGCCTCATTTGACAGAGTCGGCCGGACGACCAGCAATGTCCTTCCGTTGAGCGGCATTTGGTTGTTCTTGTTGACAGTACCGGTGCGGAAATTGGCCACCTCGGAACCGTCGATGACGAACACGTTTTCGCTGCCGCTCGACCCGTCCACCATAAAACCGGCGGCACCACCGGACGACGCAACTCCGGGCGTCAGTACCAAGAGGCTCGAAAAGCTCTGGCCCTTGGGCAAAGCCTGGATCTGCTGCGTCGTAACATTGCTCGCGACCTTGGTGCTGCCGGTCGAGACCGGCTCGTCGGACGTGACATCGACCGCCGCGGTCACATTGACCACCTGGCTGGCGGACGAATTTACCGTCACGGTACTGGCGTTCGCTGACCCTCTGCCCGAGCCTGAACCGGACCCAGATCCCGTGCCGCTTTTGGTGACTACGCTAACTCCACCACCGCCGCCACCGCCGGTCAGACCGCCCGGACTATTGCCGAATGTGACCGCGGGCGGACGCTGCAAGGCACTGAGGACCTCAAGCCTTCGAAACGGTGTGTCGGCATTCTTCGGGTCCATTCCCTCGGGCAGCACATTTGGCACTTCGACGCGTGCCGGATCGCCGTTCGGGTTGGCGACACGATCCTCGACCGCGACAAAGGACGTGAATTTGGTCATTATGCCAAATTCGAGCCCGATGCCCGTTATCTGTTTGTCGAGGTCTTCGCCGTCCTTGGCGGCCGCTTTAAGCCGGCTCATCGAGAGTTCATCGACGCGTGTGCGTGCCCAGAGCGTCGCCAGTGCGTCATTCGCGGCGGCCGTCTCGGGCAGGTCGATATTGATCGAGCGTTCGTACGGCTGGCCGGCGACCTTACCCTTGAGTTTGATGACGCCGCTCGCCGCTTTTGTGTAACGGCCGTAGATCGTGACCGGCCGTGCGGTAAAGAGGTCAGTGAGTCTGCCCGGATAGACGTCCGCGACGGGCATGCCGTTCCAGTCGATGGAAAGATCGGTCAGCAGCGGCGAGCGGACCCGCTCGTAGAATTTGCGTGCCGCCTTCGAGCCGTCGTCCTCGAGCGCGACATACGCCGCCTCGCCCTTGCCCTCGGCCGCGATCTTATCAAGCAGCAGGCGGTTGACCGAACTGCCGATGCCAAAGCTGAAAACGCGGGCATTCGGATGACGCTGGACCTCGGCAATGATCTCGTCCTCGTTGCCGACCATGCCGTCGGTCATAAAGCAGACGATGCGGAGGTGGTCCGACGCGTCCGAAGGTTCGAGCGACGCCTTGATGGCCTTCATCATTTCGGTGCCGCCGTAACCGCGGCGTTCGGCTAGAAATGCCTGAGCGGCGTCGACATTAGCGCGTGTCGCGGCGACCGGCTTTTCAAACAGTATCGCCGTATCGCCCGCAAAGGTGATGATATTGAATGTGTCCTCGGGATAAAGGCCCTCGAGCGACAGTTTCATCGCCTCTTTGGCCTTTTCGATCGGAAATCCCTCCATCGACCCGCTCGTGTCGAGCACAAAGACGATCTCTTTCGGCGTCCGGTCCTCGGCGGCCGGCATATCGGGCGGCTGCAGAATAAGCGTGAAAAATCCGCCGCGTTCGTCGCGGTGCGTGAGCAGTGCGTCCTCGATCCGCTTGCCGGTCACATCGTAACGCAGAATGAAATCCTTGTTCGGAATCGTCTTTTCGCCGCGGAGCGTCACCCGTGACGAGCCCGGCGAAAGGTCGGCCCGGTCGATGGCGTGCGACGTCGAGCGGATGTCTTCGACCGGCACGCCGGCGTTAAGGTTGACCTCGATCGAAATGTCGCTGCCGTTTCGGGTTTCGGCGATGGGCGGCGAGATCTTTGCCGCGTCCTTAACGCCGCCGGGTATGTACCGCGGGCCGATCGTCATCGGGAAAACAAATTCGTATGCGCCGTCCTCGTACTTGAGCGTTTCGATATAGCTGATCTCGACGACAACGGTCTCGCCGGGCATGATGTTGGCGACGGACTGCGTAAAGATATTGACGCGTTCCTGATCGAGCAGGCTCGCGGTACGGCCCTCAATCTTGGCGGTCTCGTAGGTCTTTCGGGCCTCTTCACGCTTCATTATCCGGCCGCGAATGACGCGCGAACCGACCGTCATCGTCATCCGGTCAACGGCGCCGTTCTGCGACAGCGGAAAAACATAAACGGCCTCGATCGGCTCGGCAAACGAGTTTTGAAACTCCTGCCGTACGTTCACGCGGGCCAGAAAACCGCTGACGTCGGTCTTGACCGCCGTCGTTTTCAGCGGGCACGCCCCGAGGTCATTTCCCTTTTTTCCGACGGCAAAAAGGCTGCCTTCGGACGCCTGTTGCCCGAACGCGGCGGCCGCGGAACACACCAATACCACAAGCAAATATAAGACTTTGCGCATAACAACTCCTCAAAATGGTCAGTTTTTTAATTCAGGAAAGGACCGCGTCCTTTTGTCTGGTTTGATACCCGAAACCCGGAAAAGGTTTCTTTTGCCGCGAAATTTTTATTCGGCGGCGTCCAGTTCTTCCTCGAGCAGCTGCCGCTCATACAGGTCCGCGTATTCGCCGCCGAGGGCGAGGAGTTCGTCGTGGGTGCCGCGTTCGATGATGCGGCCGTGATCAAGGACACAGATCAGGTCCGCGTCGCGAATGGTCGAAACGCGGTGCGAAACGATCAGCGTCGTCCGGCCCGAGCGGACGTCACGCAGGTTGTGGAGGATCTTTTCTTCGGTGTAGGTATCGACCGCCGACAGCGAATCGTCGAGTATCAGGATCCGCGGCTCGCGCATCACGGCACGGGCGATGGCGGTCCGCTGTTTCTGCCCGCCCGAGAGCGTGATCCCGCGTTCGCCGACGAGCTGCTCGTAGCCGCCGGGGAAATCCGCGATGTCATCGGCAAGGCCCGCGATTGCCGCTGCTTTTTCGACCGTCATTTCGCCATCGGCCCTTTCGGCGTCGCTGGTTTTTCGCGGTTCAAAATTCACGACTCCAAACGCAATATTCGCCGCCAGAGTGTCGGAGAACAAAAAGGTCTCCTGCGGGACAAAACCGATCGAGCGGCGCAGTTGTTCGAGCGGGTAGTCACGGACCGGGACGCCATCGACCAAAACGGTGCCCTCGGGTGCGTCGAGCAGCCGCGGGATGAGGCTGACGAGCGTTGATTTGCCGCTGCCGGTGCGGCCGACAAAGGCGACCGTCGAGCCCGGCTCGATCGCGAGATCGATGTCCTGCAGGACCGGCTTGCCGTTGTAGGCAAAGGTGAGGCCGCTAAACTCGACCGCTCCGCGTATCGGGGGCTTTTCGCTGACGCCCGGCTCATCCCTGATCGACGGTTCGGCCTCGAGTATCTCGTTGAATCGCTTGAGGCTGGCGGTGCCGCGTTGATATAGGTTAACCACGTACCCGAGTGCGATCAGATACCAGATCATCCGCTGCAGATAGAGCATGAACGCCGTAAAGTCACCCGCCGTGATCTCGCCCCTGACGGCCATCGGCACGCCGACCGCGACGATGATGACAAACCCGAGCCCGATGAAAAAGAACAGCAGCGGCCTCATCGCGGCCGAATACTTGACCAGCTGCAGGTTTCGCTGTGCGTACTCGCGGTTGAGTTCCTGAAACTTTTCGATCTCGGCGTCCTCCTGAGCGTAGGCCCGGATCACGCGGACCCCGGTCAGATTCTCTTGAGCACGGGCAGTGATGTCCGAGAAAAAGCCCTGGATCTTTTCGAACCGCCGGTGGATCTGGTCGCCCAGATACTTGACCGTCAGGCTCACGAGCGGCATCGGGATCAGCAGCAGCAGCGTCAGCTTGACCGAAATGTTGAGCATGATCGGCAGCGATATCGCCAGGGCAAAGATCGCCTGAAAGCTGTAAAGGATCATCGGACCGACGATCTGCCTGACCGCCGCGAGGTCGTTTGTCGCACGCGCCATCAGGTCGCCGACGCGGTTGTTTTGAAAGTACCCGAGCGACTGTCCGACCAGAGCGGCGTAAAAATCCTGCCGCATATCAAACTCGATATGCCGCGAGGTATTGATCAGCACGCGCCGCTGCAGGAACAGAAATATGCCGCTCGCAATATTGATGCCGAGTATGACCAGCGGATAGAAGATGATCTTTTCGCGGGTCACGCCCGCCCGCAGGTCGTCGATCGCCTGGCCGACCATGTACGGGACGAACAGCCCGAACGACATCGAGCACAAAATGAAAAAGATCCCTGCCAGGATCATCCATTTATACGGCTTAAAATATCGTCCGAATTTGCGTAGCTGTTCCATTGCGGCAAAGACCCGATAGACCCGTCAAACTCGAGTGTATGTCGAGAGGCCGGTGGCGATGAGCTTTCCTTCCTCGTTATGCACCTCGGCGGAGACCGTAAAGATCCGCTTGCCCGCCCGGACGACCTTCGCCGTGCAGGTAAAAGTGCCGCTCAGGTGCGGCCGCAGATAATGGACCGTGAGGTCGATGGTGGCAGTCGCTTCATCAATGCCGAGCCGCGTCCTTACAGCAAACGCCATCGCCGTGTCGATCAGGGTCGCTGTCACGCCGCCGTGCAGCACACCGCTCGGCTGCCGCAGGTCGTCGCGCATCTCTATGCTTATCACCGCGATGTTGGGCTGCAGATCGACCAGCCGCATCCCGATGAGCTTCGAGAACGAAAGTTCGTGCAGCGAGTGCTCGGCAAAGGCACGCTGTTCGGGCGTGATCTCGGTTCGCTTTGAGTTTTCGCTCATAATCTACGGTGCGGCGATGAGGACCTTTTTCATATCATCGATCGGGACCTCTTTGAAATCTTTCGGGATCGTGAGCAGTGTCTCGTCAGGTTCGGCCTTAAAGTTTACGAGTTGGACGGTGACATCGGCCGGGCCGGTGCCGGGCGTGCTCTTAAAGATCTCCATCTTGACCGGAACACCTGCCTTTTCGTCAAAGCTGACGATCGACACGAGGTCCTTGCCCGATTCGCCCCATCTGCGGTATTTGGTCACGCCGCCCTCGGTGCCGAGTTTTTCAAAAACAGCATTGGTGCGGCTGTTTATCATCCCGCGGGTGATGTCCTCGACCATTCTCGCCCGTTCGTCGTAACCATGTCCGGACTGGTAATTGGCGTAGGACTTGGTCGCGATCGACAACACGTAATCCTTGTCAGTGCGGAGCGAGGTGACCTGTTTCGGGTCGCCATAAGCCGTATCGACACGCCATTTACCGCCGCTGCGAACGGCCATGAACTTCTCAACGAGGCTGCCCGTCGTCACGACGATCTCGGTCTGATATTTTTCAGGTTCGGCATTCGCGTACGGCGGTTCTGTCCGCTGCGCGTCGGCCGGCGGGCCCGCGGCCTTGTTACCGGTCCCGGTGCCGCCGCAGCCCTGAAAAACCGCGGCCGATAGTGCCAGAATAAGCAGTGTTTTAGGTAGATTTGACAATTGCATTAGAGTATTTAAATTCTAACATAACGATATCAATGGACAAGGACGAGACCAACCTAAAGCGTCTGCAGACGAGGTTTATGATCGGAGCGGCAATAGTCGCCCCGATCGCTCCGTTTCTGTTTCTGCAGGGTTCGATCGCGCGTTGGAAGGTCGGCGTGCTGCCGGACGCGGCCGGGCCAAAAACCGGTATCGCCGGCGAGGGCGATGATCCCGCCACACTCTTCGTCCTCGGCGAATCGACGGTCGCCGGCCTCGGTGCCCGCAACCACGAACTGGCCTTGGCGGGCCGGTTTGCCTCGCATCTAAGCGGCCGCATCGGCCGGCCGGTCGAGTGGGACGTACTCGGCAGGAACGGCGTGACCGCCCGCCGGACGATCGACGAACTCGTTCCGCACATGCCGGACAAACCCTTTGACTACATCCTGCTCGGCATCGGCGGCAACGACGTGATGAAGCTCTCGAGCCCGCGGAAATGGCGCACAGATATGACCGAGTTGATCGGCATTATGCGTTCGAGGCACCCGGACGCGGTGATCTTTATCTCAAACTGCCCGATGATCAAGTACACCAATGCGATCCCGCCGCCGTCGAAGCAGCTCCTGTGGGAACTCTCGCAAATGCATGACGCCAATATCAAGGAGTTTACCCGCGATATGGACCGCGTCTTTTATTACCCGCAGCCGGTCGAGGTACGGATCGAGGGCTTTTTTGCCGACGGCATCCATCCGTCCGAACAGGGTTACGACGACTGGTCGGCGGCAATGATCAAATATTTTACCGAAAACCATCAATGGTAGATGCCGACGAACTACGCTCGCTGATCGACGGCCATTTCGAATGGCTTTTGGTCCGCGAGGGCGGGCGTTCGTTTCCGTTGAACTGCGGCGAGCTCGACATCGAGATCCTCGACGGCAAGACGCTTTTCGGGTTTCCGGACGACTCGGGGTTTCACACGTGGCGGCTGAACGGGTTTGTCATCGAGGGCAGTGAGATCGAGCTTGACGTGGCCGGAGCATTCGGCCGGGATCGCCAAGCCATAAGGCTGATCCCGAGAACGCCGGCGGCCGAGCTTTCGGCCGAGATCGAGCTCGCCCGGCTGCAAAAGGCCAATGAGATCGGCCGGATGATCGCCGAGAGCTATTACGGCACCCGGCTCGAGAGGGTCGCCCTCAATGCCGACAATGGCCGCATCGCCCAGATCACCTTCGCTCGCGACGGCAGGTATTTCGCGGCTATGGCCGATGTAACGGGCAAGCTCAACGCCGAGACGATGGCCGCGGCCGCCATACTCTGGTTCGAAAAGCTCAGCACGCGAAAAAAGAAGCCGATCCTCGACATCTGGATCATCGCCGAACGCCGTCCCGCCCGAAACCTGCAAAAGCTGCTCGCGCTTTTTACCGCCCGCTGGAAAAGCGTGATCACGGTCGTCGAGGTGTCGCGAAAGGCCGATCCGCCGCGGCTGGTCGAACTGCCGGCTCGCACCATCCGCGAACTGTGGCGTGAGCGGCCCCAAAAGCTGGTCCTGCCGGCCGATCCGCGTCCGGGCGAAACGGCCGCCGCGATCATCGCACTTTCACCCGCCAATATCGACATAGTTTATTCAAAGCAGGGCGAAACGCTGCGTTTCAACGGGCTGCCCTTCGCCCGTGTACGAACCGTGCTCGGGCGCGAGCGGACGTGGTTCGGCATCGGGCCAAACCGCCCGATATTGTCCGCCGAGAATGCCGACCAGCTCACATCGCTCGTTGCCGAACTCGAACTCCACCGCTCGGCCTCGCCGCCCAACCGCCGTCACCGCCATTACCGGGCCGCTCCTGAGGCGTGGCTCGAATCGATACTTCGCCGCAACGTCAAACTGCTCGATAACAACCTGATACTCGCCCCGATCTACAATCAGTTTCGCTCGTCCAACGACAAGATCGACCTGCTCGCCCTGCGAAAGGACGGCCGTCTTGTGATCATCGAACTCAAGACCAAACCCGACCGCGAGATGATCTTTCAGGCGGCCGACTACTGGCGCAAGATCGAGCTTCAGCGGAGGCGCGGCATCCTCGCTGAGGCCGACCTTTTCGGCGGCCGCGAGATCATCGACCGCCCGTCGCTCGTCTATCTGGCGGCACCGGCGTTGAGCTTTCACCGCGACGTCGAACTATTTGCCGCCGCCATCGACCCCGAGATCGAGATATGGCGATTCGAGCTGCATGAAAAATGGCGCGGTGCCGTCAAGGTCGTCGGCCGGCAGTCACGCTCAGAGGGGCGTTGAATGCGGCCGCGGATGGTGATACTGTTCAGCTAAGAAGTCGAAATCCCGGAGGTAGTTATGTTCCATCACAGCGGTCGTTCCCGGTCAGCAATCCTGCAGGTTCTCTTGATCGTCTTTTCGCTTACGGCCGCCGTGCCCGCTCAGGTCCGGCCGGTAACGCCGAATACGGTCTTTTCCAACAATACGAGCGTGACGATCAACGCCGTACCTTCGCTAGCAGTGCCGACGACCGCCTCGGTCTATCCGTCGCAGATCACGGTCGCGGGAATGACCGGGACGATCACGCGCGTCGCCGTCACGCTCAACGGCGTCAGCCATCAGCGAATGAACGACCTCGACGTACTGCTCGTCGGGCCGACCGGCGCTAAATACATCTTTCTCTCGGACGCCTCGGGAACAATCAATGTCGATGACCGTGTCTGGACATTTGCGGATGACGCGGCCGGCACGATCGGGACCAACACCGATCCGCAGACCGGCAGTTACAAGCCGACCAGCGGCGACGGCACCGCTGACACATTTCCCTCGCCGGCACCGGCCGGGCCTTACAGCCAGCCTAACGCGGCGACCTTTGCGTCGGTGTTTAACGGCACCGACCCGAACGGCAACTGGACGCTTTACGTCGCCGACGACGCAACTACGAGTGCGGGCAGCATAAACTCGGGCTGGTCGATGTCGATCACCACCGACGGCGCACCGGCCACGTTCGCCAACAACACGTTCATCGGCGTGTTCGACAACAACCGGCCCGCGTCGCCGTACGGAACACCGATCTCCGTTGCGGGCCAGACCGGCGGTGTGACCGACATTAACGTAACGCTCACCGGCCTGACCCTGGCCAATCCGCAGTTTTCCCGATTCCTGCTCGTCAGCCCGAATGGCCGCAGCCTCGTCCTGATGGCCGGTGCCGGAAGCAGTGCTCCGGTTTCAAACGTCAATTTGACCTTTGACGACTCGGCGGCAAACAGTGTCCCGATACCGATCGTGACGGGCACTTACAAACCGACAGATAATACGTTTACCACTCAGTACTTCCCCGGACCGGCACCGCTTGCGCCGTACTACGGCGGCGGCTTCGGACTGAGCGTATTCAACGGTTTCAGCCCGAACGGCGAATGGCGGCTGTTCGTGATGTCATCAGCGACGACGACATCGGGCTCGATCGCCGGCGGTTGGAGCATCGATATAACGACCGGCCCGATCCCGCCGCCGCCGCCGGGCAGCTGTTCCGCGGCGTCATTCGCCCCGACCAATTTCCCGGTCGGCATCAATCCGACCAATGTCGCCGTGGCCGACTATAACAACGACGGCAAGGCCGATCTGGCGGTGACCAACCAGGTGTCGAACGACGTTTCGATCCTGCTCGGCAACGGCAACGGTACCATGCAGCCGCAAACGCTGCTGAGTGCCGGCTCGGGGCCGTACGCTATAACCGCCGGTAAGTTCAACGCCGACAATAATTTTGACCTCGCGGTCACTAACTCCGGTTCGAACACGGTCGCGATCTATCCGGGTAACGGCAACGGCACTTTCGGTGCCCCGTCCAGCTTCTTTGTTGGGGCAAGCCCGCTCTCGATCGCCACGGCCGACTTTAACAACGATTCGAAACAGGATCTCATCGTCGCCAACTTCGGCAGCTTTTTCTCTGGGACCGTTTCGGTCCTGCTCGGCACCGGCACGGGCGCATTTACGGCCGGCACGTCGATCCGTACCCGCACACAGCCGTCATTCGTCATGACCGCAAACCTCAATCCCGATGGCAACAAGGACGTCATCGTCGCCAATTTCGGGTCGGACAGCGTCTCGACGTTTTTGGGTAACGGCAACGGCACGTTCGTGCTCAGTCAGAATATCGCGACCGGATCGGGCCCGGTCGCCGTCGAACTCGCCGATCTCGGCGGCGACGGTATCGCGGACCTGATCGTGGCCAATTACAATTCGGACAGCGTGACCAGCTGTACCGGCAACGCGAACGGCATATTCACCTTTTGCTCGTCCAACAACCCGTCAGGCGGCCCAAACCCGATATCGATCGCGGCGGCCGACTTCCTGAACAGCGGTACCAAGACCTATGCGACCGCGATGAGCGGGACCAACGTCGTCCGCGTCACTTCGAACGACGTGACGGTCGGCGAAAATCCGAATGCCGTCCGCGTCGCGGATTTTAATACCGACGGCAAACCTGACATCGTCTCGGTCAATTTCGGTTCGAATGATATTTCGATACTGCTCAACAGCTGTCAGGTCGCCAGGGGTAACTACTTTGATTACAGCGGCGACCGCCGCACCGATTTTTCGGTCTATCGGCCAAGCAATTCGAATTGGTACGTTTCGTCGCTGAATAGTTCGGCCGCTGTCCTCAAATTTGCCCGGCCGACTGACACCATCGTCCCGGCCGACTATGACGGCGACCGGCTCACCGATTTTGCATTCTTCCGGCCTGAGAACGGACTCTGGTTCGTTGTTGACCGGACAAATAGTCCGATCTATTTCACGCAGTTCGGATTGGCAAATGACATACCGGTCCCAGGTGATTTCGACGGCGATGGCAGGGCCGACATTGCCGTCTGGCGGCCGAGTGACGGCAATTGGTACATCCGGCAGAGCTCTGACAACTCTCTGAGCGTTCGCACGCTCGGCTCGAACGGCGACCGGCCCGTGGCGGCCGATTTCGACGGCGACGGCAAGGATGATGTCGCGATATTCCGTCCGTCAACCGGCGTCTGGTATGTGTGGCGAAGCTCCGACAGCCAGTTCTATATTCGCCAGTTCGGTATGGCGGGCGACAAGACGGCCGCCGGTGATTACGACGGCGACGGAAAGGCGGACATCGCCGTTTTCCGCACATCGACCAGTGTCTGGTATGTCCTCAAGAGCTCAAACGATGATTTCATGGCGGTAGCCTGGGGCGTCAGCGGTGATGTGCCGGTGATCGGCGATTATGAGGGCGACGGAAAATACGATTTTGCAATTTGGCGTCCGTCCGACTCGACCTGGTATGTCCGCAAGAGCTCGGACGGCGGCGGACTGTACTTCACGTGGGGCGTCGCCGGTGACGTTCCGACACCTAACGCCTACGTCAGGTAGCAGGCTTCATTTCGCGGCGTCGGCGACGAATCTGTAGCCGATGCCGCGGACGGTCTGAACTATCTTCGGTTCGTTCGGCTGGTCCTCGAGAAGCCTGCGCAGCCGGACTATGAAATTATCGATCGCCCTCGTGTCGGTGTCCTCCTGCAAATCCCAGACCTCTTCGAGGATGACCTTGCGCGACACGGCTCGTCCCTCGTGTTCGATCAGGTAGCGAAGCAGTTTGGCCTCCATCAGCGTCATCCTGACCAACTCGCTGCCGTTGCGGAGTTCGAGATTTTCCAGATCGATGGTGCGGCCGTTGACGTTGATCACGGTCTCGACGGCCGGCTTGCCGCCATCGCCGGCGAGCCACTGCCGCCGCCGCAAAAGGCCCTTTAGCCGGGCAAGAAATATCTCCAGATCGAACGGCTTTGCCAGATAATCGTCCGTCCCGGCTTCAAATCCGATCAGCACGTCCTCGGGCCGGCCGCGGGCGGTCAGCATCAGTATCGGGGTATAATCGGCCCGCTCGCGCATCGTACGGGCGACCTCAAATCCGTCCACTTTCGGCAGCATCACATCGAGTACGACCGCGTCGAACGATGTCGCCGCCAGACGTTCAAGCGCGATCGCCCCGTCCACAGCCACCTCGACCTCAAAGCCCTCAGCCTCGAGGTTGAACCGCAAACCGTCAGCCAGATGTTGTTCGTCCTCGACGATCAGAATTTTCTGCACAGCCAATATTCAACTCCTTACCTGCATTTAATCTTAACAGGGTGCGGACGGAATATCGGATGCGACGGCTTATTTTTTGCCGAGTATCTCGGCGACCGCCTTTTGCCGGAAGTCGAAGATGTGATCGAGCTCCTTTCTGATCAGGAAATGAATGATATCGCCGAGCGGTTCGAGCGGTAGGCGATAACGCACTTCGTCATGGATCAGCGTCTCATCGGGCGAAACCTCGGTGAATGTGTGCGTGTGTATCCACTGCGTGTACGGCCCTCTCAATTGCTGATCGACAAATCGAAACGGCGGTTCCCAGACCGAGATCTCGGTGCGCCAACTCATCGGTATGCCGCGCATCCGCAGTTTGTAGTCGATCAGGGTGCCCTGCCGGATGTCGATCGGCTGAGGCGTGATTATGTGAAAATTCAACTCGGGCGGCGTGATCCTCTCGAGGTTTCCGGCGTCGGCAAAAAATGCGAACGCCTCGTCCCTCGGCAGGGCCAGCGTCAATTCGCGTTCCAAAATATGTTCGGCCATAAATGTTTATCGACGTTACCGTTTTTGTCGAAAGAAGTCATTCGCCGGGCGGACGGTTCCGGATGCCGCCGGCAGTATTTAAATTTGTGACATTCGTCATATTCTCGCCGGCACCGTGTCGCTAAAATTTGCATAGCACTCTATATTTGACCTATGGCAAAACCTAATAAAAATCAAAAATTCGTATATTTCTTTGGCGGCGGCAAGGCAGAAGGCAACGAATCGATGAAAAACCTTCTGGGCGGAAAAGGTGCGAACCTGGCCGAAATGGCCGGCCACCCTGACCTCCAACTCCCGGTTCCGCCGGGATTTACCATCACGACCGAGGTTTGCACGCACTTTTACGAAAACGGCAAAAAGTACCCTGCAACTCTCAGGGACGAGGCCGATAAGGCGATCCGAAAAATGGAAAAGCTCGCCGGCCGCAAGTTTGGCGACCCGAAAGACCCTTTGCTCGTCTCGGTCCGCTCGGGCGCACGCCGCTCGATGCCCGGAATGATGGAGACGGTGCTCAACATCGGCCTGACCGAACACACGATCGGCGGCCTGATCGCACAGAGCGGCGACGAGCGGTTCGCCTATGACGCATATCGGCGATTGATAATGATGTACGCCGATGTGGTAATGGAAAAGGCCGCCGGCATTGAGCCGAAGGGCGGCAAGGGCATTCGCAAACTGCTCGACGAAAAGCTCGACCACGTCAAGCATCAGAACGGCTATACCACCGACACCGACCTGACCGCGGCCGACCTCAAAAAGCTGGTCGCCGATTATAAAAAGACCATCAAGAAAGTGCTCGGTTCCGAGTTTCCGGATGACCCGGAAAAACAGCTCTGGGGCGGCATCGGCGCCGTTTTCAGCAGCTGGAACGGCAAGCGGGCGATCGAGTACCGGCGGATCGAGAATATCCCCGATGAGTGGGGCACAGCGGTCAACATCCAGGCGATGGTCTTCGGCAATATGGGCGAAGATTGCTGCACGGGCGTTGCCTTTACCCGCGATCCCGGTTCGGGCGAGAACAAATTTTACGGCGAATTTCTCGTCAACGCCCAGGGCGAGGACGTCGTCGCCGGCATTCGCACGCCGGCGCCCGTCAACGAGTATTCCAAGAACGATCAGTCCCGCAAATTCACCACGCTCGAAAAGCTGATGCCCGCACTTTATAAAGAGCTGTTCGATTTCCAGAAACGGCTCGAGCGGCATTACAAGGATATGCAGGACATCGAGTTCACCATCGAACGCGGCAAACTGTATATGCTGCAGTGCCGCGTCGGTAAGCGTAACGGCGTCGCGGCGGTCCGAATGGCGGCCGAGATGTACGCCGAAAAGCTGATCGACATCAAGACCGCGGTCATGCGTGTCGCACCCAACCAATTGGTCGAGCTGCTGCTGCCGATGCTCGACCCCAAGGCCGAGGTCGTCACCAAACCGATCGCCAAGGGATTGCCCGCCGGCCCCGGCGGTGCTCTCGGTCGCGTCGTGTTTTCGTCAGCCGACGCCGTGACGTGGGCACAAAAGGGCGAAAAGGTGATCCTCGTTCGTGAGGAGACCTCACCCGAGGACGTCGACGGCATGCACAAATCGCAGGCCATTCTGACCACCAAGGGCGGAATGACCTCGCACGCCGCACTGGTCGCCCGCGGCTGGGGCAAATGCTGTATCGTCGGCTGCGGCGATATCGAGATCAACCGCGAAGCCGGCACATTCAAGACCAAGGACGGCACTGTCATCCACGAGGGCGACTGGCTCAGCCTTAACGGCACCAAGGGCCTTGTTTACGAGGGCACGATGCCGCTCGTCGCCATCGACCTCGACAAGAACCGCTCGTACACCCAGCTGATGAAGCTGGTCGACAAGGTCAAGGTGCTCGGCGTCCGCGCGAACGCCGAAACGCCCGAGGATGCGACACAGGCGATGAAATTCGGTGCCGAGGGCATCGGCCTGTTTAGGACCGAGCATATGTTCTACGGCGAGGGCGGCGAGGAACCGCTCTTCCACCTGCGAAGTATGATCGTCGCCAAGGAGGAAAAAGAACGCCGCGAGGCACTCAATCAGCTCGCGAAATACGTTAAAAAGGACATCAAGGACACGCTCAAGGTAATGAAGGGCCTGCCCGTCACCATCCGTCTGCTCGACCCGCCGCTGCACGAGTTTGTCCCGCACGACAAGGCCAAACTGCAGGAACTGAGCAAAGTTCTCGGCATCAGTATGAACGTGCTCAAGCGCCGCGTGATCGCCCTTCACGAAAACAACCCGATGCTCGGCCATCGCGGCGTCCGCCTCGGCATCAGCTATCCCGAGATAACCGAGATGCAGGTGCGGGCCATCTTTGAGGCGACCGCCGAGTTGATCAAGGCCGGCCAGAAGGCATTGCCCGAGATCATGATCCCGGTCACCTGCACCTTCAACGAGCTGTCGCATCAAAAGCTCGTCGTCGACCGCGTTTACAAAGAGGTTTGCGCCAAGATGAAGGTCAAAAAGATACCGTATCTCTACGGTACGATGATCGAAACGCCGCGGGCCGCGATCCGCGCCGGACTGATGGCAAAGGTCGCCGACTTTTTCAGCTACGGCACCAATGACCTGACGCAGATGAGTTTCGGGTTCAGCCGCGACGACATCGGCGGATTCTTGCCGAAATATCTCGACCTCGGCATCCTGCCGTACGATCCGTTCCAGACGATCGACACCGACGGCATCGGCGAACTGATCCGCATGGGCATCGAACGCGGCCGCGAAGAAAAGCCGAAGCTGAAGGTCGGCATCTGCGGCGAGCACGGCGGCGACCCCGACAGCGTAATGTTCTGTCACAAGTTGGGAATGAACTACGTCAGCTGCTCGCCGTTCCGCGTGCCGATCGCCAGGCTGGCGGCGGCACAGGCGGCGATCCTGTTATAGACCGCAAGCAAACGTCAGCGGCCGCTTCGGCGGCCGCTCGCGCGCCTGCCTGCCGCTCAGATCACGTCGTCGCCCTTCTGCGGAAACAAACGCAGGACGCTGTATGCCAATAGCCCGATCGGGCCGAGCATAAACGTCATCACCAGACACGGTATGACCCAGAGGTGCGGCACGTTTCGCTCCTGCGCGTCCTTGACCTCCCAACTGCCGACAAACAGGTCAAACGCCAGATAGTGTATCCAGCCCGCGAGCACGGCCCACTCGTTTGTGAACAGCTTCATCACGTCGGCCAGCGAGCCGAATCCGCCCTCGGCCTGCCCAAAATACAAGACGATCAGTACCGTGTACGGCACCGCGAGCAGCAGCGGCACCGCACCCGAAAGCACTATCATCCGCGTGTATCGCCAACGCGGCAGGATCGCGATCAGCAGCCAACCGGCGATGGCGACGAGGTTTAGGATGGTAAATATCTGTTCAGGTTTCATCCCGGTGCTCACTCGGCTGTCCGGGCCCGGAGGCCCGCAAAATGCCCCTTAGTCACGCGATTTGAGGTACTTTTTCGGGATCGGGTTATCCGGCGTTTCGGCCTGCCAATAGATCGTCACGACCCACCAACGCTTACCGTCATTGAGCAGTTGAAAGCTGTTGATGCCGCGCAGGAACGGCGTTTTGTCGTCACTCTTGCGAAAGGCGTGATAGGTCGAAAAGACCTGCGCGATATTGCCGTAGATATCGACGTGGCGGGCAAGCTCGCGTTCGTGAAATCCGTCCTTGGCAAACACCGGATCGGCACGCTTCACATAGTCGGCGGGCGTCAGTGCATTTGCCCCAAAGACGCCGGTCTGCGCGTTCTTGCCGGCCGGGATAAGCCGCGCGTCCTTGTGAAAGAGCGACTGAAAGCGGGCCCAGTCGCGGGGCACGCCGGCATCGCCCGAGATGACGTCGTAAACGGCCTTCATAATGGCGTCGAGCGATGCGACGTCCTTCGGGTCGGCTTCTTTCGGTGTTTGGCCCATAACGGTCTGAAGCGAAAATAGTGTGATCAGCAGCGTCAGTATCAGTGTTTTCATAACGACATATTACACCAGCGGCAGCGTTTCTCAATTGCCGTCGGCTCGCGTCTCGATCCTGTCCTGCAGGTCACGCGGCAGCGTGCTAAAGAGATCGACGCCCGCCTTTTGCTCGATCGCCCGTACGGTCGTTCGGTACTTTTGCCAACGATCATCGGCGATGCCCTCGATATTGGGCATATCGACGGCGATGACGCGCGTGATATTGGTTATCGAATCGACGCTCTGTCCCCGCGGGAATACGACGATCACTTTCCAGCAGTTCGTCGGTGCGGTCAGTTTGCCCTTGATCCGTTCCTGATCGCCATAGACGCCGGCGATCGTATAGAGTTCGCTGCCCCGCCGCACGAGTGACCTCGCATATGATTCGAGTTCATTCCAGGGAAATTGATTGAGGTCGCCGGCCTGCGGAACTATGTTCGAGAGATAAAATGTCTCGGCATTCTGCTCGCGGTTGCCGAATCGATCGGCACTCGGCAGCAGGTGGCCGCGGTCGTAACCGCTGCCTGAGTAATCGTAATAACCGATGCGGCGAAACCCCTTCGGCAACGCCGGATCCGGCTCGAACATACTTCGCGGGATCGACTCGCCGAGGTCGCGGGCACGTGTCCGCCACGCGACCCAGTTGGCCGTTCCGCGTGAGTTGTTGTACGAGATGACGGCCGACCCGCGGACGATAAGGTAATTATCAGCGTTTGCCGGATCGGCGGTCGCGTTCGTCGGGTTGCCGAAAGGCAGAAGCCCGGTCCCGGGTGCGGGCGCCGCCGGCGGCGTGTCGCCCGGAGCCCGCTCGGCCGTGGGACGCTGGTAAACAAACCCGCATCCGGCCGCCGAAAGCACCGCGGCCGACACCAACATTATCAACGCAATTCGGTGAATGCCCGCCATCACGATCTCCCGTTTGAGATTCTAGCAAAGTTGGCCGGCAAGCACATTCGGCCCATTTACGCTAAAATAATAGGCTGTGACCGAGAAGATACACATTACGGGCCTCAAGCCGGCCGAGCTTGTTGAGCTTGCCGCCGAACTCGGCGAGCCGCGTTACCGCGCCGATCAGATCTTTAAGGCCATCCACCAGCGGCGCCTGCGCTCGTTTGACGACATCACCGATCTGCCAAAGCGGTTTCGGGCGAGGCTGGCCGAGGCGGCCGACATCTCGCGGCTCACGGTCACGGCGCGATACATCTCGACCGATGGCACACGACGCTATCTGATGAAAACCGCCGCCGGCAACCCGGTCGAGACGGTCTTTATCCCGTCCGAGAGCCGCGATACGATCTGTTTTTCGTCACAGTCGGGCTGCCCGCTCAAATGCGATTTCTGCCTGACGGCCAAGCTCGGCCTGCTCAGCAACCTGGCGGTCGGCGAGATCGTCGAACAGATCATCATCGTGCTCAATGACGTTTACGGCATCGGCGGCGAGACGCCGCACGGCACCAATCTGGTCGGAATGGGAGCCGGCGAGCCGTTCCTTAATTTTGAGAACCTGATCGCTGCTCTCGAGATCATGGCCGACGAGAACGGGCTTTTCATCGTGCCCAACCGCGTGACGATATCGACGGCCGGCATCGTGCCGAAGATCCACGAGTTTGCCCGGCTCGAAAACCGGCCGCATCTTGCGATATCGCTTTCGTCGGCCCGCGATGAGCTTCGCGACAAGCTGATGCCGATCAACAAGCGTTGGGACCTCGGCGAACTGATGTCGGCCGCCAAGGAATTTGAGGGATCGCTTCGACGCGGCGAAAGGTTCACGTTTGAGTACGTGATGCTCGGCGGCGTCAACGATTCGCCGGCGGACGCGGCCGAACTCGCCCGCCTTCTCGACCGCTATCAACTGTCGCGGGTCAAGATCAACCTCATTCCGCACAACGGCGCCGAAAAACTCGACTACAACTCGTCGACACCCGAGAGCGTCGAACGTTTTAAGAGCATTTTGGAATCTCGCGGCGTGTCCGCTTACGTGCGGCAGCCGCGGGGCCGCGACATTTACGCGGCGTGCGGCCAACTGGCCGCGATGGACGAGGCCCGCGGTACGGCCGCCGGCAGCAGCGAATAAACGCCGGCCGCACCGGCCGCGTACGATCTATATGGAACTTCTGATCCCCGGACTGATACTCGTCGCCCTGATGGTCTATGCATCGACGCGCATCAAGCGGGTCGCGGCCGAGGCGTTCGAGCCCGAGACGGTCGAGAGCGAGTGGTTCTCGGTCGAAAAGCCCGAGGGATTTCTGAACGTCATCGCTCCGCCGGACGGGCTTGAGTTTGAGGCGTATTCCAAGGATTTCGGCGTCGGCGAGGCGTCCGAGTTCAAGGCCGCGAGGCTCGAGGCACGCGTTTACCGCAACCGCAATTTGAAATACGCCGTCGCGGCTCTTCGCGAGGCGGTGCGGCCCGTTTCCGAAACGCCCGAGGTCATCGACGGCCGCAAGTACGTCGTCGTCGAGGCCGAGTCGGTCGAAAAGGGCGTCGGGTTTCGCGAAGTGTACAAACTGGCCGAAAAGGACGGCTCCGTGGTCGAACTCAAGGCCCGCACGCTCGAGGATATCAACGAGGATCTCGGCGCCAAGGTCGAGGCAATGATCGCGTCATTTATCGTAAAATAATCAAAATATATTTATGAAGATCAAAAACCTGAGTCTTGTAATTGTCCTAATGGCGGCCGCGGCCGCGTTTTCAAACATCAGTGCCCAATCCGTCAGCGGATCGATCGCGGGCGGTGCCGTCACCCGCGGAAAGGCGGCACGGGCGACCGTCGTCCTCAGCATTCCGGGCGGGCTGCACGTCAACTCGAACCGCCCGAACAGCGAATATGCGGTGGCGACCGTCGTGCGGGCTTCGGCTCCGGGCGTCAAGATCGGCCCGGTCAGCTATCCGCGGGGCAAGAACCGCAAATTCTCGTTCTCGGAAAATACGATCAACGTTTACGAGGGCCGAACCTCATTCGGCTTTAACATAACGGTCCCGACGACGTTTCGCGGCAACCGCGTCTCGGTCCGCGTCGCGGTCAAGTACCAGGCGTGCACCGATGAGGTCTGCTATCCGCCTAAGACCAAAGAGGTTACGCTCACGGCAAGGGTCAACTAGCCCGGCTGCCGCTGCCCGATCACTGACAAAAGACGACCGGTCTTGCCGTTCGTCTTTTTCTCTTTGCGGTACGAAAAGAACAGGTCGAGCCGCTCCATCGTGCAGTACGGTGCGGTAAATATCCGCTCTTCGCCGACGCCGGCCGCGATCAGCTGGTCGCGGTTGGCCGCGTGCAGATCGACAAGCGCGTGGCCCGGACGCGTCGGTTCAAAGTAACGCCCGCTGTCGGCGAAGCTCGCGGCAAAATCGTCGATCACGTCCTGGCCGATCTCGTAGTTTCGCCCGCACGCGGCGGGCCCGACGGCGGCGATCAGGTCCGCCGGGTCGGAACCGAACTCAGCGCCAAGCGCCGCGACCGTTTTGCTGACGATCGACCTTACGGTTCCGCGCCAGCCGGCGTGGACGGCGGCAAAGGCACCGGTCCGCGGGTCGCCGATCAGCACCGGCACACAGTCGGCCGTCTTGGCACCGGCCAGAACGCCCGGGACGTTCGAGATGACGGCGTCGGCATTCTCCTCCGAGTCGCCGATGTCACTCATATCGCGAACGGCCTTGATGTCGCTGCCGTGCACCTGCCAGACCATCGCGAGCTTGTATTCGCCGTCAAAAACGCTCAGGAACCTTCGGCGGTTCTCATAGATATTCTCGGCCGTATCCTCGTTAAAACCCGCGAGATTGAGGTCGCCGTCAGGAAAAGGCGACACGCCGCCGAGCCGCGTCGAAAACCCGTTGGCAAAGCCCGCGTCCTCGAGCGGCTTGCAGACCAGCACCTTAACGCCGCCCCGCTCTCGCCAAACGAAACCGCTTTCGGTTAAACTCGTGTCTTCACTAATGATCATCTCGACAGGCATCGACATTGTGGAAGTTTATCGCATACGCGAGGCGTTGGAAAGAACGCCGCGGTTCGCGACGCGCGTCTTTACAGTGGCCGAGCGTGACTATTGTGACAGCAAGGGCGTCGCCGCCGCCCAGTCGTACGCGGCGAGATTTGCGGCCAAAGAGGCGTTCCTAAAAGCCCTCGGAACCGGCTGGCGGGGCAAGATCTCGTGGCTCGATGTCGAGGTCGTCTCGGGCAGCGGCGGCGTGCCGACGCTCAACGTCACCGGCGAGGCAAAACGCCTGCTCGACGCCCTCGGTGCCGACACCGTCCACATCGCCCTCTCACACACCGCCGACCACGCGATCGCCCAGGTAATACTCGAAAAACAATAATCCACACCCGACTTGCTCAACGCGCCAGACTCGCTCGACTGTCCGGACTGTCCTGCGTGTCCGGGCTGTCCTGACTGTCCCGGCTGTCCCGAGTGTCCTGACTGTCCTGCTTGTCCTGCGTGTCCCGCGTGTCCCGAGTGTCCTGCGTGTCCCGACTGTCCTGCGTGTCCCGAGTGTCCTGCGTGTCCTGCATGTCCCGAGTGTCCTGACTGTCCGGGCTGTCCTGACGGTCTCACCAGACTCTCTCGACTCGATAGACACACTCGACTCGCTAGACTCGCTAGACTTACCAGACTCACTCGACTCTTTTCCATAACGATCTCCAAAATCGACCTCTAATTCTATTTTACCATTCGTGTCAAGAATCAACGTTCGTTGCACACACGCAACGCTTGTCGGATGCGATCTCGCCATTTTGGAAGATCGCTGAGAGCATTTATGTCCCCAAAAACAAGCACAAAAATGGCCCGGGTGTTTCCACGCGGGCCGGGGTTACCGTTACCGGATATCCTACGAAATCATTCTTGTTATAAGAAGTTACGTATTCTCTTATCTGCTAAGATTTAACTATGCTATATTAGGTCAATCAAATTTTCAAGCTAAATTTTGGAGTGTTCCCATGACTCAAAGCAAGACCGTACTTGGACTCGATCTAGGCGTCACTTCGGTCGGTTGGGCATTGCTAACGACCGAACTCGCCGATAACGGAAAATTCATATCACGAAACATAACTGCTGCCGGCGTTCGGATCTTTCCTGCCACTACCGAGGATAAGACCAATGCGCCGAAAAACCACAAGCGACGCACGTCCAGAGGACAACGGCGATTAGTACGGCGCAAGGCACAACGGCGAAACGACCTGAGAAACATTCTGTCCGACTATGGACTTTTGCCGCCGATAGAGCCAAGTGCATCGGCCGAGGTGTTCCACGAATTGGGCGATCCTTATGAATTGCGGGTTCGGGCCTTGTCCGACAAACTCCAACCCTATGAGATCGGCCGAACCCTTTATCATTTGTCGAAAAGGCGTGGATTTCTCAGCAATCGAAAGTCCGGCGATGCAAATGAGGACGGCAAAGTTCTCGGCGGTATAGCGCGTATCCGTGAGGAGTTAGCATCGGGCGAATTCAAAACCATCGGCCATTTGTTGAGCACCAAGGAAAAGAAACGAAAACATTTTACACATCGGGCAATGACCGAGGACGAGTTTGAAGCAATTTGGTCCAGCCAGCGTGCTTATTACGCTGATCTGCTCTCAGACGACCTGAAACTGAAAGTCAAAAATACTATCTTCTACCAGCGGCCGCTTCGCTCGCAACGCGGTTTGATCGGCAAATGCTCGTTCGAACCCGATAAAAAGCGGTGTGACCTTGCCCGGCAGGAAGCTCAGCGATACCGATATTGGCAGGACTTGAACAATCTACAGCTGCAGGACCGCACTACCCTGAATTGGCGGCCGCTGAAAGATATTGAAAAGGAATTACTCGTCAAAGAGCTTGAGAATACCGAAGTACTCAAGTTTGAAAAGATCCGAAAGGTCTTGAAACTAAGCGATGACGTCAGGATCAATCTAGAGGCGAACGATAAGAAAATAAAGGGCAATTCGACCGCATATCATTTCCGAAAGGCTCTGAAGAAGTCCAATAAGCCCTGGGACGACTTTACGCCGGAGCAGCAGGACCGACTGATCGAAGAACTGTTTCGCATCGACAACGAGTTTGGATTAAGGCGAAGACTCCGTGAACATTGGCAGTTTGACGACGAAACTATCGATAAGCTGTTTGGCGTATGGCATAAGCTCGAGGACGGCTACAGCCGATTGTCGCTAAAAGCGATCCGCAAGGTTCTGCCGCTGATGATGCAGGGCAAACGTTATGACGAGGCGGCAACCGAGGTTTACGGCGACCATCGTAAGACCTATGGATCGGACGACACGGTAAGGCTCGCTCTGCCGCCGAAGGACCTGCGAAACCCGATCGTATTCAAGGCCCTCTGCGAGGTCCGAAAAGTCGTCAATGCGATCATACGCGAATATGGGCGGCCCGATGAGATCAGGCTCGAAATGGCACGCGACCTGAAAATGACCAAGCTGCAAAAAGAGCGTGCAATGAAGCAGCAGGCGGCCAATAAAAAGGCAAACGAAGAAGCCGAAGCGTTTTTCAAGCAAAAATTCAACCTCGAAAATATTTCATCCACGGACAAATTGAAATATCGGCTGTGGAAAGAATCAGGCGGGCAATGCCCGTACACCGGCAAAAATATTCCGCCCGAGGCATTGCTTGATGACGGACTGGTCGATATCGAGCACATAATTCCGTTCAGCAGGTGTTTTGACGATTCGTATATGAATAAGACCATATGCGACGCCAAATTTAACCGCGAGGTAAAGCGAAATCAGGCACCTGGCGAGATCTACGACCGTGAGAGCCAGGCGTTCTTCGAATTGATGGAACGCGTAAAGACCCTGCCACCGCCCAAGGTCAGAAAATTTGAGCAGTCTAAGAAAGAACTCGATGATATGGACTGGGCCGGACGTCAGTTGTCCGATACGCGCTATATCTGTAAGGAGGTCCGCGGATACCTGCGTCAACTATTTCCTTACAGCCCGGACGAGAACAAGTATGTTCAGGTCGTGGCGGGTGGAGCAACCGCCAATCTCCGGCACGTATGGCACGTCAACGCTTTGCTGTCGCAAGGTGATGTTGACGTTAAGAACAGGTCCGATCATCGTCACCACGCGGTCGATGCGATCGTTATCGCGCTTACCGATCGCGGATTGTACCAGTACATTTCAAAACTGGCAGGTCAAAACCGCGATCGAATGAAGCGAATATTGTCCGGCTTTGAGCTTCCGTGGGAAAGCTTCCTGAGCGATGTCGAGAGCATTTTGAGCTCGATGGTGGTTTCACATGCTCCGACCCGACGTATCAGAAGCCAGTTTGTCGAGGAAACGGCTTACGGGCCAACCGTAACACCGGGCGTTTACGTCACTAAAAAGGAACTGTCCGCGATGACGCCGAAAATGGTCGAAAATATCGTTGACGGCTCGATCAAGGAACTTGTGAAAGCAAGGTTGGCGCTGTTCAACGGTGATGCCAAAAAGGCCTTCGGCGACGAGAATGATCCGCTGCTTCACGCTGACGGAAAAACGCCGATCCGCAAGACACGCATTTACGTGACGATGTCGCCTGAGACCCTGGTTCCGGTCAAGGACGAAAGCGGAAAGGAATATAAGTACTATCCGCTTGCCGGAAATCACCACGTCCAGATATTCGAAAATTTACAGACCGACGAGCGTAAGGCAGTACTTGTACCCCGATTTTACGCGGCACAACGCGGGTGGAAACCGGCCGGGCTTGGGCCTGATTGGCGAAAACTGTTCTCGCTGTGCGCAAACGACTATGTCGAGTTTTTGGGAGATGACGGCCGATTGCGTATTTATCGCGTTCAGAAGATGTCAGGCGGCAAGAATGTCAGGATCGACATCCGGCCGTTGGAAGATACGGGGTCTGATTATATACCGGGCGTGACTTTTGCACTTAAGAGTTCGTCTGGATTAAAAAAGGTGATCCGTAAACTTCAGGTCGATCCGCTTGGGCGTCTTACCCAAGCTAATGATTAAACGAACGGTTGAAATATCGACGCATGGCTGTTATGTCCACTCGAAACACAGGCAGCTTGTAATTGAAAAGGACAAGGAAACACTCGGGTCGGTGCCGATCGAGGACCTCGGGGTGCTGATCATCGACAGTCCGCAGATAACGCTTTCGTCCGGGCTGATCGCGTACCTTGCCGAGGCCAACGTCGCTCTCATATTCACCGACGCCAAGCACCTGCCGGCGTCGGTGTCGATCCCGTTTTCGGGGCACTCGACCCAGAACAAGACGCTCCAGCAACAAGTGGCGATCTCGGCACCGCAGCGGAAACGCCTCTGGTCGCAGATCGTTTCGGCAAAGATAGGCAATCAGTCACGTTCGCTGTCGCTCGCGGGCAAGGACGGCACCGCACTGGCCGAGATCGCCAAACGCGTACCGAGCGGCGACCCCAAAAACCTCGAGGCGTACGCGGCACGGCTCTACTGGCAGAAATTGTTCGGAAGCGAATTTCGCCGCGACCGCGAATCCGATGACGCCAACAAACTGCTCAACTACGGCTACGCCATTATGCGTGCTTCGATGGCACGGGCGATAGTGTCGACCGGCCTGCACCCGGCATTTGGCATCCATCACAATAACCAATACAACCCGATGCCGTTGGCCGACGACCTGATGGAACCTCTGCGGCCGTTCATCGACCAGCGTGTCTTTGCCATCGAACGCGAACTGCAGCCCGATTCCGACGGTTCGGAACCCGAGTTTCGGCTCGATCCGGCGACAAAGGCCGACCTGCTCAGTGTCCTTGGTAACGATTGCATCCTCGACGGGCGCAAGATGCCGCTGCTGGTCGCGATCGGGCTCTATGCCGCGTCGGTCAAGCAGTATTTTTCACGCGAGGCCGATCGGCCGCTGTTCCCTAAACTATGAGATATTTTGGAGGACTCGATACTGTGTGGATGGTAGTAATGTTTGATCTGCCGACGGATACTAAGCTTGCCCGAAAGCGGTACGCGATCTTTCGCAAATTCCTGCTAAAGGACGGATTTACGATGATGCAGTTTTCGGTTTACGGGCGGCACTGCGCCAGCGACGAGAACGCCGATGTCCACGAAAAGCGCGTTACCTGGGCGTTGCCTGAAAAGGGTAATGTCCGTATACTCAGGGTTACAGAAAAGCAGTTTGCACGAATGAAGACATTTTATGGAAAAATGCCCAAGAAAACTGAAGAACCGCCTCTTCAGCTCAGTTTTTTCTGAACCTCCGAGGCGGTTACCCCAATTTCACCAACACTTTACGGCCGGTGTATTTTAGCAGATAAGAGAATCGTCACAACTCACAACTTAATAACATGTGGATGTGCATTTTTTTCAATTTTAGCAGATAAGAGAATCGTCACAACTCACAACTACCGATAACCGCGGCGTGGAACGAAGACATTTTAGCAGATAAGAGAATCGTCACAACTCACAACTTCTGACCGAGAGCTTGTAGCCTTGCAGCCATTTTAGCAGATAAGAGAATCGTCACAACTCACAACGGTTAGTAGCCGAGCGGCTTGCTCGATCTATTTTAGCAGATAAGAGAATCGTCACAACTCACAACAGCGAGCCGAAAGGGTTCGCTTTTGCCGAGATTTTAGCAGATAAGAGAATCGTCACAACTCACAACCAAGTGGTTCCGTACTTATCAGT